>NZ_LT629793.1:644311-1288622 GCF_900105735.1 Pseudomonas yamanorum | reverse complement strand
CTGGCTGATGCGCAATATTCGCGTGGAACTCAACCACGCCGATTATTGGGTGCATTGGGCCCGCGCCCATGGCGTCAGCCTGGAAGAGTTGCAGGCACAGGAAGTGCCGCCGGAGCTGCATGCACTCAGCCATTGGTGCTGGCACACCAGCTCGGCCGATTCGCTGATTGTCGCGATTGCCGCCACCAACTACGCCATCGAGGGGGCCACTGGGGAGTGGTCCGCCGTGGTGTGTTCCACTGGCGTCTATGCCGCGGCTTTCCCTGAGGAAGACCGCAAGCGCGCCATGAAGTGGCTGAAGATGCATGCCCAGTACGATGACGCTCACCCGTGGGAAGCGCTGGAAATCATCTGTACCCTGGCCGGCATGAACCCGACCAAGGAACTGCAGGTAGAGCTGCGTCAAGCGGTGTGCAAGAGCTACGACTACATGTACCTGTTCCTGGAACGCTGCATGCAGTTGGAAAAGTCGGTGGCCACCCCCCGTAAACAACCCACCCTGGTTGCCAGCGAAGCCTGAACCCTGTGATGGCGGGGCCGCTGTGAAGTAAAGCGGTTACCCCGCCATTGCCAGGCGGTTGCGGCCTTCACGCTTGGCCACATACAAGGCGTTGTCCGCCCGGCGCAGCACGCTCTCGGCGGACTCTCCGGCCAGCAAGGTCGAGCAGCCCAGGCTCACGGTCAATTCGATACGTTCATCGTCCGCCCAGTAATCCTGGGCCTGTGCCGCGTGGCGCAGGCGCTCACCGACCATCGACGCCGCGTCCCGGCCGGTGTTGGACAGCAGGATCAGAAACTCTTCCCCGCCAAACCGAAACACCATGTCCACATTGCGCAACTGGCTTTTGATCGAGGCCGCAACGGCCTTGAGCACCTTGTCGCCCGTAGCATGGCCGTGGGTGTCGTTGATGTGCTTGAAGTGGTCGATGTCCAGCATCAGCAAGGACAGCGGCTGCAGGTGCCGGCGGGCCATGTCGATTTCCCGCTGCAGGGTCTGGTCCATGGCGATGCGGTTACCGGTTTCGGTCAGCGGGTCGCGCAGGGCGCTGCGGGTCGCCGCCCGGTAGAGCAGGGCGTTGCGCATCGGGTAGAGCAGGGTGGCCAGCAGCGACTCCAGGTTGGCCAGTTCGTCTTCGAGAAAGCGTTGGTTGCGCCGAAACACCAGTTCGCCGAGGTGCTCGCCTTCGTGGCTGAGGGCATAGCTCACCGAATGATGGCCGCGGTGGCCGTACTCCAGGCGCAGGTCGCTGGCTTCGTGACGGTATTGCAGGGCGTCCAGCGGCACCAGGCGTTGGATTTCGCGGAAGAACAGCGCAAGGATGTGCTCCGGCTCCAGGCTGGTTTGCAATTGCATGCCCAGTTGCTGGCGAAGTTGCTCAACCGTGGCAGGGCGTCGTGTAAGAAGGGACGGCTGACCAAAGCCCAGGCGTTGCAATTTGGCGCTGTCGAAGTCAATTGCGTTGGTCTGGGTCGGTGTTTTCATAAGCGTATGAGCCCCTAAGCACAAAACTGTCTTACAGGCTGGGTGAGAGCGTCGTACTGTTCCTTCAGTTCCGTAGGACTGACGTATAGTCTAGCCCGGTTTGTCGGGGGTTATAACTGCCGCACGTCTTATAGCCGGGCCCGCGTCGCTGCGGGCCCCGGCGTGGGGCTTATTGTTTTTGCGGGTCAAACTGCTTGTCGCGGATAAACAGCGCTGGAATCACTCCGCAGATAAAGTACGCGCCGCCCATCACCAGAAATCCGACGCCGATCGAGCCATGGGACGCCAGGAAGCCAATGGCTGCCGGTGCCACCGCTGCGCCAATTCGGCCAATGTTGTAGGCCCCGCCCACTGCCGAGCCGCGAAATTTCGCCTCGAAGCTTTCGGTCATGTAGGTCGCATTCACGCCGTAGGGAATGCCGTACAGGAACCCGAACACAATCAGCATCCACAAGATGTTGTCCGGGCTCTGGAACAGCACGATCACCGGCAGGAAAATCGCCGTGCCCAGCGCGCCGACGGCGAACACCAGGCGCCGGCCCAGGCGGTCTGCCGCGAGCCCGGCGAGGATTTTGCCGAATATCATCGCCGCGTAGGTACCGACCATGTAGCTGGTCATCGACTTGAAGTTCATCCCCAACTCGCCTTCCAGGTACGACGGCATCCAGTTATTGACGCCGTAGTAGCCAAACTGCAGGAAGCCTGCGGTCAGCGCCCAGAGGACAAACATGCGGCTGGCTTTCGGGTCGCTGAAGATCAGCTTGAACATGCCGTCGGGTTTCTTCGCAGAGACGCGCTTGATACCTTCGGCCTTTTCCCGGGCGCGTTCGGCCTGGGCCTTGATCCAGGCTTGGGGCTCCGGCACCAGGCGTTGCATCAGCACGGCGAGGATCACCGGGATGATCGCTACGTAGAACAACCAGCGCCAGCCGTGGTTCGGCAGAATCCAGCCGGCGAGCAAGGTGGCGACGATGTAGCCCACCGACCAGCCGGCCTGCAGGGTGCCGAGCACGGTGGTGCGATAGCGGGTCGGCACGTACTCGGCCATCAGCGTATTGCACGCGACATACAGCGCGCCCAGCCCGAGGGAGGCGAAGAAGCGTGTGCTCGCGAACTGCCAATAACTGTGGGTCATGCCCAGGATTGCCGTGCCGGCGGAGAACAGCACGATGCTCCAGACCACGGTCTTCACCCGGCCAAAACGATCACAGGCCCAGCCCCCGTAAATCCCGCCGATGGCCATCCCGGCCAGGGTGAAACTGCCCAGGCTGCCGGCTTCGACGCTGGTCAGGCCAAACTCGGCCTTGAGGCTGCTGAGGCTGTAGGACAGCAGCATCAAGTCGGCACCGTCGATCAGCAGGCCGAGGAAGCAGAAGATGAAGACAATGATCCACAGGTTGTTTTTCGCGGGCGACAACGCACCCGCCTGAGCGGCGACTTCCATAGCGATACCTTGTTGTAGTTGTTAGGGCACAAGTTATGGGTGTTGCGGTAATACGGTTGGAACACGGTCACTGTGGGAGCTGGCTTGCCTGCGATAGCATCGCTGCGGTGTCACTGCCAGATCGAGTTGTCTGCATCGCAGGCAAGCCAGCTCCCACACGGGTTCTGTGTTGTTTCTGGGGTTCAGTGCTTGGCCTCGCGAATCATGTTGCGGGCGATCACCAATTGCTGGATCTGCGTGGTGCCTTCATACAGCCGAAACAAGCGCACATCGCGATAGAACCGCTCGATGGCGTACTCGCTCACATACCCGGCACCGCCGTGAATCTGCACGCAACGGTCGGCCACGCGGCCGCACATTTCCGTGGCGAACATCTTCGAGCAGGACGCTTCGGTGCCGATGTTCAGGCCTTCGTCACGCTTGCGCGCAGCGTCTACCACCATGCAACGGGCGGCGTAGATCTCGGCCTTGCTGTCGGCGAGCATCGCCTGGATCAGCTGGAACTCGGCAATCGGCTGGCCAAACTGTTTGCGTTCCAGGGCGTAATTCAGGGCATCGTTGAGCATGCGTTCGGCAGCCCCGACGCTGACGGCGGCGATGTGCAGGCGACCCTTGTCGAGCACCTTCATCGCGGTCTTGAACCCCACGCCTTCGACGCCGCCGATCAACTGGTCGGCCGGCACGCGCACGTTGTCGAAAATCACGTCGCAGGTGTGGGCGCCTTTCTGGCCCATCTTGTGGTCACGCTTTCCCAGGGACAGGCCCGGCGTGTTGCGCTCGACGATAAACGCACTGATGCCGCCCGAGCCCTTGATGTCCGGGTTGGTGCGGGCCATCACGGTGTAGATCCCGGCATGGGGGGCGTTGGTGATAAAGCGCTTGGTGCCGTTGATGACATAGTGGTCACCGTCGCGCACCGCCGTGGTTTTCAGCGAGGCGGCGTCGGAGCCGGAGTCCGGTTCGGTCAGGCAGAACGAGCTGAGCAACTCGCCGCTGGCCAGTTTCGGCAGGTAGTGCTGCTTCTGCGCCTCGGTGCCGTCCAGCAGGATGCCGATGGAACCGATGCCGTTGTTGGTGCCGAAGTAGGAGCGGAATGCCGGAGAGGTTCGGCCCAGTTCAAAGGCCACGTTGACCTCTTCTTCCATGGTCAGCCCGAGGCCGCCGTAGGCTTCGGGCAGGGTCAGGCCGAACAGGCCCAACTCGCGGAACTGGCTGACGATATCCGCCGGGACGTCATCGGTCTCGGCCAGTTCGTTTTCCCGTGGGATCAGCGCTTCGTTGACGAACTGCTGGAGGGTTTCCAGCAACAGATGAAGCGTTTCGGGGTCTCGGATCATGTGCATTCCTCAGCGGCCCGTTCGGCGGGCCTGTTGTCGTCAATCTGCCGAGGCCTTGCACCGATCTGTCTAGCGGGCAGCGGCCTCGATGTTGTTCACCATGTGCTTGAGACGGGGCCCGATGTCGTCCTCGAGTTTCTCCCGGGAAAGGTGAAAACTCGGTCCGCCACAGTTGAACGTCAGCAGCCCATGTTGTGCATGCAACAGCGGTACGGCGATGGCGTTTACATCGCGGTGCCACTCACCGATCGACATGCAGTAGCCGAAATCGGTGTAATCCCGGAAGGCACGTTCCAGGCCCTTCCTGATACCCGGCCAGTCCTCCAGGTGACGCTGGCGGATATGGTCGAGGATAAATTCCCGCTCGTTTTCCGGCATCGCTGCCAGGCAGGCGCGGCCTGCGGAACTCAAGTGCAACGGCAACCGTGTACCGACCTGGCGGCGCATGGTCATGTTGGCTTCGCCCTGGACCACGTCCAGGTACACCATGTCCAAACGGTCGCGGGTGGCCATGGCCACAGCGGCCTGGGCGTACTTGGCCATCGTCTCCATCAGCGGATGGGCCACAGCCCGCACCGACAGGTTCGACAGCATCGCGTAACCGAACGCCATCACCCCTACATCCAGCTGATACCGGCCCGACTGCGGCAGGTGCTTGAGATACCCCAAGCGGGTCAGCGTATGAGTCATCCGTGTAATCGTCGGCTTTGGCAGCCCGGTCTTGCGCGCCAGCTCCTGGTTACCCAGCACGCTTTCGCTGGGGGTGAAGCAACGCAGCAATTCCAAGCCTCGGGCCAGGGCGGTGACGAACTGGCGGTCCTTGTCTTCTTCCTCGTCGGCATTCATCGGATCGATCAGCAAGTGCTCGAACGCGTGGTTGCCGGCCGGTGTTTCTGTTGTGTTCGGGTCCAGGTTTCGACGGCGCATGTTAGTCCCCCTTTTTTTAGAAAATCAACAAAACAAAATTGTATTCCGCACAGCGAAACTAATCAACTTCGCAGTTGATTGTCTTTTTGTTTAATAAAACTCGTCTAAACAACGAGTTATAGCCCGATTTATGGGTGGCTCAGGTTTTTACGTTTACATCACGGCGACTCGGTCCTTATGATTATCGCTAAATACGGAATGTTGTTTCGCATAGCGAAACTGGCAATATCCGAACGAACAAGAACATTGCAGCAGGAGAATTTGTGGCCAGCCTCGACCAACCCGTAGTGCACCTCGACGTCCAGGACAATGGCGTTGCCGTGGTACGCATCCACCGTCCCGAAGTAAAAAACGCCTTGAACGCCCAGGTTCGCGAAGAACTGGCCGAGCATTTTCGTGCCCTGGCCAAGCGACGTGATGTGCGCGCCATCGTGCTCACCGGCGGCGATCAGTTTTTCGTGGCCGGTGCCGACATCAAGGAATTCGCCAGCGCCACGCCGATCGAGATGTACCGCCGGCACACCGAGTATTTGTGGGAAGCCATCAGCCGCTGCCCGAAGCCGGTGATCGCTGCGGTGAACGGTTTTGCCCTGGGGGGCGGTTGTGAGCTGGCCATGCATTGCGACCTGATCGTCGCCGGAGAGTCGGCGCGGTTCGCTCAACCCGAGGTCAAGTTGGGCCTGATGCCGGGCGCCGGTGGCACCCAGCGCCTGGTGCGTGCCGTGGGTAAGTTCCAGGCCATGCGCATCGCGTTGACCGGCTGCATGGTCAAGGCGCCGGAAGCCCTCGCCATGGGCATGCTCAGCGAAGTGGTGGCGGATGACCAGACTATCCCTCGCGCCTTGGAACTGGCCGCGCAGATCGCTGCGTTGCCGCCGCTGGCGGTGGAGCAGATCAAGGAAGTGATGCTCGCCGGCGCCGACCTGCCGCTGGAAAGCGCGCTGGTATTGGAGCGCAAGGCCTTTCAACTGCTGTTCGACTCGGCAGACCAGAAGGAGGGCGCCGCGGCGTTCTTCGAAAAACGCACCGCGAACTACCTGGGGGAATGACAATGGCTGATTCAATCAAGATCATGGGCCTGGTCGGCACCGGCGTGATGGGCGCCGGGATTGCACAGATTGCCGCCCAGGCGGGCGTGTTGGTGCGCTTGTTCGATGCCCGCAATGGCGCCGCGCAAACCGCTCGGGATAATCTCGGCGCCACACTCTCGAAGCTGGCCGCCAAGGGCAAGATCACCCAGGCGGCGATGGACGCCGCGTTGGAGAACCTGCACGTCGCCGCCACGGTTGAGGCGCTGCACGACTGCGACCTGGTGGTGGAAGCCATCGTCGAAAACCTCGACGCCAAGCGCGGCCTGTTGCAGCAGTTGGAAGGCGTGGTCAGCGCGGGTTGCATCCTCGCCACCAACACCTCGTCGCTGTCGGTCACTGCCATCGCCACAGGCTGCCAACACCCTGAGCGGGTTGCCGGTCTGCACTTCTTCAACCCGGTGCCGTTGATGCGCGTCGTCGAAGTGATCGACGGCCTGGCCACTGCGCCGAAGGTCGGCGACGACCTGCTGGCCTTCGTTGCCCGCACCGGCCATCGCGGTGTGCGTGCCAAGGACACCCCGGGCTTTATCGTCAACCACGCCGGCCGTGCCTACGGTACCGAAGCCTTGAAAATGCTCGATGAAGGCATTGCCGAGCGCGGCGATATCGACCGTATCCTGCGTGAAGGCGCAGGCTTTCGCATGGGCCCGCTGGAATTGCTGGACCTCACCGGTCTCGACGTTTCCCACCCGGTGATGGAGTCGATCTACAACCAGTTCTATCAAGAAGCGCGCTACAAACCGTCGCCCCTGACCCGTCAGATGCTGGTGGGCGGACGCCTGGGGCGCAAGAGCGGGCAGGGCTTCTACCGTTATGAAAATGGCCAGGTGGTCGACGGCCCGCAGCTGCAGCCGGTGCCTTCAGTGAAGCCGTTGCCGCCGGTATGGATCGCCACCGAAAACGCCGACGACTACGAGCGCCTGAGCGCCTTGGTGATTGAGTTGGGCGCGCACCTTGAAAGCGCGGCGCAGCCTTCGCCTGAAGCGTTGTGCCTGCTGGCGCCTTACGGCCTTGATGCCACCTCGGCCAGCGAACGCTTCCACACCGACCCGGCGCGCACCCTGTGCATCGACCTGCTGACTGACCTGTCACGCCATCGCACCCTGATGCAAAACCCGCTGACGTCCACCGCCACGCGCGACGCCGCCCACGCGCTGCTCGCCAGTGACGGGGTGGGCGTGACGGTGATCGGTGACAGCGTCGGCTTCGTCGCCCAACGCACCTTGGCGATGGTGGTCAACCTGGCCTGCGATATCGCCCAGCAACGCATCGCCAGCGTCGACGACATCGACCAGGCCGTACAACTCGGCCTGGGTTACCCGCAGGGGCCGCTGGCGTGGGGCGATGCCCTCGGGCCCCGGCGCATCCTCACGATTTTGCAGCGCATGAGCGAACTCACCCACGACCCACGTTATCGCCCCAGCCCCTGGCTGCGGCGGCGTGCAGTGCTGGGGATTTCCCTGCGTCATGAAGAGCCGGCAGTCGGCTGATTTCGATTCATCACAGGACAAGAATAATGGGTGCATTGACAGGTTTGCGGGTGCTGGATTTAAGCCGGGTATTGGCCGGGCCCTGGTGTGGCCAGGTGTTGGCTGACCTCGGCGCGGAAGTGATCAAGATCGAACGGCCACAGAGCGGTGACGACACCCGTGGTTGGGGCCCGCCGTGGATGAAGACCGACACCGGTGAGTCGTCCGGGCAAGCGTCTTATTACCAGTCCACCAACCGCGGCAAATTATCCGTGGCCATCGACCTCGCCACCTCCGAAGGCCAGGAACTGGTGCGAGCCCTGGCGGCCAGCTCCGACGTACTGATCGAAAACTACAAGGCCGGCTCCCTGGCGCGTTATGGCCTGGATTACGCGACCCTGGCCGAGATCAATCCGCGGCTGGTGTATTGCTCCATCACCGGCTTCGGCCAGACCGGCCCGCGTGCCGAAGAGCCCGGCTACGACTTCATCATCCAGGGCATCGGCGGCCTGATGAGCATCACCGGCGAACGCGACGACCTGCCCGGCGGCGGCCCGCAAAAAGTCGGCGTGGCGTTTTCCGACCTGATGACCGGACTGTATTCCACCGTCGCCATCCAGGCCGCACTGCTCAGCCGCGAACGCACCGGCGTTGGCCAACACATCGACATGGCGCTACTGGACGTACAAGTCGCAACCCTGGCCAACCAGAGCATGAACTACCTGGCCTCGGGCAAAGTGCCGGAGCGGTATGGCAACGCCCACGCCAACATCGTGCCGTACCAGGTGTTCCGTGCGGCAGACCGCGACTTCATTATTGCCTGCGGCAACGACAGCCAGTTTATTGCGCTGTGCCACAGCATAGGCTTGTCGCACCTGCCGGAGGACCCGCGCTTTCGGCGTAATGCTGATCGGGTTGCGCATCGGGCGGAGATTGTCGAGCTGTTGTCAGCGCACTTTCTGGGGCGTACGGCGGACGAGTGGGTGGCGAGCATTCACGCGTCGAAGGTGCCGGTGGGGGCGATCAACAACATCGCGCAATCACTGGAAGAGCCCCAGGTGATTGCCCGGGGGTTGATGGTGAAGATCCCGCATCCCAAGAATCCGGAGTTCGCCATGGTCGGCAGCCCGATCAAGATGTCGGGCACGCCGGTGGAGTATGTAAGGCCGGCACCGATGTTGGGGCAGCATACGGATGAAGTGCTGGGCGAGCGCCTGGGTTTGTCGGCAGAGCAACTGGGGCAGCTCAAGGCGGGCGGGGTGATCGAGCAGTTGGATTGAGCAATGGCGGCCGCGAAGGCCGCCATTTACCTTGATGACTGTTTAGCGCGCGACTTCTTTAAGGTAGGTGTTTCGGGCCGCAACGGCCGTCGGCGTGAAGTCCGTAAATACACCGTCAACGCCCGCCCGGAAGAAGGCAAGGTATTCGGCCGCCGGATTGCCCTTGTAGGCACCGGCCAGGTACTTCGCTTCGTTGCGGAAGGTGAAGATATGGACGAACAAACCGGCCTTGTGGGCATCGCTGATCAGGCTGGTCGGCTTGAAGGTGTCGACCTCGGGCAAACCCGGGGTTTGTGCTGAAGCAGCGGTCAGCGACATCGCCTGCGGCTTCCACGGCCCGATGCCGTCGGCGTAGGTCTTGACCTCGGCCAACCCGGCCGGTGTCAGCATCGCACCAAAGGAACGTGGATCGCCCGCGACGGTCCAGCTGTAGGGGCGGCCGCTGACGAAGGTGTTGGGTTTGTCCGTGATGAAAATGGTCTCGCCGGTCTTGAAGTTCACACCGTTCCCATCCACCAACTGCACCGCCCTGGATTGCAGGCCGATAGAGCGCAGGTATTTCAGGCTGCTTGGGTCAAAGCTCTGCACAAACACCGGCGCGTCTTTGCGATTCAGGTTGTTGTCTTTAAGGGTCTTGAGAAACGCCGCTTCGAACGGATGACTGCCCGGCGCGCCGCAACCATTGGCGATGGCCTGGGCGTTGTTCCAGATCGGGTTTTTGCTTTCCGGGTAGGTGGTAATCACACGGCCTGTGGCGGCGCTTTTGGCTTTTGCGATGTCGATCACTTCCTGGAAACTCAGGATCGGTAGCTTGCCGTTGAGTTCGGTCGGCCGCTCGTCGCGGGCGTCGTACGTCGTGCCGCCGATCCATTGCTTGAGTTCGGCCAGGGTGAAATCGCTGATTGACCAGTCGTTGGTATGGTCTTCGCCATCCACGATCAAGGACTTCAACACGGATTTTGGATCGTTGGGGTTCGTCAGATCACTGAGGTATTGAGCCGGGCCATTTTCTGCAGTGGCGGGATATTTGACGTTAACCAGTACACCGGGAACCGTGCGCTTGCGGCGTGCAACTTCTGGATTGGTCTTCGCGACGTCGCTGATATTGGTGTTGTCGCTCAACCAGGGATTGTGCCGGGTCACCAATACACAGTCCTTGGTCATGTGCAGGTCCAGCTCCAGCGAATCCGCACCAGCGTCGGCTGCATGTTCGTAGGAGGCCCGGGTTTCTTCCGGGTACAGTCCTGGCAGGCCGCGATGGCCGATAACCAACGGCGGTGCACCGTCCAGGGTTTTGAACGAAGCAGGCGCGACAGGCGCGCTCCTGGTCACACTGTCACACGCGCTCACTGTCAGGCTGCATCCGATAACGATAAAACGGGCAAGCAGGGTTTTTACCGCTGGCGGGCCTGAGCGAGTGTGCATGTGTCATCCTTCAAGAAGAGGGTAGGGGGCGGGGTATCCACGGATGTTGGCGTTGACGTATGACAGCGTCGTGACAGGAAGTCGCGTGATGATTTTCCAGCACGGCGCACCTGGATGAAGCAAAAATCTCACTGAATGCTTGACTTCTCCTTTTCAATCAGTAACATACGGCGCATTCCGCGATAGCTCAGTTGGTAGAGCAAATGACTGTTAATCATTGGGTCCCTGGTTCGAGTCCAGGTCGTGGAGCAAGATAGTAAAAAGCCTGCAGAAATGCAGGCTTTTTTTTGCCTGGAATTTGTCCCAGACACTCGATTCAGGCGTGCCCTCGAAACAGGCGATATTCGGCTGGCATGCACACCGCACAAGGACGAAATCCCGCGGCGATAGCTGTCGCTTCATCGAGAAAAAACACGCGATTTTTCACGTAGCCGCCACGCGCAATGGCCCGCAGCGCCGCACGACAGTCGAGCTTTCCATAGCGCTTGCCGCGGCGGTGGCCGCCCAGCATTCCCGGCTCGGGGCTTGGGAAGGGTTTTGCGTCGGCGCCCATCAGCATCCACATGTTTTTGTCAGCCATCGCTTGTCCTCCTGCCGTAGCAACCTGCGGTACCTCCGCCATGTATCGCCGATCAGATCGGCTAGCACACCCGGTTTCTTGCTTTTTTTATCGCTCAAAAAGGGTCAAAGTCGGGCACGCTATCCATTTCTGCTTTTCGACAGGATTCGAACATGTCAAAACTTCCCGAAACGTCCACCGATCCCTACCAATGGCTTGAAGACGTCGAAGGCGAGCAATCAATGCACTGGGTACAGGCCCAGAACCTCAAGACTGAAGACCGTCTCGCCCGCTCCGCCAGTTTCCAGCAGATCAAGGCCGAGGTGCTGGAGATGCTGGACTCGGACAGCAATATCCCCCACGTCGACAAGGTCGGCGCCTATTACTACAACTTCTGGATGGACGCCGCTCACCCGCGGGGCCTGTGGCGTCGCACCACGCTTGAGGAGTACCGCAAGCCGCAGCCCGCCTGGGAAACGCTGCTGGACCTTGATGCACTGAACGCCGCCGAAGGCGAAAACTGGGTGTGGCACGGTGCTGACTATTTGCGCCCGGACTACCAGCGCTGTCTGCTGGCGTTGTCCCGTGGCGGGGCGGACGCGAGTGTCACCCGGGAGTTTGATCTGGCCACCAGGACCTGGGTCGAAGACGGCTTCCAGTTGCCCGAGTCCAAGGGTGGCCTGGGCTGGATCGACCGTGACAACGTCTATGTCTTCACCGATTTTGGTGAAGGGACGATGACCCGCTCCGGTTACCCGCGCATCGTCAAACAGTGGCAGCGCGGTACACCGCTGAGTGCCGCCCGTGTTGTCTACGAAGGCACGCTGGATGACATGTACATTGCGGCGATGCACGACGACACGCCCGGCCATGAGCGTGACTTCGTCAGCCGCACGCTGGCGTTCTACAACAACGAACTGTACCTGCGGGGCAGCGACAACCAGTTAAGCAAAATCGACGCGCCGAACTCGGCGGAAAAGTCGGTGTACAAAGACTGGCTGCTGCTGGAACTGCGGGAGGACTGGACGCTCGATGAGGTGTTTGTGGCCGGCTCGTTGCTGGCGATCCGGTTTGATGCCTTCATGGCAGGCCAGCGGGATTTCGACGTGCTCTTCACCCCTACGGACAGCACCTCGCTGGCGGGTTTTTTCTGGACGCTGAATCACCTGGTGCTGAACGTACTCGATCACGTCAAGAATCGCCTCAGTGTGCTGACTCCCGGTGCGAACGGATGGCAGCGCAGCCCGTTCACCGGCGCGCCCGGCATGGGGACGGTGTATGCCAGCGCGGTGGACAGCGACGACAGTGATGCGGTCTGGCTGGTAACCACCGACTACCTGACGCCGACCACCTTGTCGCTGGCCGAGATCGGTCATCCGCCCGAGGTACTGAAAACCTTGCCGGCATTCTTCGACTCCAGCCGGCATGTGGTCGAGCAGCACTTCGCGGTCTCCAGGGATGGCACCCGTGTGCCGTATTTCGTGGTGCGCGGGAAAGACTTGCCCCTCGATGGCACGGAGCCGACCTTGCTCTATGGCTACGGCGGCTTTGAATACTCCCTGACCCCGCATTACTCCGGTGAAGTAGGCCGCGCCTGGCTCTCGAAAGGCGGGGTGTATGTGGTTGCCAACATTCGCGGTGGCGGTGAATACGGTCCTCGCTGGCACCAGGCGGCACTCAAGCAAAACCGTCCGCGCGCCTATGAAGATTTTGCCGCGGTGGCCCGTGACCTGATCGACCGCGGGATTACTTCGCCCCGGTACTTGGGCGCGGAGGGTGGAAGTAACGGTGGTCTGTTGGTCGGCAATATGCTGACCCAATACCCTGAACTGTTCGGTGCAATCGTCTCCCAGGTGCCCCTGCTCGACATGCAGCGCTATCACCTCTTGTTGGCCGGAGCGTCGTGGATGGGGGAGTACGGTAATCCGGACGAGCCTGAAGAGTGGGCGTACATCCAGACGTTTTCGCCGTACCACCTGTTCGATCCGGCGAAGGCCTACCCACCGGTGTTTTTCCTGACCTCGACCCGCGATGACCGGGTGCATCCAGCCCACGCCCGCAAGCTGGCGGCGAAGATGATCGACGCCGGCAAGGACGTGACGTACTACGAAAATATCGAGGGTGGGCACGGCGGGGCGGCGGACAATGCACAGGCTGCGCATATGAGTGCGCTGGTCTACAGCTTTTTGTGGGAGAAGTTGAGCGTCAGCCGCGGCTAACCGGCGCCGGCAGTTGCCAGATTGCCGATCAACCATTCACTGAAGCACCGTGCCAGCGGGTTGTTCTCGCTGTCACGGTGGGTCAGCAAGGCCCAGTTTGGGCCGCGAATGGTTGCCTCTACCAGCGGCTGCAATAGCCCGCTCTCCAGCGCCTGGCGACTCAATAACCGGCTGACCAGCGCAATCCCCAACCCCGTACACGCCGCATCCAGCAACAGCCCGGGGTCAGAGAAATTCAGCCCCTGATCCTTCTGGCCCACATCAATCCCGGCCTCTACCGCCCAATGGCTCCAATCCATCTCCCGTTCGCCGTGGAGGGTGGTGCGTTGCTCCTTGGGCAGTGCCAACACGCGCGGATGGCACGCCGGGAAAAGGCGGTCGGTATGCAGCACCTTGAAGCTGCATTCGGCCTGGGAACTGATGTCGTCGCGCACGGCGAGGTCGATGGTCTGGCTGGCCATGTCCGGGACTTCGTCGGTGCTGAATATCCACAGGTCCACTTCAGGGTGCTGGCGGCGGAAATCTTCCAGGCGCGGTAACAACCAGTGGCGGGCGAAGGTTGGCGTGGTGTTGAGCACCAGTTGATTGGGTTTGCGGTACTGCCCCAGGCGACGAACTCCCACGGCCAATTGCTGCAATAACGCCTGGGTGGTGCTGAGGAAATCGTGCCCGGCATCGGTCAGGCTGACGCTGCGCCCACTGCGGAAAAACAGCGGCTGTTCCAGGTACGCCTCAAGGCTGCGAATCTGCTGGCTGATTGCCGATTGGGTGAGGTGCAGTTCCTCGGCGGCCTTGTGGAAACTGCCCAACCGGGCGGCGGCTTCGAAGCCGCGAAGGGTGCCCAAGGGCGGCCAATGGTTAAGCATGCTGATAAGTTCCTCTAATCAGTTTTCCACAAAATCCATCGTTTGTTTGCCCGTTTTTACAGCCGTAGCATGCATGCCAAGACCTAGCAGACAGTTTTCATTGAACACAATGACTTAACTCAAAGGTATTTGTCATGCAGCAGAATGAAATTCAGGACAGTGGCTGGTGGATGCCGGCGGAGTGGGCCAGGCATGCGGCGACGTGGATGGTCTGGCCGCATAACCAGGCGCTTTGGGAGTCTGGCTGGGGCGTTACGTTGCCACTGGTGCAGGAGGACTTTGCCCGTGTCGCCAATGCCATCGCGCGTTTTGAACCGGTGAAAATGATCGTCGATCCTTCGGCCGTCGCCAGCGCCAGGGCATTGTGCGGGCCGAACATTGCACTGATCGAAGTGGCGGTGGACGACAGTTGGTGTCGCGACTCCGGCCCGAGCTTTGTGTGCCACCCGCAACAGGGCCTCGCCGGTGTGAGCTGGCGCTTCAATGCATGGGGTGGCAAGTCGGCCCATGACCTGGACGAAAGCCTGGCCCGCCGGGTGCTCAATCACATAGGCATGGAATGCTTCGGCACGCCGTTGAGCAACGAAGGCGGCGCGATTCATGTGGACGGCGAGGGCACGTTGATTACCACCGAATCGGTGTTGCTCAACCCCAATCGTAACCCTGGGATGACCAAGGCCGAAATCGAGGCGATCTTCACGCGTTTGCTGGGCGTGAAAAAAACCATCTGGCTGCCAGGGGATCCCGACCATGTGACCGGCGACATGACCGACGGCCATGTGGATGGCGTGTGCGCCTTCGCCCGTCCGGGCGTGTTGCTGGTGGACGCCACCCACGACAAACACTCGGTGTACGCCGAGGTGGTACGGGAAAATCACCGGGCCCTGGAGTTGGCCACCGACGCCCAGGGCCGGCGCTTCGAGCTGATCGAGCTGTATGAAGCCACCGACGCCGTAGACACCGAGGCCGAAGTGTTTTGCGCCTCCTACACCAACTTTTACCTCGCTAACGACGCGATCATCATGCCGGCCTATGGCATTGACGCCGACCAGGTGGCCGCCGATGTATTGGCCCAGGCGTTCCCGGGGCGCGTGGTGGTGCCGGTACGGATCAATCACCTGGCCCATGGCGGCGGCGGTGTGCATTGCATCACCCAGCAGCAACCCGCCTGGCCGGTAAAGGGGTGATGCCATGTCCGTACTGACGATTGCTGTCACGCAAATGCCCTGCACCTGGGACCTGCCCAAGAATCTGGATCTGGCCGAACAATTGGTGCGTGATGCGGCCAGCAAAGGCGCGCAAGTGATCCTGCTGCAGGAGCTGTTTGCCACCCCGTATTTTTGCATTGAGCAGCATCACAAACACCTCGCGCTGGCGCAGGAATACCGGCACAGCGCGGTGCTCAAACGCTTCGCCGCCCTGGCCCGGGAACTGGGGGTGGTGCTGCCCCTCAGTTGGTTCGAAAAGGCTGGCAATGCCTGTTTCAACTCACTGAGCGTGGCCGATGCGGATGGGCAGTTACTCGGGGTGTACCGCAAGACCCATATCCCCAACGCCATCGGTTATCAGGAGAAGGAGTACTTCAGCCCCGGCGATACCGGCTTTCGGGTCTGGGACACGGCATTCGGGCGCATCGGCCTGGGTATCTGCTGGGATCAGTGGTTCCCTGAAACCGCGCGCTGCCTGGCGCTGATGGGCGCCGAAGTGTTGTTGTTTCCCACGGCCATCGGTTCTGAGCCGGGCTGCGCGGCCCTGGATTCCCGGGACCATTGGCAGATGACCATGCGTGGGCATGCGGCTGCCAACCTCGTGCCGGTGGTCGCTTCGAACCGTGTCGGCCGCGAGGTGGCGACCACCGACCCGATCTTGCAGATGGACTTCTACGGCTCGTCCTTCATCTGCAATCACAAGGGCAAGTTGCTCGCTGAAGCGGACCGCGACAGCACCGGTGTGCTGGTGCACCGCCTGGACCTGGCGGCGATGCGCGAGGACCGCCTGACCTGGGGCATCTACCGCGACCGTCGCCCGGAAATGTATGGCGGGCTGTTGAGTCTGGATGGTCACCACACCTACCGAGGGCTTTGACATGAAGATGCCTTGCACGCTGTTGCTCTGCTGCCTGGCGCTGGCGCCGTCGCTGCACGCCGAAGAAAAGACCCTGAAGCTCTACAACTGGGCCGATTACTTCGCCGAGGACACGTTGTCGCGGTTTACCGCCGAAACCGGGATCAAGGTGATCTACGATGTGATGGACGGCAGCGAAACCCTGGAGGCCAAGCTGATGGCCGGCGGCAGCGGATATGACCTGATCTTCCCTGGCGACACCGTGGGCGAACGGCTCATGCGTGCAGGCAGCCTGCAACCGCTGGATCAGTCCAGGCTCACCGCCCTGAATGATATCGAGCCCGGTTTGCAGAAGCTGCGCACGCACTACACCTACTCGAACACCGCCACCGTTCCCTACACCTGGGGCACCATCGGCCTGACCTACAACACCGAGCAAATCAAGCAGCGCCTGCCGGATGCGCCGGTCAACAGCCTCGACCTGTTGTTCAAGCCGGAGCTGGCCGCGAGGTTCGCCGACTGCGGGATTTCCCTGATCGACTCACCGGACGAAGTGCTGGCGGTAGCACTCAACTATTTGGGGCGTGACCCACGCAGTGCCAAGCCGGCAGACCTGGCCGCCGCCAGCGAGTTGTTGCTCAAGCTGCGGCCCTACATTCGCAAATTCCAATCGCAACCGGTGACCGACCTGGTGAACGGCAACCTGTGCCTGTCCCTCGGCTACAGCGGCGACATGACCCAGGCACAACGGGCGGCGGATGCTGCCGGCAAAAAGGTTACGTTCGACTATCGCATCCCCCGCGAAGGCACGACGGTGTGGATGGACACCATGGCGATCCCGGTCGATGCCCGGCATCCGGAGTACGCCTACGCGTTTATCAATTTCGTGATGCGCCCGGAGAACATGGCGGCGATCAGTAACTTCACCGGCTATCCCACCGCGAACGCCAAGGCGCGCCCGGAGGTGGACCCGGCGATGCGCAACAACCTGCAGATTTACCCGGACGAGGCCACGTTCGAGCGCCTGATCCCGGGTAAGGACATTCCCCAGGCGGACATGCGTGCGCGCATGCGGGTCTGGACCAAGTTCAAGACCGCTACGGTCAAATGATTCAACTTCCAGAGGCACTTATGGCAACACGTCGCGAATTCATCAAACAGGTATCGGTGGTCGCCACCCTGGGCGCAGCCGCGTCTTTCGGGTTGGGCCCAGGCTGGGTACAGGCCGCCAAAAAGGGGAGCTGGATCATGCCGGACGAAGGTGAAAAACATCAGCAAGCGTTCATCGCCTTTGGCGCGCAAGAGGCCATTCACGAAGACTTCACGCCTGACGTACAAGAAGCCCTGGGCCGGATCGCCCGCGCCATCGCCCGTCACGAGCCGGTGACCGTGTTCTGCCGCGAGGAGGAGCGGGTGCTGGCCGAAGAAAAATGCGGCACCCACAACACCACATTCGTGGTCACGGAGCTGGACGACATCTGGATGCGCGACACCGGCGCCAATTTTGTCATCGATGGCCAGGGCGGGCTGGGCGCCGTGGATTTCAACTTCAATGGCTGGGGCAATAAACAACAGCACGCCGAGGATGCGCAGTTGGCCGCCCTGGTGGCTGAAGTCACCGAGGCCCAGTCGATTCGCAGCGAACTGGTGGGCGAGGGCGGCGCCATCGAGGTGGATGGCCACGGCACCGGAATCATGACCGAAAGCAGCTGGATCAATGCCAACCGCAATCCCGGCTGGAGCAAGGCGGATGTCGAGGCCGAGCTGAAGGAACGCCTGGGCCTGCGCAAGATCATCTGGCTACCGGGCATCAAGGGCAAAGACATCACCGATGCCCACGTCGATTTTTATGCACGCTTCGTCAAGCCAGGCGTGGTGATTGCCAACCTCGACACCGACCCCGAATCCTATGATCACAAGGTCACGCTGGCGCACCTCGACATCCTCAAGCAGGCCACCGATGCGGACGGCCGGCCGCTGCAGGTGCACACCGTGTCGCCGCCGCTTAATCCACGCAAGAGCCGGTTCAGTCGGAACAATCCGGATTTCGCGCCGGGTTATATCAACTACTTCGTCATCAATGGGGCGGTGATTGCACCCGAGTTCGGCGACAAGTTGGCCGACGCAAAAGCCTTTGAGCTACTGTCCAGGCTCTACCCGGAGCGCGAGGTGGTGCAGCTCAATATCGATGCAATCGCGGCGGGTGGTGGGGGGATTCATTGTGTGACCAGTCACCAGCCGTTGGTTTAGGCGGGGGCGGCCAATGCCAGCTTCAGATGACGGTACGCCTCGACCAGCTGGGCCTGGGTAAAGCCCAGGTTTCTCCCGCTGGGATTGGGCAGAACCCACACAGCCGCATGCCCCAGGGTATGCGGTTGAAGCCCCCAGGCAATCTGCTTCTGCCCGCTCAACGCGCTATAGGCTGCCTTTCCCAGAAACGCCACATACCGTGGCGCATAACGTGCGATCTTGCGTTCAAAACTCGCCGCTGCCGCCCTGAATTCATCCGCTGACAACTGATCCGCCCGGGCTGTAGGCCGCTCCACCACCGTGGTCAGTCCGCACTGGTACTGCAGGATCGTGCGGTCGTTTTCCGGCTGCACTTCATGGGGCGTAAACCCGGCCAGGTGCAGCGTGCGCCAGAACCGGTTGCTCCTGCCCATAAAGTGATGGCCGGTGGCGGCGGCCTTCAGGCCGGGGTTTATGCCGCAGAAAATCACGGCCAGGTCTTTGGTCAGAATGTCTTCGAGTGTTTCGTTCATGCTGAGTCTCAGGCAAGTGTCTCCGACAACCTTCGGAATAACACAGGGGAGCGATCTGGCCTATAGATTAAGTCGCGAAAGTTGTCACATACGGCTGATACGCTGGCTTCTTCCAAGGACGGTTGAGGCTCACTATGAAAAGCACGGCGTTCACCTTTACGCTCATCCTCCTGTCAGTCGCCGCTCACGCCGATGACCCCGCATCGGTACTGGGACACGCCTTTGGCTCTCTCGGCTGCGTCGACTTGAAAAACCCGGACGGCAAGGCCATTTGCGAAGCCCGGGCCCTGTCCAATGGCAGCGGTTGCCAGGGCTTGTCTAGCCAGGCGATGCGGGATAAATGCCTGGATGAAGGCTTGTATCCCACCAGCAGCCGCGACCGCCCGAAACACGTCAGGAAGATTGTGTTGATCGACCCGTTTTCGAAGGCAGAAACCAAGCCCGCGGTGCCCCTGTCGGAAAGCGAGATCAAGAGATTTGAAGAGTGGTATGGGCTCAAGAAAGCAGCGCAGTGAGGCGGCGCTGATGAGATCGTTCATTCGCGTCAAATTGCGATGGATTGAAGAGCGGATGGGGTGTTGAGGTGGGGGTGTAAATCATCGGCTTGTCCACTGGCCGGGCGGTACCACGCAAAAGCGCTGGGCGGGGTAGTCGATCAGTATGTAGTTGCCTTTGAATTGTTCCAGACCCAGGAAGTTGTGGGTGCCTCTTTCCTGGGGCAGGCTTTTTGCTTTGTTGAAGGGTGCTCGGTGTTGTTTTTGTTGGGGGTGAGCTTAGTTGGGATTGGGGGGATTTCTTGGCTTCGCGGGGGGATTCCTGCGTACATATCCATTTCTTCGGTAACGGCGGCTTATGGTTCCGCTCTTACAGCGGGTCACTTTTGGCAAACGCCCCAAAAGTAACCAAAAGGTCTCTGCCCCACCACTCGGTGCCTCGCCTAGGCTCGGCATGCCCGCACTCCGGCCCGGTTCCGCGGGCCGCCGCGACGGGCCATCCATGGCCCGGCGCGGCTAAATCGGCATCCTTGCCGATTTACCCGCTCCACCGTGCCTACTTGCGGCCATCGTGGTTGACGGGGCGCCTAAGATCAAGATCAAAAGCCAAAGCACAGCGGCCTCCCGGCCGGCTTGAGTGTTAAAAGCAAAGGCAAGATCCAGAGCAAAAGAAGATATGCTTTTCTGTGGGAGCTGGCTTGCCTGCGATGCAGACAACTCGGTACATCAGGTACACCCAGTTGATGCCATCGCAGGCAAGCCAGCTCCCACATTTGGACCGTGCCCGCTTTAGCTTTTGATTTTGCTCTTCAACACTCAAGCCGGCCGGGAGGCCGCTGTGCTCTTGCTTTTGATCTTGATCTTGATCTTAGGCGCCCCGTTAAACCACGCTGGCCGAACGCAGGCTTTGGAGCGTGGGTAACCTGGCAGGACGCCAGGTTAGCCGTCCTGGGCCAGGGATGGCCCATGACGGCGGCCCACGGTCCAAAGCCGGAGTGAGGGCACACCGAGCCTAGGCGAGGTGCCGAGTGGTGGGGCAAGAGCGTTTTGCTTACTTTTGCGCTGTTCAAAAGTGAGCCGCTGTAAGAGCGGAACCATAGGCAGCCGCTACCTAAATAACGGATATACCCCCTAACCCAACAACGCCCGAGCAAACTCATCAGACGCAATAAAGTCCATGGCCTTGCGCAACTCGCAAGCCGCCTCAGCCCCAAACACCTCATCAAACCGCACCGCCATCTGCCTGGACACCACCCGCGCCTCCTCGTACTTACGCTGCCCCGCATCGGTCAACAGCACCCTCCGGCTACGGCGGTCCAACTCATCCACCCGCAACACCACCAGCCCGTCCCGCACCAGCGGCTTGAGCGTATGCCCCAGGGCCGACAAATCCATCACCAACGACTGCGCCAAGTCACGCATTTTGGGCGCGTCCCCATTGGCAATGTGGTTCATCAACGAATACTGAGTGGCCTTCAGCCCAAACGGCAAAAACGCCTCATCATAGATTTGCGCCATCCGCCGGGACGCACGACGCACGGCTCCATTGGAACAGGTGCTGGGACTATTGAGGACGGGCGGTGCGCATTTCACAGGCTGATCACTCGCTACAGCTAAAGGGTTAACCGAACGTTAATCCGGCAAGATGAATATTGACACATGTAGCAACAAATTAGTTGCGTATGCCTCTAAACGCTATATCGTGGCATATGCCTCTATTTTGACCGGATGTCAGTGCAGTTGGCCCGGATTACAGACGGGCGGGGCAGGAGGGAAGCGCTGTTTGGTACCTCCTTCAGTCATCAACTTCCTGTCTGGATCACATCTATGCTCAACCTCGTGCGCATCGCATTGCGGCGCCCCTATACCTTCCTGGTATTGGCTATTTTCATTCTGATTGTGGGCCCGCTCGCGGCCTGGCGTACCCCGACCGACATCTTCCCCGAAATTCGCATTCCTGTGATTGCCGTGATCTGGCAGTACACCGGCTTGCCTCCGGATCAGATGGCCGGCCGGATCACCTCGCCGTTCGAGCGGGTGCTGACCACCACGGTCAACGACATCCGCCATATCGAGGCGGAGTCGTTGAACGGCTTCGGCATCGTCAAGGTGTACTTCCAGCCGGGGGTCAATATCAGTACGGCCAACGCACAAGTGACGTCGGTGTCCCAGGCCATCCTGCGCCAACTGCCGCCGGGCACCACGCCGCCGCTGGTGCTCAACTACAGCGCCTCGACGGTGCCGATCGTGCAACTGGCATTGTCCGGCAAAGGCCTCACCGAACAGAGGCTGGGCGACCTGGGCCTCAACACCGTACGCCTGATGCTGACCACAGTGCCCGGTGCGGCACTCCCATACCCCTTCGGCGGCAAGACCCGCCAGGTGCAGATCGACCTCGACTCGGCGCGGATGCAGGCGCGCGGGCTGTCGGCGCAAGACGTGGCCACTGCCCTCGCTACGCAGAACCTGATCACCCCGATAGGCACGCAAAAGATCGGCAGCTACGAGTTCAACCTGCAACTGAACAACTCGCCGACGGATTTCCACGACCTGGAAAACCTGCCGATCAAGACCGCCGACGGCACTACCGTATTGATTCGTGACGTGGCCACCGTACGCGACGGCAACCCGCCGCAGACCAACATCGTGCACGTCAACGGCAACCGTTCCGTGTTGCTGCCGGTGCTCAAGACCGGCTCCGCGTCGACCCTCGGGGTGATTGCCGGGATCAAGGACAAACTGGCCGACAACAAAGGCGCGTTACCGCCCAACCTGAACATCGATCTGATTGGCGACCAGTCGCTGTTCGTGCGTTCGGCCATCAGCGGTGTGGCCCGTGAAGGGGTGATTGCAGCGGCGCTGACCAGCCTGATGATTCTGTTGTTCCTCGGCAGTTGGCGCTCCACGGTGATTATCGCCACCTCGATTCCGCTGGCCATCCTGTCGTCGATTGCCACGCTGTCGGCGCTCGGCGAAACCCTCAACATCATGACCCTCGGCGGCCTGGCATTGGCCGTGGGGATTCTGGTGGACGACGCCACGGTGACCATCGAAAACATCAACTGGCACCTGGAGCAGGGCAAACCGGTGGAGACGGCGATCCTCGACGGTGCGGCGCAGATCGTCACGCCGGCGTTCGTGTCGCTGCTGTGTATCTGCATCGTGTTCGTGCCGATGTTTTTCCTGGAAGGCGTGGCGCGCTTCCTGTTTGTGCCGATGGCGGAAGCGGTGATCTTCGCGATGATCGCCTCGTTCATCCTCTCGCGAACCCTGGTGCCGACCCTCGCCAATTACCTGCTCAAGCCTCACGAACATCATGCCGACGGCACGCCGGTGGTCGCGCCGTCGAGTAACCCGTTGGTGAAATTCCAGCGTGGATTCGAGCGCCAGTTCGAGGCGTTTCGCGGGGTTTACCACGGGGCACTGGAGAGTGCCTTGCATCACCGCCGTATCGTGGTAATCGCGCTGCTGGCGTTTGTCGCCGTGTCGTTTGCGCTGGTGCCGTTTCTGGGTCGCAACTTCTTCCCCGAGGTCGACTCCGGGCAGATCCTGCTGCATGTGCGTGCACCGATTGGCACACGGGTCGAAAGCAATGCGCGGCTGGTGTCGCAGATCGAAAACACCATTCATAAAGTGATTGAGCCCCAGGAGCTGGCGGCTATCGTCGATAACATCGGTCTGGCCATCAGCGGGATCAACGTGGCCTATAACAACACCGGCACCGTGGGCTCCCAGGACAGCGACATCCAGATCAGCCTGAAAGAGGGCCATCGTCCCACCGCCGAATACATGCGCGAACTGCGGGAACGACTGCCTCGCGAATTCCCGAATGCGGTGTTCTCGTTCCCGGCGTCGGACATCGTCGGGCAGATCCTCAACTTCGGGTCTTCCGCGCCGGTGGATGTGCAAGTCAGCGGCAATAACCTGCCAGCCAACTTCACCTATGCCAGCACGTTGCTGCGGGAAATCCGGCGGGTGCCGGGGGTGGTGGATGCGCGTATCCAGCAGTCGCGGCAGCTGCCAACCTTCAATATCAACGTGGACCGCACTCAAGCCCAACTGGTGGGCCTGAACGAGCGTGACGTGACCAACAGCCTGGTGGTTAACCTCGCCGGTTCCAGCCAGGTGGCGCCGACGTTCTGGCTCAACCCGGCCAACGGCGTGTCCTACCCGATTGTGATGCAAACCCCGCAATACGGCCTCGACACCCTGGCCGCGTTGCATAACCTGCCGTTGAGCGGCAGTGCCGGTGCGGCAGCGGACCAGACCCTCGGCGGCCTGGCTTCCATCGACCGCAGCCACAGCAACTCAGTGGTGACCCAATCGGATATCCAGCCGGTGGTGGAGGTGTTGACCGCGATCCAGGGCCGCGACCTCGGCGCCGTCGCCGCCGACATCCAGAAAATCCTCGCCGCCCACGCCAGCGAGGTGCCCACCGGTTCCAAGGTGCTGTTGCAGGGCCAGGTGCAAACCATGAACGCAGCCTTCAGTGGCTTGCTGTTTGGCCTGCTCGGCGCCGTGGTGCTGATCTACCTGCTGATCGTGGTCAACTTCCAGTCCTGGGTTGACCCGTTCGTGATCATCACCGCCTTGCCGGCGGCGCTCGCGGGCATTGTGTGGATGCTGTTCATCACCCACACGCCGCTGTCGGTACCGGCGTTGACCGGGGCGATCATGTGCATGGGCGTGGCCACCGCCAACGCCATCCTCGTGGTCAGCTTCTGCCGCGAACGCCTGGCGGTGCACGGGGATGCGGTGCAGGCGGCGCTTGAAGCCGGCTTTACCCGTCTGCGTCCGGTATTGATGACCGCGATTTCGATGATCATCGGCATGGCGCCGATGGCCCTGAGCCTGGGGGAGGGCGGCGAACAGAACGCTCCGCTGGGCCGTGCGGTCATCGGCGGGTTGGCCTTCGCCACCATTGCCACGCTGTTCCTGGTTCCGCTGATTTTCAGTCTTGTGCACGGGCGGCGTCAGCACGCCACGCTTGCGACCACCGCCACTCAAGGGGTTTGACATGTCCACTTCCGTTTCCAATCCGGGTTCACCCCGTCGTAAATCCCGTGGTCTGCTCTGGCTGGTGCTGGGGCTGGTAGTACTGGTCGCCGTGGTGGTGTTCGGCATCGGCGTGCGCGCCAGCGAATCCCGCGACCTGAAAACCTGGACCGACGCCCAGGCCTTGCCCAGCGTGATCCTGATCACCCCGAGCGTGCAGCCCCAAGGGCCGATCCTGAATTTGCCGGGGCGCCTAGAGGCGTATTCGCGGGCGTCGATTTTTGCCCGGGTCAATGGCTACCTCAAGACCTGGAACGTCGACATCGGCGACCACGTAAAGGCCGGGCAACTGCTGGCTGAAATCGACACGCCAGAGCTCGATCAACAACTGCTGCAAGCCAAGGCTGTACTGGCTTCGGCCCAGGCCGACGAGTCGTTGGCGCAGACCACCGCCAAGCGCTGGCAGGCGATGCTGGCCTCGGATTCGGTGTCGCGCCAGGACGTGGATGAGCGCACCGGCGACCTCACCGCCAAGCAGGCTAAAGTGGTCGCGGCCAAGGCCAACGTCGACCAGTTGATTGCCACCAAGGGCTTCCAGCGGTTGACCGCACCGTTCGCCGGCGTGGTCACCGCGCGCTCCACCGATGTGGGGGCGCTGATCAGTGCCGGCGGTGCCACCGGTAAAGAGCTGTTCGCGGTCTCTGACGTCAGCCGCCTGCGAGTGTATGTGCAGGTGCCGCAGTCGTCGGCGCCGCAGATCCAAGTGGGCACCGTGGCACGTCTGAGCGTGCCGGAGTATCGCGGTGAAGCCTTCACCGCCAAGGTGATCGCCACCGCCGATGCGGTCAACGCCGCGTCCGGCAGCACTCTGGTGCAACTGCTGGTGGACAACCCCGGCAGCCGCCTGTTGCCGGGCGGCTACACCAGCGTGCAGTTCACCTTGCCGGTGCAGACCGACGTGCTGCGCCTGCCTGCCAGCGCCCTGGTGTTCGATGACAAGGGCATGCGCGTGGCCACTCTCGACGCGAATAATCATGTGCACTTCAAGACCGTGACCATCGCCCGGGACTTTGGTGACAGCGTGGAAATCGGCAGTGGCCTCGTCGCCACTGACCGGGTGATCGACACCCCGCCCGACGGCCTGGCCGACGACGACTCGGTGCAACTGGCCGCCAACACTACAGAGGTCAAACCCCATGGCTAAGCGCACTTGCCTGGTATTGGTCGCGACCCTGGGCCTGGGCGCCTGCCATCTGGCGCCGCCGCTGGACGTGCCGGAGGTACCCATTGCCGCGCAGTTCCATACCCAGGGCCCGTGGACCGTCGGCACGCCGAACGACCAGGCGAGTCGCGACGGTTGGTGGCACATCTACAAGGACCCGCAACTGGACGCCATGGAGCAGCAGTTGCTGCAAAGCAACCCGGACTTGAGCGCGGCACTGGCTCATTATTCCCAGGCCCAGGCGTTTTTGGCCCAGGCACAATCCGGGCTGTTTCCAAAGCTGATCGGCTCCAGCAATGCCCAGCGCATTCGCCAGTCGGACACCCGGCCACTGCGCTCGGCCAGCCCGCCGAATGTCTATGACTCCGGCACCGTGGGGGTAGAACTGGACTATGAAGTCGACCTCTGGGGCCGTGTGCGCGACACCGTTGCCGCCGGCACCAGCGACGCCCAGGCCGCCAAGGCTGACCTGGCCTCAGTACGTCTGAGCTTGCAGGCGCAATTGGCCGACAGCTACATCCGCCTGCGTGGCATCGACCGGCAAGACCAGTTGCTGCAGGAAACCAGCGATGCCTATGCCAAGGCTCTGAGCCTGACCGAAGGCTTGCACGGCGGCGGTATCGTTTCCGGCCTGGACGTAGCGCGGGCGCGTACCCAACTGTCGACGGTCAAATCGCAACTGAGCCAGAATTTGGTGCAGCGTGCAGTGCTCGAACACTCGATAGCGGCGATGCTGGGTGAGTCCGCATCGACCTACGCGATTGCCCCCAGCGTTGCGGACATCGCCTTGCCCGGCGTGCCCACCGGTGTACCGTCTACGCTGTTGCAGCGTCGGCCGGATATCGCCGCTGCCGAGCGCCGGATTGCCTCGGCCAATGCACGCATAGGCGTCGCGAAAGCCGCCTGGTTCCCGGCCCTCACCCTGAGTGCCCAAGGCGGCTTCCAGAGCGATGAGTTCGCGCATTTGTTGAGTGCGCCCAACATCTTCTGGGCCATTGGCCCGTCGCTGGTGGGGACAATCTTTGACGGCGGCGCGCGCCAGGCCGGAGTCGACAGTGCCAAGGCGGCAACCGATGAAGCCGCGGCCAAGTATCGTGGTGTAGTGTTGACCGCGTTCGAGCAGGTGGAGAACAACCTGTCGATCATCTCCGGGCTCGACACCGCCCTGGTTGACCAGCGCGATGCCGCCGCTGCGGCGCAGTACGCCGAGGACTTGTCCCTGGCGCGCTTTCGCCAGGGCGGAGCGGCGTACTTGGATGTGGTGACGGCGCAGGTAGCGTCGTTGCAGGCGCAGCGAACTGTGCTGGATCTACAGACTCAACAGTTAAGCGCCAACGTAGGGCTGATCAAGGCACTGGGTGGCGGCTGGAATATTGCCCAACTGGCCCAAAAGAACCTGTAGGAGCGAGCTTGCTCGCGAAAGTCGTCGACGACAACGCGGGCATCCTGAAAGTACACGGCACTCTCGAGTTTTTCGCGAGCAAGCTCGCTCCTACCGTTAGTTGTTGTGAACATTGAATCCAAGGAGTAGTGGCATGACTGATTACGTACCGCCAAAAGTCTGGACCTGGAAAACCCAAAACGGCGGCACCTTCGCCAGCATCAACCGGCCCATCGCCGGTGCGACCCACGACAAGGAATTGCCGGTTGGTCGTCATCCGTTGCAGCTGTATTCCCTGGCAACGCCCAATGGCCAGAAGGTCACGATCCTGCTGGAAGAGCTGCTGGCCCTGGGTCACAAGGGTGCGGAATACGATGCGTGGTTGATCAAGATCGGTGACGGCGACCAGTTCGGCAGTGGCTTCGTCGGCGTGAACCCGAACTCGAAGATTCCCGCGCTGCTGGACCGCAGCGGGCCCAAGCCGATTCGAGTGTTCGAGTCCGGGGCGATCCTGCAATACCTGGCCGAGAAGTTCGGCGCGTTCCTGCCCACGGAACCGGCGGCCCGTGCCGAGTGCCTGTCGTGGTTGTTCTGGCAGATGGGCAGCGCGCCGTACCTGGGCGGTGGGTTTGGGCATTTCTATGCCTACGCGCCGACCAAGATCGAATACGCCATCGACCGCTTCGCCATGGAAACCAAACGCCAACTGGACGTGCTGGACAAGCAACTGGCCGAGCACGAATACATCGCCGGCGACGAATACACCATCGCCGACATGGCGATCTGGCCGTGGTACGGCGGCCTGGTGAAAGGCCGCTTGTATGAGGCGGGGGAGTTTCTCTCGGTGCAGGATTACAAGCACGTCGTGCGCTGGGCCAACGCCATCGAAGCACGGCCGGCGGTGCAGCGAGGGCGCCGGGTCAACCGCGTGTCGGGCGATCCTTCAGAGCAACTGCGCGAGCGTCATGACGCGTCGGACCTCGACTGACAACAGCGCTTACTGTGGTGAGGGGCTTGTCCCCTTACCACAGGTTTCAGCAGTGCCCTCACGGCGCTCCCACTTGGCGATCACCAGCGGTGTCAGGGCATTGCCCAGCACATTCAACGCAGTGGTCGGCATTTCCATCAGGCGATACACCCCGGCGATGAAGGCGATGCCCTCCAACGGCAAGCCCGCACTCGCCAGGGTCGCCGACAGAATCACGAACATGAACCCCGGCACCCCGGCCGCGCCCTTGGACGTCAGCACCATGGTCACCACCAACAGTGCCTGGTCGCCCAGGCTCAGGTCGATGCCATACAACTGCGCCACGAACAGCGTGCCGATCCCCAAAAACAGCGACGCACCGTCCAGGTTGAACGAGTACCCCACCGGCACCACAAAGCTCACCAGCGAAGGCGGCACGCCGTAGGTTTCGAGCTTCTTCATCAGTTGCGGCATCACCGCCGCCGAGCTGGCGGTGGAGAACGCCAGGATCAGTTCGTCCTTGATATGCCGCATCAACGCAAACAGGTTGATCCCGCACAGCCGCGCCACCAGGTTGAGCACCACCAGCACGAAGAACGCAATCGACACGTAGCTGACCATGATCAACTTGGCCAACGGCAGCAGCGAACTGAACCCGAAGTTGGCCACGGTCACTGCGATCATTCCGAACACGCCGATGGGCGAGTAGGCCATGATCATCGACGTGACCTTGAACATCGCCTCCGACACCCCGCGCAGCAGGGCAATCACCGGGTCTTTGCGCTCGGCGGGCAAGCGCGACACCCCGAGGCCAAACATCACCGCGAAGAACAGCACCGACAGCAGGCTGCCCTGGGCCATGGCGTTGATCACGTTGTCCGGGATGATCCCGACAATGATCTGCCCCAGGCTGTGGCCGCCACCGGTGCTACTGGTGGGCAAGGTCACGGCGTTGGCTTTCAGGCTGGCCAGTTCAGTGCCGGCGCCCGGCTGGAGCAGGTTGCCCATCACCAGCCCGACGATGATCGCCAGGGTGGTGATGCAGAAGAAATAGCCCAGGGACTTGACCCCGATGCGTCCCAACGATTTACCGTCACCGTGCCCGGCGATGCCCACCACCATGCAGGCAAACACGATGGGCACGACGATCATCTTCATCAGCTTGATAAAGATATCGCCCGCCGGTTGCAGCAGGTTGTCCACCAGCCACGGCCGGGATTCGGGAAAACGGTGCAGCAGGGCACCGATGGCGATGCCGGCGAGCAGGCCGATCAGGATTTGCCAGACCAGCGCGATGCGGGGCTTGTGCATGGGAATGCCTCATTTATATCAATGATTATGAGTGTTGTTCTAGGCAGTCAATGAGCGGCCATCCCTGGCCGCCGTGTGGGGCGGGTATCCGTCAGCGCAATCGATGGCACGCTTCATTCAGGCGACGGCAACCTTCTTCAATCACTTCAAGCGAGCTGGCGAACGACAGCCGGATGTAAGGCGACATGCCGTACGCCGCACCACTCACGGTGGCCAGGCCGTATTCCCGCAGCAGGTACTCGGCCAGTTGTGTGTCGCCGTCGATCCGCTCGCCGTGCGGGGTGGTCTTGCCGATCAATCCGGCGACGTTGGCGAACACGTAGAACGCGCCATCCGGCGGGGTGAAGCTCACGCCGGGAATCTCTTCGAGCAGGCCCAGCATGCGTTCGCGGCGTTGCTGGTACACCTCGCGCATGCCGGCGATGGGCGCCTGGTCGCCGGCGAAGGCGGCAACTGCGGCAGCCTGGCTGAGGGAACTGGGGCAGGTGGTGGTTTGCGAAAGCAACTTGGCAATGGCCGCGATCAGCCACGCCGGACCAGCCCCGAAACCCAGGCGCCAGCCGGTCATGGCATAGCCCTTGGAGGCACCGTTGACGATCAACGTGCGCGGTTTCAGGTCCGGTGCGAGTCGGGTCAGGGACACGTGGCGGGCACCGTCGTAGACAAAGTGCTCGTAGATCTCGTCGGCCATGATCAGCACATGGGGATGACGCCGCAGCACCTCGGCCAGGGCCAACAGCTCGGCTTCGTTGTACACCGCGCCACTGGGGTTGTTCGGGCTGTTGAGGATCACCCATTTGCTGCGCGGGGTGATCGCCTGTTCCAGGGCTTGCGGCGACAGCTTGAACCCCAGTGACTCATCGCCGGGAATGATCACCGGCGTTGCGTCATTCAGCCGTGCGATGTCCGGGTACGACACCCAATACGGCGTGTGCACGATGACTTCGTCGCCGCGATTCAGGGTCGCCGCCAGGGCGTGATAGATGATGTGCTTGCCACCGCAACCTGCAATCACTTCGTCCAGTCCATAGTCCAACTGGTTATCACGCTTGAGCTTGAGGCAGATCGCCTGGCGCAGGGCGAGGGTGCCGCTGGTGGCGGTGTAGTGGGTGTCGCCACTGTGCATCGCGACACTGGCTGCTTCGAGGATATGCGCGGGCGTATCGAAGTCCGGCTCGCCCACGGTGAAGTTGACGATGTCCCGGCCCTGGGCGCGCAGTTCGCTGACCAGTGCGTTGGCGGCGATGCTCGGGGAAGGCGCAATGCCCAGCACCCGATCGGAGAGAAATGCAGTGCTCATGATGTTCCCCTTCAACCTGCCAGGCCGGCCTGCTGCAGCACCTTGTCGATCCAGCTCTGGTGCACCGCACCGCTGGAGATTTCGGCTTTGACTTCCTCTTCGTGGGCCGCGTGTTGAGCCGCCTTGCGCAGTACTTCGGGGGCGTCGGCCTGGGAGAAGGCGACCAGGCCGTCTTCGTCACCCACCAGTACATCCCCCGGGTTGATCAGCATGCCGCCGATGGACACCGGCACATTCACCTCGCCCGGGCCGGTCTTGTAAGGCCCGCAATGCACCACGCTGCGGGCATAACAAGGCGTGTCCTCGAAGCTCGCGACATCACGGATCGCCCCGTCAATCACAAACCCCACGCAGCCGCGTTGCTGGGCGTAGAGTTTGACCAGTTCGCCGATCACCGCGTTGTTGGTGTCGCCCTGGGCGTCCACCACCAGCACATGGCCCGGCTCGAGCATGCTCAAGGCCTTGTAGATCAGCAGGTTGTCGCCGGGGCGGGTTTTCACCGTGAGCGCGGTACCCACCAGCTTGCCGGTGCGGTTGTAGCGGTTCAGCCCGCGGGCGCCGATGTGCCGGCCGAGGTTGTCGCTGATGTGCGGGGTGACCACGTGAGTAAAGGCTTCAAGTACTTCGGCGGAAGCCAGCGGTGGGTTGGGGAGGATGCGGGAACCGGGCAAGGACATGGCTGTAACTCCGATTGATCTTATGGGTCTGTGGCTAGATCTTAGGAGCGATGAAGAAGCAGTTTTAGCGATATTTTATTATCTGATAGGATCGCTTTTTCTCATGGGAGGTGGCCGATGATCACGTTCAAGCAAATCGACGCGTTGTACTGGATTGCCGAGCTGGGCAGTTTCGAGGCGGCGGCGAACAAGCTGAACATGTCGCAGTCGGCGATTTCCAAGCGCATCCAGGAGTTGGAAGAAACCTTCGATGTCGAGATTTTCGACCGCAGCAAACGCAATGCCCGGCTGACCGAAAAAGGCGCCGAGTTGCTCGACTACGCCAAGGACCTGCTGGAGCGTCGCGACTACTTGCTGGAGCGGGTCAGTACCCGCGAAGTGCTGGTGCGCAGGTTTCGCCTGGGGGTGACGGAATTGACGGCCTTCACCTGGTTGCCGGCGCTGGTGGAAGCGTTGCGCGAGGCGTATCCCAAAGTGCAGATCGAGCCTTCGGTGGAGTTGAGCAGCGAGCTGTTTCGCAAGCTGGAGAGTGATGAGCTGGACCTGGTGATCGTGCCCGATGCCTACAGTGATTCGCGGTTTCTGAGTACGCCGTTGGGCAGTGTGGAAAACGCCTGGATGTGCGCCCCGTGGTTAGTCAGTGAGCCCGATCCGGTAGGGCTTGAGGCGTTGGCGGGGTATACGGTGCTGACCCAGGGTTCGCACTCCGGGACGGGCCTGCTTTATGAGCGCTGGCTGGCGGCGCATGCTGTGCAGATGCCGCGTAAGCTGACCAGCCATAACTTGCTGGTGCAGGTTGGGCTGGCGCTGTCCGGGGTGGGGGTGAGTTACTTGCCCAAGGCGTGCTTGTCGCATTTGATCGAGCGCGGAGAATTACGCGCATTGGAGACGGAACCGGCGCTGCCCAAGGTTGGGTATGTGGCGTTGCATCGCGGGGATCGGCAGTTTGGCTTGAACCAGAATGTGGCGCAGTTGGCGGTGCAGTGTTGTGATTTTTCGCGGTTGTTGTTTTGAGTGTATATCCGTTATTTGGGTAACGGCTGCTGGCGGTTCCGCTCTTACAGCGGGTCACTTTTGAAAAGCGCAAAAGTAAGCAAAACGCTCTGCCCCGCCTGTCGGCGCCTCGCTTAGGCTCGGCGTTCCCTCACTCCGGCATTGCTCCGCGGGCCGCCGCGACGGGCCATCCATGGCCCGGCGCGGCTAAACCGGCGTCCTGCCGGTTTACCCGCTCCTCAATACCTGCGTTCGGCCTCGGGCTGAATGGGGCAGTCAGATCAAGATCAAAAGCAAGAGCACAGCGGCCTACAGGCCGGCTTGAGTGTTAGAAGCAGAGGCGAGATCGAGAGCGAAAGCAGAGCTGCTTTTCTGTGGGAGCGGGCTTGCTCGCGAAAAACCTGAGACCGCCGCGTTCATCCAGAATGCCCGCATCATCGTTAACGACCTTCGCGAGCAAGCCCGCTCCCACATTTGGACCGTGCCCGCTTTAGCTTCTGATCTTGCTGTTGCTTCACCACACTCAAGCCGGCCTGTAGGCCGCTGTGCCCTTGATCTGCTTTTGATCTTGATCTTAGGCGCCCCGTTAAACCACGCTGGCCGAACGCAGGCTTTGGAGCGTGGGTAACCCGGCAGGACGCCGGGTTAGCCGCGCTGGGCCAAGGATGGCCCATCGCGGCGGCCCACGCTCCAAAGCCTTCGTTCGGGCACACCGAGCCCAAGCGAGGTGCCGAGTGGTGGGGCAAGAGCGTTTTGCTTACTTTTGCGCTTTTCAAAAGTGAGCCGCTGTAAGAGCGGAACCAATAGTAGCCGTAACAAAACCAACGGATATGCCCCCAATCACCGCCCCCAACGCCATATGCCTGACGCCCCGAACCGCTGAGTGAGCCGTTGTTGGCCTACCAGCGGTAAGTCACCGAACTCGTACTGTTTGCCTTCGGTGGGCACAAACACTTGCCCGGCCTTGCTCACACCCGCTACCGGGAAGAACGATTCGCTGTAGCTCAGGTACGGTGCCAGGCCGTTGCCAGCCTTGTACACCAACCCTGCGCGCGAGGTGGTGGCCTCGTCGAACTTGATCTGGTCCTGGAAATACACGCCTTTTTGCAGGGAGTCGATCTGCGAACCACGGTCGGTATTCGGTAATCGGTTGACCACGACCGGCTGGTTGTTGATGGAGTTCGCAAGGTCCAACGACGGAGCATTGCCACGGAAGTTGTGGGCGGTGTGCATGGAATGAAAGCAAGCACGGGCCAGGTAGGGCCCCTATATTTATGCGGCCCTTGCTGATAAATAGAGCGGGTGAATCCCCAAGTAGATACCCGGTGTAATCAATCATGAAGCGCCATTTCGAAGATTTGCAGTTGGGCAGCATCGAGCTGTTCTGCCTGGCTGCCGAGGCCAGCAGCTTTACCGCTGCCGCCCAGGTGGCGGGCGTGACGCCGGCGGCGGTGAGCCGCAGCATCTCGCGGCTGGAAGAGCGCCTGGGTTCCCGGTTGTTTGTGCGCACCACCCGCAGCATCCGCCTGACTGATGGCGGCCGGACATTTTTCGAGCAATGCCGCCAGGCGCTGACGCAACTGGTGGAAGCCCAGCAGGAAATGATGGGCGCGCAATCGGTGCCGTCCGGGCTGTTGCGCATCAGCATCCCGACCACCTACGGCCATCACCGCATCCTGCCGCTGCTGCCGAAATTCCGTGCGCTGTACCCGCAAGTCAGCGTGGATATCCACATCAGCAACCGCAACATCGATTTCGTCGCCGAAGGTTATGACCTGGCCATCCGCGTGCGGGCCCAGCCGGACTCGACGCTGATCGCGCGGTTGCTGGAAGACGCCAGGCTGGTGGTGGTTGCGGCGCCGTCGTATCTGAAGCGTGCCGGCACGCCCCAGGCCCTGGAGGATTTGCCGAACCATGAGTGCATCCAGTACGAATTGCCGAGCAACGGGCGGCGCATTTCCTGGCTGTTCCAGATGGACGGCAAGGAGCGGGAGTTTGCCGGGGAAGCAGGCTACAGCTGCTCTGACGATGTGCTGGGTGGCGTGACCCTGGCCAAGCACGGCGCGGGGTTATTCCAGACCTACAAGTTCATCGTCGAGGAGGAGTTGGCCAACGGCAGCCTGGTGGAGGTGTTGCAGCCTTACGGCGGGCGCTCACGGCCGTTTACCTTGCTGTATCCCCACGGCCGCTATGTACCCCATCGGGTGCGGGCATTTGTGGATTTTCTGCTGGCGCATCGCGCCGAATGGGCGGCGCTGTAGCGGCGGATAAATCCCAGGTCTGCATCAGTTGGCCGATGGCCGTGTCGATGGCGTCAGCGTCGACGCCATCCCGGGCCAGGATCGACACGCCTTGCAGAAAACTGTCGTAGACCGTGGCCATTGCGCGGGCGTGGGTCTCGGCGGGTAACTGGCCGGCGCGAATGCCTCGCTCGACGCAATGCACGATGCCCGCCCGTGTGCGCTCCCGCGACTGAGTCAGCGAATGAGTCACCTGCGCGTTCTCGGGGGAGGGCGCGCTCATCACGCCCAGGGCTACCATGCAGCCTTTGGGATGCCCCTCTTCACACTGCATGCGTGCGGATTGCCGCAACGCCGTCTCGATGGCCTGGCGCGGTGGCAGGCTGTCATCCCAGAGGCATTCGGTGACCTGGGCGAACGTCGCCAGATAACGCTGCACGCACTCCTGGAACAGCGCGTCCTTGGAGCCGAACGCCGCGTAGAAACTCGGCGCGGAGATGCCGCCGCCCAATCCGGCTTTCAACTGGCTCAGGGACGTCGCGTCGTAACCGTGCTGCCAGAACAGGTGCATGGCCTGTTCCACGGCCTGATCGCGGTCGAAAGTGCGGGGGCGGCCCATCTGCGCCATATGGAAATCCTCTCGGGTGATGAGATAAATACTATTCGATACATAAGTCGTTGACAACGCTGCGTGGGGCGCCCAACATTTATATCGATCGGTATTTAAGTCCTCTCGCTCAAGGAGTTTCCCTGTGACCCCCTCAACCACCTTATCGGCAGACGCCGTTCCCGACCGCTTGCCCATCGGCGCCTTGCTCGCCCTGGCCATGACCGGTTTCATCTGCATCGTCACTGAAACCCTGCCGGCGGGCCTGTTGCCGCTGATCAGCGAAGGGCTGGGCGTTTCAGCGTCCATGGCCGGGCAGATGGTCACCGCCTATGCGCTGGGTTCGGTGCTGGCGGTGATCCCGCTGACCATCGCTACTCGCGGCTGGCGTAGACGCAATGTGCTGCTACTGACCATCGTCGGTTTTCTGCTGTTCAATTCCATCACGGCGCTGTCGTCCCACTACGGGCTGACGCTGCTGGCGCGGTTCCTCGCCGGGATGGCCGCGGGGCTGGCCTGGAGTTTGTTGGCCGGCTATGCGCGGCGCATGGTTGAACCGCATCAGCAGGGCAAGGCATTGGCACTGGCCATGGTGGGCACGCCGATTGCGCTGTCACTCGGCGTGCCGCTGGGCACCTGGCTGGGTGGACTGGTGGGCTGGCGCACCACCTTCGGCATCATGTCGGCGCTGACCTTGGTGTTGATCGTCTGGGTGCTGGTGAAAGTGCCGGATTACCCCGGCCAGTCAGCCCATCAGCGTATGCCGTTGCGCAAGGTGCTGACCACGCCGGGCGTACGGCCAGTGCTGGCGGTGGTGATCTCATGGATGCTCGCCCACAACATTCTCTATACCTACATCGCGCCGTTCGTGGCCCCGGCGGGATTGGTGGATCGTGTGGATCTGGTGTTGTTGGTGTTTGGTATAGCGGCGCTGCTCGGGATTTGGGTGACCGCTCGGTTGGTGGATGTGGCGTTGCGCAAGACGGTGCTGGTCAGCCTGGCGGGCTTTGCGGCGACGTGCCTGGCGTTTGGTTTTCTCGCGCAGGTGCCCGGGGTGATTTATGCCGGTGTGGCGGTGTGGGGCTTGAGTTTTGGTGGCGCGGCAACGTTGCTGCAAACCGCATTGGCGGACGCGGCCGGCGATGGGGCAGACGTGGCGCTGTCGCTGAATGTGGTGGCCTGGAACAGCGCCATTGCGGGAAGTGGTGTGGTGGGCGGAGTGTTGCTCGATACCTGGGGTGTGGCGTCATTCCCGTGGGCGATGTTGGTGTTGCTGGCGGTGGGTTTTGCGATTACGTGGGCCGCGCGCAACCATGGCTTCAAACCGGGGCACAGGGCGCACGGCAAGCCCGCCGTCAGCGGGCATTGAGTCAAGGCTGGCACACCAGCCGCTGGCGTTCATAGTTCAACGCCTTGTTCTGCGGGGGCATGGCGAACGCCGCCGTACAGTGCTTGTCACCCCACTTGATCGTAAGGCTGCCCTGGTCTTCCTCCACCAACACCAGTGCGTTGCCACTCGGGTCGGCAATGGCAAGCTGCTTGCCGCTGGCATCTTCCAGTGACGCGCCAAACGCTATCCGCTGGTGCTGTGCATCAAACAATTCGAACAGCACACGACGCCCGGTCTTGCCGCTGTAGCGGGCCAATACCACCGCACCCCGGCGTGGCACCAGTTGTTGGGTGGCCTGGGTGATTTCAACGTCGCCGCCCAGGTCGCGGGTGTCGAGGCTGATCCAGTTTACCCGGTAAGGCTGCGCGTTCGGGATGACGGCGTAGCCATTGCGGCCGGTTTCAACCCCGCTGTAGCTGCTGATTTTTGCGCCTGAAATGCCCGGCACTTCGGCCAGCGCGAAGGTTTCGCTGACGGTTTGCCCCAGGTTGATCCCGCCGGCGTGGGCCACCACTGAGCCTGCGAGGTTGAGGTTTTGCGAGTTGTAGCCACGGCCCTGGCTATATCCCAGGCTGATGTCGGCCATGGAGGTTCTGCTGGTCAGGTTGGCCGAGCCCGAGTTGCCACCGGTGCTGCTGTTGCCGGCCTGCACCGAGTAGAAGGTATCGCTGGTATCGGAAACATAGCCGTTGATCCCCGCCTGGGTGCTTGTGTCGCCTTGCTGGGTGCTGGTGGTGACGAACGCCCGTGGCGCGCGCGCCTGGCTGCCCAAGGGGAAGGAAAACGACAGGTTGAGCTGGGTGTCGGAGCTGGGCGCGCCCCAGGTGACGAGTTGCTTGGTGCGTGTCACACCGAGGTCGTAGCTCAGGTCGCCCCAGTTGTTGTTATAGCCGGCGGAAAAGCTCTGGGAGCCGCCACGGTTCCAATAACGCTGGTCGCTGGCGTTTACGTAGAGGCTGCCGAACTCACGGTTGCGGCCGATGCTTTGGTTGATCGTGAGGTCGGTGCGGGTTTTCGAGTTACCGCTGCGTGCGCGAATGCCTTCACTGATGTCCTCGACGTGGTCGGTGAGGGTCCGGTAACCCTCGGTCGAGTAGCGATACGCGGCCAGGGTGAAGTTGGTGTCGGTGCCGGCGAAGGTCTTTGCGTACAACGCGCGCACGCTGTTGCCCTGGATGGTCTGCCCCTGGGCGGTGCTGGAGGAATGGGTGACGTCCAGGGACACCGCGCCAAACGCCGTATTGCGACCGGCGCCCACGGACAGTGCCTTGTAGTCGTCACTGACCTGCAGGCCGACGATGCCGCTCAGGTTGCTGGTGAGGCCGTAGGCGACGGTGCTGCTGATAAATTGCGGGCTCGCCAGACCGTCGGCGTTGCTGCTGAATTTACCGGCCGAGACGCTGTATTTGACCTGGCCTTCACGCACCATGATCGGCAGGCTTGAGAACGCCTGCATGGTCACGCGGCGGCGGCCGTCGGCTTCGATGATGGTGATTTCCAGGTCGCCGTTCGAACCGCTGGGGTAGATGTCATTGATCTCGAACGGTCCCGGCGCGACGTTGGCCGTGTACAGGATGTAGCCGTTCTGGCGGATCTCTACCGTGGCGTTGGTCTGGGCCACGCCGCGAATCACCGGCGCATAACCGCGCTCGCTGTCGGCGCGCATGCCTTCGTCGGAAGCCAGCTTCAGGCCCCGGTAGCGCACGCTGTCGAACAGGTCGGTATCGGAAAAAATCTCACCGGCGCTGAACTGCCCTTTGAGCGCGGTCACGTCATGCTGCACATAGCTGCGGTTGCTGGTGAAGGTATTTGGGCGCCCGGTGCCATTGCTCAGGTTGGACTCGTTACGCAGGCGCCACGCCCCCAGGTTGATGCCGTTGCGCAGCCCCAGGTTGTTGTTGATGCGCGTCTTGTAGTCGCCAGCGGTGCGGCTGCTATTGAGCTGATAGTTGATAAACGCAGCCGGCACGCCGTCGTCCCACAGTTCTGGGTCGACATAACCACGCATGCCGCGCTGCATCGCGACTTGCGGAATGCTCGCCGCCAGGCGCAGGCGGCTGGCGTCGTAGCGCAGGGTGGCTTGGTCGACCAGCACCGAGAGGTCGTAGCAGTCCTGTGGCAGGTCCGGGTCGAATTTGCCCAGGGCTTGCAGCCGGGTCATGTCGATGCCCAGTTGTTTGAGCAGGTCGAGGGTCAGGCACGGGTCGACGCGGCCGGTCTTGGGGTTGCGCTTGAAGTCGATGTCGCGCCGGCCCACCAGCATTTCGTTGCTGTACAGGTCGACCCGGTAATTGCCGGGTAGCACGCTGCTGGCGGACAGCAACTGTTGCAGGTCCACCGAGGATTGTGCGCCCTGCAGGAAGGTGGTGTTGAAGGCTGCCTGGGAGGGGTCATCAGCAAATGCCCAGGAACTTGCAAAAATCGCCACCGAAAGCGTGCTCAGCTTCAACGGTGTGCAGGTGTTCGACGCGCGGGTTATGCGCTCGCCAGTGTAATGATTGGGCCTGTTGCCTAAAGGAAAAAACATGCAAAGAACCTATATCATCCCTGTTTGACACACAGGCGAGGCACGCGAGTACACACTCGAAGCGAACCTGGGGTTAAGGGAAGTGCTTATGGCTTGGCGCGGGCCTCAATTGCCTTGGCAGCCAAGCGGGTTGAAAGTTGTGCGGTGTATTTATTTTGTGCGCCGTAGTCATTGATGCTGGAAAACGACAGTTGCAATGCGTCGTGGCCGTTAAGTTGTTTAACGCTGAACTGTTTTTCTGCCCCCGGTGCAATCATGGTCGAGTCGGCCGCCAGTTCGGTTTGTTGTCCGGCCTGCAGTTTTATATCGGCCATGGACACGTGATACAGCGTCGGGTTTTTTACCGTCAGCACCAACTCTGCGTCGCGCTTGGCCAGTTGCCATTCCAGTTGCGTGGGCGCTGACAAGGCATTGCCCGGCAAACCGGCGGGGCGGAAAAAGATCTTGATGCGTTGGCGTACGGCCAATTGCAAGGTGTTTTCGGAAGCTGCGGCTTGCGGGATCTCCTGGACGTTGAGCCACACAACGGATTCGCGATCCGTTGGCATGCCCGCGCCCTGGTAGAGAATGCGCAGCAGCTGCTGCTCCTTGGCAAAGATCCGGGCCAGCGGCGGGGTCACGGCGAATGGTGCCGCATTGGCTCGCGCATCGTTGGTGTCGACCCAGGATTGAATCAACACATCCTGGTTACCGTTGCGCACGGTGATATTGGCTTCCTTGTGATCGCCATCAAACACGATGCGCGTGGCACTCAGTGAAATGCTGGCGGCGGCCTGGGCAGCCATGAGCAGGGTCAACAGCCCCAGGCCCGCGGCAATGTAACGAGGCAACATGATTTCTACCGTTGGGTGGTCGGGTGAATGGCGAGGCCCGAAGGCCTCGCACGTATCAGGTACGGCGTACCGGTTACTCGTATTGCAGGATGAACGGCAGTGTGGCGTCACCGCGACCGGCCGTGGAGGTGCCGGTGGCACCGGTGGTGACGTACGCCGCTGCGAAGCTCAGGGTTGCGTCGCCGCCTTCACCCTGGCCGTGCATGGCGCTTTCAATGCGCGCGGTGGATGGAGAGCTGAGGTCGATCAGTGCGCCGTTGCTGTCCAGCAGGGCGATACCGACGTTGGTGGCGCTGCCGTTGCCCGGGTTCAGTGCCAATACTTTCTTGCCGGTGACCAGGCCCGAACCGCCGTTGTTGGCGTCAAAGAGCATCGCCACTTTGGTGCCCTGGTTGCAGTTCACACTGAGATTGAAGTCCTTGGCGGTGATGCGACCCGAGGCCGGGTTCTCGGCGGTGCCCATGTCTTTGATCGAGACGGTGCCCATGTCTACCGAGATCACGCGATCAGCGTTGGCGCCGTCGACCGAGCAGGCATCGTTGTTGATCACGCCGGTGAAGGTGATTTTGCCGCTGCCGCCGGCGGTTGGCTTTGTCACCGGCGGGTCTTCGGCCAATACAGTGCCGGAGGCGGCAAGTACCGACATTGCGATAAGGGCCAGGGAAAACTTCTTCATGATGATGTCCGTTAGTGTGGGTTGGTATACAGGATTGAAACTGCCAACGAACAATAAGGAGTCAGCGCTTTAGAGGGAATAAGACGATTCTTATAAGGCTCTGGCGTGGCGTGGGAGGTGAAAAGCCATAACCGGGAATGGCTTGTTAGTTGTTGTTTGAATTTGAATTAGTTGAATATGTTTTGTGCCAGGCAATAAGCTAATAAGTCCTGGTCGCTGGTGACTTCAAGTTTGCGCATGGCGGATATTTTTTGCGCGCTTATAGTCTTGGAACTTCGGTTCTGGCTGCGCGCAATATCACTCACGCTTTTGCCCGATATAAATAAACGCAGTATCTCGAACTCCTTCGGCGACAGGGTGGAGAAGCGTTCGTCGATGGCGGTCATCGACTCGATCACCGAGGTTTTGGCCGGCTCCAGGCTGCGGTATAGCGCCTGCTGGGCAATGGCTTTCAGGGCGATCTGGATTTCCGTGTGCAACTGGCTTTTCTGGATCACGCCGACCACGCCCAACTCCTGCAGGCGGGTCAGAATCAGCTGATTGGAAATCATCGTCAAAATCAGGATCTGCAGGTGAGGGAAATGCCGCTTGAGGTATTCCACCAGCTTCAAGCCGTCGCCGTAGGGCGAGTCCCCCGGCATGTTGTAATCGGTAATCACGACGTCGATGGGTTGCTGGTCGAGCAACGCGATCAGGCCTGCGGAACAGATGGCTTCACCGACCACTTGAAAGCGCTCGTCGCGCTCGACCAGTTCACGCACGCCCAGAAGCACGATGGGGTGGTCGTCTGCGATAACCACATTGAGTTTTTTCATAAGGGTTGCCCGTGATGCCGGTTCAAGTGAGTGAGGTGTTCGCGCAAGGCCTTGGGATTCATAGCTGCGTCCCGAGCAGGGCCGACAGCCTGCCGATAACCTGCTTTACCTGCAGTTCCAGCGTGCCGTTAAGCCTTCCGCCCGCCAGTTGGGTCTCCAGCTCGATACACGCCTGGGCCAGGCTGAGGGCCTGCACGGCCCCCAGCGCGCCGGCAAGCGAGTGCAGTGTCTGGCCGAGGCTGCGGCAATCGCGTTGCTCGAGCGCGGCACTGATTCGCTGCAAATCCTGCTGCACGCTGCTGATAAACAAAGGCCGCATTTTTTCCGAAAGCTGAACCGTATCCATCACCGGCGGCTCGACGCGCACCGTCGGTTTGCACAGCTTCACCAGTTGCGCACGCAGGGTTTGCAGGCTCAAGCGGTCATTTTCAGTGAAATTTATACTAATAAGTCCTTTTTCAAGTGTTTATTTCAAGGGATTTGCATCGAGCTTTCATAAAAAATAGTATTAATGAATTTTATTCAGGTCCGCCACAGTTTAGAACGGTACCATAGGAGTGATAAATTTTGAAGGTTGAGTGCTGAAGCTTTGTTAGAAGAGTATGCTAGTAGGCAGCTTTTTCTGCGAAGGGCTTTATTAGTGGTGTGGCTAATGGCTAATGGCTGAGGCGCAAAGGTTTTATTCGTTGGGGGATGAGGAGGCTAGGGAGTCTAAGTATTTTTTAAGTTTTAATTTGCTGATTAATCTGGTTTGGGTATGGTTGGCTGGGATAGGCGTTTCATTTTTTAGAATGCCAGAGCGAAGCAGGATTGTAATTTTTCCATAACCGCCAGGTGTGATATGACTAGCCGTCGTGCGGGTGCAGTAGTTTTTAAGAATGGCTTCACATTTCTTTCCATCACTTGCAGAAATGTATTTTTCTTGGTTGTAAGTCTTCGTATTAATAAAGCAAAATTTTATGAATAAATTTGAGAAATCAGTGGAAGATATGTCATAGGTCTTAAGGAAGTTTTTTACTGGTATGTATCCGTCTGGTAGAGGTCTAGTAGTGTGTTTTATATAGGTTCTGTATTTTCTGGATTTGTCTAGGCAGGCCATTTTTTTAAGAAATTTATCATATGCATCACCTAAGGTTTTCCGTTCGTAAACATAAGCATGTTGATTTTCGTTGTTAACGCTTATGGGTAGTATGCCCATGCTGCCAAGCGCGTCGATCATTTGAGAGACCATGTTTGGTGATAGACTTGCGAGTTTCAAAAGCTCACCTGGTAAAATATAGCGTTCTTTAAATCGATCTAGCCAACTAGGTCTGAAATAAGTTCCTTCTTTTCCTTTTGTGTATTTTATTAAGCCGGCGGCCATTAGCTTCAATAGGGTGGCAGGAGAAATGTTAAGGCGCTTTGCGGTGAGAGTTTTGCTTAAATAGTTGAAATGCTCTCTCGGGTCCTCCTTTTTTGTTAGTTTAGCCACCCTCAAGATGTCTGTGGCTTTATAAACATTGTCGCGAGCGCCTTCCGTTGGCCCGATTACAGCGCGCACACCTAAACCAAATAACAAATCAGGTGCTCGAGGGTAGTGAACCTTAATGAGGCTGGCGGCTTGTACGGTTGTGCAATACCTGGTCTTGAATTTTTTTATTTCAATTTTTGGGATATAAATTCGCATGTGTCGCCCGCGACAGACACCCAGAAGCATACGTGTTTCTATGGCGGAATTTACGTTTTCTATTACCATTTCTAGCATTTTTGCTGCTTCTCTTATTGTGACATAATCTGTTGGTGGGTTGTTTCTGAAGTCAACTGGGCTCAAAGCTAAAAACTGGCGCGGTTTTTTAATTGTTTTCTTTTTGTTGGCGCTGATGATGCGATCAATATCAGCTTTTTTTACGAGCCAATATCGATCTTTGAGTCCTCGATTGGGAACTATTTCAATATTCATCAAGTCAAGTGTTGGGTGAAGCCTGCGGACAGTCATACCAATTTTTGTAGAAAGCTTTTGAAGAGGCTCGTAAAGTTTTGAAAATTGTTCTATGTCTGAACGGAAGAAGAACGGCGTTTTTTTTTGGCCTAAATATGGTTTGAGTAGACCATGTTGCACGTATGTCTTTAATGCAGCCTGCGAAATACCAAGCTCTTGGCAAACACTTGATCTGTTTAACATTTCTATTTTTGCAATTGGTAGGCGCCCATCATCCGCTGATAGGAATTCTTTTGCTTTGCTCGCGAGAATAATTGCCTCGTCTACTGTAAAACCGGAGTATATCGGCCTTTGTGCAAACGGCGTACGTTTCTTGATTTTTGCCATCTGCGCGACGCTTGCATTTAACACTGAGCGGAGCTGTCTTAGGGTAAGTAGGAGAGGATCATGGTTGTGAGCAAAACTCGGCACAGGTTCGCATCTTGTTTCCAGAAAGATTCTTGATGCTTCTCGCGTGTCGGGATTAGTTACTAGGCTAAAACGCGCTGCAATCCAAAATTTTTCCACATTGGGGTGTAGGCTATGTAACTTAAATAAATGCTCCAATATTGCGCTGGAGTCATCTGTCATGATCGAAAGTGCGCCAATGAATATCATTCGCCGCTCGGTATCAGGCATTGTCGGTTTTTCGGGGGCGTAGCCAAGTTGGCGAGTCAAGGTAAGTAATCGGTCGAAGTCAAGTTGGCTATGGGTACGCATTAGTTCTACCAGCTTTCGTTCTGGTCTGCATTCAACAATCGTACAGGGCTGACATTTCATTGCTGTATAACAATATCTGCATTTCCCATCGAGTGCATGCCACCACTCGACTGGCATCTGGCACTCAGGGCAATGGGTGAGGTACTTTTTTAGATGATATGGACAAAATTCTGCAAATTTCAAATCCCGAACTTGACGTTCCCACCCTTGGTCGAAACAACCGTCACAATACGCTCCCGTGCGTAGGCGTAGATACGTTACGGGAATTTCGATGCCGCCGATGACAAAGCGCCTCCGTTGCTTGGGCCTTTCAATCGTTGCGTAGAAGCCATTCTGAACACTTGGTCCATAGATACCGGCTTCAGCGACAAATAATTTTGCAAAGTCTGAATTTTGGGTGAGTGACATAGATCGAAAAGTTTGTGGGCCAATACATAAACCGTTAAGTTGTCCCGCCGTTGCAAACCCGTGGCATCGTGCGGCACGTTTTACCAAACTATGCGGGCTTTCTTCCGCGAGCGGCATCGGAACGAAGATTAGTTTTTTCATCTTCATATTTCTCTATTAGCGACAAGCTCTTGCTCAGAGGAATTGTAAAAGGGTTATCGCCCTTGGCGAGATTTAGGGGCAGCAACAAGACTCGACAGGCGTCGATGAAATCGGCTCGGGTAAGTGTTGGGGTTAGAGCTGCGCGACTAAGACAGATGCTCACTGCTTCGTAAATAATTTGCCGCACATATTCCAGATTGCCTACACTGGCCACATAGAGCGGAATCTTGATTGACACGTCATGGAGATGTTCTTCGCCTGCGAAGTTAGCCAAGCGGTAAAGTTCTTGATCCAGACCCTGTAACGTCAGATGAAAGTCGGAGGTGGCATGGTCCTCGTATTTGAAATAACCCAGATTGGCCACATAGCAAAAACGGCGCGCAAATGGCGCATTCCCATCAAATAATTCACTACACTGTTCAGTTCCCGACAATATGATCGGGAGGTGGCTGAGGCTCGACAGCGCGACCAGCCAATCTAACGTACCGTCACGGGTCTTTTCAGCTTCTGGTTTCAAAAGGCGCTGAATTTCATCAAAGATAAGTACTCGGACTTTACATGTTTTTAAACGGGCCACTAGCAAATTGTTCAGTTCGTGAACATTACTATAGGGTGAATATTCTCCAAGCTGCTTGAGCAACGTCACACAGATCCCCTTAATAGTGACCGGAGCAGGCACAAGGCAATACAGTGCTGGAATAATTTTATGGATACCATCTGCGTCCACCTCTTCGCGACTCGGGCCAAAGGAATCTCGGAAGAGTTCACACAGCCTGGATTTTCCTGAACCAGACTGACCGATCAAAAATGCGCAACTGGCAGTCTGGCGCAAACCCGTTGTTTCGACAGCCTTCTGAAACTGTGAGTAGGCAAAGCGAAAGTTAGGAAAGAAGATAGTCTGTAGGCTGAATTCTTTGAGAACATCATTTCGGAGGGTCGTTTTCATTTTTTGTCACCACCACTTCATAGCTCGCAGGGGTTTCAGGATGGAGATGGAAATGCGCGATTGCTTCTGCTCCCGCTTCGATGTGCCCAATCTGTTGGGCGCCTAATGCTGGAAGTGCCTTAAAATCTCCATGCTCTTCAGCAATTTCCCGTATTTTTCTTCGGCGTTTGGTATTGGCGTTGGCTATTTCATGAAGAATGCGCACGCGTGCTTCTCGCGCGGTTCGGTAATTAATTGATTTTTGTGTGCTGCCCAGTCGAGCTTTGATGCGGTCATGCAAGTGCATAGTCAGGCCGATTTGATAATCGGGGTCGACTGCGTCGATTTGGTACACATGCCCAGGTTGTTCTGGATCAAATACCCACGCATGCCCAAGTTCGCTCACATCGTATAACAGCCTCAGCGGAGTTTTTTTTTACCGGGGCGCCTGCCAGCAAGGAAACTCACGGCCGGACCGGTCCACGCGAGTCCTTTATATCTTAATCGGCCATTATTAGGTGTCACATAGGCAACGCTCAGGAAATGTCTGTTGAGGTCATCTTCGCTGTATTTTTTCAAGGCGAATTCGTGGCGATCGTTTTCGTCCTTTTCCCAGAGTTCTTTGGGAGCCATTCCGATACCGCTATGAAAATTGACGTGATAGAACGTGTCCCGCCAGTCTTGAAAGCGTCGCTTGAGGTCTTCTATCGTGTAGATCGCGTTGCCCTCAGAGTCATATCGATTGGGTTTGGAGAATGTGGTACCCCGCATGCAATGGACGATGGAGGTAGTCCATGACTTGAAAAAGCTTTCAATGTGCGGTTTCTGGTCAGGGTTTCCCGGCTCGCAAAAAGTGATATGAGCCCCCAGCCCGCTGAGCGTCGTCTTTATATGATCGGCGACATAGTCGAGGCCGTTGTCAAAACGATAGTTGCACCCGAGACCACCATATGGGTTGTCGCTGCGCAGTGAGTGTTTCAATGCTCGGATCGTTTTTTCCAGGCATGGTGGGTTGTAGGAAATGTCCCAACCCACAATCATGCGGGTGCGCACTTCTAATAACACCGTGAGAAAAGCCCGACCAATGGGATTCCCGTCTACGTCGCAGGTTTCGATGTCCAGTGTGTGAGTATCACCCTCCACCAATTCAAAGCGACGGTAGGGTTGACGGCATTTTCGGCTCCATTTTTGCTTCTTGATTGCAGCGTGATACCCCAATTGACGAAGATCGGTTTCATAGCGGTCCAGCTCAACGATGATCCGGTACAAGGTGCTGAGCGAAGGAACGGTCAGTTGATGAATCGGGCTACGGCTCTGATTAGTCGTTCGGATGGCGCAATGAATAGCGTCGATCACCTCGGTCTTATTGCATGGTGTTCGACTGAAGTAGAGTTGATCGACATTTAACTTGATGAGCTCTTGTATCTCCTCAGGCTGATGGTACAGACGATGCAGGGTGGGACGACGTGTCTTGGGCGTCAAAGAAAGGATGTTCTCGCCGCCCGCCACATAGGCTCGATTCCAAAGATAGAGTGCGCCATAGCTCGGTGCTTTAGGTTCACCACGCTGCGCTGCAATTTCTTTTGCTAACCGCTCCACGTGTGTTCTGGGGAGCCGTCCGCCAAATCGGTCCCTAATCTGCAGCAAGAAAAACTCTTTCCTCTCTGCTTTTGCTTTGTGTGCAGGGGTTACAGCTGCGCTTATTAGTGTGGCGTCAGGGGCGAAAGGGGCTTCCTGTATCTTTCGTAACTCACCATTCTTGTGGGCGCGTATTAGGCGTTCAAGGCTTTGAAACACTGGGCTGATGCTCGCCCGAAGCGCTCGCAACTGAATGCGGTCTCCGTCGATATCCATCACTTGATAGTCAGCCCCGTGGTAACGGTAATGCTCGCCGACGACCATCTTCAGTGAGTTTTTCATTTATACGGCCCAGACCTTGCTGCGCAGATCCAGCGGGTGCCGGAGGTCACAGCTAAGAAATTGATGGAAAAGTGCAAAAGTGACGTCTTTCTGAAGTACGCCTAAACAGATCAACTGCTTGATCGTGGCCTGCTGGTCCGGTTGCTGACGCAATAGGCGAATGATGGACGGAACACTGGAGGGGGTTCCATTGAAGCCGAAGTGGTACAGGGTGCGAAGGTTAGTCAGCAGTACGGGGTGCCGGAACTGATGCTCTTCGACGTATTCAAAATTCAATCCATTAATTCCCAGCAGCTCCTCTAGCCGCGCACGTCGCTGCTGCCACCTTGGGTCTCGGCCACCGCAGGTACTCTTTATTTCATAGAGTACCTGCCGGCCATCATCTAGGGTGGCGAAGAAGTCGGGTGTGTAACGTAGCGCCGGGTCGCGGAAGTAGATGGTGTAGGGCTGCGCCTGATACCTGATGATGGACGGAAGGTATTCCAGGTACATGCAATAGTCGGCTTCCAGCAACGACTCGCAACCCATGGAGGCCGCGTTTTTTTGTGAGGCAAAAAAAGTCACGAGTTTGCCGTGCCTGCCGGATACCACGGGCCTGGCTGGGCCGAGGGTATAACCTTGTTGAGCACTGCTGATGTTTAGCGAAAGATCCATGGCTGGTTCCTCAGGTAATTCGGTGTTACCCGTACTGCTCGATTAGGACCGCTGGGGCTGATGACGTTTGGCAATAAGATTGTGAGCGCGACTGCGGGCAGCCGTTACAGCTCAGGTAATTTGACTCTCGACAGTTGATTCATTGGCGGGACCCGCTGCGCAGGTGAGTCAGGGTGCCGGTGCGATGCTGGGTAGGCCGGATATTGGGTCGTGATGGTGATTGATTCGCTAAGGCTTCGACCGCCCCCAGTAGCCATTCGCATGCCGCATGCCTGACGCAAATGTGTAGTCCGAGTACAACGCGTGTCTGTACGTCAAAGAGGGATATGACTTGCAGAGGTCCACCCTTAGGGTCGTTGACAAGGATGTCGGGCGCCCACGCCGTCAGCGACTCGATATTTACCTTCACCCCCAGCGCATCCAACAGGTAACCGGCCAAGCCGTGTTCGTGGTCACGAGAAAACTCCCTCGCGCGCAGGAAACATCCCCGGCGAAACAGATCCAGGTTGGGTGGCGTAGTTGCGTGACAAGAGAGCGAGGGACAGCGATGGAAGTTGGCCAGCGGCAGCGTTGTCCGCCGAGGGCAAGCGTGGGGCCGAAGCGCTATATAGTGCACTCGTTGAATGACTGACGGTTGCAGATAAATCGACACCGTGGGCTTCAGGCGAGGCGAACCAGATGCGAAATCTGCACTGAGGCGACCTGCAGTCACTGCGTTCAGCAGGCGATACCAACTAAGTATGGTGCTCATGGAGGATGGCGCTCCCAGCGCGTTACAACGGCTGCTGAGGTGTTGGTGATGTTAATATTATTCAACACCATTCTTGACCGCAGGTCGACGTTGAAAGGGTTGTTGATGGGAGACGCTATGTCATTGACGCTACTGACCTTTTGCGCCGGATTATCAATGCCTGTTGTGTCTGCCGTTGGAGCGCCCACTCGCGTCAGCCAACAGTGTGCTTCACTCCAGGTGTTAGTCGCTGAGAGCGGTGGTGTGCCATGGCCTGTTCATCGGTGGTAGGGCAACTGAGAGGCCGCGTGGTTGCCCATAGTCTCTGCAGTTGTTTTGCATGTCCCCACACCGGACCGGCTTTGGAGCGATGTGGTTGCGAGTGGGCACACCAGCATCATCCGTTGGTAAGGTTGGCGCGTAACAACAAATGGCCGCGGCTACTGAAAGGCAGTGAGCTCCGCAGAGATTGTTTGCGCGATCTATTGATGGACTATCCAGCACTGCAGTCCGTGACGACTGACCCGTTGTGGGAGGTCCTGAGTACTCTCTGGGATAAGCGCCGTCACACTGATCACTTGGCGCAGACCCTGCATCTAAAAAGCGGCTGCCTGCTCCCGGTGCTTGGCCCCGTTCTGATGCGTCGCCTGTGTGCCTGCCCCGACTGGCGCAACTTGGGGTATGTCCTCGCCCTATTGGGCTCGACCTCTGGACACTTCAAATCCCATCGTCATTGGTTGCGCGCGCATTTCCTGAATTACCTGATCTTAGTGTGTATGGCTGAACCAGGCTGCTTCGTTCGTGAACCGCTTTACGAGCTGCTTAATCAATTGTTCAAGCGCGGATTTTTTCCGCTCGTTGATGGTTGGCCATCAGATTTTTCCGCCTTTGCGCAGGTCTGTGAGGATTTCGACCGGTACGGCAACTGGTTGCGCTATCGCGGCGTGATCTCTGGCTGGGACCTCTACGCGTGCACCCTTTTCCAGCATTGCTGGCCGGACGAATCATGGCCGCGACAGGACGCCTCGGCGCTGGTCGGTCCGCCGGCGCCTTTTGAACGGTCAACGCGGCATGCGAAGTGGGTCGAGGCTGCGCTCAAGGGCCACCGACGTGATCGTTTTGCAATCGGTGAATGGGCCGACTTTTCCGCTTCGTCAGCGACCGAACCTGCGCCCGTCGTAGCGCGCTTCAGCTAGAGGCGGCCAGCGAAAGCAAAGTTAGCTGTCGTCGGTGGTCGAAAGTGGTGGTGCCAATTGGCTGAGCAATTCCTGCAAGCGCTCGATCTGTTGCCGCTGGAACCTTAGCTCGCGACGGCTTTGCCGTTCCGTGAGCACCTGACGCTTGACCCGCTCGCGCAGGCTGGCGTGTTCGGTGGTCAACGCTTGGACCTGCGCCTGCGCGCTCTGCTCGCGGACTTCCGCGTCCTGGTTTTGTTGTCGCAACTGCTGCAGTGCACGTTCACGTTGGCGATCTTGCTGGCCCTGGTGGCGCAGTTCACCGACTAGCCGTTCGTTGTCCTGGAATAGGCGAGCGAGTTCATCCTGCTTGTCCGAAAGACTGATACGTAGTGCACGCAACTCGTATTGCAACTGCTGAACCTGCGCGTCGTGTCGTTGGGTTTCCTGCTCGCGCTGGGACAGATGCTGTAGGCGAAAGTGCTTCAGCGCCTCACGTGCTTGGCCGTGCTTGTCCTCCAGCGACTGGAGGTGCGTCGTCCGTTCGACCAACAGCTGGTTCAGGTCGTGTTCCACCTGGCCCAAGCGTTGACATTCGCCGTCCGCTTGGCGCAGCTGCTCCTGGAGTGTTCGCTCGTGTTCGCGCAGGGCCTGCAGCTCACGATCGAGGCCGGCGTAAGCGCTCTGCAGGTGATCGAGTTGTGCCTGGTGCTGCAACCGCTGCTGCTCATACGCTGAACGATCCCGCTGCAGGCGCTGGCGATCCTCGGCGACCGCCTGTTCGGCAAGCACGGTGAGGCGAGCGCTTAAACCGGCGACAAAGCTGTGCAGTTCTTCGTCGGGGGTGGGCGGCTGCGCCTGCTCTCGGGCGCCGAGCTCCTTCAGATAGCGCTGAATGGTGCTCTTCGAACCGGTGTTGCCCAGCTCCACGCGCACCGCGTCGATGCTGGGGTGCTGGCCACGGGCGAGCAGCGCTTCGCGGGCGATTTGCACCACTGCCTTGTTGATGCCTCCGCGTGCCATGGCCTGACTCCGACGATTTCGTACTGGTTTACGGAGTATGCAATTACAGCTGTAACCCTGCCTCTGCGACGGCAGGAATTCGGACGGACTGGCGTTCGAGAATGCTGAATTCTTGAACGTGACCAGACTTTTTCGAGGCCAGGCCCCGAAATCGCGGTATGCGGGAGGTGGAATGAGCGATTCAGCCGAGCGCTACCTGCAGGCGGCGCGCCGCGACAGCACCAAACGGCGTTATGCCCAGGCCATTGAACACTTTGAAGTCGAGTGGGGCGGGGTGCTGCCGGCCTCCAGTGAAAATATCGTGCGTTACCTGGCGGCCTATGGTGGGCAGTTGTCCAGCAATACCTTGCGCACGCACCTGGCGGCCCTGGCCCAATGGCACCAGCAGTACGGCTTCGATGATCCAACCAAAGCGTCGCGGGTGCGCGATGTGCTGCGCGGGATTCAGGCGCTGCATCCACAACCGCTCAAGCAGGCCGAAGCGCTGCAGTTACAGCAATTGGAAGCGTGCATTGAGGGCTTGGCCCTGCAGTTGAGCTCTGAACAACGGGCGGTGCGGCTGCGTGCGGCGCGGGACCAGGCTTTGATCCTGATGGGTTTTTGGCGGGCGTTGCGCGGCGACGAATTGTGCCGGCTACGTATCGAGCATATCCAGCTGCGCGCAGGGCAAGCGCTGGAGATTTTTCTCGCCAGCAGCAAGACCGATCGTGACCATCGTGGCCGCACCCTGGTGCTCCCGGCCCTGAAGCGACTCTGTCCCGTGGACGCCTACCAGCACTGGCTGGCAGTCAGTGGCCTCCACCACGGGCCGGTGTTTCGCGCCATCGATCGTTGGGGGCATGTCGCGAAGGAGCCGGTCAACCCGAACAGCCTCTCGCGCATTTTGCGTCTGGCGTTTGTGCGCAGCGGTGAAGCTGGCGAGGGGTACACCGCGCATTCGCTGCGCCGCGGTTTTGCCACCTGGGCCAGTCGCAACCAGTGGAGCAGCAAGGCGTTGATGGAGTATGTCGGTTGGCGCGATGTGCAGTCGGCGCTGCGCTACATCGAGGCGGATGTGCCGTTTGGCGATTGGGCCCGTTGAGCGATCCGACGGCGTCGCCCTGATCGGTCGGACGGCGGGAGAGGCATGGCCCTGCCAAGGTTCCAGGCACAGTTTGCTGGCCATCCTTTGTCAGTCCTCCAGTGACCGGCGGCCACACGGGGTGAGCTGAGAAGGGTGGGCCATGCGGGAGACCGCTGCGCTCGCGGATGAATTGTTTCGAACCCAACTCGTAGGAGGTGAAAAGCGATGGCAACGATTATTGAGTTACCGCCTCAAGACGTGCCCCAACAAATCACCGCGCGTGCGGCTGTCGTGCATTTGGGTGAGCATTTTGAATCCTTTCTGGCGGCCAACAACCTTCGTGGTTGGTACCCGGACGCCGATTACGTTTTTCGCGACGATCGATTGGCCGATCGATTTGTCTTGATTGCACTGAGTCCTGGACTTCCTTTGTATCGGTGCAGACTCACCAACAAAAAATTACGGAAACTCGCCAGTGCATCGGGCTCCACAATTAAATGCAGAGCGATGTATGAAATGTTGGCCCATGCATTGGGTTATAGCCATTGGTACTATGCGTACAAATGCCGGACGGTCGATGATTTTATCGAAAATACCTGGCCGCTTGGCGGGGCGATTAGTTTGGCGTCCTTCGACGAGCAAGCCATCGAAAAGATTAACAAAACAAGTGTAAACGCTCGAATGGCTGAGCGTTACCGCTTCAATAAAATCAGAGATAAGCTTGACCGTGGCAAATGAACGACGGGCTGACTAGATTGTGCGCAATACGCGAAAGTCGTCATCGCCGCCACTCAGCCAGGTGCGACATTGAGGCTGTCAGAGTGGGACGGCTGGACCCTCCGGATTCGCTTGCCGCTGACGACCGGGCTGCTAAAGGTAAAGGGATTTTCGGTTTCAGGTCGCGAGGCGTTGCTGTTGTGAAAACGACATTTTTTCAGCATTCATTCGCACTGCGAACGAAGCCCCGCGACGCTATTGTGTAGCGTTGATGGGGGCGGTCAGGGCGATCAAGGCTGAGTTTCGCCAGGTGGAGGAAGCAGAAGGGCGGACGCCACTGGATGCCACTGCGAAGCCATGAAAATTGGCCCCAACCAAGATCCGCTTTTCGGCGGGTTTTCTCGCTTATTTACAGGCTGTTCAAAAGAACCTGCTTCATCGTGTACTGTGAAACGCAATGAGTTGTACGCCGTTATCACGGATCGCTTCCTGGCTTTTTCAGGTGGAATTTGATTGCTGGAGATGGCAGTTGAATGAACTCGCCAAGGGGAGGGTCGTGAAGCTCTCATCGAGGCAGGAAGGTGCGCCGGCAAACCAGCTGCGTCAAGGTCTTCGGGGTGGTGATACGGCTTCGTGTAAACCACTTTAATGACGTGTAAACCAACGCGGTTTACAGTGCAAAAATTAGGCTTACAAGATTGAGGATTACCCTCGATCGCTATTTTGGTCGACAGCTCAGCAGGGGCGTTTGATTGGCGATCGGAACCTCGCCGTGGCGCGTCCAACAATTGCCTGTATTGGGGATTGCAGACCACTCCAGACCCCGAATTGCTGTAGGACAACGACAGGCCAATTGCACACAGCTGCCGCATTCCGTGCACCTGCTATTGGGCAAGCTGGGAAGTCTCACACAGGCGCCTGCTCAGCCAGTCCCATAAGCGCGAGACATATGCGTCGAGTATGGGAATGAAAAGATCCTCACATCGAAGATTGCTACTCTTTGCCGTACGTTGCTATCCAACCGCGGGCAACAGCTTTACCAACAAAAGCGTCAACAATGCCAACACTCCAATAGCAAACATGCTGACTAGGGCGTACAGCCAGCTAGAGCCGCCGTATATGGCTTTCATGCCCCGTTCACTGTTGCGTCCGGCGAGCTTCATGGCCGCACCAATAATCAACAGCACTACCAACGCGCTGACTTGATGTGATTGAACAAAGGCGCTGACAAGTTCGCCTAGATCGCCTTGGGCTTTCCATTGCCAAAGGCCACGGACAATAATCGCGCTGTAGAGGCTTAGCCATAGCCCCCATGCCGCCGTTGTGACCACAAAATATAACAGTGGCGGCCTCCTCAACTCGGGTCGCCATTTACGTAGCACATGGATGAAACCGCAGTGATAACCCCAGCGTAGGAACGCGAGGACATACACCAGCATCGTGGTCAGTGCGAAGGCACCCCAGAAGTACAAGCTTTCGCTGTTGTGCAGTCGCAGCAGCAAATCGGCAGAGGGCGCTGCAGGAGCGGGTTTGCTCATTTCCAGCCAAAACACCCACTGGTATACCGATTGAGCTGAAGCCGCACAGACGCCAGAGACCAACAACGGTGCGCTTTTAAGTCCTGGAAGCTTTGCATAGGCTGGCTGGATTTGGTCTGGTTGTCTGACGAAGTCAAGAGGACGGACAAACATGGGGCCAAGCATCAAAAGGGCGTAGGTAGTGACTTTGGCACCGCGAAGAAGGCGCCAAACCTGGCGTAGCAAGGGGGGCATTTTTATACAATCTCGTCTGTAAGGGCATAGGCTCGCGCTGATATCAGCGTACTCATGATCAAATGCTCAATGAGTTGGTCTGACGTTCGCGAGCGACCATGGGTCGTTGTTGGCCGGTCATGGTTACGAGGATAAATGGCCAAGTTCCACACAGTTGGTGATCAACTCAAATGCAGTTAACTGGTTTCGCCGGGTGCAGCCGGTTGGGCGGTCAAAGTGAAATTTCGCAGAGCTTCCAGACAATGAAGAATCATGTTTGCTGGAGGCGGTAATAAAAAAACCGCCGAAAGGGGGCTTGATAGTGGGGGGTCAGTGCTTCCCGGTGGGAGCCTGCCGCGCTTTACCAGCGTCCCCCTTTTCAACCCGGCGAAACTCAGCCTTGATTGCTCTACCCGCCCCCAGCAACGGTGCAAAATAGAGCCGCGGGGCTTCTTTCGCCGCGCTCATGAATTCTGAAAAAAATGTCGTTTTCATAGTAGTAACCCTTTCATTACCTGAAACGAAAATCTCATTTGTGTATACCAAACCAGCTCGTAAGCAGCAAGCGCAAGGCGTGGCGGTTGTGCAGGAGCTCTGTCAGTTCGTCCGCTTTGGTAATGTGGGTCCCTGAATTGTCTGAGATGGTTATCGTCCTAGCGTGATGGGGCAGGAGTCTGGCCAAACTTTTTTCCAGTGATTAAATTTTCTGATGATTTCGTGTGAGGCTTCCGCCGATTATCTGACCATTCGATTAAGCGGGTTGGGAACGTCGTCTCATCTAAAAGACCAGAAAATGCATAAAGATAGCTACTTTGGAAGAATCAAAACGGGTGGTGCTAATTCATCATTAGGACTAAGCTTTCAGGATTCATGCGCCATCTATTACTTGCTGAAGAATCTGGACAATAGTGGCTTTTTGTCGGAGGGAATAGAAACGGACGATGATTTCACTTTAATATACGAACATGGAAAGCTTCTATTGCAAGTGAAGCTGGAAGAGTTGTCTCTGCCGTTAGCTATTGAGCATGTTGGTGAAAACAAAATACTTATTGGCTCGACGATAAATAAGAAGCTTTCGAGTTTTTTGACCTACCTAAAGCATTACAGAAACTTCGAGTCATCTGAAGAGAGTGAAGCATCAAAGACCCTGGTTTCGCAGGATTTTGAGGAGTTGCTGCTTAAGTTTGGCTTCAAAAGTGTCCTTGACGTTCCGCGGACGTGTTTTGTTGACACGGTTCCCGAAGGAAAGGTAGAGGAAATAGTTAACCTGCATATTGTGTCTTGGGGGATAAGCAAAGGTTTATTTATCAATGGCGATGACTGTATACGTGATTTTCAGTTGCTTGCGGCTAAAAAAAGAGCTGCTAGAGGTTTTATAACCAAGCAAGAAGCCATTGCTTTACTGCATAAGCACTCAAAACAGATTGCCATTGAGCAAGGCTACGTAAATTCGATAGGAATAAAAAAGGAAACTATCCTCGAAAAGGTCGAGACGAAAATAACGCACGCCGAAACCTTGTTGAAGGAAAAAGACTACGATCGAGCGCTCAAATCTTACACTGAGCTTGCGGGTGTGCTTGAGTCCGAGCAGGTCTATGTTAAATGCGCTGCGATCTTGCATATCCTCGACCAGCACGATGAAGCAATCACTTATTGCAACAAAGCCCTAAAAATCGACCCATGCCAACCCTATGCACTGGCCATCAAAGGTTCATCGCTGGGCGAAAAAGGTGATTACCCTCTGTCGCTGGATTTTTTGAAGTCCGCGAATCATTACAACCCAGATGATGCAGTAATTTTGTATAATCTTGGTGTCGCATATTTAAAGGTAGATAACATAGATGAGGCCATTGATCATTTTGAGTTTTCCACCTATGTAGACAAGAAGTTCAGTTCACCGCACTTGAATTTAGGTGTGTGTTTATACAAAAAAGGTCAATTCAGTGCCGCGCTTGAACATATAGAAATTTGCCTCTTGCTGGAGCCGGGTCTACCCGAAGCGCTTTCACAAAAAGGCGAAATCAAGCAATTTTATGGCGAAATCGAAGAGGCGGAAGAATTATTTTCTAGATGCCTTAAGGCAACGCCAGACAATTATTTGGCACAGAGAGGGTTGGCTTTTTGCTTGCTCGAAACAGGAGACCCGCTGGGAGTGACCTTGCTCATCAGGAGCATGTCCGATGAGCTGAACGTATTAGCGGTTAATGAAACAGTTGGATTTTTTGATATAGGTTGGAAAAATACGCTAGCGCTATCGATTAAACGTATCGATGAATCCTCTTGCGCAGTTGAGTATAACAATCTAACGGTTTTTGTATCAGGCTATGCCAAAGACACTATTGCTGTTGGGGCGTTAAATCTGGAAGTAGGGCGTCTGCCAGTAATAATAAAAACCTACGAACGTTTGAATGACTACAAAAATGCAGTTAACTGCATAAGGTTGGGTCAGGACTTTGACTTGATTTATTTTGTAAGTGGTTTTCTCGCCGATCATTAACATCATTGTGAGATTAGGATCGAATTTAAGCACTTTACGATTCAGGGGGAAACTGATCGGTGTAATAATGAAGGGTTTAACTCCTTTAAGGGTTGCTATGAGGGCTATTATTTATTGTTGCTGCAGCACGGTAATGCTAACCAAAAAACTCTTTTTAATCTGGTTGGGTTAGAGATAAATTAGGCAGGTTTTTTGGGTGGTTCTTATTGGTGGGCGAGTAACGCAAGTTGTTTTAGTGATATAGGGGGTATTAATAATAAGAGAGCAGCGGGTGGCTGGAGGCCACCCAACTGTCATTTTTGGTGCCGCTGTAAGTTTTAACCCGGTGTACCTGTCGCATTCCTCGTCACAGTTGCTTTGACGCCTGTTCGAGGATTTCCTTCCAGATAAATCGTGTTCAACAGGTGTTGATCAGGAAGGCTGGAAAATTTTTGCGCAAGGTGCCGAGCTAAACTTTCGCTGGCAGTTGTCAGGATCAGGTTCATGTTCGGCATTAGAAGTTGCGGCAAGCCTGAAAATATCCAGCATGGCTACTCGATTGAGATCGTCCAAATGAGCGATTGGCTCATCCAACAGGAAGCTGCCTCCGGTATTTTTTGCCCGGGCGAGATAAAGCGATAGCGCTAAATCTTGTCGCTGCCCTTGGCTGAGCTTTTCTTCTGCCTCCAACGGTGTCTCATGCCCTTCAGCAAGCACCATCCAATTCAAATCATTTCCCGACACACTCAGTTGGTGATACACCTCATTCGCGTGCATCCGGGAGAATAATTCAGTGGCCGGCACGAGGAGGGGAGCTAGGCTAGCAACCGTCGCATTACGAACATGATCGCCATATTGTGTAATCGCATTTTCTGCGACCAGAATGTGGCTTTGCCCCGTTCGGAGCTTCTCGGCGACCACCGATTTCTCGCTACGGAGTTTAATCAACTGCCCAGTATCAGAGTCAACACTCAGGAATATTTGGCACTCGCGGAGCTCTGCTGCATATCCTTCAGCTTTCTGGAGGTCTACTTCCACCGCGACTTGGGTGGCAGTGTGCAAGTTTCTGGAGATGGGAAGAATACCGACGGCTTCGTTCCATTGGCTTTGGAAGCGATTTACCACTTGGGAAACTGCCGCAATGCTGGCGTTGATTTGATGTGATTCTCGGGTTTTGGCCTGAATACTCTCAAGCTTTTCCCTGACAGATTGGGTGAGGCCAGGCCGTTCAGCATTGGCCGAGTCAAGTTGTTGCTGGAAGTGCTGCAGGTATCGCGCGAGCACCTGAAGCGCTTCGGAAACGCCAATGTTTGCGTTCGGGGAGGACGGCAGTTGAAAGAACTCTTCAACTTGCGCCAATGCTTCGGCGATTTGCCTTGTGCCGATCGCAAATTTGATGCGAACCAATAGCTGTGGAAAATTACTGATGTCAGAGTCTGAAAAATCAGATTTGCCCATGGTACTGAGAAAACCGGTGCTTTCCTCAATGACCTTCAGTTTATCGTTCACCGATTTAACCCGAACTACATAATCTTCAAATGAAGATTGCTGCAGCCTGGCGCTTTGTAGTGTCGTTATCCAGAGCTGTTCATTCGACTGTGCATTCACTAGGTTGTGACTTGCTGCCTGAAGCTCGGGAGCGAGGTTGGCATTGGACAGCTGCTTTTGCAGCACATCAGCCGATTTCCAGTCATGGTCGCATAGGGGGCAGTGTCCACTCGAGAGGGTATGTGCCGCTTCGTGTCCTAACGCCTTCAGGCGATTTATGACATTGGAAAGGGCGTCGAACTCTCCCTGTGCTGTAATCCGTGCTTGCTGAGCCTCATCTGCAGATTTTGATAGCTCCACCAAGTTGGCTGGTGGCTGGACTGGATTGTTGGCTAGATCTTGTTTGACGTTAAGGAGATCTAACAAGACATCCCTGTTGCTGATCAGATGCTCAATTGAATTCAACCAACGCTGCTGCCTGTCACTGTCCCAGCCATACTCGATAAAATTTTGTTCCAAGTGCTGAAAACTGAGGTCAGTTTGAGGGAACAACCGCACAAAGGCTGGGTCCGAGGCGATGGCTTTCCAGTCATCGAGCACAGCAGTGTTTTTTTGCGCCCAGTCAACACCTAACCTCCCTTGTGCCACCTGCGTTTCGACAGTAGCGAGTTGCTCAGCTAGCCGACGATGATCATCGGTCAAGGTGGTGCTGGTCTGGGTAATGTTCGCGAGCGAACTCCGGCTGCTTTCGAGCTGTTGCAGGCTGGACTCATAACCCGGCCATCCCTCCAGCAACTGGCTTAGCAGGTTCTTTTTGTGCTGCGCGGTCTGCAGTTGTTTGGCGACTTCCAGTTGAGCCGTTTTGAAGCCATCCAGCAGATTTCCCGTTACCCGAGTGCTGGGAAGTTTTTCTATTATCGAATTCAGCTTGAGCGCGATTTGCTCTCGTCCTGATTGGTTGGCGGACAGTTTTTCTTCCAGCGCCTGAATCTCGGTGACCAGATTTTGCAGCTTCGTTTCCAGTCCCTGGACTCTGGGGAGATCACCTCGGTATTCCTTAAGATTGCTGAGCGTACTCGCAAGGTGACCCAGACCCAATATGTCCGCGAAAACTTGCTGCCGGAGCTCTGACTTGCTGTTGTCAACCAGGAGGGCCAAAGAGTTTGCATACAACCATCGGCAATTGCGGAGCCAGTCGCGACGTGCCTTGGTCGTGGCTTGAGTGCTACTACCCTTAACTGAGGCCGGCGTGAGCATCTCCAGTAGGGCGGCATCTTTGATCTTCTTTTTTCTACGCTCGCCATTTTTTTTGATCGAGGCTTTTCCGTTGATCCGCTCCAGATAATATGGCTCGCCGTTTATCTCGCAGTCAGCACTGACGGAAGTATCACCAGCACCCCCACTGACAAGAAAAGTCTGAGGTGGTTGGAAGGTCGTCCACTTTGTTCGTGAGCAGCCACTCTAATGCATAGCAAATGGTACTTTTACCGGTCCCATTAGCGGCATGAATGATGGTTAACGGTGCATTGAGTGGGATCTGCAGAACATCAGGAACGCCGCGAAAATTCCGGATTTCCACCGAAAGGAATTTGATAGGTAGGTTATTCATTCAGATCCCACTTCTTTCCATGATGACGCGCTAGCTCCTTCCCTTTTACTCTCGCAAGAGATGTCAAAAGCTCAGCCATTTGTTTATTTTCAGGCACAAATCCAGAAAATTCGGCCTGCTCGGATGGCCCTACCAGCCCCAGTGGGGGGATGCGTTGGCAACGCTGCCAGCCACCAGCATTCTGGTATACGACATGTTTTCGTACGAAGCGCGTATCCTTTTCCACATCGTTGATGAACTGTCTGAACTTGTCAGTGAACTGAGTCAATGCCATGACCAGATAACCATCAACCACAGACCCCTTTCTTTCGAGCCGTAGGAGCGCAGCATCCAAGAATGCCTCTGCATGCCTCGTCTGAATCCAAGCCTCCTCAGGCGTTTGGCAATCGATCTGTACAAGCAGTACTGAAGCAAATTTTGTCGACCAGTACTTCACTTGAGTCGTGAGAGGTGGCCCAGGCCAGTGCGGGTCATCAGCAAATACCAAGATACCGTCTTCGGGGGAAGTGAAGCCGGCGTCGACGGCACGCTCGTCCAGGAGCTGGATCAGTTCACTGAGCATCTAGGTTTTTCCTGCGAGTGGAAATGTCATCCATGAAATCTTCCGCCGATACGGCATCAGCCTCGTCGTACATCGACTCAATTTCATTGAGAGCAAAAAAGTAGACTTTGTTTACCATGGCAACATCGGTGATGGAGCCTTTCACATTTGGCGCCGTCGTAATGTCAAAGCGTTCGCGGCTGGAAACGTTGGTGTTACTGAGCTCACTAGGCTTTTCATCCTTAACCTTCCCGACGCCGTTGGCGAATACAACGAGCTGTGGATGGTTGGCAGTATCTCTCGCCCACCGATAAAGATCGTTCGCCATTAGCCTTACGCGATACTCGTCGTTTGCCCACGCCAGTACGTTGTAATCACCTTCACTGGGATCGGTGAACTGCAGATGGCCCTTCGTCCCAGGTTCAGTAATCCAGACCGAGTCCTTATGGGATTTAAGGTAGCTGAGAGCTTGCACCGCCTTCATCACATATTTTTCGGAGCGGGCCAATTCCTCCAATGTAAATTCTTTCGCGGGTGTCACCCCATATCTGGTCTGGTAGGCAAAGTCCTTTGCGTCCTTGATACCTCCGGCCTGGACGAGGGTGTCCAGCAGTGCGAGCTCTTTCTTGACCGATTCGGGGTAGTCGGTGTCAGGTGGATGTCGGTCGAAGAGCTCATGAAACTCCAGCGCCGCGGGCGCTAGATCATCCTGGACCACGCCACCTTGCAATCTGTGTCCTTTCGCACGTTCCAGCGTGAGATTCGCATCCCACGTCAATGTAAGGGTCAGTCCTCCGCTGGTGCTCCTGCGCATCACGCGGCTTGGAGGCTGCATCGCAGGCGGGCTTGATCGAGTATTGTGTTCGCTGTCTGCAGACGGAAATATGCCTGTGGCACTGTGAAGCTGCATCCGACAATCCTGCAGGCGTCCACTGTTAGCGGCCGCAACTGCAATTGGGGACGCCAATCGCCGTGCGTGATAATCCACAAGCGCTCTCACGACTTCCGTAAGCTCAGTGATGTGCTGGGAGGCCATAATCAGATTTGGACGTTTGAGTCTGTCCTCAGCCTGACTTGCGATGATTCGTCGTAATTGGGAGTTGTTACGATGAATTGAGTTGGTAAAGTCATTTCCCAAGGTCGGCCAGACGATAACGTCTTTGAAGGCCAGTCTTAGCGAAACATTCCCACGATCAAAGCCCGCGTCCTTCGGCTCGTTTTCAACCAAGACGTAGCACTTGATGCTTTCGTTGGCGGGATCTGTGACCCAGCACCATCCTGCTTTAAATTTCTGCGCAGGAGCCGGTTGCCAAGATGGATCTATCCAGGACATTCCGTCTGCTGTTTTCCAGCTGATAAGCGTGGTGCCAGTGACCTCTCCACATCCGACCATGAACACAAGTGGATTCGGGTAGGCTTTTACCGGGAGCACTGCGGCCTTGGGTGAACAACTCGTTCACCCGACTGCGCAATCGAAGGCGCTCTACATCCGGTGTGCGGCGCCTGAGACGCCGAGCGTAGTAGCACGAGCGGGTCACTTCAAATACCTTGCGCAGCCAATCAACCGGCTCGTGGATGCTCAACTGGTCAGTCAGCGCGAACGCTCGAGATCTTCCGACATCAAGAGCGCGGTAGCCTTTTTTAAGATCGATTTTTCCCGCTCAAGGCGAGCAATTCGGGCTTCCAGCTCTTGGATTTTCTGCTGCTCCGGGGTCAGTGCTTTGCTCTGCGGAGTGACGCCCGTGCGTTCTTGCGGCACCTGGTCGACCCATCGGCGCAAAGCAGACTCGCCGACACCAAGCGAGCGGCTGGCCTCAATGAAGCTGTAATCCTGCTTGAGAACGAGGTCGGCAGCCTCGCGTTTGAACTCAGGGGAAAAGGTACGGCGTTGCTTGGTCATCTGACACCTCTATCTGGCGGTATTCTCGCCTAAATGAGTGTCCGGAATCATTAGACCACTACAATAAGTTGACCACTACAAAAAATATGGTTGACTATATAAATAGCAAACCGAGTTGGTTGGTGCTGATCCCTGCATGGATAAGGTGGGTCGACGACCGCATCGTTCGAAACTCCTCTTCGGAACGCTACGCTTTGCTAATTTTCGACGCAGTGTCATCTGCCCTCTATCTATATTTGAATGTCGAACTGCATGTCAGCAAGCCCCACGCTTTTTTTTCCTCTCCGCGGGGTTGCATGGGTTAAGACGGTCAATAAAATTTTTAGTCAAGTAGAGGCGGCGACTGCTCCCTTGGAGCAAATAGATTATGGTTGCACGCTGCCGCTGCGCTCTGGGTAAACTGCAAAACTCTGACCTTCAGTTGCTGGAGTTATAAGCTAGGAATGATATTTATTTGAGACATTTCCTATGGTGGTACTAATGTCGATTGTTGAGTATTGTTTCATCCATGGCGAGTCCGTCTTAGCTTAAGGACTGGCTGATGTCTTGCCTGCGTTGGATAAAACTATTACCTGTTCAGTGAGGCGTACGCGTGAGCGCAATAAAAGTAGCTATCATTAATGGCAAAATAATTACCGAGGCCGCTGAGTCAAGTTTTTTTTCAAGCAGTGAAGTGTTGAGGATAAAAGCAGTTCTAAATGGTAAATACGTTATATCCGACGGGGAGCTAGGCTTAGCCCCGAAAAATATCACTATCAAGCGAGTGCGTAAAGACCTACATGTTGCCCTTGACGGTTCTAACCCTGATAATCCGCAACTCATTATCGAAGGTTTTTTCGATGCGATGGGTCAATTGATTGGAGTTGATGAGAATGGTGTTTATCAAGAGTACATTGTTGCTGATAGGGAAAAAATTTATGAGGGAGCCTTTCTTATGGACGGTGCCTCTTCCTTCCAAGAATTAGGTACTCGGCCAGTTAGCGGTGTGGATGGCTTAACTGCTGAATCTCCTACTGGTCGGTTTTGGCCTGCGTTGCTAGGCCTTAGTTCAATGGCATTGGCTGGAGCGATCCACGTAGCTAATCGTGGCAGTAATAAGGAGAGTCACGTAGTGGGGTATGGGGATCCTCCTTCTCCTCAGCTAGACCGGGTGCAGGATAGCGTTGGTCAGCAAATTGGACTTGTTCAAAATGGCGGCGTAACTGATGACAGTACTCCCACGTTCAGCGGTAGCGGTACGCCCGGTAGCACCATTCTTATCAAGGATGGCGATACCTTGATGGGTGAGTCGGTCGTAAACAAGGACGGTATATGGGAGTTCGTTCCCGAGTGGCCTTTGTCGAATGGTGAACATAGCATTGTTTTCATTGAAAAGAATACCTTTGGTAAGGAAAGCCATCCATCGCCAAACTTCGTATTAATCATTGATCTGGTTGCGCCCGTACAACCAAGGATTGAAGAAGTTATGAATGATGTTGGCCTAATAGTCGAAGGTGGCTTCATCGATGATAGTACGCCAACCCTTAAAGGGGTCGCCGAACCAGGCTCTGTGGTCGAAGTCTATGCTAATGGTGAGTTAATTGGCAGTGTTATAACAATAGTTGATGGCCGGTGGTCATTTACTCCCCTTTATTCTCTAGTGAATGGTTCTTACAGTTTTACTACTATTTCGGTAGATGCTGCTGGTAATCGAGGATTGCCATCGTTGCCTTACGATTTATCTGTGGGGTTTTCGGAATCTGGTGGGTTGGTAATTACTGGTATTATCGATCATACGGGAGAGGCAGTCGGTGATTCAAATGTCGGCGGGATAACTGATGATAATCTGCCAACTGTTGTTGGCCAAGCTTTCGCTTATGCAACGGTAAAAATTTACGATCACGGAATACTGATTGGGACCGCACAGGCTGATACCAATGGCCGGTGGGCATTTACACCGAAACATGCTCTTGAGGACGGTCTTCGTCATTTTACTGCGACCCTAGTAAATTCGGAAGGAGGAGAAAGTGCGCCGAGTGCTTTCTTCGAAATTGAGATTGATACCATTGCTCCTAACAATCTAGGGGGTCTTAGTAACGGGGGGTTAGGTGAGGTCACCGATAACAGTACTCCTACATTTACTGGCACTGCCGAGGCTTTTAGTACGGTTATTATCTTCGATAATGATGTTGAAGTTACTCGTGTATTCACCGATGTCGCAGGCAGATGGAGTTTTACTCCTATGACGGCTCTGGCGGATGGTGCGCATAGTTTTAGAGTTGTGAACATGGATGCGGCCGGAAATCAGGGCCCCAAAAGTGAAGCCGTTGAGTTCAATCTCGAGACCGGCATCAGTCGGATTAATCTTGCAACGCTTACAGATAACGCTGGTTCGGTAGTTGGGACTGTCGATAAAGGTGGAATAACTGATGACACTACGCCGACGCTTAGCGGGCAGGCTACCGCCAACTGTCTCGTTAATATTTACAATGCGGATGTTTTGATTGGCTCGACCACGTCGAATTACAAGGGCGAGTGGAGTTTTACACCTAGCTCGGCCCTTATTGCTGGTAACTACGCTTTCGCCGCTACCGTTGTAACGTTGGCCGATGGTGAAAGCGTTCCGACAGATACTTTCGATATTTGTATTGAGGCCTCGGCTCCTGGTGGAGGCAGCGCAGGGGAGATCAATGAGATCACGGACGACGTGGGCTTCAATCGAGGTCCGATCACCAATGGCGGTTTTACCGACGATGCCACTCCTACGCTTAATGGCAGTAACCTAGAGCCTGGCAGTACCGTCAGCATTAAAGATAATGGTGTTGCCATTGGTAAGGTAATTGTAGGTAATGACGGTAAGTGGACGTTCACTTCAAGCCTTTCGCTAGAAGAGGGGGAGCATAATTTTACAATTGAAGTCACTGATTTGGCCGGTAATGTTCTTGTCGAATCTGATCCCTATACTGTGATTATCGACACTGAATTACCCAGCAAGCCGGTCATTACGTCAATTGTTGATGATCAGGGAGATCACACTGGCAATCTCCTGCTTGGTGGGCTCACCGACGATGCACAACCTCAGATCAGCGGTACCGCTGAGGCGAGCAGTACGGTGATCCTTTATGACCGTGGCCTGGAAATTGGGCGTGTGCCTGCCGGTGCTGATGGTAATTGGACGTTTACACCTGCACTGCCGTTGGCTGATGGCGGTCACTTTGTGACGGTTAGGTCAGAGGACAAAGCTGGAAACAGTAGTGTTTCTTCCGAGGGCTTCCAGTTCGACATTCTGACCGGAGCTAGCCCTACTGCGCCGATGATAGTCGCCGTGATCGACAATATCGGTGATCAACAGGGCAATGTTTCTCCTAATGGTCTAACGGATGATAAGCGCCCTACCGTCAAAGGTACCGGAACTCCTGACACCACCGTCCAGGTCTACGCAGATGGTAAACTCGTGGGCTTTGGGATGGTTGGCGCTGACGGTCAATGGTCGGTCGAACTGACAACTGATTTGGTAGAAAACGTGAATAACATTAGCGCTACCATAACCAATGCTGCCGGAAACACCAGTCCTGAAGCTATCTCCTTTCCTATAATCCTCGATACGAGCACGCCTGAGGCTGCAAATGATCACGAGCTGAATGATGATGTTGGCGTTATCCGCGGTGCTCTAAACGATGGGGATACCACCGATGACAACAGGCCAACCTTTATCGGCAATGCCGAAGCTTGCAGCATCGTGATCATCTTTGACAATGATAACGAGATTGGCTCTGTCGTTTCAGACGCCACGGGCAGATGGGCCTTTACACCAAATGCCGTTCTTGTGGACGGCGAACACTATCTCAGCACCATTGTTGTAGATGCTGTTGGCAACAAGAGTCCTGAAAGCGGGTTTATTAACTTCAATGTTGATACCCGTTCAGTTGTGATAAAAATATCCTCTGTCATGGATAACTTAGGTTCGGTAGTTGGGGCTGTCGATAAAGGTGGAATAACTGATGACACTACGCCGACGCTTAGCGGGCAGGCTACCGCCAACTGTCTCGTTAATATTTACAATGCGGATGTTTTGATTGGCTCGACCACGTCGAATTACAAGGGCGAGTGGAGTTTTACACCTAGCTCGGCCCTTATTGCTGGTAACTACGCTTTCGCCGCTACCGTTGTAACGTTGGCCGATGGTGAAAGCGTTCCGACAGATACTTTCGATATTTGTATTGAGGCCTCGGCTCCTGGTGGAGGCAGCGCAGGGGAGATCAATGAGATCACGGACGACGTGGGCTTCAATCGAGGTCCGATCACCAATGGCGGTTTTACCGACGATGCCACTCCTACGCTTAATGGCAGTAACCTAGAGCCTGGCAGTACCGTCAGCATTAAAGATAATGGTGTTGCCATTGGTAAGGTAATTGTAGGTAATGACGGTAAGTGGACGTTCACTTCAAGCCTTTCGCTAGAAGAGGGGGAGCATAATTTTACAATTGAAGTCACTGATTTGGCCGGTAATGTTCTTGTCGAATCTGATCCCTATACTGTGATTATCGACACTGAATTACCCAGCAAGCCGGTCATTACGTCAATTGTTGATGATCAGGGAGATCACACTGGCAATCTCCTGCTTGGTGGGCTCACCGACGATGCACAACCTCAGATCAGCGGTACCGCTGAGGCGAGCAGTACGGTGATCCTTTATGACCGTGGCCTGGAAATTGGGCGTGTGCCTGCCGGTGCTGATGGTAATTGGACGTTTACACCTGCACTGCCGTTGGCTGATGGCGGTCACTTTGTGACGGTTAGGTCAGAGGACAAAGCTGGAAACAGTAGTGTTTCTTCCGAGGGCTTCCAGTTCGACATTCTGACCGGAGCTAGCCCTACTGCGCCGATGATAGTCGCCGTGATCGACAATATCGAAGTTCAACTGGACACTGTATCATCAACGGTTCTTTTCGAACCCCATATGCCGATATACGAAGATAGCGATAAGGTTGCTCTCAACTTAGTGTTTAGTGACATTCTTCCATTCGGCGTGGACTCCTTGTTCGTCGATAATAATCATGTGCAAGTGAGTGTAACAGGCGCCAAAGATTTGACAATGTGTCTCAATGACCCTGTTGGTGGCGAAAACCTGGGTGGCAGGGGGAATCTCGACAATGTGATGTTAGGAGGGTGGCAATACCAAATATACAGTTCTGATGCGATGGATGTTAAGCAGCTTCTAGGTGAATAACCATATTTGATTTTAGCCTGGGCGAGCGGCGCCTTTTGGTGCCGCTTTCAGCTCATGGAGTTCTTACGTAGGGCTTCGTAGGCGTCTGGTTATTTCATCTTGCACAACTAACCCGATCTACCAATGTAGAAGCAACCCCGAATTTCATTCGCCAGGTGAATCGCCCCGGATTCTCTAGACACCTTGCAAGTTCATTGCGTAACGCTTTTCAAACTCTACCGGTGACAGCTGATTGTTGAAACCATGGCGGCGTTTTGCGTTGTAGAACATCTCGATGTAATCAAACACATCACTCCGAGCATCTTCCCGCGTGGTGTAGATTTTTCGCTTGATCCGTTCCCGTTTCAGAAGCTGGAAGAAACTCTCGGCCACGGCGTAGTCATGACAGTTGCCTCGGCGACTCATGCTGGCAATCAAATTGTTTGCCTTCAAAAAGCTGCGCCAATCGGAGCTGCTGTACTGGCTCCATCACCTCTTGCTTCGGTTTACGCCTCCAAACCGCCATCAACAACGCATCAATAGCCAAATCACTGGTCATCTGCGACTTCATTGACCAGCCAACGACCTGCCGAGAAAACAGATCCAGTACCACCGCCAAATACAACCAGCCTTCATACGTACGAATGTACGTGATGTCGGTTACCCAAACCTTGTTGGGTTCCACGACATCGAACTGGCGCTTCAGTAAATTGGATGAGACGACCGCTGGCTTACCGCCGTACTTTCCAGGGCGGCGTCGATAACCTGTCTGAGAACGCAGACCTTCAAGACGCATCAGCCTCGCCACACGATGACGACCACAATCCTCACCGAACTCGCGCAGATCGTCGTGGATTTTGCGATAGCCATAAACGCCGCCGCTCTCCAGCCAGGAATGCTTGATCAAACCCAGCAGTCGCTGATCGTCTTTGGCGCGTACAGATTGCGGCTCAGACAGCCAGGCGTAATAACCGCTGGGATGGACTTTCAGCGTCAGGCAAAGCCGTCGAATCGAATAGTCGCCCGCGCGCTGCTTTATAAAGGCGTACTTCAGCCGCACTCCTTGGCAAAGTACGCGGCGGCCTTTTTTAATATGTCTCGCTCTTCAGTGACGCGCTTGAGTTCGGCTCGCAGACGACGCAGTTCAGCGTGCTGATCGTCGTCTTGCTGCCGTTCTGCTTGAGGTTTGCTGTAGCGCTTTATCCAGGCATAGAGGCTATGCGCCGACACGCCGAGACGGGCCGCTACCTCAGCGACAGGCAGCTTCTTTTCGGTCACTTGATTGACTGCTTGGATTTTGAATTCTTCGGGGTAACGCGGGTTGCTCATGGCACCTCCTAATTGGCCTCAGTTTAAGGCAAAGAGGTGTCTACGAAACCCGGGGCGATTCAATATGTTACTCGCCCGCTGACTCGGTAGGCGCATTCGAGCCCCCTCCTCATGGTTGATGGGCGTGGGTTGTCAATGTAGCAGGGTTCTGCGTTAAACTGCCGGCTCCTGCTAATAGATGGAGCTGTGCATGATAAATACACGTAGCGTATTACTCGGAACTATAGGCTTGTTACTTTCAGGGTGCGGTACGATCAATACGGTTTTTCGTGGTGATGATGTGGCTGGACACAATCTCAAAGAGAGGAAAACAAATTGTGAATCAATTCCGCGCGTTTATAGTGGGGTTTTTTACGATTTGTGTATTCTGCATGGCCCTCCTCGTGTGGGTGAGAAAGATCCCGCCGCACCTGCACTTATTCCGCTTGAGATCGTAGATTTCATACCGTCCGGTGTACTTGACACGCTTGCCCTACCTTATACGATTTATCGCCAGAGTACGGATGGCAATATCGATATTCCGTAATCGGTGTAAGCACGCCTTGCGTGCTTACACCGATTACCAATTATGTGGCAGCAACTGCCAATCTCGCTCATCTTTTGGATTGTTAGCCGAGCCAGTACATTATTTAAGTATTCGTAGGGATCACGCCCACCGACCTTGACAGACTGGATCAGACTCACCAGCGCAGCAGCGCGAACCTCTGCGCGCCCTCCCTGCAAAGAGCCAGTTTTTGCGTCCGAGAGCCCACGGTCGGACTTGATTGTCGGGTAGTCAGGCGCAGTTACCCGCCCCCCCCTAAGAACCGTGCGTGCGAGTTTCTCAGCACATGGCTCAAGCCCCTGCTAAGGCGCCACTGGGCACCCGGTTATACATCGTCGACATTGGCACATCTCTTGGGCGACGCAGGTGGTAAATCTCAAAATTAGCCGCGGCGTCCGCCCCGCCACGACCTAGCTTCACAATATGGCGACTGTGCGTAAGCGTCTGCCCAACTCACCTTGCGTAAGTTAGGCAGGTACCCACTGATGCGGTAGCAGTTGGTCGATCTCACTCAGGTGTGCGTGGCGCACACCTTGGTGAGAGTCGTCCTCTGCCGTAAACCGAGTAAGGGGTGCTAGACTCGTTGTGAGGTCTAGCACCCCCTAACCTTGCACCACCACAGCCCTGACCAGTCAAGACTCGACCCTCAGTTGGTTCAGGGCTTTATTTTTGAGGGCGCCGAGGTGGGTGGATTGGCATTCGGCGCCCGCGACTCTTCTCCTCAGTAATTGCATATTTGGCCTCCTCTAGGTTGTATCGATCAGCTAAGCTTTGCACCACCAAAGCCCTGACCAGTCAAGACTCGACCCTCAGCTAGTCCAGGGCTATATTTTTGAGGGCGCCGATGTTGGTGAATTAGCACTTAGCGCCCCGTACTCTCCTACGCATCACCATTCGTCCTCCTGATCCGCTTGGGTTTGGTGGGTGGAGCTGGGGCCGGCTCGTCCAATACCGACGGGCTCGACGCCTGCTTAGCAACTTCAGCAGCCACAGCGCCTTCTCTGCTTCTTTGAGCGAGGCCCAATAGGCATGGAGCGCTTCTATGTCGCCATAGGCACAGATCTCCGGAAGTCGCTCGATGAAGCGGCTATACAGGCCATCCTGAACCTTGCCGTGGTTGCGCATCCACTCGACCGCAGCGTTAGGATTGGTGAGCATCACGTAGTAAAATTCGCTGGATGCGCCTGGATTGGTCGTGATGAAGTTCAGCTCCCGGAGCTTCTTCATCCGGCGACGCCAAGTATCCACGGCCCGCTCCCCGAGAAACCCGGCATCAGCCGCAAACGTGCTTGGGTTCTCAATCGTTATGACCGGATGATCGGGCATACGCGCCCATAGACAAAACAGCACGTGCCCGGCAGGCTGCCCTTTCGAATCGGCGTCAATAATTTGCGTGGCAATGGGCAGGGTTCGAGGAATCGTGCTAAAGCCGTCGTGGGTTTTTCGCGTCCATTTCAACGCATCGGGAATGTTGGGAAAGTGGACCAGCATCAGTTGCTGAGCACGTTCCGCCATCGTTAAGCGGCGTTTTGCTGACTGTTTTGCATTGGCCATTACAGCTTCAAACGCTGGATGGCGCTGACGGTGCTGTGCCCATCGATAATAACTGGTGCGAGAATCAAATCCGGCCGTGGGCTCTGGGCGCTCAAACTGGCTGTTCGCTGGCTCGTTACGCAGCAGTAAACGTGCGGCGGCGATCATGAGGTTGATCGGCGCGGCTCAACGGACATGATCCGTACGCTTACTTGAAGGATGTTCTTATACGCCTGCCGACGCAGCGGGCGAGTGAGATTACCGACCTGTTGCCGCACAGGTGGGTGCCCGTTTAATCACGCAAGGTGTGTTGGGCGGACGCTTACTGTAAAGCTGCCTTGGGAATATAAATATCGACTGTGTGAGTCCAGTCGGCGGGACTCGCGAAGCTGTGTCCAGTCCATACCTGTGATTTCGGCTCGAAGCGACGCTTTTCAACGCCCGGAAAAGCCGTTTCGGCTTGTTTATTACAGCTCAGAATCTTGCTGAAGTCGTGTCCGCTGTTTTGGAAGCAGCCCATTGCGGTGTCGGACGTGGCGGTGTATTGGCAACTGCTGGCCAGCATGATTGGCAGCGGCAGTAAGGTAAGCACTCTGAATGAAGGCATCGTCGTCTCGTAGAAAATCTTGGAGTGTGTTTATCACGTTTACGAGCCATCCTATCCTCAATCAGGAGCGCACAATGGGATAGGTTCCCTTCATGAGTTTTCTTGTGGTAAAGCTGTTCGAAATAGCCCTGCTGGAGTTCCACCAGAAATCCGGCCGTTTTCTTGGCGATTTTCTCCGTCTCAGTGAGGGGGGGCGGAGCGTGTAATAATGTGGTTGAAAAGGGACATTTATTGCGCGCGGAGTCGATCATCATTGTGCGTGGCTATACCTCGCGGCTGACTTTGCCGTTGATGCCAAGCAGATTTCCATCCTAGGGAAATTCTGAAAAAGACTTCCAAATCTGGTGAAATACGCCAGACCCAAGCACTGAACGGTTGGGTCCCGGTGACGCAGATATCCTTCGCTGACGCCGAATGCGCTGACAAACCCGCCGTGGACGCTTCCTGATCGAGATGGATCAGGTCGTGCCTTGGAATGGCTTGGTCAAACTGATCGAGCCACACTATCCTAAGGGCGAAGGTGGTCACCCAGGCTATCTGCTAATGACGATGTTGCGGTTTCATCTGATGCAGAACTGGTTCGGCTACAGCGATCCGGCCATGGAGGAATCGCTTTACGAAACTACGATCCTGCGACTGTTTGAGGCTGCACCTGGATCGGATTCCGGACGAAACTACGATCCTCGATTTCCGCCGACTGCTGGAAAAAACATGAGTTGGCCGGTGAGATTTTGCAGGTCATTAATGGCTATTTGGGCGACCGCGGTTTGTTTCTGCGCCAAGTCACCGTGGTCGATGCAACGAATATTCATGCGCCGAGTTCGACCAAGAACAAGGACGGAAAACGTGACCCTGAGACGCATCAGACGAAGAAAGGAAATCAATATTTCTTCGGGATGAAAGCGTACATCGGTGTCGATGCCGAAACCGGTTTGGTTGGTTGGTGGCGTGGTGGGCACGGCGGCGAATGTAGCGGACGTAGCTCCGGTCGATCAATTACTGCACGGAGGAGAAACTTACGTCTCTGGCGACGCTGGTTACACCGGAGTCCAGTTAAAATGGCTGCCTACTTCAGGCCTTCCTTAGATTCGCCCCAAGTGCCAATCGATGAGAGTAAGAATTTTCTCAGAAAAAAGCTTTAAATTTTCTTGCGAGAAATAAGACGATTCTCAAGGCGATCTTGATTTGAGGGTTCATACTAAAAAAGCCGATGGCGGGGCGCTGGTGCTTTTATCTTGTGTTTCCCGATGGGATCTCAGTAGTTTTGAGTTTTTTAGGATGCTGATTCTGGCTGTAATTAAGCAAGGTGTTTTACAATGGAGTGGGGGCTTTCACAATGTCAAGGCAGATCAGGGTCGGAGTGCTCGATGAGCAGGAAGTTGTTCATTATGGTTTACGTGCTTACTTTTCCGGGCTACTCGATATCGCTGTTGATGAAGTTTATTTTCGACCAGATGCGGCACTGCGTGCGATAGGGGGCGGGCGTATTGATGTTTTGTTTATTGATTATGTTTCCAGGTGTAAAAGTAAAACAGACTTCATTCGGAGTTTGTGTGCCAATTATGCTGAACTACGAGTCTTGGTATTTCTAGACGATTTCTGTGCGGCGACTGTTGATGGATTGAAGGATATCGGAGTGCACGGAATAATTTGCAAGCGCCAGCCCCTTGAAGACTGTGTAAAGGCAATTCGATTACTGGCTGCTGGGCAGAACTATTGCTGCCCGGTCATCGACCGAATTGACTCGTCCAGTGCATCGTTCACTTTGGCCGACACCCGCGACCCTGCAGCAAAGCTCCTTTCGTTGCCTGCCTTAAGCTTACGGGAAAGAGAGGTGTTAAGGCTGTGTATTAGTGGGCTCACAGTCACGTGTATTGCGGAGCTTTCCGGTCGAAGTTTAAAGACTGTTAGTACTCAAAAACAAGCAGCTTACCGAAAGTTAGGGTTGAGGAGTGATTTGGACTTGTTTAGAAGACTAGCGAAGTATGGGGGCTGATCATTTTGACGTGTTCCAGTTTGATAAAATACTTGATTTTGGTTTGCTGCTTCACTTAAAAACGCGAGCTCTTAATCGTCTCGATCTCATATGGTCGCTGCCGCAAGGTAGGATGTGCGTAAGCGTTCCGGGAACACACCTTCCGAACTCCAGCATTAAGGACGATGGTGTCCGCGTATTTTTAAGCGGACGCTATCGCCCTTAACGTCAGGAATTCCATGCGCCAACGAAGCTCTTATCCCAAATCGTTCAAAGCCCAGGTTGTTCAGGAATGCCTGCAACCAGGTTTGACCATCTCCGGCGTCGCCATCAGCCATGGCATCAACGCTAACGTAATTCGAAAGTGGATGCCGCTGTACCGAGATCAACCGCCAGCGATGCTACCTCTTTTATTCCAGTGAAATCTACGCCCAAACGGCCGACTGAAACGTCAGCGGTCATCGATCTACCGTTTGGCGATCAATCGATCACAGTGAAATGGCCAACTTCTGATCCTGAAGGATGCGCCCGCTTTGTCCGTGGGCTCACGCAATGATTCGCATCGATGCCATCTGGCTCGCCACCGAACCCATGGACATGCGTGCCGGCACTAAAACAGCGCTGGCCAGGGTGATTGCGGTGTTCGGTGCGGCGAAGCCGCACTGCGCTTATCTGTTTGCCAATCGTCGCGCTACCCGCATGAAAGTTCTGGTGCATGACGGGATTGGCGTCTGGCTGGCTGCACGGCGGTTGAACCAAGGCAAGTTTCATTGGCCAGGCATTCGACAAGGCTGTGAAATCGAGCTGGACGCCGAGCAACTTCATGCCTTGGTGCTCGGCCTACCTTGGCAACGGGTTGGGGCTGGCGGTGCAATCACACTGCTTTAAAAGGCTGTAATTCGCGCCTTGACCTACTGCCGCAAGCGAGCTGCTTTGGTAAAATCCACGGCATGACTTCCTCGCCCAATCTCGATCATATGACCCCCGATCAACTGCGTGCCTTCGCTGCGCAGTTGCTGTCGCAGGTCGACACGATGGGCAAGAAGATCCAGCGGATCGAAACGGTCAACGAACAGCTCACCCACGAAATTGCACTGCTCAAACGGCACAAGTTCGCCAAGCGCAGCGAGCAACTTAGCCCTGATCAGGGCAGCCTGCTCGACGACCTGCTTGATACTGATATCGCAGTAATCGAGGCTGAGTTAAAGGCGGTCAATCCGCCTGCCTCACCAGCCGAACCGCGTCAGCAGCCCAAGCGTGCGCCGTTGCCGCCGCAGTTTCCACGAACTGTGATCCGTCACGAACCAGAGAACACCCAGTGCTTATGCGGCTGCCAGCTTCAGCGCGTCGGCGAAGACGTCAGCGAGAAGCTGGATTACACGCCGGGCGTGTTCACGGTCGAGCAACACGTACGTGGAAAATGGGCCTGCCGCGGGTGTGAAACGCTTATCCAGGCACCGGTACCGGCGCAGGTGATCGACAAAGGCATCCCGACCGCAGGCCTGTTGCCTCATGTGATGGTGGTCAAGTTCGCTGACCATTTGCCGCTGTATCGGCAAGAGAAAATCTTTGGCCGTGCCGGCCTGGCAATTGCTCGCTCGACTCTGGCGCAATGGGTCGGCCAAACCGGCGTGCAGCTCCAGCCGCTTGTCGATGCGTTACGCGAGATGGTACTTGCCCAAGGCGTGATCCACGCTGACGAAACGCCGGTGCAGATGCTCGCGCCGGGCCAGAAGAAGACCCATCGTGCCTACGTTTGGGCTTACTGCACTACGCCGTTTTCGCCGCTCAAGGCAGTGGTTTATGACTTCAGCCCGAGCCGTGCGGGCGAACATGCGCGCAACTTCCTTGGCCAGTGGAATGGCAAGTTGGTGTGCGACGACTTCGCCGGCTACAAAGCAAGCTTCCAGCAAGGCATCACTGAAATCGGCTGCATGGCGCATGCCCGCCGCAAGTTCTTCGATCTGCATGCGACCAACAAAAGCCAGCTGGCCGAACAGGCGCTTCACTCGATTGGCGGGTTGTACGAAATCGAACGGCAAGCGCGAGATATGACTGACGAAGATCGCTGGAGAATACGTCAGGAAAAAGCGGCGCCAATACTCAATGCACTGCATGCCTGGATGCTGGCCCAACGCGATCTTGTGCCCGAAGGATCGGCTATCGCCAAAGCGCTGGATTACAGCCTAAAGCGCTGGGGCGCACTGGCTCGATATATCCAGGACGGGGCAGTGCCCATAGATAATAACGCGGTCGAAAACCAGATACGGCCGTGGGCTCTTGGACGCTCGAATTGGTTATTCGCCGGATCACTACGCAGCGGTAAACGGGCGGCGGCAATCATGAGTTTGATCCAGTCGGCGCGCATGAATGGGCATGATCCGTATGCCTATCTAAAAGATGTGCTAACCCGGTTGCCGGCACAGCGGGCGAGTGAGATCGGCCAGTTGCTGCCGCATCAGTGGGTGCCTGCCTAACTTACGCAAGGTGTGTTGGGCAGACGCTTACGGATGTGCTCTACCCAAACGCTGCGCTGAAGGTGGGCGGCAGATTTTGACCGTGAGTCAGGAGGGCGTAGTTTGGGGCGCTCGGAAGCTCAAGCGCGTATTGGAAGGCAGTGGCGCGGTGATACCCTTGGTTGGTACCGTGCATGTAGTTTTGCAGTGTCATTCGCGTGTTTGATTCTAAGGCTGCTTATATTAAGCCGTTTATCCGGTTCGAGTATGAGGTCTGCAATGATCTTTGGCGGATCGACTTCAAGAGCCAAATCAGCCTGGGCCGGGGACGTCGCTCTCCGCTGACAATACTGGGCGATCGCACGCGATTCTCACTCTGCACCATGTGTGCCAACGAATAGTGCAAAACCGTCCAGAAGTTTCTAGTCTGAGCTTTTCGGCGCTAGGGTCTACCTTAGTTCATGGCGATTGCAGCGGTTCGCCGTGGGGTGGCCGTTGTTCTGTGATGGAGGTCTGGCTGATGATTCGGGGCGTCAAGATCGACCATTCCCGGCCTTATCGCCCGCAAACCCATCGCAGCTTGAAAAATGAAGTCCCGCAAGGCCTGCTCTTCATTGATCTGGGCGAGGCATATTGGGGGTTTGATATTTGGCGTCATATTTCAACCGGAGGCGCTCGCGCCAAGCCCTGGACGTGTTCCAATCACTCACTATAGCAGCTCGCGAGCGGCCCGCAGTGCCAGAGTACGACGATGGTGGTGTGGTTAGGAAGGTTCAGGTGAGGGCGAGATCTATTGGGGTCATGAATACACCGTCGGAAAGGCGTTTCGCGGGAAGTCGGTCGCGACGGGGGACAACATTCACGATGCCTTGTTGGCATCGTATCGCCCGTATCGACTTCATCTTGCAGGTCGTTGTGATAGGGAGAGAGTTTTAAGGGCTTTCGCTATGTCTTCGGAGCTGGGTCTGTGATATGTCCGATACATACAAGAGGGGGGGCTGTCTCAAATCCCTGGCGATATTGAAGTGTTTAGTTGGTGTGATGTTTGTTGTTTTGAGACAATCCTCAAAGACATGGTGCTGTCGAAAGCGCATATTGGGCGTAGTCCTAAGGACGGGGCTCCTAGTGTCTTACTGCAATTACTTTGAACGGGAATACCGCTTGCTGCAAGCGGTATTCCCTTTTTTATTGGTGTTGTAATTGTTCTGGCGGAATGCGCGGGCTTGGCGCGGCTATCGTATTATTTGCCAGTCATGTGCCAGCTTTTTGTATACAAAAACCCCCTCCAAAAAAGCGCGAGTTTAGCTGTAACTGACTGGCAGTATCAAAGCTGCTTTGAGACAGTTCTTATATTTGGTCGCGCCTAATTCTAAGAATATTACCTCATCCCAAGGCTTGCTCGGCTATGAGCGGCTTGGTTGACTGAACTCTACGCCGGCTTAGCTGGTGCAAAGACTCTCCGGACTAATTTAAGGCAGAAAAACTTGAACGCTAACGTAGTTAACGTCGCCGTCGTAGACGGAAAGACCATTACCCAGACGGTGGAGCTTTCCGCCACCAAAACCAGCCAGCCTGTGCGCATCAAAGCAGTGAGGGGCGGTCGATACATTCTCGCTGAGGGCGCCAATGGCGTTGCTCCGGAAAATATCACCATCAAGCGCGTAGGCAAAGACCTGCACGTCGCGCTTGAGGGCAGTGATCCGGATGAGCCTCAGCTTATTATCGAAGACTTTGAAGGTAGTGGTGGTCAACTGGTCGGCGTCGCAGAAGACGGGAGCTATCATGAGTACATCTCCTCTGATGCTGAGCAAGATCGCTCCGCTGCATTTTTAATCGAAGGTGTACAGGCCCCGCAGGTGCTGGGTGCACAATCGCTGGTGGGTTTTGGCGATGGCTTAGTAGCAGGTACTGGTATCGGCTGGTTTTGGCCTGCTTTGCTTGGGTTGGCCGCTTTGGGTGTGCTGGGTGGTGTTTATGCTGCTACGCGCGATGATGGTAAAAACGGTGACGATGGAGCAGGTGCTGGAAATGGCAATGCTGACAAAGGTTCCGTCGGTGGCGTTGAGGATAATGTTGGCAGCAAGCAAGGCCTCATCGAAAGCGGCGGCTCTACTGACGACCGTACCCCTACGTTTACGGGTGAAGCCCGTCCAGGCACAAGTGTTGAAATTATCGACAACGGACAAACAATTGGCACTGCTATCGTTAGCGATGATGGCAAATGGGAGTACACCCCGCCTGAGCCGGGTCTGGACGATGGCAGGCACGAGATCGTCATCGTACCCGTAGATAGCAGCGGCAATAAGGGCGACCCCTCGCCAGGGTATGAGGTAATTGTTGACACCGTAGCGCCTTTGCGTCCTGTGATTGATGGCGTTTACGATGACGTCGCCCCGCAGGAGGGCCAGATCGGCAGCGGTGGCTACACCAATGACACCATGCCAACTCTGAGCGGTACCGGCGAGCCCAACACGATTATCCATATTTACGACGGTGGCATGGAAATCGGTAGCGTGTTGGCCGATGCCGAGGGAAAATGGAGCTTCACGCCGAAGCCTGCGCTGATTGAAGGGGGGCACGAGTTTACCGTTACTTCCGAAGACGCCGCTGGCAACATCAGTATCCCTTCGTTGCCTTTCCCAATCACTGTCGACATTTCCCTTCCAGGCAAACCAGGTTCGGGTACGGGTGGCATTGACGACGTCTTGGATAACGTCGGTCCGGAGCAGGGCAGCATCGTTGATGGCGGTATCACGGATGATAATACTCCGACCTTGGTTGGTAGTGGTGCAGAACCTGGCGATACCGTGATCATCATCGATAATGGTGTTCAAATCGGCACCGCTATGGTCGGCGCAGAGGGTAGCTGGGAATTCACCCCGGATTCAGTTTTGGTCGAAGGTTCCCACGAACTCGTGGTAGTGATCAAGGATCCGGCCGGCAACGAAAGCGCGCCTTCTGATCCGCACACAATTATTGTGGACGTCACAGCGCCGGATAAACCGGGTGTAGGCACTGGCGGTATCGACGATGTCGTTGACAACGTCGGTCCGGAGCAGGGTAGTGTGGGTGATGGCGACAGCACCGACGACACGACCCCGACCTTTACGGGAATTGGTGCTGAGCCAGGCGACACCGTGATCATCATCGATAATGGCGTTGAGATTGGCACCGCATTGGTTGGCGCAGACGGCAATTGGGAATTTACCCCGGATCCTGAACTGGCCGAAGGCGCCCACGAAATCGTCGTGGTAATTAGTGATCCCGCTGGCAATGAAAGCGAACCGTCGGATCCGTACACCGTCATTGTGGATACCACGGCGCCTGATAAACCGGGTATCGGCACCGGCGGTATCGACGACGTGCAAGACAATGTAGGCCCAGAGCAGGGCAGTATAGGTGATGGTGATAGCACCGATGACACAACCCCGACCTTTACCGGTAGTGGTGCTGAACCGGGTGACACTGTGACAATCATCGATAACGGTGTTGAAATTGGCACCGCATTGGTGGGCGCAGATGGCAATTGGGAATTTACCCCGGATCCTGCGTTAATAGAAGGCTCTCATGAAGTCGTAGTGGTAATTACTGATCCCGCTGGCAATGAAAGCGAGCCTTCGGATCCGTACACAATCATCGTGGATACTTCCGCGCCGGTGGCACCGACCCTCGAATCTGTGGTCGATGACCAGGGTGCTATGACTGGTGAACTAGTCTCGGGCCAGACCACCGACGACGCCAGTCCGGAGCTGTCCGGTACGGCAGAGGCGGGCAGTCTGGTTACCGTCTACAGTAACGGCAAGGCTATTGGCAGTGTGATTGCCACCGGCGGCACGTGGACTCTGACTCCGGCTGTTCCGTTGGCCAATGGTTCACACTCCCTGACCGTCACTGCGACCGATGCAGCCGGTAACGAAAGTGCGCCGACCTCTGATTTCGATCTGACCGTTGCTGCGGGCGGTGTGCCTGCCGTGCCAGCCATCATTTCGGTTGTGGATGATCAGGGGGACTCGCAAGGGGTGCTAGGAAAGAATCAATACACCGATGATGCCCAGCCGACCGTGAATGGTACCGGCACCGCTGGCCATGTGATTTCCGTATTCGCCAATGGCGAGTTGCTCGGCACCACCACCGTGGGAAGCAATGGCCAGTGGAGCTTCACGCCGACCAAGCCCTTGGCTGAGGGTTTGAATAACCTGGCCGCCCAGGCTTCTGATGCTGCGGGTAACCCCGGCCCGATGACCGGCACTTACCCGATCAACGTCGATACGATGGCACCTGACGCCCCTGCAACGCAAAACCTGAGCGACGATGTGGGTGCGGTGACCGGCCCGATCAAGGCAGGTGACACCACCGATGACGCCAACCCGACTTTCTCCGGTACTGCTGAGCCTGGCGCCGTGGTGGTGATTTATGACGGTGTCAAAGCGATTGGCAGCGTTACTGCTGATGCGACGACCGGTGCCTGGAGTTTCACCCCGACCACGGCGTTGATCGACGGCGCGCATTCGTTTGCCGCGCAGGTCATCGACCGCGCCGGGAATGTCGGCCCGATGGGCCCGGTTATTCCTTTCACGGTTGATACCTCGGCCGTGGTGATTTCCATCACCTCGGTCATGGACAACGCAGGCAGCGTCATCGGTAGTCTGGCCAGCGGTCAGGCCACCGACGATGCCACCCCGACCTTGAGTGGTGAAGCCACACCTGGCGGCATTGTCAGTATTTACGACGGCGGCCTCTTGCTGGGCACGGTGGTGGCCAAGGCAAACGGTCAGTGGAGTTACACCACGCCCGTATTGAGCGAAGGTAATCACAATCTGACCGCGACTGTTACCACGGCCGCTGGCGGCGAAAGTGCACCCACGTCGGTCTTTGTCGCCAACATCGATACAACGGCACCGTTGACGCCGTCGATTGGCGAGGTCACCGATGACGTCGGTGCCGTGCAAGGCTCGGTGTCTGACGGCGGTAGTACCGACGACACCACGCCGACCCTCAGCGGTGATGGCCTGCAGGCTGGCGAGATCGTTGAGATTTTTGATGGCGGCGCTCTGATTGGCAGCACTACGGTGGGGGCGGATGGCAGCTGGAGCTACACCCCGACTACGCCGCTGAACGATGGCAGTCATGAATTTACTGTCGTCATCATTGATTTGGCCGGCAATGAAAGCGAGCCTTCGGATCCGTACACAATCATCGTGGATACTTCCGCGCCGGTGGCACCGACCCTCGAGTCTGTGGTTGATGACCAGGGTGCTATGACTGGTGAACTGGTCTCGGGCCAGACCACCGACGACGCCAGTCCGGAGCTGTCCGGTACGGCAGAGGCGGGCAGTCTGGTTACCGTCTACAGCAACGGCAAGGCTATTGGCAGTGTGATTGCCACCGGCGGCACGTGGACTCTGACTCCGGCTGTTCCTTTGGCCAATGGTGCACACTCCCTGACCGTCACTGCGACCGATGCAGCCGGTAACGAAAGTGCGCCGACCTCTGATTTCGATCTGACCGTTGCTGCGGGCGGTGTGCCTGCCGTGCCAGCCATCATTTCGGTTGTGGATGATCAGGGGGACTCGCAAGGGGTGCTAGGAAAGAATCAATACACCGATGATGCCCAGCCGACCGTGAATGGTACCGGCACCGCTGGCCATGTGATTTCCGTATTCGCCAATGGCGAGTTGCTCGGCACCACCACCGTGGGAAGCAATGGCCAGTGGAGCTTCACGCCGACCAAGCCCTTGGCTGAGGGTTTGAACAACCTGGCCGCGCAGGCTTCTGATGCTGCGGGTAACCCCGGCCCGATGACCGGCACTTACCCGATCAACGTCGATACGATGGCACCTGACGCCCCTGCAACGCAAAACCTGAGCGACGATGTGGGTGCGGTGACCGGCCCGATCAAGGCAGGTGACACCACCGATGACGCCAACCCGACTTTCTCCGGTACTGCTGAGCCTGGCGCCGTGGTGGTGATTTATGACGGTGTCAAAGCGATTGGCAGCGTTACTGCTGATGCGACGACCGGTGCCTGGAGTTTCACCCCGACCACGGCGTTGATCGACGGCGCGCATTCGTTTGCCGCGCAGGTCATCGACCGCGCCGGGAATGTCGGCCCGATGGGCCCGGTTATTCCTTTCACGGTTGATACCTCGGCCGTGGTGATTTCCATCACCTCGGTCATGGACAACGCAGGCAGCGTCATCGGTAGTCTGGCCAGCGGTCAGGCCACCGACGATGCCACCCCGACCTTGAGTGGTGAAGCCACACCTGGCGGCATTGTCAGTATTTACGACGGCGGCCTCTTGCTGGGCACGGTGGTGGCCAAGGCAAACGGTCAGTGGAGTTACACCACGCCCGTATTGAGCGAAGGTAATCACAATCTGACCGCGACTGTTACCACGGCCGCTGGCGGCGAAAGTGCACCCACGTCGGTCTTTGTCGCCAACATCGATACAACGGCACCGTTGACGCCGTCGATTGGCGAGGTCACCGATGACGTCGGTGCCGTGCAAGGCTCGGTGTCTGACGGCGGTAGTACCGACGACACCACGCCGACCCTCAGCGGTGATGGCCTGCAGGCTGGCGAGATCGTTGAGATTTTTGATGGCGGCGCTCTGATTGGCAGCACGACGGTGGGGGCGGATGGCAGCTGGAGCTACACCCCGACTACGCCGCTGAACGATGGCAGTCATGAATTTACTGTCGTCATCATTGATTTGGCCGGCAATGAAAGCGAGCCTTCGGATCCGTACACAATCATCGTGGATACTTCCGCGCCGGTGGCACCGACCCTCGATTCGGTGGTCGATGACCAAGGTGCTATGACTGGTGAGCTGGTCTCGGGCCAGACCACCGACGACGCCAGTCCGGAGCTGTCCGGTACGGCAGAGGCGGGCAGTCTGGTTACCGTCTACAGCAACGGCAAGGCTATTGGCAGTGTGATTGCCACCGGCGGCACGTGGACTCTGACTCCGGCTGTTCCTTTGGCCAATGGTGCACACTCCCTGACCGTCACTGCGACGGACAGTGCTGGTAACCAGAGCGCCCCAACTTCTAGTTTCGACCTGAATGTGGTAGCGGGCGGTGCTCCCGCCGCACCGGCCATTACCTCGGTGATGGATGACCAGGGTGGCTCGCAAGGTGCGCTGGGGCAGAATCAATACACCGATGATGCCCAGCCAACCGTGAATGGTACCGGCACCGCTGGCCATGTGATTTCCGTATTCGCCAATGGCGAGTTGCTCGGCACCACCACCGTGGGAAGCAATGGCCAGTGGAGCTTCACGCCGACCAAGCCCTTGGCTGAGGGTTTGAATAACCTGACTGCCCAGGCTACCAATTCGGCGGGCAACCCTAGCCCGATGACCGGCGCTTACCCTATCAACGTCGATACGGTGGCACCTGACGCGCCTGCAACGCAAAGCCTGAGCGACGATGTGGGTGCGGTGACCGGCCCGATCAAGGCAGGTGACACTACCGACGACACAAACCCGACTTTCTCCGGTACTGCTGAGCCTGGCGCCGTGGTGGTGATTTATGACGGTGTCAAAGCGATTGGCAGCGTTACTGCTGATGCGACGACCGGTGCCTGGAGTTTCACCCCGACCACGGCGTTGATCGACGGCGCGCATTCGTTTGCCGCGCAGGTCATCGACCGCGCCGGGAATGTCGGCCCGATGGGCCCGGTTATTCCTTTCACGGTTGATACCGCGGCCGTGGTGATTTCCATCACCTCGGTCACGGACAACGCTGGCAGCGTCATCGGTAGCCTGGCCAGCGGACAGGCCACCGACGATGCCACCCCGACCTTGAGTGGTCAAGCCACACCTGGCGGCATTGTCAGCATTTACGACGGCAGCCTCTTGCTGGGCACCGTGGTGGCCAATGCAAGCGGTCAGTGGAGTTACACCACGCCGGTATTGAGCGAAGGTAACCACAACCTGACCGCGACTGTTACCACAGCCGCTGGCGGCGAAAGTGCACCCACGTCGGTCTTTGTCGCCAACATCGATACAACGGCACCGTTGACGCCGTCGATTGGCGAGGTCACCGATGACGTCGGTGCCGTGCAAGGCTCGGTGTCTGACGGCGGTAGTACCGACGACACCACGCCGACCCTCAGCGGTGATGGCCTGCAGGCTGGCGAGATCGTTGAGATTTTTGATGGCGGCGCTCTGATTGGCAGCACGACGGTGGGGGCGGATGGCAGCTGGAGCTACACCCCGACTACGCCGCTGAACGATGGCAGTCATGAATTTACTGTCGTCATCATTGATTCGGCCGGCAATGAAAGCGAGCCTTCGGATCCGTACACAATCATCGTGGATACTTCCGCGCCGGTGGCACCGACCCTCGATTCGGTGGTCGATGATCAGGGGGCCATCACTGGCAAGCTGATCTCGGGACAGGTCACCGACGACGCCAGTCCGGAGCTGTCCGGTACGGCAGAGGCGGGCAGTCTGGTTACCGTCTACAGCAACGGCAAGGCTATTGGCAGTGTGATTGCCACCGGCGGCACGTGGACTCTGACTCCGGCTGTTCCTTTGGCCAATGGTGCACACTCCCTGACCGTCACTGCGACGGACAGTGCTGGTAACCAGAGCGCCCCAACTTCTAGTTTCGACCTGAATGTGGTAGCGGGCGGTGCTCCCGCCGCACCGGCCATTACCTCGGTGATGGATGACCAGGGTGGCTCGCAAGGTGCGCTGGGGCAGAATCAATACACCGATGATGCCCAGCCGACCGTGAATGGTACCGGCACCGCTGGTCATGTGATTTCCGTATTCGCCAATGGCGAGTTGCTCGGCACCACCACCGTGGGAAGCAATGGCCAGTGGAGCTTCACGCCGACCAAGCCCTTGGCTGAGGGTTTGAATAACCTGACTGCCCAGGCTACCAATTCGGCGGGCAACCCTAGCCCGATGACCGGCGCTTACCCTATCAACGTCGATACGGTGGCACCTGACGCGCCTGCAACGCAAAGCCTGAGCGACGATGTGGGTGCGGTGACCGGCCCGATCAAGGCAGGTGACACTACCGACGACACAAAGCCGACCTTTTCCGGTACCGCTGAGCGTGGAGCTGTAGTAGTAATTTATGACGGCGTCAAAGCGATTGGCAGCGTTACTGCTAACGCGACGACCGGTGCCTGGAGTTTCATACCGGCCACGGCGTTGATCGACGGCGCGCATTCGTTTGCCGCGCAGGTCATCGACCGCGCCGGGAATGTCGGCCCGATGGGTCCGGCCATTCCATTCACTGTTGACACCAGCGCGCCGGCAACTCCGACAATCGGCGCTGTTGCTGACAACGTAGGTGCTATTCAAGGACAAATAACTAACGGTGGTAGTACTGATGATGCGACACCGACACTCAGCGGTACAGGCTTGACAGCCGGCAATATCATCGTCGTCTATGACGGTAGTAAATTGATTGGCAGCACTACAGTGCGGGCAGATGGTAGCTGGACCTATACACCGGCTAGCGCTCTTGCAGATGGCCCCCACCGTTTCACGATTGTCGCGACCGACCCCGCAGGTAATTCAAGTTCACCTTCGGCGCCCTGGACGGTGATTGTAGATACTTCGGCTCCTATCGCTCCCGTAATTGTGTCTTTGACTGATGACTCGGGAGCCGATATCGGCCTAGGTGGTGCAACGGCCGATCAACAGCCTACAGTCAACGGCACAGCCGCACCTGGTGGGCTCGTTACCATTTTTGTAGACAAGGTTGCTGTAGGTTCGGTGATATCCGACAAGGCAACTGGAGATTGGACGTTCGAAGTACCTTCCTCATTAGCATTAGGTAATCACGATGTAACAGCTTCAGTAGCGGATGCTGCGGGTAACTCTAGCCCAGTGTCTGCGGTCTATCCGTTTGGGATAGGAGAGCTCGTCTCAGGGAGGGAAACGTTCGATGGCGAGACAGAAAAATACTTTAAGATGGGAGAGGTTTTAGAAACTTCTAATAATCTGATTCTTACGGTGGTACAAATAGGAATTCAGCAAGCTGTTTACCTTCAAACGTTTGAGACTTCTTCCCCTGTTCTTTATGTGGGCCGCGCGTCGAAAATCAAGTTTGAATTTCCCGTTGAAGCATCAGAGGTAAGCTTCAAGTTGAGTGCGGCTGTATATGGTGACTCAAATTTCGAAGTTTATAATGCAGATGGCAAATTGATTGCCTACGTCCACGCTGAGATAAATAAGAACGAATATACTATCGAGCCGCCACCCGGAGAGACTATCGCGTATGTGATATTTGACGTTCCAGGAGATGGCCGAAGAACTTTCATTGATGAGATAGAGTGGAAGGGTGTAGACTTGGATAATGCTGAGAGAGAAGCAGTGATCGAAGAGTCTGAGTCGAAAATTGCTCTTTCCGATGCATTGATTCTAGTGCAAGGCGATATATCTGAGCATATTGAGATTGACGGGGATAAGCACGTATTAACCATTACCGGAGGTGAACGAGTGCTCGATTTACGAAACTTGTCTGCGTCGGAAATGGAAAAGGTTGTCGATGTAAACGTGATCGATATAACCGGCACTGGGAACAATTTGCTCAATCTGTCTGTGGCTGAAGTACTCGCGTATGGCGAAACCTCGCTCTTTACGGCTGACGAAACTCTACAAATGACAATCAAGGGCGACACCGGCGATGTAGTTAACCTCGAAGACTTACTCCCTGACGGCACTGACCCAGGTGATTGGAGTACCGCCGGTACCGCCACCGTAGCAGGTGTTACCTACAACGTGTTCCAACACTCGACCCTTGATGCGCAGTTACTGATTCAGGATGGAGTCACCACCAACGTGGTGTAAGCGCGAACGCCATGCGCAGACCTGTCTCGTGCACGGCTGACACCGTCAATCGGTTGGTTCGCTCCAGCCTTAATCTCACTCAATAGCTGCGAACGCATGTATGTGTTCGCAGTGGAGTTATCATCATGTTCAACCACCTTACTGTCTTTAGCGTTGCCGTGCTGAGTGTCGCACTAGCCGCCTCTCAGGTCGCTATCGCGGAAGAAATGCAACCCGGCACGGTCGCCAGTTACGTTTTCGGGACTTCATATAGCCCTGTGGCGCCTGTCTCCGACGGCCAGGCCCAAGTGGTCTACTATCGCACCGGCGGCATGGGGCAACAGAAAGGAGCCGCTCACGTTTACGTGGACAGCGAGTTCCATACTGGCCTGTTGCCGGGCGGCTTCAGTACGTTTTGCGTTGTACCAGGGAGTCGTACCCTCGGGGCCTACCTCAATGATGCGCCGGCATATAACGGCAAAAACGTCGATCTGTACTCTGCCAACTTGGAAGGTGGCAAAACCTATTTCCTGCGAGTACAGGAAAATGGTAACGGCGCCCCTCAAGGAGTGACCCGTGAAGAAGCCGAGCGGGAACTGGTCGGTAGCCGGGCCCAAGTACAGGCACTCTCCCGTGCCTCTAAAGTTCAGGTATGCAACAACCTGCCGCTGCCTGAGGTGCAAGCTGTGCAATTCAAGGACTATGCGTTGTCGGGCGACGTGCTGTTTGCGTTCGGTAAGTCGGGTAAACGGGATATCAGCTACAAGGGGCGCACAGCGATTCGTGAGTTGATCACTCAGTTGCACCGCGAGCATGCCGTACTCGACCGTATTGAAGTGGTCGGCCACACCGACCCGATTGGTTCGGATATGGCCAATCAGGCATTGGGCATGAAGCGAGCGCGAACCGTGCGTGGCTTGTTGGTTGATGGTGGCTTAACGGCATCCTCGATCAGCGTCAGCAGCGCGGGCAGTAATAACCTCGTCACAGAAGAGTGTTACGGCAGCAAAGCCGAGCAAGTGGCGTGCAATGCACCAAACCGTCGGGTTGTGGTTCGAGTAGACGTCAGCGGCAAGTAAGCGCGTGCGAGTCAATCAAGCAGAAACGCTGTCAATGTGGCGACGGAGCTTGCTCCCGCTGGAAGGGTGACGCACGCCTGAAAACGGCCCTGCTGCGCAGCCCCACGGGAGCAAGCTCCCTCGCCACGTGCTACCGGTATTCTATTTATTGCCTAATAGGTCGTCAGTCCAACACCTAAGCCGCAGCCGTTAAATGGCTGCGGTTTCTTTCTGAATTATATGATCGGCATCGCTGTTGTGGTGCTCACGGCGGAGTCACGCCCATGATGTTGCAAACCGGGAAAAAAACCGCGGTGCTGTTGAGCGCGGCACTGTTCGCCAGAGCCCTATTGGCCGACCCAATTGCCAGCGTGACGGGCAAAGTTTTTGATCACACTTACGTCAGCGTCCCTCCGATTGGAGAAGACCAGGCGCAAGTGGTGTATTACCGAACGGAAGAGGGTGTGCAGCGTAAAGGCGCCGCGCATGTTTATGTTGACCGCGAGTTCCATTCTGGCCTGTTGCCGGGTGGTTATTCGGTTTTCTGCCTTGTACCGGGCTCGCATACTCTAGGTGCGTATCTGAACGACACTCCTGAGTACAAAGGAAAACGTAGCGACTTGTACCAAGCCACATTACAGGGCGGTAAAACCTACTATTTGCGCGTGCGCGAGGATGGCAACACCTTCCCGCAACCGGTCGCGCGTGAAGAGGCGGAGCGTGAACTGCTCAACTCGCGCAACCAGGTGCATGCAATATCGCGTGCGTCCGGTGTCGAGACTTGCCGCCATTACGAATACCTCGTTGATGAGTCGCGCTTTAAGCGTTACGAATTGTCTAGCGATGTGCTGTTTGCCTCTGGCCTTTCTTCTCGCCAGGATATATCCGAGGCAGGGCTCAAGACCGTGCGCAGTCTGATCGACGAGCTGCGCGAAGATCATGCACAGGTGCGTCACGTTCAAGTGGTGGGGCATACCGACCCTATGGGGGACGAGGCGGAAAATCAACTGTTGGGGCAGGCCCGGGCCGATACGTTAAAGGATTTGATGATTGCGGGCGGGATTCCCGAATCACTGATCAGCGCGGTCAGCGCTGGCAATCGTGAACCCGTGGTGTTTACTTGTTATGGCAACCGGATACGGCAAGCGGCCTGCTATGCGCCCAATCGGCGAGTGGTGGTCAAAGTGGAATTGGGTAAACCGGTGGAGCTGTAAGCCGATCAATCCTCGCCCACCCCTTCAGCGCCAAGTCGCAGTGCGTTTTTTTTAGGACAGGTCTCATTCTGTCGAATGCTGCCTTTAATCAGAATTGTCCTACCGGGTACCAATGGGCACTCCGTACTTGTCGCGCAGCCTATGACCCCCTTATTCCATCGTGATCGCCGCTTGGCGCTCCGACTTCAGGATACCTGTAATGACGACTGATGCGCCTGTTGGCTCAAGCGTGGAGGCTGCTGTTTTGCCTGCACCCCAGACAACGATTCAGGACACGCTGCTACAAAGTGTGTCTTGGATCTGCGACCACTACGCCGTAGGCAAATCCGCCGAAGCATTGACCGCCGGCTTGCCCAAGGGAGGCTTGCTTGTGCCTTCGCTTGCGCTCAAAGCACTGGCCGCCGCCAACCTATCGGCCGGCCTAGTCAAACGCAGTGCACAGGCGTTGCCCATACAACTGGTGCCGATGGTGCTACTGCGTCAAGAGCGGGGGGGCTGCATTTTGCTAGGACGTTCGGTGATCAAGGATGACGATGGCAAGAAGGCTTTTCTCTACCAAGCGATCCTGCCGGAAATTGGCTGCGAGCCCGTCGAACTGGACCAGGCCAGCATGGACGCGATGTACGCCGGCCACGCAATTCTGGTCAAGCCGCTGGCCAAAGTCGACCTGCGCGCCGGTGACGAAACTCCACAGCCGGCTGGGCATTGGTTGCTCAGCACACTGTGGCGTTATCGCAGCTACTACCGCAGCGCGGCCATTGCGGCGGTTTTGATCAACGTGCTGGGGCTGGCAAGTATTTTCTTCACCATGAACGTGTACGACCGTGTAGTACCGAACCAGGCGTTTGTCACGTTATGGTCGTTGGGCGTCGGCGTTGCATTGGCCATGATGTTCGAGGCCGTCGCGCGGTATGTACGCGCGCATCTGCTGGACATGGCAGGCAAGAAAGCCGACTTGGTCTTGGGCACGCTTCTGTTTCGTCAGGCGCTGTCTATTCAGATGGAGCATAAACCCGCGTCGTCTGGTTCGTTTGCCAATCAGCTACGCGAGTTTGAGTCGGTACGCGACTTCGCCACCTCGGCCACCTTGGCCACGCTTTCCGATTTGCCGTTCGTATTGATGTTCGTAGGGGTAATTTTCGTGATTGGCGGTTCGCTGGGTTGGGTGCCGATGCTGTTGATTCCGATAATTCTAATCATCAGTATCATCATCCAATGGCCGTTGGCGCGCACCATGCAAGAAAACATGCGCGAGGCGTCGCTCAAGCAAGGTGTGCTGGTAGAGTCGGTCGAGGGCCTTGAGACCCTGAAGGCGGTCGGCGGTGAGTCCTATATGCAGCGCCGTTGGGAAACTTTCAGTGCGTTATCGGCGGCGACGTCGATGAAGTCCCGTTCTCTGTCGAGCATAGCTACTGGCGTGGTGGCGTTTTTACAGCAGTTGCAAACCGTAGTGTTGATCATCATCGGCGTATACCTGATTGACGCCGGCGATCTGACCATGGGCGCCCTCATCGCTACGGTAATGCTAGCCGGTCGCGCGACAGCGCCGCTGGGGCAAGTGATCGGTCTGGCTGTGCGCTTTCAGCAAGCCAAGGCGGCTTTGAAGTCCTTGAACGGTTTGATGGCCATGCCGATGGATCGCGATGCGACCCGTGAATACCTGCCAAAACCCTCACTTTCAGGGCAGATTACGATCAAGAGCGCAGGTTTTTCATACCCCGCGCCGGACATGCAACCCAACCCGGTCGTACTGCAGGACGTAAATCTGAGCGTGGCAGCCGGGGAGCGCGTGGCAATTTTGGGCCGCATAGGTAGCGGTAAATCCACTTTATTGAGGGTGATGGCGCGTTTGTATTCGCCGACTCAGGGGCAGATGTTCACCGATGGCTTGGACGTTAACCAGATCGACCCGGCGGATTGGCGCAAAGCGGTTGGTTATGTGGGCCAAGATGCCCGGCTGTTCTACGGTTCGCTGCGTGAGAACGTGATGATCGGCCGCCCGGAATCCACCTCCGAGGAATTTTTGCGAGTGTTGCGCCTGACTGGCCTGGATTATGTAGCCGCCAAGCATCCCAAGGGTATCAACCTGCCAATCGGTGAGTCCGGCGAAGGCTTGTCGGGTGGGCAGCGTCAGCTAGTATCCCTCGCACGTAGCTTGTTGGCCCGGCCAAAACTGTTGCTGCTAGATGAACCCACTAGCGCTATGGACACGCAAACTGAAGCGCTGTTTCTCGAGCATCTCAAGCGCGCTACCGAAGGCCAAGCGCTGGTGGTGGTAACTCACCGTCCCTCGCTGCTGACTCTAGTTGATCGCATCGTGGTGGTGGACGACGGCAAGGTGGTGGCCGACGGCCCGAAAGCTGAAATCCTCGCGAAACTCTCTGGTAAGTCTGAAGCGCCAGCCACCAGCCCCATCCGTCGCCGCGCAGCCCCCGCTAAACCCCAGGGAACCGATGCAACACCGAAACCGGCGCCAACATTCCAGGTGGGTGAAAGCCATCAGATTGGCGACAAGCATTTAGCAACGCCTGCAGCCGCAGCCGTGCAGGAGGTAGCATTGTGATATGGCAATATTGGGGTAAAAGTGCCAGGGCTAGCCTGGAACCCGGCGATGCCGCGTTCATGAATGACGTGAAGGAATCGCTGCTGTCTCAAACCACCCCCGGTTCCAAACTGGTTATCTACCTGATTGCGGTGGTGCTGATCATTGGTGTGGTATGGGCCAGTTTTGCGCGCGTCGAAGAGATCACATTGGGCGAAGCCAAGATCATTTCATTGAGCCGCGAACAGGTGATCCAAAGCCTGGAAGGAGGGATCCTCTCTGAGATGAACGTGCGCGAAGGCGCGATCGTAGAGAAGGGTGAGGTACTGTTGAAAATCGACGCCACCCGTGCTGAATCCAGCTATCGGGAGGTGCTTTCAAAGGTGATCGGCCTGAAGGCCGCCATTACCCGTTTGCGCTCCGAGGCTTACCAGCAACCGCTGGAGTTCGAGGAGATGGTCAGGCAGGATCCAGTGGTCATGGCACAGGAAGTGCGTGCCTATGAATCACGCAAGCGTTCACTCAATGACAGCGTCAGCGCGCTGGAACGCAGTTATGCATTGTCTTCCCGCGAAATCCGCTTGTCCGAACCGTTAGCGGCAAAGGGGCTGATGTCGGAAGTGGAGCTGTTGCGCATTAAGCGTTCTGCCAATGATATTAAGTCGCAAATTGTCGAGCGCATCAACAAGTTCCAGGCTGAGGCCAGTTCCGAACTGGCGAAGTTGGAGCTGGAGCTTTCGCAGGTCAGCGAAAACCTTGTGGGTCGTGCCGACATCCGTGATCGCACAACCATCACGGCCCCTGTACGCGGCACGGTTAAAAACGTGCGAGTTAGCACCATTGGCGGTGTTATTCAACCTGGCGAGCACATTCTTGAGATCGTGCCGCTTGAAGAACAGCTGTTGGTCGAGGGTAAAATCCGCCCCTCCGATGTAGCGTTCTTGCGCCCCGGCTTACCGGCAACGGTAAAAATCACCGCATATGACTATGCCATTTACGGTGGCTTGAAGGGCACGGTTGAACACATCAGCCCGGACACTTTGAAAGATGATCAGAAAGCGGCAGCGGGCCGTCCCGACGACACATATTACCGTGTACTGGTGTTGACTCACACCAGCGAGCTGACGGCAGGCGGGAAATCGCTACCGATCATTCCGGGGATGGTTGCGTCGGTTGAAATCCGCACGGGTGAAAAGTCCATCCTAGATTATTTGCTCAAGCCAGTGCTCAAGGCTCGCGAAGCGTTTCGGGAGCGTTAATCATGACTACCAATCAATTCCTGCAGCGTGAGGTGCGGGCTCAGAATCTGTTTGCCCCGTGTAATCGTTTAGCTTTGTTGGGTGCGTTATTGCTGTGCTTGTCGGTCAGCGCTTCGGAGAGCGTGACTGCTGAAGAATTACTGGAATTTGTTGCGCATGCGAAAACTGAGCCGCAGCAGTCAGCGGGAACCATTGGGGCCATGCCTGCTGCAACGCAACAACCGTCGATGCCGAAAACAAAGTCGCAACCCAATGCCAAAGTTGTCAAGACGGCGAGGTCGGGGAGCGGCATATTGGAGTTTTCGAAGATCGCAGACCCAGACGCCGTAAGTGTCTCTCCCTCACGTGCGAAGCCAATACGCGTAGACAGTCGCTTGGTTATGGAGGGTTCTCCGGCTAAATCGAGCCCCGTTTCGACTTCAGCGCCAATGACTCGTTCAGCAGCGGTACCCGGAGTTTCAGCGCTTGCTGTCACGGCGCGACTGGCTGGCAGGCAAGGTTATGTCTCAGGCCCTTCGGAATCGGAGCTAAGGGGGATATTCCACCGTGCCGTCCAGGCAGCCGCCGAGCGCAGCCCAAAGGTGCAGCGCGCACACGCGGAACTGGCGGCTGCCAATGCCGACATCGACGAAGCCAAGGGCCAGCGGTTTCCCCAAGTCGACCTCGGCACAACGGCAGGCTCAAAGAAATTCGGCTCCGGATCCGAAAATGGCGAGGAAACCCGTAGCGGAATCAATCTTAATGTTGTCACGCCCGTCTACGACTGGGGCAGGATCCGTAACACAATCGAAAGCCGCGGTCATCTCGCTACGGCGGCCACGGCAGCTATTGAGGCAGAACTGGAAAATTCAGCCTTTGAAGTGACCAATACTTTGGTTGAGCTGGGCAAGCAACGAATAATTTTCGACATCAGCCAGCAATACGTAAATCGCATGGATGAATTGGTGAAGATGCTGGCCGGCATCGTTGCGGTGGATAAAGGGCGTTCCAGTGAATTGACCCAAGCCAAGGCCCGTCTGCTGCAAGCTCAAGCAGCACGGGACTCAGCCGACACCCGGGCCAAGGACGCGGAAATAAACCTACGTAAACTTGTGGGTCAGCGGCCGATCATGATACCTCGTACTAAAGAGTGGAATATCCGCTTGGCGAATCTCGATCATCTGCTGTCCTTGACCGAGGATCACCCGATAATCAGCCAGGCTAAAGCTCAGACAGAGTCTGCAGAGTACCAGGCAAAAGTCGTGCGTTCCGCCTCGCTGCCCCAGCTAAACTGGGTGGTGAGCAAATCCACGGCTGAGGACGCGTTGGGGCAAGAGCAGCCATGGGAAACCCATCTGGCCGTCACGTGGGGCGTCTTCCGTGGTGGTTCGACACGAGCGTCTGAACGGGCGGCATTACAGCGAGCCGAAGCCAGTCGACATGAGGTTGAGCAGCAGCGGTTGGATCTGGAGTACCGCATCCGAACAGCCAACCACGAGGCCAAGACATTTCTCGAGCGTGCTGAACTCTATCGCGACCTGACCGGGGAGTCCGACGGGATTCGCGTGGCTTTTTACGAGCAATGGTATCACTTGGGAAAACGTACTTTGCTGGACGTGCTGTCTGCCGAGAGCGATCACTACGGCAACCGGGTGAGTGAAGTCACGAATCGCTTTGATGGTTACCAAGCGATCTTGCGGCAGTATGCTGGAGCGGGGGTGCTAGCAGGTTGGTTGCGGGGTGTATAAGAAGGGGTTGACTTGTCAGGGAAAACTCCACGTAATTTACATACGGCCTCTTGTTTTTGGCTCAATCACAACAGTGCGGATCAATCATCCTCTCTCCTCACCTACTTACGGGTACTGCTCGCTGAATATCAAAGTGAGCTGAAAATAAAGTTGAATCGGATTTTGCTGGTATCAATAATTTTGGCTTGAATCTGCGGGTTCAGCGTCAGCACAAAGAGCTTCATTCCAGCTAAAGGTGAATGCTGCCTTAATCAATAAAGAGGGCTTTAATAAACATAGTCCAGCCAATCTGCAGAGGGTGGGTAGGGCGCGTTTACCAAAATACGTAGGGAGTAGAAATAAGGATAAGAATGAATTTTATGGGCTGTCTAAGCCGTAATCATGGAAGTTGATGGCTATACTTTGGGTGTTAAAATTCACCTTGTTTGCCCGGCTGCTTTGGATCATAAAATCACCTGTGAAGTTGGTTTTTAAAATATGAATATTGGTTTGTTATCTTCAGAGGCAGTGCGATATCCAGTCGCTTGGATGATTTTTCTGAATGGTGGAGGTGTTTTAAGAAGCTTTTATTTGGTTAAATATAATCCGGATCAGTATGCATTGCTGCCTACTTTGGCTTTCTGTATTTCAGATGCGGATCGTCATTTCTAATATTGCATTTGAGTCCATGATATATTCTGATAGTGTATGTTCATCTTCCAGAAGAAAGGGGTCGCAATATAATCGTTAGTCCTTTGTAGCGTGCGCTGGTCAATATATTCAACTTTATTTTTGATTTTTTCAAGTAAATTAACCGGTTTTATTTACATGTTTTGGAGTATGCATTTTGAGTGCGCAGAGATTAATTTTCAGCGTAAACTGTAATCCTACACGCTGAAGATCCAGATAAGATGGCTCGATATCGTTCGTTTATGGCGACCAATAAATTTTGTAAGAGATGGGCTTTTAGGAAAGCTGGCCTGTTGTGCGTAAGGGTAGAATAATTGCACAGTTCATGTGGCATCGCGTGGGTGAGTATGTTTTCTTGAGATGTAATAGTGATAGATCTATGCCTGCTGCAGCGCTTTTGTTCTGAGGATTTCTTTAGTTTCTCTTTTCAATACGCGTGGGACAAAGTTGGCGTTTATCGTAGTATCTCCTGTGATCAGCTCTGCGGCAACAGCGCTTTGTAAGCGTCAACCGATAAGCTTGCGGCAATCGTTCAAATACGTGTCGTAACCACATATGGGCTTGGGTCCTTGCTTAATCCTTGCGATCTTGTAAGGCTATCGATCTGTGCATTGGCGGTGTCGCCTTTTGATATATCGCTAAACAGATCAATCCTACGGACTATTATAAATCGAGCGCTCCATCGGCAGCGTTGTTATCGATCGGTAAAAAACAGCGTCTATGGAGCCCTCCAAGCAACTCCAGTTATATCTACATATAAAGCCGTCTTTCCCTGCACGCGTTGCGGCGTCAATTAGGATTGCGTTTCACACACACACACACACTCATTCAGCCAATTTTTCAACTGGGACAGGATATCCTGGCTCTTTCTGACAACTGATAAGTCGCTAGCTGACCTCTTTAGCTCACGCTCAATGCCACTCTGTTTGCCGATCGTCGTCAGGAAGAATCGGCTCTTGGATCTTGCCCTGTGCAGTACTATCTGGACACCGATGTATTTACGAAACATATGCTCCATGCGCTCCAAGCGGTTCTCGTCCGGATCCGGCCCATAGTATTGCGCGGTGCGTTCTAGGCGGTATCCTGTGGCTGCATCTTTTCGATCCGGCTTTTCAATAGCGCTAGTACTGGCAGGCTTCCGTGATGAACGGATTTAGTTTCTGCATCACCGCATCTCTTCGGGTCGCGTTCGGTGCTATAAACTTGTTGATGTTTCAATGCGATTTCGCGCCCCATCTTGCCTTTGGGCTGCATTTTCTGAACTATAGCGAACTTGCGACGAACATGAGTCCAGTATCCTAGGAGCTCAACTCCTGACTGAGCGCCCAGCGCGTTATATCCAGCGTAATCAGTGGTCATCACATCACCACGGCAGCCATCAATTGAACGATAGGCCCGACCTCGCTCGGCTCGCGGAGTAAACAAAAAGTATTACAGGCTATCGCGCATTAAACTCAGCCGTGGCTTGTATTGCTCACTGTACGAACGTGTTTGATCACCCGGACTTGCATGGACATGATTTCAAACTGATCGATGATCTCCTCGCCAATGGCTTATTTGTGGCAGCCGCAGATGCTGATGCAGGTCAGGTCATGTTCAGCCAGTTCGTGGATGGCTTCGATACGAGGCAAATAGGCTGGCAATGGCTTGCGCTAGCACGGCGCTGAAGGGAGCGACGACGCTTATCAGCGTCTTCGTTGATGGTTTCGGCGACGCTTCCTGCTTCGTTGCAAAGGCCAACAAAGGCATAGCAGGATCAGCTGTTTGCTCGGACACTGCGTCCAAGCAAACGCTGGCGAATAGCGCATTTTTTCTTCCAGATGATCAATTCGGCCTTTATTAATTTCGCGCTAAACTAGCATCTGCGCGAGCTATTGCTTGAGCAGCATAAGGTCGTCGGGACGATCTTCAGGCATCGAAATCATGCCCTGGATATACCGAATCAGGCCACGAATCGCGGCGTCAAAACCTGATGAGGGCGGTTATACCAGAGGTCAAAACCGATCATGGCGGATGGGCTCCTGAGTAACGGGAGCGCAACAGCGACATCAGTTGAAAGCTTTGAATGTTGGGTTCGTTGAGCGCTTTCAGTTGATCCCGTCGGGAAAGGCTGTTGCCTTCGGCAAATTTTGTGGTCTCTGTCTCTGCAGCTCAGTCCCGTTGTGGCTCAAATGTACCAGAGGTGTTCTTCAATCCAGCTATGCATATATTTTAACTAGGGATCGGGCAGCAAAAGGGCTTTATGTGTAAACAGCGTTTCAGATGCCTATAGGTGGTTATATGATTCTGAAATTCGATAGCGAATTCTCATTAGTGCAAGTAATAACCAAGGGCCATAGGATGGTTATGCTGATGTGCTTCAATTGCAACAGTAAGGTAGCAACTGCTGCGCAGAAATCGCCATGCATCGGAATGCCAGCGCGGATTACCTGTGCCGTTTAAGAGGCCGCCCACGGGGGAGCCTGCGCACGTATAATCACGAGGATGCGCGCCCTTTGGTAGCGCGCATGTGTAACAGCCCCAAGGCGTGCTTAGAAGGTATACAACCCTTGCTCCGCGCTGTCCATTCCAGCCAAGGCCTGACGGCGTCAGATGCGTGGCTTTTTGTTACGCTCTCTTGCCCTGCGCCCCGGGGGGCTCGGATACGCTTGAGCCTTGCAACTGAGTCACTCGTTGATTCCGCACCGCATCTTTTTGCAGCTGCGAGTGCTGGATGGTCATCAGCATCTGCTCAGCCCGCTGCGCAAGCCGTTGCTGCTGGTAGTACCGCTGTTCCTCCCGCACCTGCGTTTCACGGGTTTGTTGAGCAAGGTGATTCTTTTCACGCATCCGACGTTCAATGACCGCCTGTTCGCGTTCCATTTGCATTACGTCGCGTCCCCACGTACTTGAGCTTGAGGTGTTCGCACGATCTTGTCCGGGAGGTACTAGTGTTGCCGAATGAGCCGGTGTCTGCTGCGGTATCCGCTGCTGCGCTCGAATGTCTGGCTCAACGCGGTTATAGGTGACAGTGCGCTTGCCTTGATCGGCATGCACAGTAAAGCCCATAAAGGATGCTGCGCTGAAGGAGTCCCCGCGCGCGTTTTTCAAAGTCATCACCGGCAAGCCCGAGCGCTCATGGTGGTATAGCGCATCGATCACCGGAGGTTGATACCGTGTCGGTGCTCTGGCGCCGGGCGCTGTTGACAACAACGGCGAAGGGCTGCTGCCTCGGTGATAATTGACAATAATTCCCGGGCCCTGCACTGGTGGCGGCGGAACCTCAACACGGATGGGTTGGCCCTGACGGTTGAGTGCCTGGATCACGACGCTTTTCTCGCTAATCTCATAGGAGGGGGTAAAGGTGCTGTTTGGCAGCGTCAGGCTGCCTGCCACTGTCGCGGAATCACTTACGGCTAGACGCTCGGAAGTGCTGGGTAGTCCCCGGTCAGTACCATAACTGACGCTGGAATACCCGAGTGCTGTGTTCTCCCGGTGCGCGCGGGACTCGATCGCTTTTAGCTGGTTACCCGCCTGACCCTTTTCCGCCACTGGGGCCAAGATGGCCTGTATAAGCTGAATGCGCTGGAAGTCCCATGCTTCAGCGCGATTGCGCCTGTGTAAGCTCGCCAGTTCTTCATCTATGGCCAATTGATGGCGAATTTCTTGAGCATAGGTTTTTTTCTGAAACTTTGATCGGTCGGCCAGCCATTGGTTCTGACTCTCGAGGCGCTCGCCGATGACTTCGAGATTGTAGTTGGCGTCTAGCCGCCGGATCTCCTTATCGTGCTGCAATGCCCGCCAACGAGCGCTCACTCCGCTGGTTCCCGCTGAGTCGCGTGCGTCCAGCGCCTGTAAGTGGTCGAAGTGCGAGCCAAGGCTGGTGTGCAACGCGTCGATATCGACCGTATTCAGGTAATTAGCTGGCGCCGATGGCATGTTTACCGGTGCTGTGGCATGAACGGTGACACGGCTGCCGAATAACCAGTTGCGGTGTTTGCTGATTCGAAGACCCGCGTCGGCCATTTCGCTCAACAGCCGCTGATGAGCATCCCGGGTCCCCAGAAACGGCATCTTACTTAGTGCCAGTAGATGATTTTTGACCGCAGCACCGATGGCCTGTAATTGTACTTGGGACAGGCTCGGGTGACCGAGCACGTCTGCCATCAGCTCGACGTACACGGCTTTACTGGCCTGGGCGATGGCCGGGATCAGACGCACGGGTAATAGGGTTTGAGCCGGGCAGCCCGCTTGGCCAAACCACAGCTGGGCTGTTCGGGCGGGGCTCAGGAGGCCTTGACGCAGCAGGTCGCGGGTGAGGGTGGCCACATAGCGCATTGGTTCTGCTGCCTCGGCACCGTACCCGCGTCCGCGGGATGTATCGCTTAGCAATGTTAGTTTGGCCAATTGCTTTAGCAGGGCCTGGTCGGTGATTGTACTTTGTTGAATAGGCGGCGAGGTGTGTTGAAGGTGCTCGATTAGTATTAGCGCGTTACTAACGGTAGGCGTGTGTAGGAAATTTTCCCTAGAGCGCTGGAATTCGATTGCGCTATAAACATCTGTATCATCTTGATCAGGTATATAGCGTTTGACAAAGCTAGGATTCAGCAAAGCTGTATCAGAGAAACGCTCTGCCATTATTTGGGGTGTCAGCTTATCGAGCTCATTGTTTTCTAGGTCATTGTCTGGATCGCAGGGTATAAACAACTGAGCGAACTCTTGGTGTAAAAGGTTTTGATCAGAGTAGTCAGAGTGTGGCTCTTCGGTAATAACGGAATCCAGCCAGCGTTTGGTCTGGATATCCATTTTATCAGGATCTTCTATTTGCTGAGAGGCACGCTCTGTTATATGCTGCAGTTCCATAAGTCTCGCTTGATGTTCTGCTTCACGTAACGCACGGCGTGCAGCTCGCTCAGCACTCCTCCCCTCATAAATCTCCGTTTCTTTATCCGAGGTTAAGGCTCGAAAGTCCGCTTTCTCTACTGCACCCTCGTGGTGGAGTAAAACGTCACGTCCATATGCGGACGCTAGGGCCGCAATTGAGTCTGGGTTATTGAGTCCTATTGCGCGACGGAAACCCTCAGAGTTTTTTGCGAGTTCACAGATTTTTGTTCCTGAGCAGGGCCGCTCACCGGCTTCCCTGGCCATACTGCTATAGCTTCTTTTGGGGCCACCTCCTTTTTTCAAATCCGCGAGATTTTTTCTTGTAAACTGCTGCTCAGGATTGCGATACATTTCCGCCAGAACGTTCTGCTGGTCATCTAGGCTTCTCTCTGTATTTTCCCTGTTAATTCTCCTGCCGGTCAGGTCGATGTCATATTTAAGAGGTGAGTATCGATAATCATCGGAGTGCCGAACGAGATGGACTGCTTCGTGAATAAATGTCTGTATTTGATTAATGGAGGATGAGGATAATAGTCTATGGGTAATAATCATTTTTTTTTCGGGGTCATCAACTTTTACGGCGGCCAGTGTATCGTCTACATGCCTTCCGCTCACTAGGTAAAGCCTAGTTAGAGAATTGTTTTTCAGATGACCGATTTCTTCCCTGACTTTATTGAATACTTCTAGCAATTCAGATTTACTGGTATTAATGCCCTCAGGGGTATTCTGCCCTAGCAGGTTCTTGATTGCAGTCGGACTTGGGTCGCTATCGTTAGCAAGATTCTTTATTGCGGCATCCAAGACTAATAATGTTTTATCAAGTGACTTTGTGAGTTTTTCTCCTTCGGCTGGATACTTTGAGGCTATATCAGTTAAACCTACTGCGTTAACAGTGCTGATCCTTTTTGGCCACATTTTCATTTTTTCTAAATCAACCTCAGGAGTATCTGAGGCCGTACTACTGATTGTTTTTGAAAAACAGGCAGGTTCGTTATCGATCGTGGGAGGCTGAGTTAGCAGTGATGTTTTTACGACTGTTCCAGATCCCGGCGAAGGGTTGACTAATGATGGCTGGGGGTTGATTGGATACATTATTCACCTTCATGTTGATTTAACGGTTGGCGGAACCGAGGGCAACACAGCCCGAGTTAATAGTAAGTACTTTTTAAAGCGGGAGGCAGGCAGCGAAAGAATCCAGGAACTCCCATCGAGTGATTAAAGTAAGGGGAAATCAGTGTTGTCGTCGATTTTTTGGTGCGAGCCGCTATCGGCCAGATTTAATCGGTGTTGATTGAGCCTTTTTTTGGCGAACCCTGAGCACTTCCGAGTGTGATAAGCACACCGATTTTAGATGGTCTAGGTTCTGTAACTCTGTTGAAAATTTGAGAGGTATTCACAGCGACGCAGCGATGCTTTTTCCCTTCAACATAGACAGTGTCATCTGTATGGTACAGACAATCTGGGCGGTGTTGAGGTCGTTCATAAAATGAGTGCACTCTATGCAGCTATTTTTGAGGTAAATATCCCGATATCGGTTCTGCTCTGGTGCGCTAATTATTCTGGTAAGTATATCTTATCTTAACTGCCAATCGATCAACCCAATCGCTAGGTGTTTACAGGTGACTGTAATATCAGCGGCATCCTCGAAGATTTAACTTAGAGCGTGCATCTTTTCGACATTTGACTGGGGCGCTGAGTGCTGAATAAGACTTCAGTTGAATAATTGCTTCTACGAGGGCCTCGATACATGCGAACTTAATATCATGCGCTCTGGGTATTGGTATTGGTGCGGTTCTGGCGCGCGCGGTTTGATATCAATATAGGCTAGGCTTTTGTTCAGTGACCGTAGAGAGTGCGTTTCGGTAGAAGTAATCGTGCTGTATAACCGTGCTTGGAGGCATTTCTGATACTCAACAAAGGCCGCTGATGATCCAGCAACCGTCGCATATCGCGCATGACCAGTGTCAGAATAGCGGCGCCGCAGCTTATAAAATATCCGGGGTCGGTGCTCGGAGGCTAGTATGGGCAGCCCTTGCTGAGGGATCTTATCCAAAGAGGTATAAGCGGCCGTCGCGCTGTTAGTGGATGTTGACGAATACGAAATATGAAATTTCACTGGTGAGCTCCGAGACGATTTTTCCGAAGTGCTAAGAGTTAGTGGCAAGGAACAAGGAAACGGTTCCTACGACTATGCCCTTAACGTACCTTCGATCTCATAGCCGGGCGTGGGGTACGCCACGAAGTGAAATAATGTGAGGTACGCCCTTGTCCTTGATCAAGTTCGAATAGCGGGGCAGGGGGATAGCGGCCTATTTCTTGGATTGAGTCAGATCCACGCCTATCAATTTGTACGAGCATCGACGCTGAGCGAATTGGGTTGCCGGGTTTATGACGCAGCTAGGTGTAAACGCTCGACGAGCCCAACATTCAAAGCATTCAACTGATGTCGGCTGTTGTGCTCCCGTTACTCAGAAGCCCATCCGCCATGATCGGTTTTGACCTCTGGTATAACCGCCCTCATCAGGTTTTGACGCCGCGATTCGTGGCCTGATTCGGTATATCCAGGGTATGATTTCGATGCCTGAAGATCGTCCCGACGACCTTATGCTGCTCAAGCAATAGCTCGCGCAGATGCTAGTTTAGCGCGAAATTAATAAAGGCCGAATTGTTCATCTGGAAGAAAAAATGCGCTATTCGCCAGCGTTTGCTTGGACGCAATGTCTGAGCAAACAGCTGATCCTGCTATGCCTCTGTTGGCCTTTGCAACGAAGCAGGAAGCGTCGCCGAAGTCATCGACGAAGACGCTGATGAGCGTCGTCGCTCCCTTCAAGCGCCGTGCTAGCGCAAGCCATTGCCAGCCTATTTGCCTCTTATCGAAGCCATCCACGAACTGGCTGAACATGAACTGACCTGCATCTGCGGCTGCCACAAATAAGCGATTGGCGAGGAGATCATCGATCAGTTTGAAATCATGTCCATGCAAGTCCGGGTGATCAAACACGTTCGGAAAGTTACGGTTCCCGAGACTGCGAAACCGCGCCGGTCTCGGCACAAGCCGGCTCATCTCATTGAAAAGCATGGCCAGTCCGAGTGTGCTGGCGATGCTGTTGACCACCAAGTATGAGGGCGGCTGCCGCTTCATCGCTTCGAAGAGGTGATGTGCCGCCACGGGATTGCTTTTACGCACTACTCTGGATATAACGCGCTGGGCGCACTGAAGCGGACGCGATCACCCTTATCGCCAGGATTTCCATGCGCGAACGCAGCTCTTATCCGACATCATTCAAAGCCCAAGTCGTTCAGGAATGCCTGCAACCTGGCGCAACCGTTTTCAGTGTCGCCATCAGTCACGGCATCAACGCCAACGTCATCCGCAAATGATGCCGCTCTATCGAGACCAATTCGCCCCAAACTCGCTGCCAGCCTTTATCCCGCTGAAGGCTGCTCCTAAACGGCCAGCGGAAAAGTTGGTGATCATTGAGTTACCCATGGCCGGGCAAGTGATCACGGTGAAGTGGCCAACCTCAGATCCTGAGTGCTGCGCGCAGTTTATTCGGACTATCGCTCAATGATCAGCATTGATGCGATCTGGCTGGCCAACGAACCGATGGATATGCGCGCCGGCGCGGAGACAGTATTGACCCGGGTTATCGCGGTGTTCGGTGCGGCGAAGCCGCACTGCGCTTACCTCTTCGCCAATCGCCGGGCCAACTGGATTAAGGTGCTGGTGCATGATGGCGTGGGTATCTGGCTTGAGGCACGGCGACTGAATCAGGGCAAGTTCCACTGGCCGGGCGTTCGCCATGGAGCTGAGGTCGAACTCGACAGCGAACAGCTTCAGGCCTTGGTACTGGGCCTGCCCTGGCAGCGTGTCGGTGCAGGAGGTGGGATTACTGTGCTGTAAACGCCGGCCATTTGGCCGGTCTACTTGTCGCCGTCCCGTGTCGGCTCTGGCACAATCAACGGCATGACGTCCTCGCCCAACGTCGACCAGATGAGCCCAAAAAAGCTACGTGCTTTGGCGGCGCAAGCGTTGCAGTTGCAGTCCCAGATCGAGGTGATGAGCAACAAGAAGATTCAGAATGATGGAGGCATCATCGAGCAGCTCACTTACGAAACCGCCCTTCTCAAACGCCACAAGTTCGCCAAGCGCAGGGAGCAAATCAGCCCGGCGCAAGGCAGCTTGCTAGATGACCTGCTCGACACAGACCTTGAAGCAATTGAGGCCGAGCTAAAACAGCTCCTCCCAGCTGCGCCACCGGCCGAACCACGGCAATCTCCCAAGCGTGCACCATTGCCGCCGCAGTTTCCATGCACGGTGATTCGCCACGAACCCGAAAACACCCAGTGTGCCTGTGGCTGCAAACTTCAACGCATCGGTGAAGACGTCAGCGAGAGGCTGGATTACACACCGGGCGTGTTTACCGTCGAGCAACATGTGCGTGGCAAATGGGCCTGTCGTCAGTGAGAAACACTGATCCAGGCGCCGGTGCCGGCCCAGGTTATCGACAAAGGTATCCCGACTGCTGGCTTGCTGGCCCACGTGATGGTGGCCAAATTTGCCGATCACTTGCCGCTGTACCAGCAGGAGAAAATCTTTGCCCGCGCTGGGTTGGCAATTGCTCGCTGGACCCTGGCCCAGTGGGTCGGACAAACCGGTGTGCGACTCCAGCCACTGGTCGATGCACTGCGTGAAGCGGTGCAGAACCAGGGCGTGATTCACGCCGATGAAACACCGGTACAAATGCTCGCGCCAGGTGAGAAGAAAACCCACCGGACCTACGTCTGGGCCTACAGCACGACGCCGTTTTCGACGCTCAACGCCGTGGTTTACGACTTCAGTCCAAGCCGTGCCGGCGAACAAGCACGCAACTTTTTGGGCGACTGGAACGGCGAGCTGGTCTGCGATGACTTCGCTGGCTACAAAGCCGGTTTTGAGAAAGGGCATCACTGAGATCGGCTGCATGGCTTATGCCCCCCGCAAGTTCTTCGACCTGCATGTCGCGAACAAAAGCCAGTTGGCCGAACAGGCGCTGCACTCGATTGGCGGTTTGTACGATGTTGAACGCCAGGCTCGGGACATGAGCAATGAAGAACGTTGGCGAATACGTCAGGAAATGGTGGTAGCGATCAGCAAAACACTGCATGACTGGATGTTGGCCCAGCGCGACCTGGGCCCAATGGGTCAGCCACGGCCAAAGCCCTCGAATACAGCCCCATCGACAACAACTAGGTCGAGAGCCAGATACGGCCATGGGCACTCGGACGCTCGAACTGGTTGTTAGCCGGGTCGCTGCGCAGCGGCAAACGGGCGGCGGTGATCATGAGCCTGATCCAGCCGGCGCGCATGAATGGCCATGATCCGTATGCCTATCTCAAAGATGTGCTGACGCGGCTGCCGACACAACGGGCCAGTGAGATCGGCCAACTGCTACCGCATCAGTGAGTGCTGGCCTGAATTACGCAAGGTGAGTTGACGTGCGCTTACGGAAACCCCCTTTCTTATCGTGGCGGGTCATACGAGTTGACTACCGCATTCCACTGCGTTTCATGGTCTTCGACCGAAACATACCATTCGCAACCAGACACCGCGATACGAATGTCCGATAAGCACTTACACTAATGTTGTATGCCAACCCATGATGCGTCTTCTTGGTTGTCAGGGAGCTTAGTGGCGCCCGAAAACACGAGGCCCTTCTTTAGAAAACGACTCGGCTCCAGGTTTGTTGAGAAATCGAATGACTCCCAATTTAGGCCAGAGCCGAGGGAGTAGAATCGTTCGATTTGATCGTCTACACAGTAGCGACGAACAATCTCCTCAATAACGGTTACCTCGTTCGAGCTGAGCGGGGCCTTTCGCCAAGCAGTGTAATAGATGGATATTGCCAAAATGCGCCCTCAGAGTCGGTAACCGTGATTGGGATGAAGGATACCGGGCTTGCGTCCGTTCGACTACGCAAGGTGTGTTAGCCGGACACTTACTGATCAGCTTGGCATCACGTAAACCATCGACGGCATAGTTCCAGCACACCCCCGTTTGATCGCCATGCTGGATGGTCGCTCTAGGCATCGCTCCGAAAGCTCGGTGACCAAATGGCCCAACACTGCGTCCCGGCACATCGCGGCCATGGCAACGCTTTCGTCGGACGGGAGGTTGTAGCGGCTAGGGGCAGTAGGGGTCGACAGAGACACGTTTGCATGCGATGCCCAGCGCTCAGGGTTGCGCACGAACAGATCCGTAACCCGCGATGAAAATCACCGCAGTGCGGGTGGCAGATGTGGCGTGGGCGCGTGACAAAATAACTGTAAGCGCTGTATGAAATCTAGGTTGTCCAAGGTCTAACACAATCGCTCACTTTGCTGATGCAACTGTAGCGCCACGCTTTGTATCAATGTCGAGGTAACGGAACTCCAGCCAGATTTGCTGCGCAGATGGGCCAAGCATAGTGCGAGCGTATCTAGACGTTCATGCGGGTCGGGGCGGCTCAGTGGGGCGGTGGTAGCAACAGGGGTGAGGGCAATAAATTTCATATTTTCGTCGTCTTTGATAAGCCTCACCCAGGCGCTACCGCGGACAAGTTCGGTTAAGTCAAACGTCAAGCCGCTCCCTGCATAAAGGCACTTTCGGCGAATGCCCTCATGGCTGCCCGCGCAGCTACACTAGTAGTTCATGCTGGCGAGTGTTAAACAAAGTTATTTTTGGGGTGACGGATGTTCACACGCATGGCCGATGTGGCGCTGCTCTAACGCGCAAGGAGCGACATGGAACGTGCCAAGGCAATTAGATTTATACTGAGGTCCAAAACGTGCAAGCTTCATATATTGCGGTGTTCGAACTGGTACTGGCGGCGTTTCCAGTGCGCGAATATTACCATAGCAGCCACAGCGGTTGTCACCAACAAACCAAAGAGTACTTGCCGCCAGAGGCGGATCTGGTTGTTCGTGAAAGAGAACGGCCCCCAATGCACCGAAGGTGTGGCGTCGATGGTGGGCGCTGCTGGTACAAAGACAACCGAAATAGTCTGGGCCAAAGCGCCCATGCCAGGAATGCTGCTAGCGACCATCTTTTGCACTCGAGGGCTAAGCACATCCGGATCCACCTGCGAACTGTGCTTAATGAAAACCGCGGCGGAAGCGGGCATGACCGGTTGTCCTGGAGCTAATCGTTCGGCCAGTACCACGTGAACGCGCGCTAGCGCAACCCCTTCAATTTGCGTAAGGGTTGTCTCCAATTCTTGCGACAGCGCGTGGATGTAGCGGGCGCGCTCCTCCAGCGGGGTGGAGACCATGCCCTCTTTTCGAAACACTTCGCCCAAACTGCTGCGTGCCTGACTAGGCAACCCGATCGCGCTGAGGGTGCGAATTGCAGAGGGAAAATCATGGCGCTTGACCGACACGCTAATGCCTTTTTTATGCGAGGTTTTGTAACTTTCAATGTTTTTGCTAGCCAGTTCTGTAACCATGACGTTGGCCTGCAACTCGGTTAAGTCGACGTACAATTCGACCTGATCGCTGCAGGCGCTCAAACCTAGGAATAACAGACAGCATAACGTCCGTTGCCACGTCTTAACGGGCTTATTGGAGGTTAGTGATTTTCTCCAATGCATTGGCGGCCTTACCGATAATTTTGGCTGTTAGGACGCTGTCCAAATAATAGGCAGAAAGCGCGCGGGTACTCTGATGGATTTGAATTGGGGACACCGACGTGTCGGTAGCTGTTTTCAGTTGCTTCATGGTTTCTTGCCGTCTTTGACTCAATGCCAAAGCGTGTGAAGCCAAGGATTCGAACACGCCCGTTGCAGGGTAGGAACTGTCAGCTGCCATGGTAAACCAGGTGGCGTCCGCAGGGTTTGCGGGCGAAGCGACATTCGTTGATACCACCGAAGCTGGGAGATTGGAGCGTGAGATTGCTAGACTCATGAAAGAGACCTCAGTTTCTCCGGCCCGGAAGGGCCGGAGGGTTAAGCGGATAAATTAGAAATTTATTGCGCTGGCATTTCGGCCCATTGCGGTAGCCGCTTGCTGAGAAGCTTTCGTTCCCATATCGGATATTAAGTTTTCAGCGTTTCTGTTCGCCGTCTCAATCGATTTCTTGGCGATCCTGGCTTCGTTATATAGCGCGTTAGCTTCAACTGCCTGACTCGGACTTCCGATTAGTTGCTGCGCTATGCCAGCGCCTGCTAGTAAAGCTCCAAGTGCCATGATTGACTCCTCTGGTTTTCTGTACTTATCGATTATGAATTGTGCATACAATCATCGTGTCGCAGATATGAGTGTTCTGACGGCGTAGTTTGGTTCCATGCGCACGTTACTCGGTGAGTTCCTCCGGGCTTTAACTGGCGTAAGGTGCAGCGATTTCTCTACCGATTTACGAGGATAATCGGTTCCTTGACTCTGTTGGCTAGGTGCCTTTCTGGTGCGTTTGAATGTCTGTCAAGTGCGTGCCGGAAGGGTGTTAAAAATGATCTCCTGCAGCAATCGTGGTCTTGCTGGAATGAACAAATCTCAACGAGCGCCTTGCTGCAACGGCAGCTGTGCATGATCAGGCACGTTGTACGGCACCTAAGTTTGGCCAGACATCGTCGGGTGCTAGTTCAAGGGCGAAGTATGCCAGCAGTTGGAATTGGTAGAACGCTGCTGAGGCAGAAGTGGTCGGCGGTCTGAAGGAGCCGAAAGCGTAGCCTGAGCTCGTATAGGCTTGAGCCTTAGCTTTGATGGTGCAATGGGTTCCGTATACGGCGCCGTGTCGTTGCTTGCTGTGAGACGTTACTGGTAATGCCATCAGGGGGTAGATAGCCGTGGTTATCGTTCGGCTATGGAACTGAATGGCGATGAGTCACCACCTATACAATGCGTCGATCATTGCACTTAGGGTGAGATGTGCTTGAACCGTCAACCCGTCGGAGGTGGATCATTTGTCTGAACAAGCTTGGCAAATCTGGTGGGTCAGGCCTTGGCTTGATCTAGGGGCGGGCTGGCTGCCTGCCCCATTGAGTGAACTGTCCCTTGACGCCTTGCATTGCTGGGCGGAGATGCACCCGTTGGTCTTAGGTCGCGCGCTGCAGGTCTCGGTGGAGAATGCCCCGATTGTGGCCCCTTGGCTCAGGCAATTAATGCTGGCCACCCCCAGCGTTCGTCGTGAGGCTTTTGAGCGCATGCGTGGGATATATTGCGTTCGCGCGCGCGACCAAATGGATTATAAGGCGCGTGAGTGGTGCGAGCGTGTAGCACGTGGAGTGCGGCCGGCGCCGTTGAGCACGCCGATTAGCGGCGAAGTGTTGCTGTGTCGCGCAGTTGGGCCTTGGTTATGGTCGCGCGTGCGTTTGAGCTTTGCTCGCGAGGATGCCTGTTTCGAGCTTCAGGCCGCGGCTGACAAACTGCCGTTGCTTTGGGCTGCCGCGTTGTGGCAAGCGCAGTATCGCGATGGGGGGGGGCGTGTTCGTAAAACGTCAACTGCAAAGTGGGGCTGTGACCCCGCTACTGCTGCCGGCACTTCTTAGTCGCCAGCATATACATGGCTTTGTCCAAGCCGAAGCTGTTCGGGCGGAAGCGCAGGTGCAGGCGGAGGCTGGGATGCACGCTCAGGTCGCACAGGCCAATCAGGCCCAAGCCGATTTTTTGCGACGTGCGCTGGCCTGCAGTGAGTCCTGGGATAGAGCGCATCAACAGCACCAGCAATCTTATCAGGAAACAGCCGTGCACCTAGTGAACAAGGCGTTACGACTGCTGTTAAGTAAAATTCCAACGGCTGAGCGGATTGAGGGATTACTTATGCAACTGTTTGATGAGTGTCCCAGCGGGCCCTCGCTGCAAGTCTGCTGTCATCCCGCGGTACAAGATCAAGTTCAGCATTGGCTGAATCATCAGACTAATTGCACCTGGATCTTGTCGATCGATAGCGCGCTAGCTGAAGATGCCTTGTATTTAGTGATGGAGGGCGGAGAGCTGCACCTCAATTGGAACGACTGTATCGCTCAGTTGTTGTTACCAGAAGCAGTTTGAGTCGCATATGAGTCGCTCGGGCTTTAGCGGGCCGGGGCAGAAGGAAACTTTCGGTTATACTTAATGAGATGCCATTGTATTAGCTTGCATGTGTCAAGAAAATTAGATGGGATAATTTAAGGTGAAGGCATTGCCTGTATAGCCTAGCGGACTTTATACCTTTTTTTAAATACTCTGGAGTTTAATGATGTACCTTGAAAGTGCAGCCACCCAGCGGGCGATAGATCGACGCTTTGAGCGTAACTATGAAGACAATCAACGGATCGCACTTGAAGCGTCGAATGACGGAATGGTTACTCTTCAGGATATGGCCGATTTTTTAATTTCCACGCAAAATTTGTCAAGTAGCACTTTCGCCGTCAACCAGCATGTAAGAATACAGCATAACCTCACCAAGGCGATTATTGATGCTATACCGTGATCTCGCATACGCCATCATGTTTTGGGCCAATGCAGGAGGTACTGCGTTGTTGCACAGAATTTATGGGCTGGGTCACGATTTTTACGATTAAGTCAAGGGGGGTGACCTTAATAATGCGGCTCATTCAGCCCCGTGACTTCGAACGCTTTCTGCAACTGCAAACGTTGGCTCAGGCCGAGTTCGGTGGTCAGCTCACGGCCACCGTGGATCTCGAAAAGTTTGGACTCTTCAAGTATGTTCCCGGGGCTGTAGATGCCAGCTTGCTGAACGATGCATTTGGGCGCCTATTAAATCAACGTGATTCTTTAATCTATGGTGTGGCCCAGCTTGAGTGAAGTAAATGATCTTGCGTAATCTACGACGGTGGTGCCAGTGCGTGCTGCTAAGTGTGCTTGGTTTCGGTTCGTGTCTCCCGATGCCACTGCTGGCTGCGCCGCTCGTCAATAAGTGGCGTGAAACTGCTTATGCCTACGACGCGGAGTACGAACCGCTCGAACAGGTTCTGCAGCGTTTCGCCGACGGGTTTGGTTTTCGCTTGGCATTGAGTGGTGAATACGGCAGGGTGAATGGTTACTACCGTAGCCATCAGGCTAGTCAAGTGCTTGACCGCTTGGCTCTGGAACAGCGCTTTGACTGGTTTTTTTATAAAAATACGCTGTTCATCAGTCCTGGTGGTGAGTACGTTTCGGCGCGCCTGTTGGTGCAAGAAGATGCCGCTGAGCTCCGCCTGGCCTTGACTGAGATTGGCCTGCTGGATGTAAGGTTCGGATGGGGTGTACTCGATAGTGGAAAATCCGTGCTGGTGTCTGGGCCGCAAGCCTATATCGAGTTGATTCAGAGCTTCGCGGACGAGCAGTTGCACACAGAGGAGAATGAGCCACAGGAACCGGTTTTGATCAGCTTGCCGCTGCGCTACATCAATGCCGATGATCGCAGCGTCCAGTACCGCGCGGAAAAGGTCTTGATCCCTGGCGCCGCGACCTTGTTGCGGCGGTTATTAGACGATACTTCTTTCGAAGAGCTTTCACTCCAGAATATGAATCGCGGGGATAATATGAGCGACGCTTTAATCATGGCTAAGGCCGGGGCGTCAAAGAGCTCGCGATCGGCAGCAATCCGCCCGAAGACATACTTTCGAGTAGAGCCGGACATACGCAACAATGCGGTTTTAGTGCACGATCAGGCCAGCCGGCGGCCTATGTATGAGGCACTGATTGCCCAGATCGATCAACCGAGCCGTTTGATTGAAATCGATGCATTAATCCTAGATATAGATCGGCGGGATTTATCGGGTTTGGCGGTTGACTGGCGCACCAATAATGGCCAGGAGCTTGGAGGTGTTAGCCTTTTGCCTTCGGGAGCTACGTCGACTTTTTTTATTGGCAATCGAAAGCGCTTTATGGCGCAGTTACACGCATTAGAGGAGTTTGGGCGGGCGTCCTTGATCGCCAGCCCATCGGTGCTTACACTAGAAAACCATCCTGCCATCATTGACTTCAGTCGGACTGAGTACCTGTCGAATGTTGGGGAACGGGTAGCTAGCCTCGAGGCGGTAACTGTTGGCACCAGTTTGCAGGTAACCCCGCGTATAATCGAGGGAGGCCGACGCAAGCAGATGCAATTGCTGATCGACATTGAAGATGGCCAGTTTGAACCGCGTGCGCAAGGTCCGGTGCTCTCGAGTACGCATAAAAGTGTAGTCAGCACCCAAGTGTTGATCGAGGAGAGTAGGGCGCTCGTAATCGGTGGGTTGCAGCAGCAACAAAACCTTGAAAGTGCGCGCCGAATCCCGTGGCTCGGTCGCATCCCGGTGCTAGGCCCGTTGCTGTTCTCCGACCGTGAGCATAGTCAAAGTCGACGGGAGCGCTTGTTTATCCTGGTTCCGCGCTTGATCGGCGATCAACACGACCTGCGCCGCTATGTGGACAGCGGCGAGAGGCCGCTGGAGCGCGAAGTGGTTGAGTCCGTGCAGGAACTTCTGGCGCCGCGCGGCCGAGTCCAATTCATTGAGCTGAAGGGCGAATGAGGTCGGGAGGCGACTAATTTAAGTCATCCGACCTCAATAGAACTGTTTTCTTATATGTTCAGAGTCTTACCACCGGGCTTACTCGGCGGGCTGATCTGCAGGCGTTTTAACCGATGGTAGAACGTTCGGCTGGGGATGCCCAGTTCGTCAATGACGTCGGCAATCGATTGATTATGACGCTTGAGCGACTCCTCGATTAAATTTTTCTCTACTTGCTGCAACTGGTCTCTAAGATTGGCAGGTGCCGGGCTTTGGATTGCGGCGTCATTACCTTGCAACGGTGGCAGGCCCAGAGCATAGCGGCGTGCCGCCGAGCGAAGCTCGCGCAGATTGCCTGGCCAAGGATGACTAACCAGCTCGCTCAATACATTAGAAGGGGGCGGTAGAAAAGGACAATTCAATAGGCTCGCTTCGGCTTCAAGCATTTTTAGAAAGCACGGGATAATGCGCGCTTTTTGAGTTCTCAATGGCGGTAATTGGATGGTCAGTGCGTTGAGCCGGTAAAACAAATCGCTACGAAAGCGCTGCGTTTCGACCAAGTGATTCAACGATCCTTGTGCGGAGGCAATTATACGCAAGTCCAAAGATATAAATTCAGTCGAACCAAGTCGCTCAACGCCGCGAGTTTCGATGGCTCGCAGTAGTTTGGCTTGGGTGTGCACTGGCATACTGTCGATTTCATCCAAATACAGAGTGCCTTGATGGGCGGCTTCAAAGTAGCCAGCGCGTGCACGGGTGGCGCCGGTGAACACGCCGCTGACTGTTCCGAACAGCAGGCTCTCGGCCAGACTTTCGGGAATAGCGGCACAATTTATTGGAATAAATTTACCGGTGCGCCCCGATCGTTCATGAATGCGTCGCGCCATATTATCTTTACCGGTACCGGTTTCACCACACAAAAAGATGTCCAACGGTAGGGGGCCGACTTTATCGACCAGGAGATTGACTGAAGATTGTTCGGGCTGAGTTGGCTGTGCTTTTAAAAGACTCTTCATAAGTTCTATTGTTACCGCTGACTATATACCGTGAGAAGTGGACAATCCCTGCCGTCATTGCATAAGCGTTCAGCTTAAGATTTGACATCAATTGCTTCAGTTAGTTCGATCTCCATGGCTACATCGCTTTCTAATGGATCGAATGGAGCATGATTGGCGGTCGATAGTGGCGGGGCGCTTGTTTTCAAACTCTTTGATAAGGGGATTAGTGTATCCATGTCCAGCGGCCCGTGAAAACTATTGCGGTCGAGGGTTTTTAAGGTTTGATAGAGAGTGGCGAGGATGCGGAGTGTCTCACGCGGAATGTAACTGCCGAGTGCGCCAGGATAGAGAGTGCGCGCTAGCCATCGGTAGCGGATGACTGGAACTTTCGCCTCATTAGCGCGCGCTATCAAAGCCAAGCAGCCTCGATCTTCACCCTTCGCCGTGATCTGTGGCAGCGGCGTCTGCCCAGGTCGGTAATACAACGCAACCGCAAGGTGGGTGGGGTTTACGATGAGCATGTCCGATTGTTCTAATGACGGTGGCGCGATGAGAGGCTCCTCCAGCCATTGTGCCATGAGTGACCTGCGATGCGACTTCAGGCTGGCGTCGACTTCGGATTCCTTGTATTCCTTTTTCACCTCTTCATGGGTCATGCGTTGACGTTTATTATAAAAATAACGTTGCATCAACATATCAATCAGGGCTACTACCGCCAAGGCCCCGAAACAAGCGCGCAGAATACGCTGAAAAAGCAGTAGCGCTCCGTGCAAGTAGTCGTATAAGTCGGTCTCCACCAACATGATCAGCGTCCCTACTGCCGGTAGACTCAAGCTTAATACCAAGCCGCTGATAAGCGCGGCTTTGAGCAGCCCTGCAATTAAGTTGAATAGGGCTTGCGCGGAAAACATTTGCTTAAGTTGGGCCAGCGGATTGAGTCGATTAATGTCCGGGCGCAGCGCTTCAGGAGCCCACAAAAAACCGAACTGCATCCATCCACCGATTAGCCGAATCGCCACTGCGGGTGCCAGCGTGGCAGCGAAAAAATATAGCAGGACACCTCCGGCCTGCGCGCTTACCTCCAATAGGCTGCTAGGTGTCAGCGGGGCGAGGCGCCCCAAACCATAATGGATGAATCCGTTCAGTCGGTTCAGACTATCGTTGGCCGAGTACAATGACAGCTCGCACATTAGGCTCAGGGCTAGCAGACGAATCAGATCTTGGCTCTGGGCCACCTCGCCTTTTTTGCGCGCATCGCGCAGACGCTTAGGTGTGGCGGGTTGATTCCTTTCCCCACTCATCCTACCGTTCCCAGCAGCACCTTTATGCTCGGTATCAGATCCGTGAACGTCTGCAGGCGCAGGCTCATGTGTTCCCACAGGGTAGGTAGGTAAATAACCAAAAAAGCCAGTCCAATCAGGCACTTGGCTGGAATGGCGAGAACAAACACTTGCAGCTGCGGGCTGTACACGCTGAGCATGGCCATGGAAAAATCCGCAATTAGCAATACTGCAACAAACGGCGCCGAGTATAATATTAAGTAAGTAAATGTTCCGTTAATAAGGGCCATAAGGCCCGCAAAACCGCCGGCGGGCAAGGGCATCCAGGCCATTGCCGGCCAAACTTCATAACTGCTCCACAGCACCTGCAGAAGCACGTCGAAACCAAGCAGCGTCATCATTACAACCACAGTCATCTCTTTAAACAGGTGTCCCAATGGCGTTGCATCGGCGCCTAGTGCAGGGTTGAGTTGCCCTCCCGTAAGCGCCCCTCGCTGGTTGTCGAGCAGTGCGCCTACGCTTTCGAAAAGCCAGAATGGCAGGCTCAGTATCACGCCAATCAGCAGTCCTAGCGCGACCTCCTTGAGCAGCAAGGCTATCCAATAGTAACCAGGCTCGGCGAAGGCGAACGCTAGCTGGCCTTGCAACGACACCGCGGGAAGTACCGCTAAGGCTACGACAATGGCGTGACGCGCTAGCCCGCGAATCAGCGTAAAGCCGAAAGCAGGCACTAAATAAGCACAGGGGTATAACCGCGCCATACTCAGTGCCAGCGCCAACAGGCCCTCGAAATAGCTGCTCATGAGCGCGTCCAAGCTCGACATCGGCTCAATGACCCCGTATGGCGATGCTGTCAAATGCGATCGTGGTTAGGTTTAGCAGCTCTACTCCCATCCAGCGGCCAGAAATCAGCAGTGCCATCCCCACCGCTGTGAGTTTGATCGCATATGGGAGCGTCTGATCCTGAACTTGCATTAAGGCTTGCACCATCGAAATAAGGATCCCGCTGAGCACTGCAGTAATCAGTGCCGGAGCCGAGAGCAGAACCACCAAGAACATTGCTTGCTTGAACAATTCTAGACTTTCCATGGCTACAGATACGAGTAGAACAGGCCGTCGAGCAGTCGCGTCCAGCCCTCGGCAAGCACGAACAGCAGCAGCTTCAATGGCAGCGAGAGGGTCATAGGAGCCACCATCTGCATACCTAGGGCGAGTAAAAGGTTCGAGACAATTAAGTCAATGACGATGAAGGGGATGTAGACGATAAAGCCTATGTGAAACCCGGCTTTGAGTTCTGACAACATAAAACCGGGCATCAATAGATATAACGCGTCAGGCTTTAAGTCGGCGGTCATTTGCGCCGGCCACATGGTCAGGGCGTTGTCGTGAAGGTGATTGAGGATATCGGGATCGGTATTGCGTTGCATAAAGCGAACCAGTGGGGCGACCACCGCGCTCGCAGTACCCATTAACGTATCGCTCGTGGTGAAATCCAGAGGCGCACGCTGCCCGACCTGCACCATTTCTTGGCCCACCGGCGCCATAATAAAGAGGGTCGCCGCGAGGGCAATACCATACAGGGCCAAATTAGGGGGGACCTGTTGAATGCCGATCGCGTTTCGGGTGATCATGAGTACGATAACGACTTTTAGAAAGGCCGTGCTGGTCATCAGCAATAATGGAATCAGTGATAGGCTCGCTAGCAACAACGCAAGCATCATTGGGTCAAGGCCTTGCGATGTCATGCTAAGGTATCCAGCCGGGTGATCTGCATCCCCAAGCCATCATCAATTTGTACCAGCTCGCCGTACGCTAGGCGTCGTTCGCCATGATATAGCGCCGCTTCACCTGGCGCAGCACCTAGGATAGGTAATACGCTGCCAGGAGCCAGACGTTGGAGTTCGTAAAGTGACAACTGCAGGTGGCCGCAGCGAATGCTGAGGGGCAGCAATAGGTCACTAAAGTGCCCGAGCGCGCTTGACTCCCATGGCTTGTTGTCCTCAATGTCGGCGTGATCCTCGTTACTAACGTGTCCGTCTTGCGGGTACGCTTCGTGGGTCATATCAGCGTAGGGCTCATACGCCGCTTCGTTGGCCTGAATCATTTCGGGATCGAATGCCGGATCCATATGCGTGTCTCCTGTTGTCAGGTGCAGCCACACTTGCTGTCGCGCGTGGGTAATACGAACCGGCCAAGGGGTGCGGCTGGGCAGCCAAACCCCCACACCTTGGGGAGTGAAACGTAGATGCTCGGGCATGAGCACATCACCCGGACGTAATCGCTGAAGCTGTCCCATGCTCAGGTGTAATTCCCCAATAATTACAGGCAAGAAGACGCGTAAAAGTAGATTGGAAGCTGGGATCATCGGCCTCCAGCATGCACGAGTCGTCATTGCAATAAGGGTTGCCGCCGGTAGTTGAATCGTGCATTCATGGCGCTGTGTACCAAGCTGGACTTGGAGGCGACAGGGGGGGCCGTGAAACGGGCCGTCGGCGGCGGCGCCTAACGACCCGAATAGCTCCTGTAGTACAGGGCTGAGGCCTGTGTTATACAGCGCCCATACCCAGTCGTCAGCAGCGGCGGGTAAGCGAATTGGACAGCGGCCAAGCAAGCTCAGCACCTGGCCGTTGTCGTGCAGAATTAGGGGGCCGCAGATACTGCTGATTCGGCTGCCCGTTATCGACTCGGTGCCACTGCTGACGTTGTCGAGGAGTAACTGACCGTCTAAACCGTCGACTTCGAAGGGCAGAGATAGGCCGCGTCCTATGGTGTTGAAGACTTGCATTTCGCTGCGCGCCAGTCGGCGAAGAGGGAGGTGCACCTGACTCATGCGAGCTGTTCCTGCAAGATGCTCAGATACACCGGCGCATCCAGCGCGCGTGAGAAAAGTGCCTCGTAGGTGTCCCGATGCTGCTCCAAGTGTTGGCAACAGCACGCCTGTGTACTGCGTATCAATAGTAGCCATAGACCAGGCTTGTATTCGCACGCCCTCAGGGTCAAGCGGCCCAGCAGGGGAAGGCAAACCGTCATCTCAATGCTACGAGTGCTGCTCAGCAGCGGAGCCAAGGTCGCGCACAAGGCTTCGATACTGTCGGCGTTCCATGCTGCTGCCTCGCTTTCGCTGCCAGCATGCGCGATGGTACTCACGGGGGGTACCGCCCTACATCGATTGGCGGCTTTGGCAGCACTTATGTGTACGCGTTCATGCCGCCACATTGGTTCAATCCTCTTGATTATCGCTGTCTGATCTTTCATAGACCAGTTGTTCGATTAGCTTTTTGAGTGCCTCATGAGCACGTGTTCGGTCTCGTAATAAGTGGTTAAGCTGAGCAATCTGGTTCCCTTGCTCGTCATATTGATTACCTAATTGCTTCAGCTCAGTAAGTCGTTTGTGATGCATCAGCAGCGTCTGCTGGTGTGCGTCCTCTTGTTGCTTCAGAGCGGTACCGCTGAGCGGGGCCGGGGCGAGGCTGACGATAGGGGAGTGCAGGGCTGCTCGTAATGTCTCGATATGAAGTTCCATCGCCTGAAGTGCTAGGTCGGCCCGACGGCAGTCTTGTTCGGCGCGGGCGCGTCGGTACTCGCGGAGCTTCAACAGCGCCTGCGCTTTAGTCAGGGACATCGGAAGTCAGCATGTGTAGTTCATGTACGGTGCTGTCGGGAGCGCTGGGCCGTCGCAACGCCTGACGTAAAAAAGTCAGCGTCGCCGGGCGTGTATCTACCGCCAGATCCGTCAATGGATCGCCACCGCTCTGGTACTCACCTAAACGCAGCACAAACTCGACCTGCTGATAAGCGCTGAGTAATCGCCGCAGTCGTCGCGAAGCCTCGATGTGCGCGGTGTTGACGACCTGCGCCTGTACCCTCGACAAACTCGCCAGCACATCTATGGCCGGAAAATGCCCCTGCTCGGCCATAGCTCGTGAAAGCACCAAATGACCATCAAGTAACGAGCGGGCCTCTTCGGCAATCGGATCGCGCATTGAGTCCCCCTCGACCAGAACGGTGTACAGCGCAGTGATGGCCCCGCTGCGGGTCTGGCCTGCGCGCTCAACTAGGCGTGGAAGCAGCGTGTAGACTGACGCCGGAAGTCCGCTGCGGCCAATGGGCTCGCCCACCGCCAAACCGATTTCACGCTGAGCGCGCACAAACCGCGTTAAAGAGTCGATCAGTAGCAGCACATGCTGGCCTTGATTACGCAGCCCTTCGGCAATAGTGGTCGCTGTAAAGGCCGCGCGGGCGCGCTCCATGCTGGAACGGTCGGATGTGGCACATACAATAATTGAGCGTTGGCGTAGTTCATCATCCAGCTCATTGTCGAGGAATTCGCGCAGCTCGCGGCCGCGCTCACCGATTAGACCAAACACGATGGTGTCGCATTGGATATTGCGCGCCAGTTCGGCCAATAGAACGGTTTTGCCACAGCCTGGGCCTGCGAATAATCCGACTCGCTGGCCTTCGGCCAGGCTGTTGGGCCCATCAATGGCGCGAATGCCAGTGATCAGCCAGCGTTTTAACGGGGGCCGCTCGGCCGGCATCGGAGCTTCAGCGATGACAGGCATCAAGATGCCGGCGTCGGGCTGATCGGAAACAGAATCTGCGCCCAGCGGTGCGCCGAAGCCGTTGAGCACTTTCCCTCGCAGGTGCGAACCCACGTGTAGTTGATGGGGTTGACCCAGTGGTAGGACGGCGTCACCCGCCGCGATGCCTTCCAAGTGGCCGAGGGCGCACAACAACGCCAAGTCTTGTTCAAAGCCGATGACTTCGGCCAGTACTGGCGGTTGTCCGAACTTGAGCAGTTGGCACAGCTCACCAATGCGAGCGCGCGGCAGTCGGCAGCGCAGCAGGATGCCCTGCACCGAATGTACACGCCCCCGCCACTGCGCCGGGGCATACCGGATCCAGTGTGCCAGCTGACGCTGGCGCCATGCCGCATGCATGTCAGTGTTGGACTGAGCGCTCACCAGTCCACTTCCAGCGGTGGGCTGCCGTCAAAGCGTAATTTTGTGGGGTCGATGGCAATGAGGCGAACGCCCTCTGATTCATCGCCAATAAACATACGCGTTCCTTGATCCGTCAACAGGTGAGGGATTCCGCCGGCAACCACCTGGACTACCCGGAAAGGTAGAGTCTGCACGGTAGGACGCAGATCCAAGGAAACCGCTATTGCGCTCCTGTAGCGCTGCTGGAAGACTCTGAGTACCCGCCTCAGAATCGGTTCCTGGGTAGGGTCGGCACTGAGTAATACAACTTTATCCGCGTCGTTCAGGGTCACCGTATGCAGGCCTCGCTCGTCGAGTAGCAGCCGCAAGGCCGTGCGTACCTGCTCGGCGGTTTCCAGCGCCGGCTTGGACGGGGACAGTGCTTGCGGCATTAGCGGCGTTACCTGCGTTAGCGGAGTGGGCGTCCATAGCATCCCTCCGGCCGCCATTACAGCCATCAGAACTGGCAGCAGTACCCACAGCCAAGGCCAGTGAACTAGAGGTTGTGCGGACGACGGCGCTAGCGGTGGCACGGGCTTGAGCGCTGGCATCTCAAGGGGGACGGTTTCGCTTGCCCAGGGCGCATCGCATGGAGCGACGCATAGCCAAATATTCGCCGCGCGGAAGAGCTGTTCGGGGAGGATGGTGCCAATCAAAACCTCGCCCTCGGCATCGTAAAATGCCCCTGCGTGCGCCTCAAGCCGCCACTGCTCTGCTTGCAGGTGCAGCGCGCCATGGTGGGCTTCGATCCCGGGATCGAACAGGGCCAAATCCGCCTCTTCGCGAGCCCCGACGTACCATTCATCTCCCACCAGTGGCAGCGCAGCCTGCTGGTGAAGGCCGCTTAATACGCGCAGTTCAAACACCGTGGTATCCACGCTCGCCACTATTACGCCGCATCGTGCGCACCCGGGTCGTCAACGTCTATCCGCCCGAGCACTTGCACTTTGGCACTGCCGAGCAGCTCGGCAAAAGATAAGACGGGAATGTGATTAAATTCGTCGCAGATCAAATCGCGCAATGGGCTACGTATGTCTTGAGCGACCAGCAGCACGCATTTTAACGTGGCCGGCTGCGGGAAGGCATAACGCAGTTGATGTGCCAGCATCTGCGATTTTTCGGCTTCGAGGGCGAAAAATGTTTCGGTCTGCGTCTGCCGTCTGAGTTCGCGCAGCGATGCCTCTGCTTCGGGCGACAATAACCACGCGTTCAAGCCTTCTAGCTCTTTAAACTCGTCGTAGATTTGTGCTTTGAGTGCAATTCTCGCGTAATCGGTTAGGGCGGGCACTGAACGCTCATGAGGGCCGTGCTCAATCAGGACATCGGCAATTAACCCTATTGCCCTAATTGGCACACGTTCTGAAACCAGGCGTTGAAGAACGGCCGCAAACCGGCTCAGTGGTAGGGTGCGCTGAAGTTCCTGTGCCACTTCTGGGTGTTTGGACTCCATCCAGTTCAAGATGTGCTTGGTTTCTTGCAACCCCAAAAACTGCGGCCCGCTTTTCAGCATGCACTGCTCCATACGCTCGGCGAGTAAAGTCAGAGCAGTGCGCGGTTCAAGGGTCGCCAAGATGGGGTGGTCGGGGGCCAGCCACATCCACTCCTCTTCCTGACGCTCCTCTTGCCCTAACAGGACACCTTCAGGTGGTTCGTCCAGCGCGGTCAATGGCACCGCGACCATAGGGCCAAAGGTAGCGGTAAGTACGGCAATCTCGTGTACCAGAAACACAAAGGTGTTCTCCGCCAGTTGATTGTTGTATTCAATTTCGAAACTCGGCAGGGTCAGGCCGTAATGTTGAACTAGCCGGTTGCGGGTCAAGCGTATGGCGTGCAGCAACTCAACCACCGACTCGGAGTCTCGCTGGGAAGCGGGCAAGTGAATTAGAAATGCCCTGGCGGCGTTGAAATTCCGGAGATCCTCCACTCCGTTGTCCCGCATTGAAAGCGTTTGGACAATCTGGTTTGCTTGCCGGTACTCCTTTAACAACTGGTAGCCACCGATTGATGCCGCCAGCGCGGCAATTACGATAAAAGTTGAAGTTGGCATCCCTGGCAGCGCGGCAAACCCCAGTGAACCTAATGCCGAGCCTATCCAAGCCTTGGGCTCACTCGTTATCTGCTGCGCAATCTGTCGTCCTATATCAGTGCCTTGGTTTGTCGCGTCGGGTGAAACGCGTGTAATCATCATCCCTGCCGTCAAAGAAATCATTAGTGCAGGAATTTGAGCGATCAAGCCATCGCCAATGGTCAGTACCGAATAAAGGCGGGCTGAATCACCTGCGCTCATGTCGTGCTGAAGCATGCCAATGCTGAAACCTGCAATCATGTTGATCAGCACGATAACTATGCCGGCGATCGCGTCCCCTTTAACGAACTTGATAGCGCCATCCATCGCGCCGAACAGCTGGCTCTCCCGCGCGAGTGTCTCACGTCGCAAAATGGCAGTCTCAGCCGTGATAAGGCCGCCGCGCAAATCGCTGTCGATCGACATCTGCTTACCGGGCATGGCATCGAGGGTGAACCGCGCAGCCACTTCCGCGACACGTTCGGAGCCCTTAGTGATGACCAGAAAGTTGACTAGGGTCAGGATCAGAAACATGACTAGGCCGACGGCCAGATTACCGCCAACAACAAAGTTGCCAAAAGCCTCGACAATGCTACCGGCATCCTGCTCAAGCAGAATCAGGCGGGTGGTAGCTACTGATAGGGCAAGGCGGAAAAGGGTCGAAAGCAGCAAAACCGCCGGAAAAGAGGAAAAGGACAGAGGGCTGGGTAACAGTAATGCCAACACCACCAACAGCGTGGCAAAGCTGATGTTCGCCGCGATCAATACGTCCACCAGCCACGTTGGTAGCGGAATAATCATCATGAATACGATCGCCAGCGCTAGGCTGCCGGTGACCAGCTCGCTGCGCTGGGCGGCTAGCAAGGCAAACCGATGCAATGGGACGATGTATGGGGGCATTCGCCTAGATCCTCGACCGGTCTTCGAACAGCGTTTGTATCGCCGCAAGGGAGCGCTGCCGATGATTCAGGTCACTCCACAAACTCAGCGGCAGGCTTCGCATCAGTCCGTACACCGTGGACAAAGTCTGCTGTTGATTCGCATGCTCACCACCATTGAGTTCTTTGCTCAGACGTTCAGCTTCGAACGCGTTTACGCCACTGAGGGGCAAACCCACCACGCGGCGGCTGAGGGTCACGGGGGTGTAGGGCACGCTTTCTGGGCAGCGCGCCAGCACGGCCCGACAGGCGTGAATTAAACTTGACAATTGTCCGGCAGATTCCAAGCCGGCCAATAATTTGCGCAATCTTACACTGGGTCGAGATGGCGTTTCTGAGGCGATATCGTCTGCCAACGCGCGGCGTAAAACCTTCAAGCCAGTTTCAAAATGTTCTTCTAGGAACAATTCAAGTAGCTGCTGTAACAACTCAACCAATGATTGTTTGAGCACAATTTTGTCGTAATACAGGCGAAGCACGGACTGCCGTAAGGTTGGGTCGTCTAGGCCTGCTAGTAACGCCCCGCCGATATTTAGTCCCGCCGTAATTTCGGCTCCATGGGCTTTGTGCAACCGTGCGAGACAAGCCCTGAGCCTCAGTGCTTCAGTTTTGCGCGCGTTTGCCTCCGCTTGCTCGGTCAGTCGCTCCAGTAGTATATGGGCCTGTGCTGGGTCACCGTCGGCCAGATGGACGATCCGATCCACCGGTGTGCATCGTTCAGCTAGTTGCTGCACCGCCAACAGCCGTTGAGCGACTGTACTTGCATCCAGATGCGATAACTGCTCACACCAGGGCCTTAAGTGCTCCGGCGCCGCGATCTGAGGCAAGGCCTGTTCCAGTTTGGGCAGTTGAATGCGACGCTGATGCAGAGCCTTACTACTGCGTTCTACGTGCTGGCTAAAGACCATGGCGATTTCCTCCATGTTCTGACCAGTCCCCGGTGGCTTCGGTTGCGGCACATGGGGGGGAATAAGCGCGCTAGGAGGAGGGGCGGGACGCGGCGCATCGGTTTTCATAGTCACACTTGGTAATTAATCAGGGTTTGAGTAAGTGGTTCTAGGAGCCAAAGCGGTTCCATCGGAATGAGACAACTGTATAAGCGATTTGGGGTGGTGTGCGATAAGTGGCGACATGGTCGCGTCCAGTACGCCGCTTCTGGCGTGAAATTGATGTACAACATCAGTATTTTACCTTGGTTACTGGGCAGCTGAGGGCTTGGCACGCATCTTGTGTAGAGGCACAGTCCAACTAAAGGACATGTCTATGCAACAGAAAAAAGTAAAGCCCGCCGAGCGCGATATGCCGATTACATTTGAGCAACAGGTTGTTAGAGTTTTTTTATCCAGCTATAATCATGAAAGTTTGCGTAAGTTTATTCGCAGTCGCGTCATGAATCCCGAGGATGCGGAGGATCTGTTGCAGGGGACTTACGTGGAGGCACTGCGAAATTGCAATAAATTCAATGGCGATTCCAAGCCGGAAACATGGATGTTTGGCATTGCACTCAATTTAATTCGCAGTCATTTCCGTCGAGCGTATACGCGTCCTCCGCTGTGCGAGCTGGATACATTGGATATGGAATCGAATGAACTGGCGTTCGACTTGGATCGCCAGGTCGACGCGCTACGACTGTTAGAGCGTACGGCGCGCGCCACTGCGGCATTGTCGCCGGACATGCGTCGGGTGCTCACCGTGATGCTCGAAAATCCGGGTAACTACCATGCTCTAGCTGAACGCTTGGGCATTCCAATAGGAACGGTGCGCTCCCGCCTTTCTCGCGCGCGAGCCATGCTAAGGCGCGAAGTATTTACGTGAATTTTCCACAAATATTGCCACATCTTGCGTCCACTGATGACGAAAAATGGCCGACGACTTGGTGTATTTCGGTTGTTGTCTCAGGCAAATAAAGTGCTAGAGGTTCAGGGTTACAGTTCCAAGAATTGGGCTGTAACCCGTGTTTGCCTCTGAAAGAAACTGATCCAACCTATTGGATTCAGATACAAGGGTAACTTTCGTAGCGCTTTCCAGGCAACTACAGGGGCCTTATAAAGGCTTTTGAGTTCGCCGGCCGCCAGTGATCATAGCCCGCGCACCAAATGCTCAGTCACAATTTAATATTTCGCGGCCTCACGGTTTGACGGTTGAAGTTGTCGATCAGTTGAACCTTCAAGAACTGCGCTTGTCGGTCAATCAGTCGTCCATTATATCCATCGACAAACAATGGTTCCTGATGCCTGGATTAGCAGCAGTTCGGGTCTCTCGCGTATGAGATATTTACGCTGTTTGATGCTTAGACTCATTTCTAACGCGCTGTAAATCTGTCACGCCCACCTTTGATTACAGTAATGAACATCCACTGCCCTAGTTTGCAAAGAGCAGGGCAAAAACACTATTTTTCTGATAGGTCGAGAGGTGGAGAAAGGGTGGGCGTCACGATGTAAGCATGCGTCGAGTCCGAGTTATTGCGATAATAGGAGACATTGATCGCGAAGGTAAATCTCCTAAGCTGATGCTGTGGCATGACCTAGCCGCGTCCTACGCCTGCTCTTTTGGCCGACATTACGAATGATTTTCATAGTTTTCTAAGGTGGTTCTAATAATTTTTTCGAATTTGGCAAAATCACGGGACACCAATTCCGAATTTTTTGATGATGAAGCAGTTAACCTTCACTGGTGCAGATTCGCGATCAAGCAGGAGCCCCCGCAAGGGACAGTTTCTGATCAAGATGGATCGAGTAATGCTCTTGAAAGATTTAGCCGCTCACACGCACCCTCCAGTAATTGAGGGGGGGCAGTCGTCGAGCATACCTTTTGATGGCCATGCGTCGAATTAATGCAATGCATAACTGCTTCGGTTGCCGCGATCCGGCAGTGCAAGAAGAGGAGCGAAACCACGATTCTGCGAAGTTTATAGGGTGGTATTTAAATTACTGATAAATGCGACATCCTTTTCGTGCGTGGTTTTCTGGAAAAGCATAAGTTGACCGTCGGGATTCCAGATCCGATCAACGGTGAGCCAGGCTGTTACGCCAGCGCACCTTCGTCGATTACGCATTGATCCGTGCGCCCAACGCGACCAAGGAAGCGGATGGTAAACCCGGACAGATGTCAGACGGAAACGGGTGCAAAGCGCATGTCGGCGTCGACTCTCCGTCGGAGTGGCGTTCTGCATTGTGGGCAACGCGTCCGCGTCGCGATGTGACTTGAGTCGAAAACGATTTACGAGTGCCGAGATCTTGCACTCAAACCTCACTAGATGCTGCTGTGTGGCTTATTGGAATCAATGAAATGGCAATGTCCCTGCATGCTCCGGTAGACGGCACTACGTACTCAGAAGGCCTTCGTGCAGTAGTTCATTGTCCGTCGTCAGCGGTAGTCTGAACCGCGTAGGCGTTGCATTGTGGCGGCCTACTGGTCTCGATCAACCTGGGCGGCGTTAAACTTCATGTCGGATCAGAGGGTGAGACAGCGTGCTGTGGCCAGTCACGTTAAGTGTTGCCTCTCTATTGCTTAGATTTTATCAGCTGCCGGTCAACATTATTTGATGGGATTTTCTTCGCCTGAGGAGATCCTTCCCGACGCGGGGAGATAGCAACTGGCGCGTATGAAGGACTGGTAATGGAATAAAACTTTGAAGCCAAGCCGATGATAAAGCGAACGGGCTTGCTCCGAGGATTCGAGGAAACACCAGCGTGCCCCCAAATCTGTGGCATGGACTAATGCGGCGCATATCAACCGCGTCGAATAACCTTTGCCCCGATGGGCGGGGTCGGTACCGACATCATTAAGGCGTGCCAGCCCGTTGTGCAGCGTAAGGGTCAACGAACAGACAGAGTTTCCGTCGAGTGACATGATGAAGTGGTACAAACACTCACCCTTGTCAAGTGCACGCTTGTGTTGGGTTTGGTAGTGCACTGCAGCTTCGGAGCTAATTCCAAATGCGCTTACGATGGGAGTCGCCCAATCGTCGAGATTGTCAGTTAATCGGATTACCCCTTGGTCAGACAACCGAGGATATATGAGAAGCCTTCTCATATCCAGAACCATGGCTGTGGTCGTCTCGGTCGCAACACACCCCCACGCGTTTAAGCTGTGGGCTAAGGGCTCAATCTTTTCCTGCCGCACTACTACGGCAACTGGTATCACGCTTCGCCGTATTAATCTGTCGGACGCTACAAGGGCCTCGCCTAACGGCGCGCTCCCCACGCGGATAAATAGCAGGTTCCATGGGCTCGGGCCGCTATCAGTCTGATATGCATTCACGCAGCTATTGATGCGCAAGTGCACGGACGTGGTGACTGCAAAAAAATGTTCTTCAGTTAAGTGGAAGCGCTCTTCTTCGATAGTAGGCATCGGCTGGTCTCAGCAACAGCTTGGTGTGTGTGGGGGGGGGCATTCACACACAAGTGGCTGGGCACGGGGTTGGGGGTGGGTTAAGTGTATTAATTAAGACCGTCATGAAAATCAGAATTGCCTCAAAAACTGGTAAAGCCTCAGTCTGCGGCGCCTTCAAGAGCAGCGCCACAGTCTGAAATAACCGCGTGGTGTTGTGTTGACCACGTCCAGAAGTCGGAATAGGCCGTCGTTGGCAAAAAAGCGTTCATCTGCACAATGTAGAAAGGCTGCGCGTCACTGCTGCTAACCACTGGCATAGTTCAAGCGAGCCTCGGTGTGCCCCCGCGCGACAAGCGTCACGAAAACAAATACTGACCGGTAATCCGCGCACTGTTACACCATTGCGAGGTATAGCACTTCTTGGAATTCATTAGGTAGGAGCTATTGGTAGGAGGCATCTCCACTGTCCGCCCCTATACGGTATCGCTCTGCGGGGTCTCTGCTTTTTTGTGTCGATGGTGCTGAATATCCGAGTGAGGTGCGCCAGTTAAAGTTGGCGGAGTATAGTCGGTAAAGTTTTGATATTGGCAGGAACTGGCGAATCAACCACACTAGATCTAAGCAAGTTGAGTCATGTGATTCAAAGCAAGGCATTGGCAGCGGAAACAGGTAAGTCAGCCTATGATCCGACTAATCAGGTATTCGGCATTTCTATGCTTTCGAGTGAGGTAGAATGCAGGTCAGGATGCGGGGTTGTTTGCCAATAGCAAACATTTGCTTGGCCGTGCATTTGTCAAAAGCAGCCCGCCTTGTACTGTATTTTGATAATTCTTTCCAGGCGTAAATTGGCAAGCTCATGCGAGGGTTTTTTTTCATCTTCCGAAAAAAAGTGTCTTTTGGGCTGAGTGGCTTCTGAGGAAAAGTTTCGATTTTGCCGCAGACGATATCGCCGCCGGGCATTGCTCTATGCTAACGACTTGGTTTCTTGTCATTACTGCGCCTATCGCAGCAGCATAATTTTCCAGTACGATCAAAGGTTGTTTGAGATTCTTCAGCTCGTTGAGCAATCCAAATTGATCGTAAGATAGATGAGCTGACGTATGATCCGCACTCATCAATCGCAGCTGAAATGAATCTGTCTTGTTAGTGAGTTTATAGTGAGACTTCGGTCACTACATTGCATCGATGTTGAGTAAATAAAAAGCCCGCACTAGGGCGGGCGCATGATCAGCACTGTTATAGGGGGTAGTTTGAATGGTCTAGAGTGATTCAATCTCTTGGGCTTTCGGGCATTCAGCCGATCAGATATAGCACCGGGACGCTGAGTATAGGGAAAAGCGTCATGAGAGCGAAATAACTAGATCTGTTCGGTAAATCCCGTGTCGATGATAGTCATCACCTCATCCGTCCTGTTCATTTCTCCGGCCCGACATAGTGCTGAAGTTATGCAAGGTTGCGGCGAGGTCGTACTTAGAGGTAGTCAACATTGTTGTGGTCAACCTAGCGATTTAAAACCGGTCGACTCATAAGCTCTCGAGCCATATAGATACCCATATCTTTAGCAAACTGCCCGGTCTCTGGTTGATTTGCAATACTGCGAAGATTTGACTGTGACATATGGTTAGTCCAGTAACCATCATTGAAATCGTCAAAATTGTTGATAAACGCATTGGTCAGCGTTCGATCTGACATCTCACTGACTGCGCGCTGAAGTGATGAAGGGGGCATCGCTTGAAGGTTCTGCAGAGGCTGCATCCCATGCATGCCTAGCATACTTATCAGGGCGTGAAGGCCCTGCTCGATGCCATGCATGCCCTGCTGCGTGCCCTGAATAGCCTGCAAAACCTGCATGAGATCCATGGCGCCTCTAGACATCCCCTGCATGTTTTCACCATGAGGAGACGCATGCAGTTCGAGAGGGGGGCGGGGTGAAGGGGGCGTGTCATTCGCGTTATGAATTGCGATATCTAGATTTGAAGAATGTATCCAGCCGTCATGCACCTTACTTCCGTGGAAGTCATTATCAAGCGCGTCGTTTAAGCCCGGGCGGCTCAAAATTTCTTGCGCCAACCCTGTGAGACGATCCTCAGAAAACTGTCCGGTGACAGATCTGTTCGCGAACTCACGTAGCTTGCCCTGGGTCATATAACCCGTCCAACTGCCGTCTCTAAATACATCAAAATTGTTCCGCAGCTCCATTAAGAGTGATTTATCTGAATACTGCTTGAATCCCTGTATTTGGCTGCTTCCGTGCGCCACATGGTCGCGAGTCGTGACCGACAATAGGCTTGTCAAGTTATTATACTGGCTCCTTAGTGCCCCTTGGTTGCTGGGTGCGTCTAGCGTAGTTCCATTTGTTTGGTGATAAAGCGGGTTCAGCACTGGTATTTGAAAAGACATGGTATTCTCCGACGAAAGAATGGCGACAACCAAAAGGGGGGCATCGCTCCAATAGTGAGTGGAATATTTTAGAAAGTGGTTCCCGATCGGATGCGATTGCGCCGGCAGAATCCGCTGAATAAATGAGAGACCCCTGCGCTTAGGGTTCGGAGGTGATGCTGACGCTGAAGTGGTATGTCTCGAAGCCATCATCGGCCCACCATTGCCCAATGCCGGACGACCATCGTTACGTATGCCCACTTCCTCTGCGAGAATCTGATAAGTAAACAACTTGGGCGTTCGCTCTTTTTCTAATCTGTCAGGCAGGTCGCCCAAAAAAAAGTAAAATGTACGGGTGTCATATTCGTTAGCTTCGGTAGTTCACTGTGTTTCTAAGGCTGGCGCGTCTGCGCACTGAAAGGCGAGCCGCCAGTCGCACGCGCCACAGCAACTGCGAAGACTTTTTAAGCAGCGTGTACTCGGGCTAGTTGGCGCATTGTTTTCCGAAGCGACGCCGTGCTCGCGGTCTTACTGGCAAAATACAATTACGTGAAGCTCAGTGGCGGGCCGGCGCGCTGCTCGTTTGAGCGAGCCTAGGTGCGGATGTTAGACTGCCGGCTGATCTGGCGGAGGCTATCAAATACGCTTAATGTGTGTTGGAAATGTGGTAATCCCCCCTGAAAAAATACTCATCAGAAGTAGAATTTTCTCCTAATCGGATCAAGGAAATTTTGCGTGAAGAGATCACGTTTTTCAGACAGCCAAATCATGGCCATTCTCAAGCAAGCCGAGGCTGGAAGCCCGGTGCCAGAGCTATGTCGCGAGCACGGTATCAGCTCGGCCACCTTCTATAAGTGGCGCACCAAGTTCGGCGGCATGGACGCATCGCTGATGGCTTGGTTACGCGAGTTGGAGGATGAGAACCGGCGTCTCAAAAAATGTACGCCGAGGAGCGGCTCAAAGCCGAAATCATCCAGAGGCCATGGCAAAAAAGTGGTGAAGCCATCGCGGCGACGAGAGATGGCGCAGGAAGCGGTTCGTTCAGGTCGCGATGCAGTATCAAGCTCGCGTGCCTGGCCTTCGGGGTCAGCATCACGTGCTATCGCTATCAATCGCGCCTATCGCCTGAAAACGCCGAGATCGCCGATCACCTGATCCGACTCACGCATAACCAGCGCAATTGGGGGTCTGGCTTGTGTTTTCTGTACCTGCGCAACGTGAAGGGCTATGGCTGGAACCATAAACGGGTGTATCGGATCTACCGCGAGCTGGAACTGAATCTGCGGATTAAGCCGCGTAAGCGCATCGTGCGCGAGAAGCCTGAACCGCTGGCCGTTCCGCCGGCAGCCAACCAGTGTTGGTCGATGGATTTCATGCACGATCAGTTAGCTGATGGACGCAGCTTTCGGGTTTTTAATCTGATTGACGACTTCAACCGCGAAGCCCTGGGCATGGAGATTTATTTATCGCTACCAGCTGAGCGCGTGGTGCGTACTCTGGATCAGGTCATTGAATGGCGTGGTAAACCGCAGGCGATCCGCAGCGATAACGGCCCAGAATTCATCAGTGCCAAGCTCGCTGAGTGGGCGAAGAAACGAGGCATCCGTCTGGACTTTATTCAACCGGGTAATCCACAGCAGAATGCTTACGTTGAACGTTATAACCGGACTGTGCGCTATGACTGGCTGGGACATTACTTGTTTGAGTCGATAGCCGAAGTTTAGGACTATGGTACGAACTGGATCTGGACATACAATCACGAGCGCCCGAATATGGCCCTCGGCGGCATTACCCCAAAACAGAAGTTGGCCCTGGTGGTCTGAGGTCTACTTCCGGTGAGGTTTAGGAATTGGGGGATTACCGCCCCATATTGATCCAAGGTGGATTCAGTCAGCACGTACACTCGATTGCATGCTTGAGTTGAACTCTGCCTTGTCAGTACGACGAGCGATGTCCATCGTGTGTGGACGGTACGTTAGTGAGAATTTGTTGCTTGCCCGTCCCGTTGGTCTGGCGTATGAGCTAACCATTTTCAATGGTTCAAGTGTCCCGATGTATGAGCGATTTAAATTAGTGGCTGATTGACTTTGCAGCAGCAACAATTTAGTCGGCGCTATAGCGTGAGCTTTCCAATCATCAGGAGAGCTAGGTGCAGTATTGGGTATGAGGTCGCAAGCCATTGTGCTGCCGTCCTACGAGTCTATCGGCACGTTGCGCACCAAAAGTAACAAACACCCTGATCGGGAGGGGTCATTGATCATCTAAGTACCTGCGGTTCGGATATCCCTTAGCTAGCCGTTAAAACGCAGACTTGGTCAAAGCGCAGCGTCCCTGTCATGCCTCTTGCGTCCGCCAGCTCTTATGTACGTACGTCCGGTAAATGCACCAAGCTAAGCCTGACAGCTAGATCCCAAGGTTTGTTTTAAGATGCAGGCGATATTCGGTGCTATCCGCTGACCATTTCAGATCAGATGAGTTGCTATTTACGCTAGTCGGAACTTCAGGCGCCCGGTACGCCGGTGAGACATGCCTTTGAGCGAAATTTCTGAAAGTAAAGATTGCTGAGAGTAAACCGCGTTGGCAATGGCAGATCTACGCGATAACAGGTTGAATGCGGCTGTCAGCGTTTGCCGTGTGATTACTCATACATGGTTGCCATATCTAAACGATCACGCTTGGCCGCTCCGTCAAAATGAGAGACACGAACTGCTGCACTGAGCGCTGAAAGCATCGGGATTACAGGCACCTGCGGAGAGTGTGGAAAGTCAGTCTTAGTCTTTGAATATTTCATCCAAAACTTCTACGGGCTCGACCGCACGTAATCATTGTTCAAATGAAGAGTTTTAATGGGGCTAGCTCATTTCAGGGAAGGGCGCTAATCAACTGAAGGAGGTGGCTGATGTGTGCCGGAGACTGTGTCTCTGCAGCTTATGTTTGGGGAAATTTTTGATGTTAGCGCAGAAGGCCTAATGAAATAACATTGTTTGCCGCGAGCTTGAACAAACGAGAAAATTCAAATCAGTTAGCGATTGATAGCCTATATGTTAGGCAAAGTGAAAGGGCTCGCTTAGTGCCGGAGATGAATGAGTCATTGCCCTGTCTATAGAGATTCCGACCCTACCCTGCCTCTGAGCGATAACTTCTTCTGCTTAGTACAGCTTGTTTTGGGGTTGTGTGTAAACTTGTTTTGGCTGCTGGGAATACCAGTTGCGGATAGGTCGATCTGATGTTTATATCCTCAAACTTTATCATTACTTTCGGGCTGAGCCTGGAGGCGACTATATTCAACCACAGCTTTGTCCGAAATCCTGGCGTACAGACTGTCGGCACGTGCTTATAACTTTTGGATCTGAGGTGTCAGCTGCAGGTCGGCTGGTTGCATTTAGTGCTACCAGAGGTCCCAGCAATGGTTGTTAGAAAAGTTATTGCCTTTTACTTACTTTCGAGAAAAGGCCGTCCTTAGAAACAAGGACGGCCTTTTGCCATACGCTTACACAAGCCACCGTCCTTGGGAGGCAGCAGCAGTATTGCTTACATCAGAGGGGAGGGCTATGAGACCTGTCTTGATTTGTTTGTTGGCGCTGATGCGGGATTGCCCCACTGGGTCAGTTTTCGGTCAGCGGCAACAGCTATGCTGTCGACACGCCAAGACGCGCCGCCACATCAGCGACAGGCAGCTTTTTTTCGGTCACTTGATTGACCGCTTGGATTTTGAATTGTTCGGGATAACGTGGGTTGCTCATGGCACCTCCTGATTGGCCTCAGTTTAAGGCAAACAGGTGTCTACGAAACTAGGGGCGATTCATAGTTGGGATAGGAGCTTTATTCTTACGCCTTTGTTTAAACCATGACCATGCTTCAACGTAGTTGCCTTTTTCAAGTGAAGTCATGACATTTGCTAGGCTTTCAGCAGCGCATTCTTTTGTAATTTTACTTGTTTTGTAAGCTTCTAGCAGTTTCCCAAGAAAAGCGCCCGTGTTTTCGTAGTCGCAATTGCTGAGTTCAGTTTTGCTGGTCATGTTTTTTCTTTTTCAGTAATCAGCACACTACAAGGATTCTGGTTCGATTGGCCCTGCCGGGATCCGGCAGGGGGGGGGGGCGATATCTCAATGAGAGGGTCTATTGTGTTGGTTTTAAGCCGAAGTTCAACTCCAGTCGCTCGATGTAGCTCTCCAAAGTATCTTTCAGCCCAATTACGTGAAAAACAACGATGTCTTAGCGTGAACTTTTGGGATGCGTTCGGCTTGAAATCCTCTCTCAAGATTGCAGGTGATGCGCGCCCCGGCGATCGCCTATGAGAACTACAATTTACATATCCACACTAAGGGCTGAGCTAACGTTCAGTGATGGAATTCATTGAATGAACCTGGCGGGGAGTTCGTATCAGGTTCTGCAGGTGCAAATCCATCTCAATAATCAATAACTCTTGATGTGGAAAGAAAGGCTAGCTTCAAGATATGTTGCATCGTGTGTCCGTAGATCAGCGCTGGGAACTGAGGGCTCAATTTCGACTTGCACAGATAGTACCGAACCCACAGCGGGAAGCCCCGCGCTGATGGGAATCACCACATCATCCGGCTGCACTTCAATCGAGTGGTCGGATGTGCCATGGATTACAGTGCCTAGCTGGTACTGAGCGAGTTCGACCGCTCGGCCGTCGAGTAGGGCACTGCTTAAGCGCACGTGCACCTTCCCATTTCTAGAGAATTTAAATGTATTATTTGAAGAGGCTCCGTTCAACGTCAGCAACAGCTTAGTAGGTCTCGGGCAACTGGCGTGGAGACCGATTACGCGCCTACCTATCACTTGCTGAGCACCCGGCTTCAGAGCATCATTCGAATTTAGTGGTATGATTTGCCCAAAATCCACGGTTGGATCACTTAAGCTAATCTTGCATTCCTGCGCCCATATTTGTCCTGTTGCGGACAAGCCAACAATGAAGCTGGCAAACGATATAATCTTTTTGAAATCCAGCAAAATTGAGTTCATAATAATTCCTACGCAGGCTGGCTGTCAATTAATCAGGTGTACAGGTGGCTTTCGCCATTTCAAAATAGACATTCAAATCTGGCTGGTCCGAAAGTTTAAAATCTACTTTGCAGGATTTTCCATTTCCCAAGCTAATATTTAATGCCTTGTCCAATTTGACGTTAGTAATGAAGATATTTCCACCGTCCACAACAGTCGTGATAAAGTTCCCATCTGCGTCAAGCACGACAGCCCCCTTGTTGAGAGGTTCTCCCAAGGAGTTGGAAACTTGCAGTAATGCACGTCGAGATTTAATCACATCAAATTCTAGCTTGTTAACCGAACCACGTCCGGCGGATATAGCTTGGAACCCATTTTTAATATCTATATTACGTGGTAAGGACTTAGTTTCGACTTCCACCCGAGTGTTCCGATATGCATTGATCTGAGGAATAACTGCGTTGCCCCACGCATCGGTCCATACTGGGCCGACGGGTGTTCGGAGCTTAACCCCGGCCAGATCCCCTACCTTCGCCACCCCAAAAGTATCGGTCAATGGATAAGGAGAGAATGTTACGCCATTATCATGAACTGCTATTCCACCTCGTAGCTGACCACTATAAGTATTGCTATAAGAACCGCTCTGTGAATATCCAAGATTGACTTGAGCAAATTTTGGCAATAGTTTTATACTGCCGCTGAAGTCTTTCGCTTTATCATTGCTATTAAGTTCCGCGCTTAGACTGTACATCGCTAAATTGTTGGTGTTGTTGTCGTAGGTCGTGCCGAATCGTGTTGCACCATTACGTTTTCTGGCATAGCCTTTTATACTTTTATTGTTACCCAAGGGTATACTAATATTAAAATAGATAGTAGTGTCTTTACCGTATAAATTACGACTGTTGCGAAAGTTACTGTCGTTACCGTCATGCTCTGAAATATCACGCTCTAGGTTCAGACTGATAGTTGCATGTTTAAAAGGCTTGCTCCATGAAGCGCTCAGGTGGCTGGACATAGCGCTGTCGAACCCTTTGGAAACTGAATAACCAGCTGTCCAGCCTCCAAATATTTCATCGTTCCAAGTAAGATAAGCGCCATATTCGTCCTTGCGAGCACTATCGACGATGCTAGGTGTCCGTTTACGCGTTGTATCGAGCAAAGTACGAAAGCCACGTGTTTGGCGGGTGTAATTTATATTTGCACTTATTTTTTCAGTAAGGGGAGTAGTAATGCTGAGGCTTCCTTGGATGCCCCTGGCCTCTTCGTCACTGGTACTTGATATAGTATTCCGAAAACTAACCGAAGTGTTTGGGAGAGCCGTCGAAAATAACGTCAACCCCGCCGCATGATAATTATTGCTACTCGTTAGTAAACCAACTGTGAGCAGATTGCTGCGATTCAGGTTCCAACCGTCACTCGCTGTTACTACGAAAGGAGCGTCCATCTCTCGGCTTTCAAATGTACGAACTTTACCCGCAGCGAGGGATAAGCCTGGCGCGATCATTAAATTTTGATTTAGTGACGCAGCAGGCACGGTAAAATTGCGCTGTTGGCCGCTGGTTTCAAAAACCCGTACATCCAGATCTGTGAAATTATTGAGCAACTGTACATTAGACAAAGTGAAAGGGCCGGCTGGTACCAGCGAAGTATGAATTACTGCCCCAGCCTGTCGAACTTCGACCCTAGCCTGACTCTGTGCGATACCCTCAACGACTGTACCAACTAAGCTTCTGCCCAGCAAAGCTTCTTCTGGCGTCACTTGCAAGCCTGTTATAGCCGTCCCAGGGAATACAGAGTTACGGATGTTGATTTCCCCAAATTGGAGTATCTGTTTCGAAGTTACGATAGTTTTTTGGGCGTAAGTATATAAAGATTGAAAATTACTTACTCCGCTATTGACTGAAAAGGTCTGGCGACTACGTATTATCCAGTCGTCAGCGTTGAACCCCAGCTCCACATTACTTAAATAAAAATCACTCGACGAATGAGAGAGTCTGCTGGATTGCCCCAGAACTTCATAGTTTAGCAGACCACCAACTCCACCATTTTGGAAAACGCCGATGTCTTCTTTTGCCGGGCAAATGGCGTCGGCACTGACGACGATAAAAACCTCTTCCAGACTGGGCCTCAGTGTTACTTCGGTTTGAGGATGCGCTGAGTTGAAGTCGTAACAATTCCCTTCACTGCCTAGTTTGAACCGATCGTCCGGGACTCTTAAGTTTGCTTGTTTCATCAGTGCTTGATTAAAACATAGTTGGCCATCGTCATCGAATTGCACTTCCACACTGCCGCGTGGGCTACCATTGACAACCAATCCAACCCTGCGATTCCCCCCGGGAAAACGCGACTCTCGACTGAATAGTTCAGCGATCTTTGGGTCTAGGCCGCGGCTCTTCAGCATGGCAAAATCGAACGCAACTGAAGGGGCGACATCATTAGTGGACGAATTTTCCGACGTTGAACCTTTAATTGATGCTGCATTTGCGCTTTGCGCCCCCAAAATGGCGAGCCCCGCGAGGTGCATGCTCAGATGAATAAGGAGCCGAAATGTAATTTTCGGGATACTCGTAATTAGTTGAGCTAAATTGAAATAAGCAATATTCGAAATCACGAAAATCACCGCTCTAACGTTCCGACTTGTCCTTTGTCAAGCCTCACATCAAAAGGTTTTACTGCGAAACCATAATTACTTACTGGATAAATACGAAGAATGGCATCCGATCTCAACAATTTATCTGTTGGTAATGGAAGATATACCGATTGCCCTGGCAGTATATATGTTCTCGGCAATAATAAACGAATTTCGGACGGTGTTATATTTAATTGTTGATTCAATCGGACAACGTAACGGCTATCATTTTTAACTACAAGATTTTTATCTTCTATAGTCCATTTCAACAGGGTCCAAGGGTCGGCCTTCAGTGGTAAGTCGCTTGGAGTAATTAAAACAGGTAAGTTTTGGCGCACAGTAACACCTACCTTTGCGTTCGAATCAAAGAGCTTCTGTGGAATTCCTTCAAAATTCACCCGTTTGAGGCGCTGCGTAGTTATTGGTTTTTCTGATTGGAGGATGAATCTGACCAGCTGCTTTTCCCCAGCTTCGACCCGAGATATAGGGGGGGTCACCAGAACTAGGTTCTCCTGATCTTCAGGTACATTGTCCATCGAGACATAGAGTAAGGCGGCCTTGTCATCCGTATTTGTCACATTGATTGTTCCTTCTCCATCTCCAGCGTTGATTAATACAACAGAAGTTTCAGGCACCATTCCCGATGCATGTATGATTCCACTAAATAATGTCCATATCCCAGCCAATACAAAACGATTTTTGCTAATGTATGAAAAGCTCATAATTCACTCTGCGAAATCAATGCGTCATAAACTTGCCACCAGAAAACTCAGTTAAATATCTTCTGACAAGATTGTTATGTTAGTTGTAGGGCTGGACTCACCTTTCATGAGTACAGCCCCGACATGCTTACAAATAATTAACGATCATCGTCGAAAGTCCGTCAAGTTGGATGGCAGTGTTCAATTCGAGCCTGTCGGTTCGGCCAATAGACGCAGTGACGATCAAGCCGCCTGAGATAACTCTATAAGCGCCAGGTGCAATCGTGCCAGGTGGGGCGAGGGCAAAGGTACGAGCACCGTTAGGTATAACGTGTCCCGTACTAGCTGAAGGGGCCCAGACACCATCCTTACCAATGCGGTAAATCAAATCTGCTTTTTCGCCATCTGCAATGGTGCTAGTCCCGTCAAAGGCAATGTCATACCGCCCAATTTTCACGCCCTCATGCAAACCTAAACCAAAATCAGTAGCATAAATATGTTCATCGTCGTTTACTGTGGGCCCACGCGAATCTAGCCAAGATAGACCAATACTGATCGGTGCATCACAAGTAACGGTATAAGAGATATTCTTAGGCGCAAGTTTTGTCATGGCTGTTGGACTGAGGTCTGTGAGAATTATGGTGCCATAATCAACCACCCCCCCACCTGAAAAAACTGGTGTACATGCGGTTGGTACAATGGAGCCAATGACTTTCAAGTCCGCGGTATCAGCCGCAAATGCGCTTGTTGCAATAAGTGAGGCCAACGTCAATAGTAGTGATTTTTTAACATAGCTCATGGTCGATTCCGAGTTAGTAGTTTTGCATTAAAGAAAGGGGCGTCTTTGGTATGGGCTCTTACATATACTTACAAAAGACACCATATTCGGGTGCTTTTTACATGATCCCCTTGAGATAGGAGGGGATAACATGAGACTTGTCTTAAAAATTTGCTGGCCGTCTCCCATACGTATGGAAAGGGTTGCATCAGATGGTTGAACGAGCCCCATGAACGAGCCCTATGAAAGACAGGACACCGTTTCCCCCTTACGATAAGGGATAGGCAAACGGTTATGTTTATGACTAACAGCAACGATAAGAGTGGGGAGCTTTTGGGCCAGTAGCGGCGGCGCCGCTGGAGCCCGGAGCAAAAGCTGGCGATGGTTCGCGAGAGCCTTGAGCCAGGACAAAGTGTGTCGGTCGTCGCTCGGCGCAACGGCATCAATGCCAACCAGTTGTTCCTGTGGCGCAAGCTCTATCAGGACGGCAGCCTATCGGCGGTCAGTGCTGGCGAAGCCGTCGTGCCTGCCTCCGAGCTGAGCGATGCGCTCAAGCAGATCCGTGAACTGCAACGGATGCTGGTCAAAAACGATGGAAGCAGAAATCCTCAAAGAGGCCGTGGAGATCGCCCGGTCGCGAAAATGGATTGCGCACTCATCCTTTTTGCCGGGGGACGACCAGTGAAGCTGGTCAGCGAATGTCTCGGTTTGGCGCGCTCGCAATTAACGGTTCGAATCAAGCAATCGGTATCGCCCAAGACACGGCGAAGCAGGCCTGTGGACGATGCTGAGCTGGTGGTTGAAATTCAGCATCAGGCGTTGGTGCTCGGACGGCTTTGAGTTTCGTTGCGAGGACGGCGCCAAACTGGCCGTGACCTTCGCCCTGGACTGCAGTGATCGCGAAGCTATCGGCTGGGTCGCGAGCCCGACCGGTTACAGCGGCGATGATATCCGCGACCTGATGCTGGAAAGCGTGGAGAATCGTTTTGGTGATCAACTGCCCGCCACGTCAGTTCAATGGCTCAGCGATAACGGTTCGGTCTACACTGTCGAGCAGACGCGCTTGTTTGCTCGACAGATCGGCTTGCATCCGGTGACCACACCGGTTCGCAGCCCGCAGAGCAACGGCATGGCCGAGAGCTTCGTGAAGACGATCAAGCGCGATTACGTGGCGCAGATGTCCAAACCGGATCGAGAAACGGCGCTGCGTAACCTGGCAATTGCCTTTGAACATTACAACGAGCAGCATCCGCACAGTGCCTTGAACTATCTCTCTCCGAGGGAGTTCAGGCGCTTGGCAGTGGCATCAATTTAACGGGGAGTTGGTGTCCGGCTTTGTAGGGGCAAGTCCAATGGTCAACACTCGCTGATAGCTGATAGCTGATAGCTGATGGCTGATGGCTGATAGCTGATGCTTGCCCTTCTAACCCGCTCAAAAAGCACATACTGCTGGAGGAGAAACGTGTTCATTTTATTGGCGCCGAATATTTCATTTATGGCGGCTGAAAGCTGTTTTTTCGCACTTTTGGCATCAGCGTCATGAATTCCCAGTTGATTTCGGGCGTAGCAATGGCCTATCAGTATGTTAGAGGGGCATCTTTGAACTCGACGACAAGGCCAGGCTAATGCGTCTTCAAATAGAGCCTACCTTTTTTGGTGTTGGCAAGTGGCTTCAGGCTGAAGCAAGAGATAGAAGCGTAGCTGGTTGCGGTACCGCTCCTTGATCAAGGTTGTGTCAGGGTTGCGTCTCTGTTTCAATCAACCTCATCAGAAGTACAAAGTGTTATTCCGCAGTGCAGGGCGCTGATGTCTGTGCAGCAGAAAATACAGGAATTGGCAGCTCTAACCGCTCGCCTACGACTGCGAGAGATCCTTTTAGCTACCGTGCGCTTGATTTCGGAAGAGTACGAGGACAGCAGTAATTGATTAACTGAGCCCCCAGAAGCCGTTCAATTGACTTTGTGCGTTCTCTGATACCTCTCGCTCGTGTTACTATGTCTATCGCCTCAGGCGCCGAACTGTAGACGTTAATCGGCTTCGGTCACGCATTCGGGCCAACGAACTTTTTTACGCGCAGTCGAAGAGCCTCCGGTAGCTGGAGCATCGAATCGATGATGTAGGATGACGGTTAGCAGATGGGGATTCTCAAGGAGCGAAGCGCTGTGCCGGAAGTGCAGTTTGTCCGCAATCAAATGGGATCACATGCCTACAAACAAGCAACGGTTGAACGGCCTGACATTCCGAACATTTGAATCGGGAGTTAGATGTGCTGGTACCGAATCAAGCCTGGAGGGGGCACGTCACTTTCATCTGGGCTCAATGGGAATGGCATTCACTGACTGGCGTTCTGAATCTCGGCCGAAGTCGAAGAAGAGTCAGGTGTACGAGTGGGAAGTTATGCTGGAGTTACAAATGGTGTCAATGGCTATGCGATCATCTCAAGTGCTCAGCCTTACCGCTCCAACTGGGTAAGCTTGGGCACAAGTGATCTCGGGGAAGATATCAAATTGGAACGACCAGTCGGCGAGTAGTTTCTAGGCGGGCGCGGTTGGTTGATCACTATAACTCACTTATCTTTCATTTTTTTATTCGTCCTGTATTTAATTTCTACTTGCGTCAGCAACAAATTTTACTGTTTCTTTCCCCTGACGCTATAGTTACGGGAATGTTGATGGCGCTATAGCTAACGTCTGCTTAGTTTTTTCTTTGCTGGAGGCGGCTCCCACATCCCTGTGTGCACCAATTGCTGGACTTGTCCAGTATGTTTCGTGGTCAGGGCTCATAGAAGAGTGAGGGGAATCAATCTGCCGTTGACCCACCTGTCGATCGCAGGAAAATACATCTTAATGAGATCCGCATATTAAGCAGATTTAGCTTCTCACACGCGGTATGGCTATAGCCGCCGTTTCCAGTAGTGCTTTTGCTGAAGCCGGTATGCTGACATTCTCTGGCAACCTGAACACTTCGACCTGCGCCGTCACCCCGATTGTGACGCTGACTCTGGCGGCGGCGCAGGTATGATCGACGATGCTATGGGGGCTTTTCAGAAAGGCAATCAATATTTCTTCGGGATAAAAGCGTACAGCGGTGTCGATGCCGAAATCCCTTTGGTGCGTGGCGTGGTGGATACGGCGGAGAATGTAGCGGGCGTAGCTCCGGTCGATCATTTACTGCGCGTAGGAGAAAATTACGTCTCTGGCGACGCTGGTTACACCGGCGTCCAAAATCGTCCCGAGCATCATGATTGCCGGATAATCTGGTCGATTGCAGCGCAACCCAGCTGTAAAAAAGTCATGCAACGAGGAGTCTGATCGGGTGTATGCGTCGCAAAAACGAATACGCGAAAGCCCGGGTGCGCGCTAAGGTTGAGCATCAGTTAGGGTGATAAGACGCCAGTTTGGTTATACGAAAGTACGCTTCCGAGGTCTGCTGAAAAGCACTGCGCAGCAGACCACGCTGTTTGTTCTGTCGAGCCTGTGAATGATGCGAAAACGATTAGTGAATGCAGGAGAGGTGCGCCTGTAATTCGGACAATGGGCACTGAAAGCATCTTATCGCCGAAAAAGGGATTATTGAGAGAGGGGAAGGTCTGGTTTACGATTGAATCGACGTTTTTTGAAACTGAAGCAGCGGGCCATTTAAAGCGGCTGTCTACCTCAGGCCTTCTTTAGATCGCGGCCTTCACATACAATTTGCTACAAAAGTTAGACAAAAAAATAAGGAACGAAAAGTGCACTTCTTTTGCTGATATTGACACAATCCCATGGATCTTTAAGTTCAAACCAATTGAAATCTAAGCGTTTGGCACGAGTGCTACCTAGCGCCCAAGCCTATCCGGATTTTTGCCGTCCTAACGTAAGGATATCGCTTTAAGACGCGAACGGAGACAGCGCGTATCAGAAACAATACATTCGGCTTGCGTCTTCTCTGACATCCATCACATTGACATCAGAAAGGCGTGCCAATGGAGTTTTAGTGTGCAATGCTATTCTATGGCTCAACTGTAAGCGTCCGGTGAAGTCGCCTTTACTGTCCAAACATCAAGACAATGGTGTCCACTTCAGTTTTCCGGACTGGTCAATTAATTGGCTGGGGCTGGCAAGTCAAGAACTGGGGAGCGGCTGGCTCATAGGTCTTGCACCTCAGTCTTTTAGGATTGCATCCAGCAAATGGGTCGGCTGCTCGACTAGCTTGTCGGCACCGCACTCGATCAGCTCATTGCGGGTGCCGTAGCCCCAGAGGACGCCAATGGCAAGTAACCCGTTTTGATGGGCGGCGATAATATCATCGCGTTTGTCACCGATCATGCAGGCGGATTTAGGAAGGATCGCTTCTTTCGCCAGCATTGTATCCAGCAAGTGGGATTTGTCGTCCAGTTTACCGTCCGGCGAAGTACCGAAAACGCTTTGGAAATACTCTCGCAGCCCTGTATCGCTCAGAATGCGCTCGGCAAACCCCTGACGTTTAGAGGTAGCAACGTACAACGCATATCCTTGTGTAGCCAGCGAATCAATAACTTGTCTTATTCCCGTGTAAGCCACTGATCCAGAGATACCGTCCTGCCCATAATGTGTCCGGTACAGCTCGACGCCCTCATCGACCCGGTCATCTCCATAAGGCTCTAGCAATTGCGCCATTACCTGAGTCATCGGCGGCCCCAAAAGGTGCGTGATTCCGGCATAGGGCGTGAAGTCATGACCTAGAGCCCGAACAGCGTGAGTCAGACTGACGACAATACCTGGTGCGGAATCAACAAGAGTGCCGTCTAGGTCGAAGATGAGTTTTTTCATAGCTTTCCTTTGTCGAACTGTGCGCTCTTGGGTGTGCGCCGGGCATAATGTCTTGCTTGATTAAGCCAGTTGCCACTTATGCGGAAGCAGTTGCTCGATCTCGCTGGCCCGCTGCGTCGGCAGCCGCGTCAGTACATCCTTGAGATAAACATACGGATCGTGCCCGTTGATGCGCGCTGACTGGATCAAACTCATGATCGCCGCCGCCCGTTTACCACTGCGCAGCGATCCAGCGAAGAGCCAGTTCGACCTACCAAGCGCCCACGGCCTGATCTGGTTCTCCACGGCATTGTTGTCGATGGGCACGGCACCATTATCCAGGTAGCGCGTCAGCGCTACCCAGCGTTTCAAGCTGTAATCCAGTGCTTTGGCCGTGGCCGATCCCTCGGGCACAAGCGCGCTCAGCCAGCATCCACTCATACAGTTTTTCAGCGATGGGCACCGCTATTTTCTGACGTAATTGCCTGCGGTCTTCATCGCTCATTTCTTTGGCCTGCCGTTCGACTTCGTACAGGCCGCTGATGGAGTGCAACGCTTGCTCTGCCAACTGGCTTTTGTTCGCCACATGCAGGTCGAAAAACCTGCGCCGGGCATGGGCCATGCAACCGATTTCGGTGATGCCTTGCTCGAAGCCGGCCTTGTAGCCTGCGAAGTCATCGCACACCAGCTTGCCGTTCCAGGTGCCCAGGAAGTTGCGCGCATGTTCGCCTGCACGGCTGGGACTGAAGTCGTAGGCCACCGATCTAAGTGCCGAGAATGGTGTCGTGCAGTAGGCCCAGACGTACGCTCGATGTGTTTTCTTTTCGCCCGGTGCCAACATCTGCACCGGTGTTTCATCGGCATGGACGACTTGCTGTGCCAGCACGGCTTCGCGCAGTGCATCTACCAACGGTTGCATTTGTACGCCAGTTTGGCCGACCCACTGAGCTAGCGTCGAACGCGGAATCGCCAGACCGGCACGGCCGAAGATCTTTTCCTGCCGGTACAGCGGCAAATGGTCTGCGAACTTCGCCACCATCACACGGGCCAACAGGCCTGCGGTCGGGATGCCCTTGTCGATTACTTGGGCCGGCACCGGGGCCTGGATCAGTGTTTCGCACAGACGGCAGGCCCACTTTCCACGCACATGTTGCTCAACCGTAAACACGCCAGGGGTGTAATCCAATTTCTCGCTGACATCTTCGCCGATGCGTTGCAACTGGCAGCCGCAGGCACACTCGGTGTTCTCCGGCTCGTGATGAATGACGGTAGGTGGAAACTGCGTTGGTAACGGCGTGCGCTTGGGTTGTTGGCGTGCTTCGTCCGGTGCCGGGGCGGGACGAAGTGCTTTCAACTCGGCGTCGATGGCTTCGAGGTCGGTGTTAAGCAAGTCATCCAGCAAGCTGCCTTGCGCCGGGCTGATCTGCTCACTGCGCTTGACAAACTTGTGGCGTTTGAGGACGGCGATCTCGTGAGAGAGCTGCTCGATGACGGTCTTGTCGCGGCGGCTCTCTCGGCCCATGATATCGACCTTCGACAGCAACTGCGCTGCGAGTGCACGCAGTTGATCGGGGGGCATTTGGTTGAGATCGGGCAAGGAAGTCATGCCGTGGATTTTACCAAAGCAGCCCACCCGACGCAGCTGGAAGACCCGATTCAGAGCAACGTAATTACGCCGTTAGCGCCAACCCGCTGCCAGGGCAGGCCCAGCACTAGCGCTTGAAGTTGTTCGGCGTCGAGTTCAATTTCGTGGCCTCGATGCGTGCCAGGCCAACGGAACTTGCCTTGGTTCAGGCGGCGCGCTGCCAGCCAGATCCCCACGCCGTCATGTACGAGCACTTTCATTCGATTGGCGCGGCGATTGGCAAACAGATAAGCGCAGTGCGGCTTCGCAGCTCCGAACACCGCGACCACACGAGCCAGCGCCGTATCAGTGCCAGCACGCATGTCCATAGGTTCAGTGGCGAGCCAGATGGCGTCGATGCGGATCATTGGAAGAGGCTGTTGATAAAGCGGGCACAGCCGTCCGGGTCGCAGGTCGGCCAGTTCACAGTGACTGTTCGCTGTGCGCAAGAAATATCGATGCGGGCTACATCGTGCTGAGCAGGCGTCGCCACAGCGGTCTCAAGCTTCAGCGGTACAAATGCGGGCAAGGCAGAAGCCTGCCGGTCACGATAGATAGGAATCTACTTGCGAACCAGATTGGCGTTGATGCCGTGCCGCAGGGCCACGCTGGCGATGGACACGTCAGGGTTGAGGTATTCCTGGACAACTTGGTTCTTAAAGGGTTTGGGATAAGAGGTGCGCTGGCGCATGGTGTTCCTTGAATTAAGGACAATGGTGTCCACGTATTTTTAGGTGGACACCATCGCCCCTAATCTGGGGATTTTGAAGGTGTGTTCGCCATCCGCTTACGCTCAACTCGTCAAAACGCTAAATTGTAATTTTTCGAGGTCAAAAATCTCAAATGCTTATCATGAAATCTTAACTAGACCACCATGTCTATTTCAAATAGACCCAACCTAGCACCTAGCACCTAGCACCTAGCACCTCTAAAGTAAGGGCTCAACATTCGGAACCTAAAGCTGCACATATATGCAATCACGTCAACTATTACTTAAGGGTGCTGGCACCACCGTAGCCTATTTTTCTTGCGCTCTGTCGTCACGCAGGTGTGGTTGTGCAGCGGCGTTGTCAGCGCTAGAAACGAAAAAGTTATTACGAACTTAACCGGCCTGCAGTACTAAGCATTTTAAGTAGCGATGGTTGACGCAAACGACTTGTATATCTTGTACATGGCTAGCGTGGAGTGCAAGTGCTTAGATGGCTAGCTGCTAGTGTAAAAGATGTGGTTGCCTATTTTTTGCGTGCGTTGTAATTCATTCCTCCATGCCGGGCTCACGCTCGGAGTATGGAAATGCGTGGCACCTTGTGTATTGTCGCTGTATTCCCCCTCAAGAATAGCGCGAGCAACGCGCCGCGCATTTTGCCAAGCATAGGGTTCTTTCAACTGGCTATTTCGAAGTGTTCGGGTCCAAGAAAACTGATCAGGCGCATAGACCACTTCGCACACAGCGTCTGAATCCCAGAGGGCTCGGTTCATTGTCACCATTCCAACTGCGATCTGCCCCTGTTTAGGTTCGCCGCGCGCTTCGTGGTAAATATTTAAGGCTAGACACAGCAAGGCACTGGTTGCAGGCATTTTGCTCATCTCGGTTATTGAAAAGTTGTCGGGAAATTGTCCCTAGGGATAGCGATAGAAGGTATAATTTTGCGCAGGACTTCGGGTGGCCGCCATGGGATTTGTCTGGATTGCTCCCTGCTGAGCCAAAGTGGATTCAGTCAGAACGCTCATTCGATTGCGTGCTCGAGTTGAACTCAGTATTGTCAGCACGACGAGCGATGTCCACCGTGTGTGGGTGATACGTTAGTGATAAGCTTTTGCTAGCCAGTCCCATCGGACTGGCGGATGGGCTAACCATTTCCTAGGTTCAAGAGTTCCGATGTATGAGCGACTTAAGTGGGTGGCTGATTGAATTTACGGCAGCAACAATTTAGTCGGCGTTATAGGGTGAGACGTCCAATCATTAGGAGTAAGTGGTGCAGTACTGGCATGAGTGATTTGGTGGCGCAATCGCAAACCGTTGTACTGCCCTCATCTAACGCCTTACGAAATTATCGACACGGTGCTCACAAAAAATAACGAACATTCTGCTCAAGAGGGATCATTGTTCGTATGAGTACCTGCGGTTCGAATCTCTCCTTCACCGCCAAATTTGGGTCGTAGGTGGTGGCACGGCTGGTACTGTTCCAACCGCTCATGATCCGGTTCAGTGCTTGCGCCTTGATGATCGCGTCACGAATACGCGCCTGGAAGTCCTTGAGTTTCGCCCACTGATCCTGCTTCTGATAGCGCAGAACGGTATCGAAGTTGGTCTGGGTGAACACATCCCGCGATTGTCCAGACCGCTTGGGTCACGTGGCACACGGTCTTTCAGGGGGGGCGGTGGTACTCGCGACAGTCCCGTCGATACCGATGTCGACTTTTTCACCTGACTGCTCAGACACACCGTAGATATTGATGGAGCGCAGAAACGCGCTGGAATCCTGAATACGGGTTTCCAGTGTCTGGGCAACGCTTGGCTCGGCGGTGAACTTGGTGGTTACGTCGCTCACGCCATGCAGCTGTGCAAGCTGTTTCAGGTAGGCGTTGAATAAAACTCGTGTGTCATTACGCATAGTGATCGTCCTTCGTGATTCGGGGGGGGGGCGGTAGTAAGCTGACTGTCAGCAGTCGGTTACGACCAGGTCGCGGCCGCGCCGGACACCTGGGGGGCGTTCTTGTTGGCTGTGGTCCTGGGTGTTGGAAAGTTTGGTTTTCAGGGCCTGAAGATCAGTGCTGACCTGATCGAGCTGAGTTTTCAGCACTCCTGAGAATTTCTTCTCGGCTGCCAGTTGCTCGGGCAGATCCTTGACGTGCTCGGCGAGGGTTTGTACGGCTTCGCCGATCTGGCTGAATTCTGTGTCGTCCTTTGCCTGCTTGCCGGTGGGCAGCCCTTTGACGGTGCTGAGCAGTTGGGCGCCGATGCCGGGCTTTTCTTCGAACTCTTCGAAAGTAAGTTCGGTTTCGACGGCCTCGGTGAACATGGAGGTCGCGGAGTAATGGCGGTCCTTGAACGGGCTGCTATCGGGTTTTTGCGCAGAGAAGGCCAGCACGTCGGTGCCCAGGCTGGCAGGGGAGTCGGTCACCGCCAGACCTGCGATGTAGGCCTCTCCGGTGTCGGCGAAGCTCTCGTCGATTTCGATGGAGGTGTAGACCTTCTGCTTGGCCTTGTTCATAGCGATCAGCTCGGGCGTCGGCTCGACCTTGGCGAACATAGCCAATTTCTTCTGGCCGTTGATTTCGACCTCTTCGGTATTGACCGCCAGCACGTCGCCGTAGGCTTTGAATGGACTGTCGTACAACAGGCTACGGAAGTGCTCCAGCCAGATGCGGGCGCCATAGGTGGCAGGGTTGAAGTTTTTGGACGCCTGTTCGAGCCAGCTGCGTTTGATGGTGCGTTTGTCCGAGGTAGCGCTCTCGACGGCGACACGGAACCAATTGCTGCGAAATTTTTTCATGCCGGGAATCCTCAATGCTTGGGCGCTAAGTGCGGTGCAATGAGGGGCATGGTCGGGAGGCGTGCGAGTTGCGGCAACGGGGGCGGGGTTGTAGGAGGCGATCCTACAAGGGGCGGCACTACTGACTCGTAGGCGCGGGCGGCAGCATCGCGGCCATGACTACGACTGAACTGCTCGCTATCGATCCACGGCGCCAATCCAAATTTCTGTACTGGATGGGCTGGCGCATCTGCGAGATTGCAGAGGCTACGGGCGAAAAGGAAAAAACGCTACACAGCTGTAAGGTCCGTGACGAGTGGGACCGGGCCGATAACGTGGCGCTTATCGGCGGGGCGCTGGAGGCGCGCCTGGTGCAATTGATCCTCAAGGAGCGCAAGTCTGGCGGCGACTTCAAGGAAATTGACCTGCTGCACTGCCAGCTAGAGCGCCAGGCCCTATACACCGCTTCCAGAGCGGCGGTACCGAAACCGAACTCAACCCGAACCTGGCTAAACGCAACGAAGGCCCGAAGAAAAAGACCCCGAAAAACGACATCAGCGAAGAACAGATTGAGCTGCTGCGCGAAGCGTTTATCGACGGCTGTTTCGACTACCAGAAAGACTGGTACCGGGCTGGCAATCAGCGCACCCGCGTCATCCTCAAGAGCCGGCAGATCGGCGCGACCTACTATTTTGCCCGTGAGGCGTTTCTTGATGCTCTGGAGACCGGGCGCAATCAAATCTTCTGGTCCGCATCGAAAAACCTTGCCTATCTGTTCCGGGGGTATATCCAGGCATTTGCCCGCGAGGTGATCGGCGTCGAGCTGACGGGCGATCCCATCGTATTGCCCAGCGGCGCCGAACTGCTTTTCTTGGGCACCAACGCACGCACCGCCCAGGGCTACCACGGCAATTTCTACTTTGACGAATTTTTCTGGACGTTCAAGTTTGAGGAGCTGAACAAGGTTGCCTCGTGCATTGCGATGCACAAGAAGTGGCGTAAAACCTACTTTTCGACGCCGTCCAGCATGGCCCATGGCTGAGCGCCGAGAAATCCGACATGGCGCAGGTAGTACGCGCCCGGTACCGGATTGCCCGGTGCATCGGGGTGATAGAAAGAGGCGGAGATTTTTTTGTAGCTGCCTTTGCTCAACTGTTCAGCGAACGCGGCGTCCACCTGTTGTGGTTCGGCGTTCAACCCTTCGGCGGTGGCGGACAACGACTTGACCCAACCGGCTGCGGGCGCATCGTGTTTGGGGTGACCAATGACCAGAGGTGCTTCGTGCAAGATCGGGTCGTAAGCCCGAACCGTGGCGGCGATATCGGACTCGCTGAACTCGAAGGCGACACCACTCATGGCGGTGTGCGTTCCCGGCTTGAAAATGTGCAGTGGTTTCATGGCTGTGCGCTGCCTGGAAGTGATACGCACAGCCTGAACCGCTGAGGGACGCGGGGCTTTTAAACGAGTTTAAAGGGTGAACGTTGAATCGACGGACAGGCGTCACCAAAGTGAAATATGTAACCCAAGATTTAGATGGCGATGTTTTGGGACGTGTCTGGGAGAGCAGCAGGGCTTTGCGGATCTAGGGTGACCGTTCATCCACTGTGTAGTCCGAGATAACAATGAAGCCACAACCTCCGACATTACTCGCAGCCCTCGTTATTTTATTCCTGATTTGGTTCGAAACTTTTCTCAGGTGTCCGCTATGACTGAACGTCAGCCCCCCACCAGACCTGTTCTGAGCCCTGCAAGGTTTTATAAAGCGTTTACAGCAACATTCTCCCCTCAGGTTCGATGAACCGCAGCCGCTCGCTGACAGCGAGGCCACAAAAGGCCTCACAGGCGAGCGGCTTTTTCCAGATGGCCCAGCGCCAAATCCAGAAGCGCTTCCTCCGTCTCCGGTTGCAGCTGCCCCTCGGTATCCATGGGCAGATACGGACGCCCCGGTATATCGCCCCACAGGTGCGGGAAGTCGGACTGACTTCCACCGAACTGCATCATGGCGGCATAGGGTTTGTTGCTGCCAACCATCGCCGAGCTGTCATCGGACTGCGTGCTAATCGAAGCGGCGAGACCTGCCGAGCTGACCTGCAGGATCTGTCCCGGCCAGTTACCCCGCTTGGCCCGGCGTTCCGTGGTGACATCGGACAGTGGCTGCCACTCGGGGCGTCCTTGCTCCTCGAAGTTTTCCTCGGTCTGGCTGAGCAGTTCGGTGGCCATGCCACGCATCAGCGGCGCAACGTCACTAATGGCCCACTCGACTTGGCGCAATGTCTCCAGCAGGCGTTGGTGATCCAAATTGACTGTGAGCATTTCAAATCTCCTAAGCGGCGTCTTCTTTGCGTTTGAGCATGTCGGCCAGTCCGGTACCGGGCGCATGGTTGAAACCCGGATCGGTACGGAATGTGATGGGCTTGCCTGCCGCATCGGTTAAACGAATGCCAGTGACCGGCGCGGTGCGGATCTCACCAGTGCGCTTGTCGACGCCGGTTTCCACAGTCTCGGTGAACATTCGGCCTTCACTGGAGACCACCTTCAAACCACGACGGCGTACCGCCGCCTCGCTCAGCGCTACCACTCGACAACGGCAGTTGAACCCGTTGGGCGGGAAGATCGCGGCCCAGATCGGGTCGTCATGACGAAACACCTGGCCATGCAGCGCGCGGTGACTGGGCCGGGTCTTGCCATCGAGGATGGCGATGTACATCCAGTACGGATGGGTGTCGGCGCTTTCTTCCATGTTGGCCTTACGACCGGCCATGTAGGCGCTCTGCAGGTTGGTCTGGTAGATGGTGCGTAAGCGGCGCGGGCTGCCCAGTTGCACCAGCTCGCCGTTGCCCTGACTGTCGACGATGACCTGTTTACCCCACCAGCCCTGGGCTTCCAGTACCGGTTGCAGGTTGGCCGTGAACTGGGTGAGGGTCTGGCCGTCCAGTGCTGCCGTTTCCAATGCGGCGCGAATATCCGACAGCAGATCCAGGCGCATCGCCTTGGCCACGGTGAAGGACTGGTCATGTGCCTGGTCGAGCATGTCGCGCCAGTCCCAGGTGATCGTGTACCCCTTGGATTTCAGGTAGGCAACTGCAGCGGCGGGCTCCAGTCCGAAGATGGCTTTCAGATCCGCAGGGTTCGGGGTTTTGAAGTTGGCCATGTCAGTCTTCCCGATCCGCCAGAGCGCTGAGACGGCCCCTGGTGTTGGCGATGAACAGCAGGTTGGTCAGCTTCTGCTGCAGCGCCTGATCGTCCAGTGTCGGAAAGGCTTCGGCGAGCAAACCCAAGGCATCGCTATCGGATCGGGCCTGCAGCAGGGCATCGATCAGCGGCGCCATGATCTGCTCGGCCTGCTCCTGCAGCAGCTCGGCGGGCAAGCTGTCGATGGCCTGATCAAGGGCGAACTGATCGAGTACAGGTTTGAGGCCTGACTCGGCAAACTCCGCCGTCTGGGCCACCGGTGCCGGTGGCTCGATCAGATCACCTTCCTGCAGGTTGTAGGTGCGCATCCAGTACTGGGTGGTGAACTGCACGCCGGACTCGGTCAGCGACTTGTCCCGGTCGGCCAGTACCTTGTCGATTTCCTCCTGTTCCCAAAGCTGGTACACGGGCGCCGCTACGTCCGTGCCAAAGTTCAGGTCGACCACCAGGCGGATAATGGCGTTCATCGTGGCCGTGACAATGCCCTTGTCGCCGTCACGAATATCCTTGGTCACCTCAAAGCCTGCCGTGGCGCTGGCCTTGTTGGCCGAGGCTTCGGTGGTCTGGTTCTGGCCCAGCAAGGCGATGTTGATTTCGCTGCGGCAGTACATCAGCAGGTTTTCATAGACGTCGGCGCTGGCACCTTTGCCCGAGGCTTCCTTGATCTCGACACTGGAATCGTTGGGGATCACTGCCACGGCGTCCTGCACCATGGCCTCCAGGCTGTCGAGCAGCAGATCGGTCTCGCTGGTGGTCGCCCCGCGTGGATGCTTGCCGATCAGCCAGGGCGAGCCGTATTTCTCGGTGAACTGCACCCAGAACTTCAGGCCACCCTTCATGAAAATCACCGGCCAGAAGCACATCGACAGGTCGGCAAAACCGTAGGGATTGTTGTAGGTCGCATCCTGACGTGCCACGACAAAGCGTTTTGGGTCGCACAGCTCACCGCTCAACCCGGCGTCATCTACATGAACATTTTCATCGCAATGATTACAAACAAAACCATCTCAGTAGAGTGTGACCCTTCCGATACGATCGAGAATATCAAAGCAATAATTCAGGACAGGGAGGGGATACCGCCAGATCAGCAACGGCTGTATCTTTCTACAAGGTTGCTCGAAGATGGATACACGTTGTCGGATTATAGTGTGGGGGGCAATGCGACATTACTCTGCAAGCTGCAACTGTGAGGATGAAACTAGTAGGCGGCGCATTGAACTCCCCCCAGTAAGGTGATGACCATGGACGGTGTGGGTGATCATCTGACTTGACTGTCCTGCTGATATGACAACGAGCCGCCCATGAGGCGGCTTTATGCTGGCCGTATTGAATATGGCAACGTAGAGGGTATCCCCCCATTCCTAAACCTCACCGGAAGTAGACCTCAGGCCACCAGGGCCAACTTCTGTTTTGGGGTAATGCCGCCGAGGGCCATATTCGGGCGCTCGTGATTGTATGTCCAGATCCAGTTCGTACCATAGTCCTAAACTTCGGCTATAGACTCAAACAAGTAATGTCCCAGCCAGTCATAGCGCACAGTCCGGTTATAACGTTCAACGTAAGCATTCTGCTGTGGATTACCCGGTTGAATAAAGTCCAGGCGGATACCTCGTTTCTTCGCCCACTCAGCGAGCTTGGCACTGATGAATTCTGGGCCGTTATCGCTGCGGATCGCCTGCGGTTTACCACGCCATTCAATGACCTGATCCAGCGTACGCACCACGCGCTCAGTTTGTAGCGATAAATAAATCTCCATGCCCAGGGCTTCGCGGTTGAAGTCGTCAATCAGATTAAAAACCCGAAAGCTGCGTCCATCAGCTAACTGATCGTGCATGAAATCCATCGACCAACACTGGTTGGCTGCCGGCGGAACGGCCAGCGGTTCAGGCTTCTCGCGCACGATGCGCTTACGCGGCTTGATCCGCAGATTCAGTTCCAGCTCGCGGTAGATCCGATACACCCGTTTATGGTTCCAGCCATAGCCCTTCACGTTGCGCAGGTACAGAAAACACAAGCCAACCCCCCAATTGCGCTGGTTATGCGTGAGTCGGATCAGGTGATCGGCGATCTCGGCGTTTTCAGGCGATAGGCGCGATTGATAGCGATAGCACGTGATGCTGACCCCGAAGGCCAGGCACGCGAGCTTGATACTGCATCGACCTGAACGAACCGCTTCCTGCGCCATCTCTCGTCGCCGCGATGGCTTCACCACTTTTTTGCCATGGCCTCCTGGATGATTTCGGCTTTGAGCCGCTCTTCGGCGTACATTTTTTTGAGACGCCGGTTCTCATCCTCCAACTCGCGCAACCAAGCCATCAGCGATGCGTCCATGCCGCCGAACTTGGTGCGCCACTTATAGAAGGTGGCCGAGCTGATACCGTGCTCGCGACATAGCTCTGGCACCGGGCTTCCAGCCTCGGCTTGCTTGAGAATGGCCATGATTTGGCTGTCTGAAAAACGTGATCTCTTCACGCAAAATTTCCTTGATCCGATTAGGAGAAAACTCTACTTCTGATGAGTATTTTTTCAGGGGGGGATTACCAATCTGCTTCCACACGTATAGCCCTACACCGATATACTTACCCCGTTAGTTCGACCTGCCACTGCCCACTGGCGATCGGCTCAATCATGAAGAAGGGCAGGTCAGCATTCCACTGTCCGTCGTTCACGATGGCACTGTAGGCGCATTTCTCTAAGCCATGCTCATCAACCACCCGCCAGCCTTGGCGCTCGCCATGGGCCTTCCCACTGGTGCCACGAATGGATTGATAGCTGGCATTACTCCCCACATGAAAACTTTCGCTCCGCCATCGAATCGGCGGATGCGATGGGAAAGGGACAGCGTTGTGAAAATCAAACATATCGTCGTGGTTTAGTACGCTCCGGCTGAGCGTTGGCCAAACGAGCTCTCGCAGAAACATCTGGTCAGCAAATCGGGTAACGTCAGTCTGTTGTGCCAGCCAGGCTTGCATGAGTGGCTTCAGTGTCATCAACCCACCTCGACAGCCTCCCCACAAACCTGCTAGAATCAACTCAGTATGGGTGAAGTAATCGCGCATATGATGAAACCAAAAGTCGCTAACGACCCATTCTTCCACTGCGGCTTGCTCGCGCTCAGACAATAACGAATCCGCGTCCCGAATCAAGTAACGATCAACGTTTGGATCATCCGCCACTAGAAAGCGCCACATTAAGGGGTGTATGCCCTGTTGAGCGGCGCCGCTCATGTCTACGATTTGAGCGCCTGCGCTGTGCAGGCGCTGTCGAATAGATATCGGAACCGTATCGTCAAGGTAAATCCGACAGCGCCAATGAGGAAATAGTTCCTTGGCGACAAGAACGTTGGCAACTGCCGACTCACTATAACGCGGGCTTTCACCGAATAAGGTGAAAGCGATGATATTGCGTTGCGGTTGCCCATGCTGGAATGCGGGTGGGTTTGTAGTCAATGCGTTATACGGGGTATTAGCATGACGCAAGCTTGAGCGCTCCAGCGATTGTTTGCCGTAACGCCGGGTATCCTCGTGTAGGCCTAGCCAGCCACAGACCTCGGTAAGGCCGTCAAGCCAGGTTTGACTGGCTTGGGCCTGGAGCGCCGGCGAAGCAGCGTAAATGCGCATGTACAATGTATGGGCACGGGTGTACTGCTGTTGACGCATCAAGCATAAAGCAAAGTCAGACATCACTCCCATATGTTGAGGCACGATCTTTAGTGCATTCTGCGCTGCGATAGAGGCTGCGTCGTAATCTCGGCATGCCATGGCGGCTGTAAAGCTACGCGCAAGTTGTTCGAATTTTCGTGCGTTGGGGAGTTGATATTTTTTTGAGCGGGTCAGTAGTCCGCCTGATTTGCATTTGCTCATGATTCACCTTAGAAATAGCAGGCCTTACCAGCAGGCTGGCGGGCAAAGATATCTACTTGGTTGTCAGCAATCGTTGTTCCAATGATTGCATGATTAAAATGATTGTCTCAATTTGTTGACCGCATTCATCGGTATCGCCCTTATGGACAAACGATTCCAGCTGTACACAGGCTCCTATCAAATCCTGCGCATCGGCAAGCTGGGCGCCCCCCTTGATTTTGTGGGCCAAACCACCGAGTTTTTTTAGCTCTCCATCAGCCAGCAGTTGTTGCAGGCGTTCAGCATCTTGATGGTTGGTATTGATCAGTTCATCTACAAGTGGGGCATAGGCATCCGGACAAAGGACTCGGAGCTTCTCCAATTCTCCGCCAGTGCTGCGCGAAGCGATAATCTGGCGATCAATCTGTGCGGTGACCACGTTGATTTGCTCGGTAAGTATTTCGATGCCTATGGGTTTGAACAAGCACTGGGTCATTCCTGCATCAAGACAATCTTGGATAATGTGTGATTGAGCATTCGCCGTGAGACCAAAGATGGGGTGCATGCTGAGGCCATGCGACTGTTCAAGGGCTCGGATACGGCGAGTAAGCTCGTAGCCGTCCATGCGGGGCATGTTACAGTCGGTAATGGTTAAATCGAAGGGAGGGGTCGCAGCCTTCCACTGGACTAGCGCGGCTTCGCCGTCATCGCAAGGAACTACCCTATGCCCAAGGTATTCGAGTTGCTGACACAACAGCAAACGGTTGGCGGCATGGTCTTCGGCCACCAGAATTTTAAGGCGCGTGCCTGCTGCTGCCTGCGACTGGCTTACTCCGGGGTTGTCTACCATCAGTGTGCGCTCCGCCTCAAACGCCAGTCGGAAGCATGAGCCTTTTTCCAGCTGGCTGTTTACGCTCAACCTCGCATTGAGTAGCTCCGCTAGACGTACACATATGCTCAAGCCCAGACCGGTGCCGCGCGCTGTCGTAGCTGATACCACCTGAACGAAGGGTTCAAAAATAGCCTTTTGCTGCTGGTCACTTAAGCCGATGCCAGAGTCCCGTACTTCAATGACATAGTGTGATAAGTCCGATGCCGATTCAAATTGTAATTGTTTGAGTGTCAGATTTATGAAACCTTGATCGGTGAATTTGATCGCGTTGCTGACTAGATTGGAGATGATTTGGTTAAGCATCAGCGCATCAATGATGACGTCCTGATCCTGGACGTCAATCACCAAGTCGAAAGCCAGCTGCTTGTTCCTGGCATTGATTTCAAATAGATTGTGTACTGAATGGAGCAACTCGCAGAGTCGGGTAGGGCGGGGCGACAGAACCATGGCGCCTGCCTCGATTTTCGATAGGTCGAGAATGTCACCGATTAATAACAGCAACGACTGTGCAGAGTTATGGGCGACCGCTAGATTTTCATTGATTTGCTGTGGCGTACCACCCCGCACGCGCAGCATTTCTATCAGGCCAATGAGGGCGCTGATAGGTGTGCGAATTTCGTGGCTCATGCTGGCCAGGAAAATTGATTTGGATTCGTTCGCCTCATCGGCAGCTTGCTTGGCTATACGCAGTTGCTCAACCAGTTGCTCGCGCTCGCTGATGTCCAGCCATCCGCCAATGACTCCGGAGAACTCCCCTGCACTGCTCTGGAACGGAAGTGTCCAGTGATAAATGCGGCGCGCCAGCCCATTTACTTCGATTTCCAGATCGGCAAAAACGGGCTCGGCACGCTGCTCACTAGCTTGGTAAATGTTGTGATATTGCAGGCTTAACTTCGTGGGTAAAACTTCAGCGTCTGGTAGTGTCTTGCCCAGCACGTCCTCATGAGTGGTATGCAAAAAATCGAGATAGGCACGATTGCAATGAACCAGCTTTCCCAATTTGTCGCGAACGTACAAAGCAATGGGCGACCCGTCGATCAGCGTCTTGCTGAAGGATAACTGGTCGCTGAGGGCGGTTTCGGCCTTCTTACGTTTCTTGATTTGAGCCTGCAAGTAATAATTCCAGATCAGGAACGCTAACAGGAACAACAATGCCGCGCCAATGACTTTATAAACGCTGCTCTTGTAAGTGCTCCAGGAGCTGGCTACAGCAGGCGCCGCATGATTACGCCATCGGTCACTCAGGGTTTTGAATTCTTCAGGAGGGATTTCAAGCAGTACCTTATTGATAATGCCTTTCAATGGCATGTCTTCATTTGAAACAACCATGCCAATGCGAGCAGGATTGGGGCCAACCATGGAGGAAATCACCAGATCGTTTTGAAAATGGTGCTTGATGAAATAGTTGGCGCCCAGCTGAGTATGGACACTGGCGCTGACATCCCCGCTGGAGACGAGCTCGACGCCGAGAGTTGCTGTTTCCACGGGTACCAGAATGACTCTCGGGTACTGCTGTTGAAGCCATGTAAAAAGCGGGTTGCCTACGGGAATCGCCAATCTTTTACCGTTGAGTTCATTCATGTCTCGGATGAGGGAGTGATGTTTGGTTATTACGACGAAAGGGCTGACGGTATAGGGGCGTGTGTATTGCCATGGATCGAGACGTAGATCTCCGATACTCAAGGCGGCGATCAAGTCTGCGTCATTGTCTTTCAGTCGATTAAGCATGTCCGACACGCTATCACTTCGCACGATTTCTAATTCGAGCCCGGTACGCTGCGCAAGGATGGTTAGCAAGTCTGCGGTCAAACCTTGTAGCTTGTTATTTTGGTCGTAAAACGACAGAGGAGCATAAGAGGCAGCCAAGAGAACTTTGATTTTTTTGTGAGCTTGAATCCACGCTAACTCCTCCTGATTCAGTTGAAGCGGCGACCTATCCGCAACGAAATGGTCACCCAATCCCCATCGACTTGTAATTCGCTTCATATCGTTTTGCGGGAGCGCATTGAGAGTGTCGTTAATGGTTGCTAGGAGCAGGGGCTTTCGATCGCTCACAGCGAAATTGATGTCTGCGGACATCGTTGTCGCGTCACCGACGATATAAATATCATTGCTGTACAGCATTCGGATCAGGTACTCGGCAACAATGTTGTCGGTCCAGAACGCGTCAGCTTGATCGTAAATCAAAGAAGTCAGGCCGTTCAGGTGGTTGGAGTAACGGATCAAAGTGGCTTGCGGATATTGCTGTCTCAGCCTCTCGCCGATTGCATCGTTGCCCACATACCCGAGACGCTGTCCGGCGAGATCGGACGATGGCTGACGGGTTTCGCTTATACGTCGAGCAACGACTTTGTTGTTAAGCAGGTACGACCTGGACTGGGTGATCGCACCTTCCTGGCCCTCGCTCACCTCGTGCAATGCCAACATATCGACACGCCCTTGCAGCAAGGCTCGCCTTGCTTCGGTACGTGTGGCAAAACGCAAGATTTTCAGGCGGATCCCACTGGCTGCTTGTATGACGCCAAGGTAATCAGCCGCTACACCCTCGAATTGGTTCTGCTCAAAGCCCATGTGCAAGGGGGGCCATGCGCCCGTCCAGATCGCGGCTTTAACCTCTGGACGAGTGCTGAGCCAGGCGCGGGTTTGAGGAGCGAAAGTGACCTTAGGTGTGTTGACCGGAGCATGAACCTGCAGTTCCGCCAGTTCCGGTTCCACTGCGAACAGCGAGGGTGCCAAGAGACACGTTATCAAGCCCAGCGACCGGACGAACAACAAACGAAGGGTTTTCAAGGGGTTGATTTCCGTTGAGAGCAGTAATGACCAGGCGGTTCCTGGAAAAGTCGAGTGGGTATGCGTAACCCAGTCTGAGAGACTATAGTCTCAAACCCTGAATCGCTGTGTTAAGAGGATTCTTACAGATTTAACCTGTGCAGATGAACGGGATTTGTCCCAAAGGCTTATTCCACAGGGTGTTTCCTTGGCTTGCTGCGCTGGAGTGTGTAGATCACAAGGACTGATGTTTATTTCCAGAAATGGATGAGCTATCGTGCAGCTGCGGGGCAGTTTGTGGGGTTAGGTTGATATCATGGTAGTAAGAATAATGGAGTTCTAATAATGCAATGGTCGGTCGTGTCCCCCCTCCGTATTTTGATACTTGATGACCACGCATTGATTCGTGAGGCTCTCAAAATTCGACTGAGCAACGAAGCGGATTTCCGCGTGGTTGGCGTTTATCCCGGCAGCCCAGCATTGCTTGCGGGCGTGCGCACCGTTGATGCTGATTTACTCATACTCGATTACCAATTGGCAGATGGGGAGTTGGACGGATTACGGTTAATCCAGCTGTTGCGCAGCCATTACCCGAATTTACGCATCCTGATTTTTTCCTCCATTGAACGACCTGCCACGATCAATATGGCAATTCGAGCGGGAGCTAATGGCTTTTTCGGCAAGTCGCAAGCCACTGAAGAGCTGGTGAGAGCGATCCGTATGGTCGCTTTGGATCGGTTATACCTTTCGCCCGCTATGTCCGCAGAACTCGATTCCGCACCGGTCATGTCAGCAGCTGCACCAAAGGGACTGGCGGGTGCAGATGTTGCACAAGCGTTGATCAATTACCCAGCACTGTCACCCAAGGAGCGTGAAGTCTTACGCTGTTGTCTGGGAGGGATGTCGGTATCGCAGATTGCTGAAAAATTTCTGCGCAGCCGAAAAACTATCAGTGGCCAGAAGCAGGCGGCAATGCGTAAATTGAATGTTCGGACTGACTCTGAGTTATTCAAGTTGCACTTGGACTTGCGAGATATCTAGGTTCGTATGAGGCTTAATATCTCTTCGGCGACAAGTCACCTAATATAATCCTGGTAGTGGCAAGCATTAAGTTTAACCAGTAGTCGTGCTTTGCACGCAATGATGGTTTTTTTGCTCAGCGACATACGCTCCGCGATCTGCTGGCTAGACAGGCCTTGAGACAATTTTTGCAGCACATTGAGTTCGCGTTTGGAGAGTTTTTTGAAAAAAGCCTCTTGCCCCTGTTGAGGTAAATCGATACAAGTCCAGGATAACGCCTTTTGCCCTAGGAGGTTCGCGGCGCCAATGGCTTTGACCAGTTCAAAGAGATCTTGATGTTTGTTGACAAAGCCGTGAGCGCCGGCTCGCATGCAGTGGATTGCAATATTACTGGACTCTCTCGCTGTAAGGACAATGATCTTAACTGGTAGGCGCAGGGCGGTCAGCTGATGGATAAACGATAGATCATCAACGTTAGGTGAGCCGATACCCAGCACGAGTGTATCCGGTTGCCGCGCATGAGTAAGGCGCAGAGCATCTGTGCTGTTGTCGGCCTCCCCAACGATAGTGCATCCTTCATTTTCCAACAGGTGACGCACTGTCATGCGCACTGCCGGGTGGTTATCGATGATTAATATTTGATTGTCCATGTGACTGAGTCGCTTGCGAAATAAAGAATGATCGAAGTTAGACGTATGTTCGAGGATTAGCAATTCCCAAATTTTGTTTTCAGACAAATCTCGGCGAGGGCTCTTGATAAAGTTTGTATGATGCTCGCGCGGGTAGTGGGGTTAGCAGCTTAAGTGTTTGATTATATGATGAAACGAAAGGGGAGCTTCAGGCAAGTGCCCGCTCGTCGAGCTATCTTCAGTCGAATGGGAGCTGAGATAAATCCTATTTTGCGTGTTGCGTACTATCACTACCATGTGTCCGTCTTTTTCTAATTAATTGGCGGATACCTATTGTGTCGAAAGTGAAATTTATCATTGCGTTGTATGGTTTGTTCTCGGGGGCTGCACTCGCGTCTCCGAAGTCGGCTGACCCAATCAATATAGCTTCTACAATTCTTGGCTTCGGTACTTCTTCCTTCAAGTCACCCAATCATGCTGGCATGATGGTGCGCCGTGCGCACGAACTTATCGGTACCCCCTACAGCTGGGGTGGCGCTTCGGTCAGTAAAGGGTTCGACTGCAGTGGATTGCTCGTATATCTATTCAAAAGTAAAGCGGGCATCCATATTCCGAGAACAACGTCCTTAATGCTTGGCTCGGCATCAAAAATGGTTGATCGAGCACATTTGAAATCGGGTGATATAGTTTTTTTGAGCATAATGGCCCTCAGCGCACGAGTCATGTAGGTATGTATATTGGTGGTAATAAATTTATTCACGCTCCGAGAGCGGGGGGGGGCATGTTCGTATCGACTCGTTGAGCAGTAAATATTGGTATAAAAGCTACTTAACGGCTAAGCGATTCCATTGAAAGTTACTCTAGTCTTCAACGAATAGGGCTATGGAGGCGGTATGCGATGTGATAGTCATTGCCACATGCTTGGCTGTCATCGTTCAGCGTGAGATACGATAACAGGCGTTATTTTATACTTTTTCAACGTTGATTCTTTCAAGCACTCCTACGGTGATGGGTGGGTGACCCTTGCTGTTCTATGTTGCTGTCGTCTACAAAGACGGTTTTCATGTTTGTCTGGTTTTCTACTAATAGCTATTAGCGACCGTTGCTTTAAAAGTGTAAATGATGTCTTGATTTGTGCGCGTAAGTCGCCAGGGTGTTGAATGGGCAGAATTCAAAAATATAGCGTGCACTGTTTAAAGTGTTCATGATTGCCGCCGCCCGTTTACCGCTGCGTAGTGATCCGGCGAATAACCAATTCGAGCGTCCAAGAGCCCACGGCCGTATCTGGTTTTCGACCGCGTTATTATCTATGGGCACTGCCCCGTCCTGGATATATCGAGCCAGTGCGCCCCAGCGCTTTAGGCTGTAATCCAGCGCTTTGGCGATAGCCGATCCTTCGGGCACAAGATCGCGTTGGGCCAGCATCCAGGCATGCAGTGCATTGAGTATTGGCGCCGCTTTTTCCTGACGTATTCTCCAGCGATCTTCGTCAGTCATATCTCGCGCTTGCCGTTCGATTTCGTACAACCCGCCAATCGAGTGAAGCGCCTGTTCGGCCAGCTGGCTTTTGTTGGTCGCATGCAGATCGAAGAACTTGCGGCGGGCATGCGCCATGCAGCCGATTTCAGTGATGCCTTGCTGGAAGCTTGCTTTGTAGCCGGCGAAGTCGTCGCACACCAACTTGCCATTCCACTGGCCAAGGAAGTTGCGCGCATGTTCGCCCGCACGGCTCGGGCTGAAGTCATAAACCACTGCCTTGAGCGGCGAAAACGGCGTAGTGCAGTAAGCCCAAACGTAGGCACGATGGGTCTTCTTCTGGCCCGGCGCGAGCATCTGCACCGGCGTTTCGTCAGCGTGGATCACGCCTTGGGCAAGTACCATCACGCGTAACGCATCGACAAGCGGCTGGAGCTGCACGCCGGTTTGGCCGACCCATTGCGCCAGAGTCGAGCGAGCAATTGCCAGGCCGGCACGGCCAAAGATTTTCTCTTGCCGATACAGCGGCAAATGGTCAGCGAACTTGGCCACCATCACATGAGCCAACAGGCCTGCGGTCGGGATGCCTTTGTCGATCACCTGCGCCGGTACCGGTGCCTGGATAAGCGTTTCACACCCGCGGCAGGCCCATTTTCCACGTACGTGTTGCTCGACCGTGAACACGCCCGGCGTGTAATCCAGCTTCTCGCTGACGTCTTCGCCGACGCGCTGAAGCTGGCAGCCGCATAAGCACTGGGTGTTCTCTGGTTCGTGACGGATCACAGTTCGTGGAAACTGCGGCGGCAACGGCGCACGCTTGGGCTGCTGACGCGGTTCGGCTGGTGAGGCAGGCGGATTGACCGCCTTTAACTCAGCCTCGATTACTGCGATATCAGTATCAAGCAGGTCGTCGAGCAGGCTGCCCTGATCAGGGCTAAGTTGCTCGCTGCGCTTGGCGAACTTGTGCCGTTTGAGCAGTGCAATTTCGTGGGTGAGCTGTTCGTTGACCGTTTCGATCCGCTGGATCTTCTTGCCCATCGTGTCGACCTGCGACAGCAACTGCGCAGTGAAGGCACGCAGTTGATCGGGGGTCATATGATCGAGATTGGGCGAGAAAGTCATGCCGTGGATTTTACCAAAGCAGCTCGCTTGCGGCAGTAGGTCAAGGCGCGAATTACAGCCTTTTAAAGCAGTGTGATTGCACCGCCAGCCCCAACCCGTTGCCAAGGTAGGCCGAGCACCAAGGCATGAAGTTGCTCGGCGTCCAGCTCGATTTCACAGCCTTGTCGAATGCCTGGCCAATGAAACTTGCCTTGGTTCAACCGCCGTGCAGCCAGCCAGACGCCAATCCCGTCATGCACCAGAACTTTCATGCGGGTACCTAACTCGGCAAGTACGTCTCTGGAACGTTTTAGGTCGCGTTCAACTCGCTGGCGACCGCCCTCACCAATGTCCGGGCAATGGAGTAGCCCTTTCAGATCATCATAGAGTCGTTGATAAATGGGCGCGTGGCTGAGCCCGATTACAGCGTTGTGGCAGCCGCCGCCACAGCGGGTGCGCTCAAGGGTATTACCGACGCAACCATCACTATCCGCCGTGCACCAGGCATGGCCGTTGCTGCGAATTGCGGTACTCTCTGAAATGGACTTCAGTATTGAAGCGTGATCCTTGAAAATCAGTAAATTCTGCGGCTCCCGCTGCCATTGTTTGATCGCGCCGCCATAACCACCGGCAAGGGGGGCATCACCTAGCCACGTATCGACGACGCCGAGTTTTATACCCTCCAACTCACCCTGAATATCGGCATACAGCTCAAGGTCAAGATGCTGTCCCCAGGTATCGTCCATGGCATAACCCAAACTCATGTCCAGCGTCCAGTGCGCGTAATGCTCTTTGAGGTAGCGCAGGTCGCCGAAGCGGCTGTGCGCAGCGTAGTTGGCGAACTTGCGGCGGAACTGGTGGCTGGCGAGCTTCCAGTCCAGTCCGCAGTTCTTGGCGAATATTTTGAGTTTTACATCCCAAGTCATGCCAGAAAGCGTACGTACTTGGTTGCCCTCATTTGCATAAACACCGAGAAAGAGCGAATGGCGGTGCTTCTGTGCCTCTGCGATCTGCGGATCATGCACGTTAACTCGGCGGCGCTGCATGATCTCGGCGGAGATCATGGCTTGATAGGGCATACACCAACGTTCCATGAGACGCAGGGCACGCACAGCGACCTCCGGGATCATCCAGTCATGGATACCTGCATCCGTCTTGTCAGATTTAGATCGCATCCAGTGATAGATGGTGCCCTCGCTGTCGTGAGTACGGTGGTGTGCGCCCGCCTGAACGTTGGCCAGCTCGTGGTTGCGGCAACCGGAGGTGCTGGCCAGGACGATGTAGCATGCTGTGCGCAGTTCGGTCAGTGTTGAGTTGAATGTCCTCAAACTGCCCTCCCAGCCAAGGGCGTTCAGGTGGCTTGCCTTGGCCCGACTAATGTAATCTTTTGTTTGCCCCTTTCGGTACAACGCAGTAGCGTCCAGCGCATCGCGAAGATCAAGCAATTGTTGTCCGCGTTCAATTTGTTCGTAGGCTGGGTTGAACAGGATGCAAAAAACATCATCGGGGATCAGTTGCGTCTTGGCACCTTGAGTGATACTGCCGCGAAGCTGCCCTGCCATTGCCTTCGCGGAAGTCTCGGGCCAAGGGGGCTGAGACATCCGGTCGTCGGTGTACTGGCTCAGCTCGTGGAGTGCTTCGACCGCGCTAAAACGAGCTTCCAACCCACGCGGCGATAATGGCTTTCCTTTAGAACGGTTGGTCTGGAGGTGCGCCTTGCAGGATGCCACATAGGTTGTACAGACCAGAGGCGTCACTGCGCTTAAGTGATCGAACTTCAGCCCTTCTAGGTAGCGCAAGAATGGCATTGCATTTGAGAAGACGCTTCGAACAACCGCGCCTTTAGGCCTAGCCGACCCGACACGCCCTCGTCGAAGGTAACGGTACAGCATCGCCTTCATTACCGACCGAAATGCCGGTGGTACTCGGTCGAAGTCCAGCAGCTTCTGATTGGCCTGTACGTTGCTGCTGAAACCGTCGAGCTGCCAGATGTCGTCGCCGTAGCGGCTAATTATGATCCAGTGCCTATCGACCTGAGTAGCGGTGATGATCAGGGCGTTGCATTCGGATTCGGAGAGTCGACGTACATCGCTTGGCTGGACTGTAACGGGTGCATAGGGCAGCGCTGTCAGTGTGTTGTCGTTCATGTGAAGACCTCCAGGCTGACGATCAGATCAACCGACCAAAACGGGTGCGGTTGGGATCGGGCGTGCTCACGAGCTGTCTCAACAGCTGCGGTCTTGAAGGTTCCACGCCTTAGTCCCTCAGCGACGATATAGTGGTCAATCAGGCGAGGAATGTGGGCGTAGTCTCGTGCCCAGCGCCGCTTGTCCATTCGAGAACGCTCGGCAAGCACGCGGAAGTAGAAGCTGAACAGCTTGTACAGGTCCTCGGCGGTTACAGCATATTGTTTACAGCGCAGGCAGTTAACGAAGCTCATACAAGTTGCATCCTCACGCTTCGGCGCGAACTGACCGTTTACCGGATCCGTGCATCGTCCTAGGGGGGTATCCTTATAAGTCGCTCCGATGGTTACAGTCAGCAACTCCTGCACCAGTAGCTCACCCATGAACTGCCAGTTGCGACGGGTATTCTCGCTGGGCGCCAAATAGTTTCTTTCGGCCACCCGTGCGGTATTGCCAAGGGCTGCGGCTGTGGTCGCGAGATCGCCATCGGTCAGTTCGAAGATGCGGTTGGCAAAGGTCTTGCGCAATCGAGAGATGTTCATGCGCATTGGCTTCCCGTCGCTATCGGTCAGACCGTACTGAGCTACAAGTTTGCTTGTAGCCTTTTTCAACATTCCGTCGCTCAACGCTGTGACTTGACCCTCTGATATCGAAGCGCGACTACGATAAAGCCAAACACGCCCCTTGATCTCGTCCGGAGCCTCTGAGTCGAGGGGCTCGGTTAAATCCATTACGCGACGTATCAGACGCTCCACATTGGTTCTCACGCGGGGCGTAGATTCTTGAAGGCGTTCGGCATCCGATGCTGGACGCAGTGCCACTTTGCTGGCGTTGTAGCCGCGCCGCTTCCATAGAATCAGGAATACAGTGTTGTCTTTGGGGGGCGGATGCAAGCAATCGCGGCCCATTTCAAGCAGTGGCGTGGTATTGCGTCCGGTGTACAGCGCCACGACCAGGAGAGCAAAGACCAGCAGCTCGCCGGTCACAGTTATGTTGTCGATCCATATTGGCTTGATGGCCTGTTGCAGCGCCACAGTGAACTCTTGCTGCTCGCGCTTCGATAGCGCAGTCTCGCCCTTTGCCTTACGGCCGCTATTTGGAAAGGGGTTGCGTGGGAAGGTGCCTGCATCGCCGGAGATGACCAAGGGGAACAGCCCTCTCCACGCCATGGCGCGAAGCACGGATTTGGTTTTTGAATAGAAACTGCACTGAGTGGTAGTCGACACTCCCAGCCCAGCTAAGTAGCTGAGGTAGCCGTCGATCAGGTCCCGTGTCACATCGGCCAAGACCAAGTCGCGGCTAAAAGCCGTCCTCCGAAGCATGCAGTAGTTGAGGAAGTTAGGCAGCGCATTCGTGCAGTAAGAAATCACTGTATTGACTGTGAGGGCGCTCTCCTGTCCGGCGAGAAACCGCTCAATTTGACGCTGGCAGGCATAGGTAATGGGATCGATGCCTACACCATACCAGCGTGAAAGCTCGAATTTTCTGCTGTAATTTTTATTTTCTCTAAACTTGATTATGGTGTTCGCCGGAGGGATAGCCTCGGGCAGAATGAGCACGTTTCCTATGGCGTCGTGGCTGTGCTCAACTTGCGGGATGCTGAGGTCGGTCTTGGTAAATACCTTGCGTTTGCCCATCAGGGTGCCTCAGCCATCGCGTTTAATTCATCGTCGTAAGCCAGCACCGCCTCGTCAGCCATTTCGTTGACCAAGTGCAGATACACCATTGTCGTCTGAATCGAGCTATGGCCGAGTTGCCGCTGGACGAAGACCAGAGGATCCAGCCCGTTCGCACGGTCGCGCTGGAGGCTAACCAGGGTATGGGTGGCAAAGGTGTGCCGGAGGATATGCGTATGCACTTTGAAACCAGCCCGTTTGCCGGCCTGACTGATGATCCGGTTGAGGCTCTTCCCATCCATGCCATAGCGTTCCCCTGCCTGGTTAAGGAGCATCGACTTTTGCGGGAGCTTGTTCAATGACGCGCGCTCGCCACGCACCTTGGTGACATAGCGGTAGAGTTCAGCCATAAACTTACGGCTGACGTAAATATCTCGCGGTTTACTACCTTTGGTTACCATGCCGTTGCCGTCGGACGGATCGAGCCGAATGCGGAGGTTGCGTTCCGTTCGTCCCGCCTCGTCGGGGTTGAAGACATAAACTAGTGGGAAAGCAGCGACTTCCTCACGGCGCATGCCAGTATGCAGCGCCAGACATATGATCATTCGGTGATGGGGGTTTTCAGTTGCCGCCAGGAGGGATTTGACTTCGCCCATGCTCAAGAATTTGGGTATGGATTTGTGGCTACGTGGCATCACGTCGTTTGCTATTGCTTTGCCGCCGCTGGCATCGATATGTCTAAGGACGTTTGGTTCACGCTTTACAGGGCGCTCTTCATAGTTGAACGGCAGGCGCGTCACCCATCTTTCCCTCAGGGCGAACTCGTAGAATTTGCAGATGTAAGTGAGGCGTTGGCGAGTGGTGTTTAGTGCCAACTCGCATGTCACCAAGCAGTAGTCCCGATAGGCCGCGACAAGGCTTTTGGCCTCACCACGATCCACGTCGCGCCAGTCAATCTCATGGGCCTGTAGAAAACTGAAGAAGTCGTACAGTGCACGTCCGGTGTTGGGCCAGGAATCATTGGAGCCAATGGCCCCGCGAAGCAAGTAGTAGCGAAAGAACTGATTAGCCTCAGTGCAACTCTCCATCGAATCCCACAACAGGATGGGAAATCCTGGGTAAGGTTGCCCAGCGATCACGAAGTCTTCAGATGCCCACACAAGCTCCATCTGCGGTTCCCCTGCACTTGCCGCCCGGCTCTATAAGGTTGCTCTCTCAAGCTCCAGCTCAGCGCCATACCTGCGAGCTTGTAAGAACCTAATTCTTATATAGTACAGATCTAACACCTGCAAGGAGCCGGATCAGAACACAACTTTCCAAGGCAGGGCTTTCCATGAACATCAAACGGCTGTCGAGACCCTATCGATGGGGCGCGCTTGTTCTGCTTTCCAGTGCAGCACTTAATGCAATGGCAGATTGCGGAGAGATTCTGGAGTCAGGGTTGAGGAATACCTATTCGTTGACTCAAGCGGGGAATTTTAAGAACTCATTCAGTAATAATTTTTGCAGTTCGAATTTGCAGAAGGGCACCAACAGTGCAGGAGGGAATGCCGATGTCGCACTCAAGATTCCAGGGGTTGGGCCTATCGGATTCGGGGGCGGTTACAATGAAAAACAAGCCAAGGAACTTCAGAACAGCGCTTGTGGTGGTGGTACTGGTGCCCTGAGTAATGAGCAGTATTTGAACGTTCTCCAGAGGATTGCTGATCCCAATATCGTCCGCGCCTGGTCCGAGTGCAACAAGACAGCGGGAGGTCTTTTGTTGAATGGCGAATTACTCGATGCCACCAACATAGAAGTCAGCCTGGAGTTTCGAAATGCTGCTGCAATCCATCAGGCAACGCTTACTGGCAAGCCAGGCGTAATCGGCGCAACGTGTCCGAACATGACTTGGGATAAGGGGACGTTGATTACCGGTAGTCGCCAATACGTACAGTGCACTCGGCAGGGCAACAGCCCTGTTTCATTCATCGTGAATTCTGATTACAACGGTGCGAGGTTCTATCTGCCGCAGCCGCAGACAATCACCATCGCCGGCCCTATTAGTCAGAACGACGATATTCCCCCACCACCACCGCCAGCACCTCAACCGACTCATGACGATGGATATACTGTGGATGCTTTGATCTGCGTTCCCAGCAATGCAGGCCCTGGGCCAACATTCCCTAATACGATGCCACGGTGCCCAGCCGCTTGTAACGCAACTGTGGGTTCCGCCTGCTCGTGTAAAAGTCCCGGTTTCTCAGGGCGTGTCGCAAAAATCAGCATTTCTGGAGTGTTGAGGGCGCCTGGCCAACCGCCTACAGGTTCGGATTGCCCTTAGGATCTGCCTTCCAAACGGGTGTTGAGCCGGGCCCGGACTCAATACGTGTAAGCACGAAGCGGTGATCCAGGAGAACGAGCCCCCGGCCACTGAACCATTCTGGGAATGAATCCGGAGTTTGGCTGAACGTTATACCCGACCCGGTCTTGGCCGGGTCTTTTATGCTTAATGCAAAATTGAATTCCACTTGACCATCTACTTACAACCGATCTAACCAGTCAATTGCATTCATTCTGACCGTCGATTACATCGGATTGACCAACGCGCTTTGCAACAATGATCGGTAGGAACTGCCAGAAGCGGTCACTGGAAGTGCCTGGAAAACTAGTCGACTCACTGGGCATTAGAAATGACTGTGTGGGCCGACACGATGGCTGATATGTTTCCCGCGGACCTGATCGCGCTCAATCGACGCCGACCCATCATGGAAGATACAAGCAATGAAAACAGTACTTGGCGCCCTGTTCCTTATCTGTCTGAACATAAACGCTTTCGCTGGCGACAACCCTATCGGCTTCCGGACCTCGACGTTGCCAGGCAAGCAAAATGACCGTCCGCTGGAATTGGTCGTCTGGTACCCGAGCGCCACCACAGCCACACCGCATTTGATCGCTGATACTCCGGTGTTCGTCGGTGCGCTTGCCCGTGCCGACACTGGTGATCGCAGCAGGCGCACCCTCTGAAGACCTTCCCGCACAGTTGGAGTCCGCCGACCTAAGCAAGCGTTTGCCTCCGACGACGAATCAATACGTTGAGATCATGGACGCCAGCCACTTCAGTTTTTTGTCTATGTGCAAACCTGGCGCGGTAGCGTTGCTCGAAGAAGACGCACCTGGCGATGGCATCATTTGCAGAGATGGCGACAACGCTCGACCACGGTCGTTGATTCAACTGCAGATTGCATCGCTGATCACCGCGTTTTTGGCGCAGTCATTTCGCAACTAAGAATGGGTGATTCAGTTAGCGGTTAGCGCGTACTGCCTGCGTACAGATGGGTGGACGTGCCTCAGGAAAGGAAGACTTGTGATCTTCGGACATAGTGATTTCCTTGCGTGATGCACGTTTGTGGCGCTAACAACATGGCCTGGTACAGGTCGACTTGGCATTTGATAAAAAGGCTTCGTTCAGAAGCCTATGCCAGCGTTTTTTACTGGGCCAGCCAGCTTTCGACTTCGGCAGAACCATACTCGGCTTTCCAGCCTTTAAGGGTGCGATGATTGCCTCCTTTGGTTTCGACAATTTCTCCTGAATGCGGGTTTTTGTAGACCTTGACCTGCCGTGGCTTGCGAGTCGATTTTTCTGCTGTTCCCGATGCGGTGCGGCCATGAGAGGTCTGCGGATCGAGAATGCTAATGATGTTTTTCAAACTGAAACTATATTCCGCCAAGAGACCACGGAGCTTGGTTTCAAATTCAATCTCTCGCTTTAGCCCCGAATCGTTTTTTAATGATTCCAGCTCCGCAAGCTGAGCTGCAAGCTGCTGTTCCAGTTGGCGAAACTCTGCAAGTTTAGACATGATCGTCTCCGATAAAATGAGTGATTATTATGGATTTTTGATTCTTGCGCAGTCCACCTGGCCACCATAGAAGCGCGAGGAAATGACACCGACACGCCCATTATGGAGTAGTCGTTGCGACCCGTGGATATGCTTTGGTTTCGGCGGCATCAATTTTGTAATGTCGAAGTTGATCACAGCTGGCGAGCGTCTCAACGCTTATCGCCAAGGGCGGATGATCCGTCGTCTGTTGGAGATCGAAACCTACCGGATGATGGCCTCTTTGTCCTTGACCATGGCGAAGACTTTGAGCTCGCAACTCGATGTTTTTGACAAGACCTTAGTCACTCTCTCCGAACGTAATGCCGACGCTGACAGTGATAACGCAAAAGCTCTGCTAGCGGATATCTCCAGTCTTTCAGCTCAAGTGGTCAGCAGTACTGCGAAAAGCCGTCATCGTTTTAGCGCTACGCACGCATATGCTCAACTGGTATTCGAGCGCATGGGCGAGTTACGGGAAAGTCACGTGGGAGATTGCCAGCGCCTTGGAGTATTCATTGAGCGACGTTTCAAACCTACCCTCCGATACTGCACCGCTACGGAACAGCGGTTGGAGCACCTGGCAAAAAGCGTGGCCAATCTCGGCGATCTTTTGCAAGCCAGGATCCAGGTGGAAATGGAGGAGCAGAACTCGGAAATTCTCAAAAGCCTGAATGCTCGTGCCGATGCTCAGATAAAGATTCAGCGTGCCGTGGAAGGCCTGTCGATTATCGCCATTACCTACTATCTGCTGAACCTGCTCAAGCTTGTCTACTCGGGGTTGCACATGCTCGGCGCTAAGGTTGAACCACGGGAAGCTATGCTTGCCATGACGCCCATCGCGATCGCAATTCTTGCGTTAATCTTACTTCGTATCAAAAAAGTAAAAGAGCATTGACGCTAGTTTCCTTAATTGGGCAATTCTGACATCTGAGCGAATGCAGCAATGTAGCGAGCCACCCCTAGCGAAACGGTATACGCATATCGCCAGAGCTATGGATGGCTGTGTGCCGCCGGTTTTATATTTCAATAATCGTGAAAAATTTTAATTTATCTTGAAAATGACCGTCAAGGGCTTGACGAGCCAGGCGTTCATCCCTACCGCCAGGCAACGAATGCCTTCCTCGCGCATGGCGTTCGCGGTGACCCCTATGATCGGCAACTGAGGGTCATGCTCCCTGAGTGTACGCGCCAGGTCGTAGCCGTTCATCAACGGCATATTCACGTCCGTCAACACCAGGTCGAAGGCGTTGGGTTGCCACAGGTGCATCGCCTGCTCGCCATTGGATGCCAAGGTCACCGTGCAGCCGAGTGCTTCCAGTTGTTCCTGGATAATGGCCTGGTTCACCGGGTTATCCTCGGCGACCAATATGCGCAGCCCCAGTGGCCCGGCGCTCTGTTGTTCGGGCTGCAGAGGTGGTTCGTGCTTGCCTTGTTGCGCCAATGAAACGGTGGCCGCAACGGCGCGCACATCGTGCATGTCCACTTCCCAGCCCTGTGCGGTGTACAGCGGCGGGCTATGGGCCCCGGGCACGCACAGCACGCGCTGGCCGGCCCAGGGTTGCAGCGGGCCGGTGGGTAGCACATCCACCAGCACCGCCTGGGGCGATTGTTGTTCCAGGGGCAACGCGGCCAGTGCCGCTTGAATGCCCAGGCGGTTGAGCCAGTCGCACATCGACTCTGCCAACTCACGCACCGGCGCCTGCACATACACCGGTGCTGCGCCTGGCTCAATCGGCGGCAGCCCCGGCACCTCGCTGGCGCACACCAGCAAGCTCATCTTCAGGGTGAAACTGCTGCCGAGGCCGGGTTCACTGACCACCTTGATCTCGCCGTCCATCATCTCTGCCAGCCAACGGCAAATCGGCAGGCCCAGCCCGGCGCCGCCTTGGCCTGCGGTGTCTGGGGCCTGGTAAAACAGGTCGAACAGCTTGATCTGCTGGGCTTCGCTGATCCCAACGCCGGAGTCGGTGATTTGCCACTCTAGGTCGACCTGGTCCGTACCGCGCCGGGTCGCCCTGGCACGAATCACCACGCGGCCGATGTCGGTGAACTTGAGGGCGTTGCTCACCAGGTTGTTCAGGATCTGGCGAATCCGCATCGGGTCGCCCAGTACGCAGTCCGGCAGTTGCGCATCAATGCAGGCATAGAATTGCAGGCCCTTGCGCTGGGCGAACGCGGCGTAGGTATGCAGGGTGTCTTCGAGCATGTCCAGCGGGCAAAATTCGACGGCTTCGATTGCCATCTGCCCGGACTCGATTTTCGACACGTCCAGCACATCGCTGATCAACTGGAACAAGGTGGCAGACGAACGCTGGATGGTGTTCAGGTAGGTTTTCTGGCGCGGGTCCAGCGGCGTCAGGCCCAGCAACTCAAGGGTGCCGAGCACACCGTACAAAGGCGTGCGAATTTCATGGCTCATGGTTGCCAGGAACAATGTCTTGGCCTCGTTGGCCGCGTCGGCGGCGCTCCTGGCCTCTTCCAGGGCCTGCGCGTCCTCGATATGCCGGGTGACGTCATTGAACGCATACAGCCGCACATCCTGGCCCTGATAGCGGGTCGAGACGAAGCCGATTTGCAGGTGGCGGCCGTCGATTTCCAGATGGGTCTCGCCGGTGTCGGCGCTGTCGTTATAACGGTTGAGCGAGGCCACCAATTTGGTGGTGCCCGGCCATTGCTGGGCGCGCTGGTTCTCGATCAACACCTGTTTATCTTCACGGCGCACCACACACAGCCCGGTGGGGGCGGTATCGATGATCACCCGGCTGAATGCAACGGCTTCGGCGATGCGTTCATGGGCCTGGCGCGCCGGGCGAATCACTTGCTTCCTGTACCAGCGGCTGCCGGCCCAGCCCATCGCGAGCACACTGCACAGCACCAGCGCCAGGCTGCTCAGTGGCCACAATGCAGAACGGAAAAAATGCCTGAAACTGATCCCGTAGATCGCCGTCCACTGCGGCCCGGCGCTGCTGGTGATCTTGAACGCCAGGCCGTCAGGGCGGAAGTTGAGGCCCTCACCCAGTGACGCTTGGTCAGCCGGCGGCCCGGTCAGGGTCTGGCCGGCGGGTGAGATCAAGGTGAAACGGTCATAGGTCGACCACTCCATGGTGCGTTCCATATCGTTGACTTGGGCCATGTCCAGCAGGGTGGCAACCACCACCTGGTGGTTGCCTTCGCCTGCACGTAGCACCTGCGGGGTCAGCGGGATGCCGATGTACGCCAGCAGCCGGGGCGGCGCTAGGGCGCTCTCGGCTGGCCGGTAGGTTTCCCAGTACAACTGATCCTCGGCCAAGGGTTGAGAGAGCTCGCTGAGCTGATCAAGCGCGGCTTCAACGTTTGCGTCGGCCGGGGCACCGGCGGCGATTTTGTCCCAGCTCCGGAACCCGATTGCCGGCACCGCCAGGCGGTAGTGAACGAGACGGTTGGTGATAAAGGCCTGTGGCGACTGATAGGGCGACGATGACCAGAACGCACTGTAGTAGTTGGCCAGGTGGGCCCCCAGGGCAAAGATCTTCTGCTGCTCGCTGGCCGTGACGTGTTGTGCATCGAACTGGGCGCTGAACGGCACCGAAAAGCCAAACTCGCGGCCTTCATACAGCGTACCGCGGGCGTCGATGCGCTGGTTTTCAAGGGTGAACTGGACGTTCTTGTCACTCATCAGTTCGCGCTGGGTAGCGGGCTGCGCCAGGATCCTCAGGAAGGCCTCCTGTTCATGGATGTTTTCCATCAGCCGTGCGAAGTGAAAACGCACGGCCGCGTGCTGCTCGTCGATCACCCGATGCAATGCCCAGTAGCTGGTGCCCGCCAGCAACAACGCGAGTCCAAGCACCACCATCAGCCCTTTGTTCAGGCGCAGCGAACTGCGGGTGAATGCTTCCAGGATCGCGTTGTTGTGCTTCATTGATGATTTCCGCAGACGGATGAGAAATCGGCGCTGGATGGAGCTTACTCCTTTATAGATTAAACAAAGCCAGGCCGCGGACTAGTGAGATGTCGCGGGGCCATCATTGTTCAATAGTTGCTGGAATTGGTCTGAAGAGACCGCGTGGGAGATCAGGAAACCCTGCACCTGGGTGCAGTCGATTTTGCGCAAAAGGGCCAGTTGCTGGGGCGTTTCGACACCTTCGGCAACCACCGTCAGTCCCAGCTTGCGGCCCAGTGCGATGATGCTGGCCAGGGCCGACGCCATGCCTTCGTTGTCGTGGCAACCCTGCACCAGCGCCTGGTCGATCTTGAGCTCGGTAAACGGGGTCGAGACCAGGTTCAGGTAAGAACTGTAGCCCTTGCCGAAATCGTCCTGGGACAGGCCGAACCCCTTGATGCGCAAGCGGCATGCGCCAGCGTAGAAGTTGCTGATGTCCTGGGGCACCGAACACTCCATCAGCTCAAAGCAAATCATCCCCGGGATGCCCTGGTGGTGCAGCACAAACTCCAGCAGGCGGTCTGCCAGGTCGTGGCTGTTGAGCAAATGGGTCGGCAAGTTGATCGACACCGGAATCTCGTAACCGCGCTGGCGCCAGCGTTCCTGGGCATGGATGGCCTGTTTCAGCACGATCCACAGCAGGCGCTCTTCCAGCTCGAAAGCTTTGATGGCCGGTAAAAACGAGGCCGGCAGCATCACGCCTTGCTCGGGATGCATCCAGCGCACCAGCGCTTCGGCGGCGACGATGCGGCCGTTGGCCAAGGATTTTTTCGGTTGGAACCAGGCCTGGAATTGGCCGTCGCCCATCGCCTGGATGATCGTCTGCCGGTCTATTTCCAGGTGGGCGGGGAGCATCGGCGGCGAAGGGCTGCGGTCCTTGTCGTTGAGTTGATTCACCAGGTTGCGCAGGGCTTCGGCCGCCACCGGTTTTGAAATCAGCCCTATCACTTCCACGTCGAGGTTTTTCGCCACCAGGCTGGCCGCCATCAACATGCGCCGGGACGCGGCACTCATGATCGCCAGGGCGGGCTTGCACCGCAGGCTCGCCAGGCTCTGGATAAACTGCACGCCATCCATGCCCGGCATCAGCAGATCCGTCAGCACAAGGTCGAAATCGCGCTGGCGCAACCGCTCCAGCGCTTCCTTGCCATCTTGGGCCGCTTCAAGGAGGAAATCCCCCAGCTCACTGAGCAGGTTCTGCAGGTAGATGTGCTGCAGGGGATGGTCCTCGACGATCAAAATACTATAAGGCTTCATGGGGGATCCGTGCGTAAGGCGCCAGGGAATTGAAGAGGGCCCGCAACGCAAAGGGTTTGACCAGGCAATGGTTCATCCCGGCGGCCAGGCACAGGTCGGCCTCGCCTCGCATGGCGTTGGCGGTGGCCCCGATGATGGGCAGCGAACAGCCTTGACGGCGCAGTTCCCTGGCTAACTCGTAACCGTTGACCCGGGGCATATTCACATCCGTCAGCACCACGTCGAAACGTGAGGCTTTGCACAGCAGCAACGCTTCATGACCATCGCCGGCCAGCTCAACGGTGCAGCCGAGCTCTTCGAGTTGGTCGCGCAAAATCAATTGATTGATGACGTTGTCCTCGGCCACCAGCACGTGCAGGTTGAGCTTTTGCAGTTCACGCTTTTTTGACTGCTCATCGACCCGCGCGACCCACAACCCTTGTACCTGGCTGACCGCCTGGTGAATCGCGCTCAATTGGTTGAGGTTGACGTGCCACGCGCCGGCCTCGGTCTGCTGGGTGTTGCAACTGCTGCTGCTCACCAGGATTACCGGGCCCGGCCAGTCAGGCACCAGCGGTTGTTCGACGGTGCCGGGATGCAGCTCCAGCAGCAGTTGGCCGTCCGGCTGGGTGGGTTGGCCGGTCTGTGCACGGGCGCCCCAGCGCCGCAGCCAGCCGCTGATGGATTGTGCGAGTTCGGGAATCGGCGAGACCACGTAAATGGTCTCTGCCAGCAAGCTGCTCATCGGTGGGCTGGGCGCTTCTTCGAGGGGCAACGTCAGGCTGAAACTGCTGCCCAGGCCCAGCTCGCTGACCATGCGAATATGCCCGTTCATCAATTGCGTCAGGCGCTGACAGATCGGTAACCCAAGCCCGGTACCGGCCACCACATTGGTGTTGCCTTCGGTTTGATAGAAAGGCTCGAAAATCATCGACTGATCTTCCTGGGCGATACCTTTGCCGGTGTCGGAGACTTGCCACAACACGCTGGAGCGTTCGTCATCGCGGTCGAGCAATTTGACCCGCAACACCACACGCCCGTAATCGGTGAATTTCACCGCGTTGTTCAGCAGGTTGTTGAGGATCTGGCGGATGCGCGTGACATCGCCAATCAACCGCTCAGGCAGCTTGGGGTCGAAGCAGGCATACAACTGCAAACCCTTGCCGAGCGCGGCAGCGGCATAGCCCTGGATGATTTCATTGACCAGCTCCAGCGGCGAGAACTCGCTCAGTTCCAGGGCCAGTTGCCCGGCCTCGATCTTCGATACATCCAGCACGTCGCAGATCAATTGCAGCAGGGTTGCCGATGAGCCTTCGATGGCATGCAGATAGTCTTTCTGCTGGGCGTCGAGTCGGGTACGGGCCAGTAGTTCCAGGGTGCCCAGCACGCCATACAGCGGCGTGCGAATTTCGTGGCTCATGGTTGCCAGGAACAAGGTTTTTGCAGCATTCGCCGCGTCCGCCGATTGCCGGGCTTCTTCCAGTGCGGCCTCCACTTGTTTGCGTGCGCTGATGTCGCTGAACGCACAAAACAGCACGTCCTCACCCCGGTAACGGGTGGGCGCGCTGCTGAGGTAAAGGTGGCGGCCGTCGATGGTTTCGAAATAATCGCTGTGCTCGGACGCAATGCTGTGGAACGCCTGGCGAATCCAGCCGGCGCACAACGCCTCGCGCTCCGGGCCGTCCCCCAGCCACTGCTGGGCCAGGGTGTTTTCCAGCACCACCTGGCCATCGGTGCGGCGCAGCACACACAGCGCGACCGGCGCGGTCTGGATCACGTCACGGCCGAATGCCTCGCTTTCAATCAGCGCCTGGATGCGATTGATCGAGGGGATGATGAAACGCTGATCAACCCGGCGCATCACCAGCCAGATCAGGGTCACACTGAACAGGCAAAATACCAACGACCCCAGCAGTTCCCGCCACAGCCCGCGCACTACGTCCCGCAGGTTGATCGAGTACACCAACTGCCAGTCCGACGACTTCAGGTGTTTGCGAATCACCAGGTGATCAGGCACCAGGCCGCTGCCCACAAAGCCGAAAAAATTATCGCCCTTGGGCTTGAGCAGTATCTCGCTCAGCCTGGCGTCGTGGCTGTTGGTAAACACCAGCATGCCCTGGGAGTTGAGCATCATGAACTCGCCCGCACTCTGGTCATTCAGGGTGCTGGAGACTTCCCGGCTTTCCATTTCCAGGCCCAGCCAGCCGGACTCGGGGTCGCGTTCATCCAGGCGAATGAACAGGTACAGGTGCGCGTGCTCTTCGGTCTGGTCGCTCAGCCACAGTTCGCCAACGTCCGACAGGTCGCTGACCCGCAGCGCTTTGAGCCGGTCGAGCATGCACATGGAAAACGGCAACACCTGCGTCGTGGAATTGTAGAGGCGCGTCACTTGTGGGTTTGGGCCGGCGTTCACGTAGAGCAGGTTGACCTGCTTGGCCTGCAGGTAATCACGCATGCGTGAGGTCAGCCAGATGCTCCATTGATTGCCCGGCGTGTCCCCCAGCAGCAGGCGCTGTTCTTCGCTGGAGGCCGGGTAAATCTGCGACTTGGCCTGCCTGGATTTGCGTACCGCCGACAGGCTCAAGCTCTCCAGCAGCGCTTCACGGTTGGTGAAAAACGTATGGGCTTCGGCAATCGCGCTGCTCATGTAGCCGCGTCGCTGGGAGATGTCATTGTTGAAGGTGGACAGCAGGAACGTGTAGACACCGCTCAGGATCCCCACCAATAGCACGGTCGCAAACGTACGAAGCAGCCTTCTGGCTGCTTCGGGTCGGGAGAGGACGGGATTGAGTTGGAGCAGGTAACTTTTAAATCGCATCGGCGGATTTTAAAGGTCCGCCTACGGCGTGGGCATAAGACGATCCTTAAAAGCTGCCGCGCGGTTACTTGTAAAACATGTCGACAATCACCGCTGCGTCGAAGGCTCCAGGGATCGGTAACGTACGCCACTTCAAGTCGGCCCTGAAGTCATGCCGGGTCTGGCCGGAAGCATTCAATTTGGCCAGGGCGAACCACTGATTGAAGGCCAGGGTTTGGCTGGTGTCTTCGCGGGACAGTGAGATGCCCACGGAGCTGTTGTTGTCCGGCACCAGCAAACCATTGATCAAGCTGCCGCCTCCCGGTGTGGTGGCGAACCGTGCGTCCACCGTGTACGGAGTGTCGCAGGCTTTGCGCAGGCTCAAGTTGAACGTGGCGGTACTGGCCACTTCGCCGATCTGTGCCTTGCGCGACGGTGTGGGGAAGTTGACCACGCTGGGGGTGATGGTCAGTTCGGGCGCGCAGGGCACGAAGCGGATGTCGTTGACCCCGGTGACGATGTAGTTGAGGTTGCTGTTGGGTTTGTTGTTGAGGCCCTGGATACCGTCGAGTTGAAACACTCGATATTGAGTGAGGTTACTGGCCTGGCCGTTTTGTGGGGTGGTGCCAAACTTTTCGATAAACACGCTGAAGTTGAGGGTGAACCGAGCTTGGTCCCAGCCTGTGCAATTGGCCCAGGTGCAGCCCCGATCGGAGAAGAAACCGGTGCCGTACTTGCCGGTGCTTTGGGTGATGGGCACCGATTTGTAGCGAATCCCGGCGCGTATGCCCTGGCCGATGCTGACGTTCGCCGGGTTCAGGTAGAAGTAAACTTCCTCGCGCCCGTGGTTAAAGTCGTCCTTGCAGATCACGTTGGTGGAGCGTGGGCCCGACTCCCAGATAATTGTGCCGTCCGGCGCATCGGCGCTCACCGCCAATGCCGTGCCGAGGGGCGCGATGTCGACGGTCGATCCGCTGCCGTCTTCCCGGCAGGCCAGCGCATAACTGGTGGCGGGGAGGGCGGCGCAAGTGCACAGGGCGGCCAGTAGCAGGTGTTTAACGTGTGGCATGGGTCGGTGTTCCCCGCGATCTATCACTTGAGGGCTGCGCTATGGCGCGCCTGCAAGCCGATATCGGTGATTTCGGTAAAGTGGATTTGGGTCCCGGCATTGATAGGCGCTTGGGTGTCGAGGACCTTGCGCTCCCCGGGCTTGAGCAGCAGGTAGTCGTCCAGCGCGTGAGTCTTGCCGGCGGTATCGGTCTGGAGATTCACCAGGGACAGGTGAAAGGCACTCTGGTTGGTCACGGCAATGGAGTGCCCGTCAGAGCTGCTCCACGCCAGTTGCCGCACGGCTTGTGCCGAGCCGCCCGCGAGCCCGGGCGGGCGATAGAACAGCTTGAGGCGCTGGCGCACCGCAAACTGCACGCTGTTGGGGCTTTCCGGCTTCAGCGGGATTTCCATGACGTTGAGCCAGAACAGCGACTCCCTATCACCGGGCAACCCTTCACCGGCATACAGGACCCGCAGCACGTGATGTTGCCCGGCATCCAGTTGCACCAGCGGCTGCACCACGGCGAAGGGTACCGCCCGGGTTGCATCTTCGTCTTCGCGGGTGATCCAGCTTTGCACCACCACCTGGCGCGGCTGCTGATTGACCACGTTGAGGCTGGCTTCTTTATCCTGGCCAAAGTAGATCAGGCGCGTGCCTTCAATCTTCACCGCCGACTGCGCGCAGGGCGCCACGGCCAGCAGTGAGGCGATCAGCGCAGCGGCGAACAGCAGGGCCCGGCAGGCCCGAAAAGTGGACGAATGATTGAGCGATGACATGTGGGTGTGCTGCGTCCCGGGAGTGACTTCGGGGCGCATGTTAAGGGGCAGGCGAGGAGGGTTTCTCTCAGGCGATTCTTAAAAACCGGCCCGGGTGCGTGGTTATTTCCAAAGGCGTTGAAAAAACACGGCTTAACATCAGACAAATCTTAAAAGAACCCGCCGACCGGCCGATAGCCTGACTAAGATCTGTTCACCTCGGGAGTATCGGTATGAGCATCAAGGGAATGCCTGCAATCTGTGCGGGCCTGTTGTTCGGCGTATCCGGTGTCTGCATGGCTGCCAGCTCGGCGGGCCAAGGTGTCATTTACTTCCACGGCAGCATTGTCGAGCCGTCTTGCACGCCGCTCGCCGTGGCCAATGGATTGAAGCTCAACGACTGCCCGGCATTGGCCCGCGGCAGCGCCATCAGCGTGCGCAGCGTGGAGCCGGTGAGTTCGGTCAGTGCCCTTGATCACAGTGCCGTGAGTGTGAAGCTAGTGTCCGATAGCGGCCGCGAGAACTCTTATTACCAGCAGCAATACTCGCTGGTGGATAGCCAGGGGAAACCCGTGAACTCAGGAAAGTACCTGGTCACACTGACTTCGCCTTGAAGAGGGCGGTGGTTTCAGAATCGCCTTAGAGTCAGGTGCGTGGCGCAGGGTTAACTTGGCGGCTGGTGAATGATTACTGAACATTCATGGGCCCAGCTGTCAGGTTTTCCCTATGTCAAATAAAGCGCTACGCATATTGATTGCTGATGGAGAGCTGTTCCAGCGGATCAAGATCGAGAAAATGCTCAACCAGCTGGGCTACTTTCGAATTGCGCCCATGAGCTCATTCAATGAAGTCCAGTCGATCGCCCGGATTCAGGGGGTGGCGATTGACCTGTTGATTATCAACGCGGCACTGGTGCGGTCGATGGAAGTGAACTTGCTGAAGTTCTGCCATGAGAATCCGCAGATCCGCCACGCCCTGATCTACGACGGCCAATGCGCACAAAGCTCGGTGGTGTCGGTGTCCGTCAGTGTGGCGATCCACCTGTCCCTGTCCCAATCCCCCGACTTCGACTCGCTGCGCCGCTGCCTCGACGTGGTTGACGCAGCGCGCTGCATGCCAACCGTGGAGCGCACCGGGGGGCCGGCGACGGTGACGCCGTTGATGGTGGCTGATACTCAGCAGCGGCGGCTTCCGTCAAACATCGCGAGCTTGCGGTCGCGTCGGTGAGTCTCAACTGCCCTTAACGAGCATGTACTTGTTGAAATTGTTGATGTGATCATCAAGATTATCCTCAAGCATCATCCGGTACTGATCACAGAAATACTTCAGCATCGCCTCACGCGCCTGGGCCATTTCTTCGCCGGATTTAAAGCTGCGTGCGCTGACCCAGGCATTGAAGCGTGTGGTGCCGAACATCATCGAGGCGCTGACTTTGCCCAGGTCGGCGAACGCCCTGAACTGCTCGTTGGACAGCTCGATGTGCGCGTCCGCGCGATCATAGAAGCCGTTGTCGGTGGTGTCTGGCATTGCGGTTACCTTCCTGTTCGTGAGTGCGGCGAAGGTACCGCCGCGCTCCACAGGAAGGCAACCACGTCGGCCGTTTCAGGCCTTATTTATTGCGCGTCACCCTCCACACCGTGTTGGCCAGGTCATCGGCAATGATCAGCGCACCCTTCGGATCAACCGTGACCCCCACCGGCCGCCCGCGAGTCTTGCCATCGTCCCCGCGGAAACCCGTGGCGAAGTCCAGCGGCTCACCGGCAGGCCGGCCATTGCTGAACGGCACGAAGATCACCTTGTAGCCCACCGGATTGTCCCGGTTCCAGCTGCCGTGCTCGCCGACGAAGACGCCGTCGGCATATTTCTCGCCCATGGCCGGGATGGAAAAATCGACGCCCAGCGCGGCGACGTGGGAACCCAGGCTGTAATCCGGCTTGATCGCGGCGGCGACCTTGGCCGGGTTCTGCGGTTGGGCGCGGGTGTCGACGTTCTGGCCCCAATAGCTGTAGGGCCAGCCGTAGAACTCGCCTTCGCGCACCGAGGTCAGGTAATCCGGCACCAGGTCCGGCCCCAGTTCATCCCGCTCGTTGACCACCGCCCACACCTGCCCGGAGCCCGGTTGAATGGTCAATGCCGTCGGGTTGCGCAAACCGGTTGCATAAGGCTTGTGGGCACCGGTGGCGGCGTCGATCTGCCAGACCATCGCCCGGTCGATCTCGACCTCCATGCCGCGTTCGGTGATGTTGCTGTTGGACCCAATGCCCACATACAGCGAGCGGCCGTCGGGGCTGATCGCCAGGGATTTGGTCCAGTGGTGATTGATCGCGGCGGGCAGCTCGGTGACGGTGGTGGGCGGGCCACCGGCCTTGGTCTGGCCGTCTTCGTAGTCGAAGCGCACCAGCGCATCCTGGTTCGCCACGTACAGCTTGCCGTCGGCAAAGGCCAGGCCGTAGGGCGCGTTGAGGTTTTCGGCGAACACGGTTTTCAACTCGTAGGTGCCGTCACCGTCGGCATCGCGCAGCAGGGTCAGGCGATTGCCGCCCTTGACCTTGGTGTTGCCTTCGGCCTTGATCACGCTGGCGATCACATCCTTGGGCTTGAGTTTCGCTGCGCTGCCGCCCCGGCCTTCGGCGACGAGAATGTCGCCGTTGGGCAGCACCAGGGTCTGGCGCGGGATCCGCAGGTCGGTGGCGATGGCGGTGACGCTGAAACCCTCGGGCACGGTGGGTTTCTGCTCGCCCCAGGCCACCGGTTCGGCGATCTTCATGCTGGGCAACAGGCCGCGTTGAGGTTCCGGCAGCTTGGGGTCGGGGCCGCGAGCCTGGGTGCTGTCGGCTTCGCCACCACAGGCGCTCAACAACATCGCCATGCTTAAAACGGTCAGCGTGCTGGAAGGCTTCATTGGGCACCTCCCGAGCGCAGGTTGGTCAGCCCGACCCACGTGGTCACGCAGGCCAGCAGGGTCACGACGGAAGACAGCACCAGGCCCGAAGGCATTACGGCCCAGGCATCCTTCGCATGCTCAAAGGCATTCACCAGGCCCAGCGCCCAGGTCACCAGCAACAGCAGGAAGTACACCGTGGGGCGCCCGGCCTTGCGGTCGGCACGCAGCAGGTTGACCAGTGCAAACAACCCCGCCAGCCCGCAGAACAGCAGGGCGCCGGCAATCAGCCAGGCGGCGAAGTTGCTCCATTGGATCTGGTAGGTCTGGTAGTAGGCAATGTCACTCAGCAGAGCGCCGAGAAACAGCGGGACGGTACCGGCAAGCAAGGTCGCGTGAAGCGGGCCAGGCGTGCAGCGGTAGGTGAGGGTGGTGGTGACGGTCACGGGCGGCTCCTTATCGTTGAGCGGCCCTGATGAGGCTCATCAGGGCCGCGCTGACTGCGCTTAAGGAAGGAGCGTGCTGCTTGCGCGTTAGTTCACCGTCTATTCGTTTCTAAATATTTTGCGTCAGTTGATGCGGGGATGCTGCTGCACCAGGTTTTCGCGCTTGGCTTCCAGTTCGGCGATTTGCGCGTCGATGTCTTCGATCTTCTGCTCGATATTGTCTTCGTGCTCCTGCAGCAGCTCCTTGGCTTCCTCGATATCCGACGCCGCCGGTGCCGCACCGCGCAGGGGTCTGTTGGCGGTTTCCTTCATGGTCAGGGCGGTGAAAAGCCCCAGCACCGCGAACACCATCAGGTAGTAGGCCGGCATGTACAGGTTGTTGGTGGTCTCTACCAGCCAGGCCATGGCAGTTGGCGTGAGGCCGGCAATCAGGATCGAGATATTGAAGGCGCTGGCCAGCGCGCTGTAGCGGATGTGGGTAGGGAACATCGCCGGCAGGGTGGACGCCATCACGCCGATAAAGAAGTTGAGCACCACCGCAATGATCAGCAGCCCCGAGAAAATCAGCCCGAGCTTGCCGCTGTTGATCAGCATGAACGCCGGAATGGCGAGGAAGAACAGCGCGATGCTGCCGAACAGAATGAAGGGTTTGCGCCCGATCTTGTCGCTGACAAAGCCAATCATCGGCTGCACGAACAACATGCCGACCATGATCGCGATGATGATCAACACGCCATGGTTTTCGCTGTAGTGCAGGTTGTGGGACAGGTAGCTCGGCATGTAGGTGAGCAGCATGTAATACGTGACGTTGGTCACCACCACCACGCCGACGCAGGTCATCAGGCTGCGCCAGTGCTTGGTGGCGACTTCCTTGAACGACACTTTCGGGCCACCGGCCAGGCCTTCGCGATCGCCTTGTTCGAGTTGTTCCACATGCTGTTGGAAGGCGGGTGTCTCTTCCAGGGCGTGACGCAAGTACAGCCCGATCATGCCCAGCGGCAGCGCGAGGAAGAACGGCAGGCGCCAGCCCCAGGACTGGAACGCCTCTTCGCCGATCACCGCCGAAATCAACACCACTACACCGGCGCCGAGGACAAAGCCGGCGATGGAGCCAAAGTCCAGCCAGCTGCCGAGGAAGCCGCGCTTGCGGTCCGGGGCGTATTCGGCGACGAAGATCGAGGCGCCGGTGTACTCACCGCCCACCGAGAAGCCCTGGGCCATCTTGGCCAGCAGCAACAGGATCGGCGCCCAGATGCCGATCGAGTCATAGGAGGGGATCAGCCCGATGGCGAAGGTGCTCAGGGACATGATCACGATCGTCGCTGCCAGGACTTTTTGCCTGCCGTATTTGTCCCCTAGCCGGCCGAAGAACAGGCCGCCCAACGGGCGAATCAGGAACGGCACCGAGAAGGTCGCCAGGGCGGCGATCATCTGTACGCTGGGGGATGCCTCGGGGAAGAACACCTTGCCGAGTACATAGGCGACAAAGCCGTATACGCCGAAGTCGAACCATTCCATGGCGTTGCCCAGCGCAGCGGCGGTGATCGCCTTGCGCATCTTGGCGTCGTCGACGATGGTGATGTCATCCAATCCAATCGGATTGACGGTTTTCTTGCGTGATTTCATGGGAATACTCAGCCGCAGGTCCATTTCGATGCCACTGTTTTGGTGGCATGCGCTTAATGGGTCAGATACATGCGGACACTGAATAATTCACCGTTGGCTGGATTTTTTTGTTAACGGCCCGGCAAGGATTAACGGATCCGCTCGCCCCCCAGGGAATCACGCTGCATCGACTGCAGGTTTTTCTCGATGGTTTCGCAAAGGGCTTCCATCTGGATCTGGTGCTCGCTGTCACGGAACGGGCTTTGCAAATCGGTGCCGATGCGCTCAATGGCCAGCAGCATGAAACCCACTACCGTGGACGCCAGCGGGGTGAACCAGCCCAGGGATTCCACCAGGCCCACCGGCACGATCAGGCAGAACAGCGAAATGAACAGCCGTGGGAAATACACGTAAGGGTAGGGCAGCGGCGTGTTGGCGATGCGCTCCATGCCGCCCTGGCTGTTGGACAAATCCACCAGGGTCGATTCCAGCCGCGCCAGGCGAATGCTGTCCAGGCGCCCGGCCTTGTATTCCTGGGCCAACAGGGCGGCGGAGCCGTTGAGGATGTCGTTGGAAAAGTTATTGGTACTGGTGCTGCGGGCGAACTCGTCGGCCGGCAGGAAGGCGCGGATTTCCTCCGGGCAAGGCTGGCCTCGCAAGTGCGCCGCCAGGCAGTTCACATACGCCACGTGACGGCGCAGCAAGGTCGACTTTATCGGGTTGACCTCATTGTCCGGGTCATCCAGCAGCGTCAGTACTTGCCGCGCAAAGCTGCGGGAATTGTTGACCATCGCGCCCCATAACGTGCGTGCTTCCCACCAGCGGTTATAGGCGCTGCTGTTGCGGAAACTGATCAGCACCACCAGCGCCGAGCCGAGCAGGGTGAGTGGCATCAGCGGCAGGTTGATCTTGCTGTTGAGGAACAGCATGAAGTCCACGGTGACAGCGATATCCCAGAGCAACAGCCAGAACAGCGCCCAGCCTACATAGCCCATGGTCTTGATGATCAGGCGGTATTTTTTGATGATGGCAGCTTTCAAACGGAAACCTCGCGGCGAGCGGTAAACATCAATGCCCTAGCTCGGACGGTGTTTACCGGGTAAAGGTTCGCCGGGGTGCTGCGTGTTCAGGCTTGAAGCGACAGGACGAAGCGTTTTTCGCTGTGGGGCATGCCGTCTGGTGCGGGCTGTTCAGGCACGAAACCGCAGCGGCTCAGGACTTTTTGTGAGCCGACATTCTCCGGGTACACGTACGCCACCAATTGCTTGAGTGCCCAACGCGCCTGTGCCTCGTGGATCAGATGCTTCAGCGCCAGGGTTGCCAGCCCTTGCCCGCACGAGCGCTCGCCCACGCGGTAACCGACTTCGGCAGAGCCCTTCGGTGAGTCGATGCTTTTCAGATTGGCGCGACCGACGATTTCGCCGCTGGCGTCCTCGATCACGAACGGGTGCCAGGCACCGGTGGCAAGGCCAGATAGATAGCCTTCAATATGCTCGGCGACGCCCTGCATCGAGTAAAACGATGGGTCGCGCGCCTCGATATGCGACTCGAACCACTCACGGTTACGGGTTTCGAAGGTCAGCAATGCTTCAGTGTCCGTACTGCTCAGCTCGCGAACGCGAAATGACGTCATTGCTCAAATCTCCCGGGTTGTTCTGTGCATTTAGTCATGTTTTCGTCATAAAGGCGTGTGAAATTTGCCTGCCAAAAATATGAAATCATGGAGTTCTTCCGATGAGGGTAGTCACCTCCGGTTCGGCGTATTTGGACATCGATGCGTACGCTTGTTGCATTGCGTACGCCGAGTTGTTGAATCGCCAGGGTGTCGAGGCGCGTGCCGTCAGCAGTGCTCCGCTGAATGCCAGCATCTCCAGGACCGTGCTCGGCTGGCCATCGTCACTGGATGACTACCGGCCCGAGCCCGGTGATGAGTTTGTGTTGGTGGATATCTCTGACTTCCACCACTTCGACCCGGTGGTCGTGCTCGATCAGGTGGTGGAGGTGATTGACCATCACCCGGGGTTTGAAACCTATTGGGCGCAGAAACTCGGACCTCACGCCGATATCCGATCCATTGGCGCGGCGGCGACGCAGGTGTTCCTGCGTTGGGAGGCGGCCGGTTTGCTGCCACTGATCAGTGAACACAGTGCCGCGTTGCTGGCCACGGCAATCCTGGACAATACCCTGAACTTTAGTGGGCAGTTGACCACCCTGGCGGATGTTCGGGCTTATGAAAACCTGGCGCTGCGGGCGAAACTCGCGGTGGACTGGCCTGAGCGATATTTCCATGAGTGCCAGGCCACTATCGAGTCAGACCTGACAGGCGCGTTGGCGGGTGACATGAAGTGGCTGAAAGCCGACAGCAAACTGCCGCAGGTTTTCGCGCAGATGACGGTGTGGGATGCCGGTGCGCTGATCCGAAAGCATCACTCGACCATGGTTCATTGGTTGGCGGCCCAGGGTGAGGACTGGCTGGTGAATATCATCAGCATCCGTGAGTGCAAAAGCTATTTCCTGGCTGAGCCCAAGGTCAGCCAGGAAAAAGTGAGCCAGTTGCTTGCCATTGACTGGCAGGCCGGGATGGCGGTGCTGGAGCGTTCGCTGTTGCGCAAGGAACTGGTAAGGCTGGCGGCCACTGATTGACGGCGCTCACCAAAGTGACGTTCCTCTTTGGTCAACCCGCAATACAATGGCCAGGGTATTACCGAAAAGGAACGGCAGTTGAACGAACACACATTGTCCATGCGCCTGGAGCGTGTGGCGGCCCATATACCCGCCGAGGCGCGCCTGGCGGATATCGGCTCTGATCACGGCTACCTGCCGGTGGCGTTGATGCGTCGTGGCGCCATCACGGCGGCGGTGGCGGGCGAGGTGGCCTTGACGCCATTCCGCGCAGCCGAGCGCACGGTGCGCGAGAACGAGCTGGAGCAGCACATCACCGTGCGCCTGGCCAGTGGCCTGGCGGCGATCGAGTCGGCAGACGGGATCACCGCGATCAGCATCTGCGGCATGGGCGGCGAGACGATCCGCGACATCCTCGACAGTGACAAGGCACGCCTCAACGGCAAGGAGCGCCTGGTGTTGCAACCCAACGGCGGTGAGCAACCGTTGCGCCAATGGCTGATGGAAAACGGCTACCGCATCGTGTGCGAAGAGCTGCTGCGGGAGAATCGCTTCTTCTACGAAATCATCGTTGCCGAGCGCGCCGGGCCGGTGAGTTATACCGCCGAGGAGCTGTACTTCGGCCCGCTGCAAATGCAGGCGCGCCGCCCGGAATTCCTGCTCAAGTGGCAGCACATCCTGCGCCACAAACAGCAGACCCTCAGCGACTTTGCCCAGGCGCGGCAGGCGGTGCCCGAGGACAAGGTGCGAGAGGTTGCCCAGCAGGCGCGGTGGATTACCGAGCTGCTCAGCACTAATGTGAATAGTGATGGTCAATAAGCCCCGCACGGAGCCGGCCGGCTCCGCATTGGTATTTTTGATCAAGGACAATGACAGAATGCTCGCCGCAAAGTGATCAGCCACTGCCCCCATCTGACCCTGTAAATCGGGCCTCGCCTTACGTTTTTCCTTCCTACCATTTGAAGATTTAACCCATGCACCTACGCAAAATTGCAGTTGGGCTGTCAGCCCTTGTTTTGCTCTCCACCGGGGCAGAAGCCCGTGGCCTGCTGGACCTCATCAAGCTGCCTGCCGAGCATCAGCAACACACCTCCCGCTCGGGTTCCATCAGCCAGAGTGCCGCTCTAAATCTCTATTCAAACAAACAGCAACGGGCTTCCTTCGATGGCTGCGCCGATCTGTTCCCGTCCGCGCAACCGATCAACACGGCCACGGTGCCGGCCACCCTGAAACCCCTGGCGCTGTGCTCGGATAATTTTGCGGTGCTGTACTCGCAAACCAGCAAGACCCCGTTGGTAGTGGTCGAACGCCTGAATGCCCGCCAGTTGCAGGACGCCAAAGGCGAAGAACGCACCAACCAGTTCTACCCCGACCCGCGCATTCCCAAGGGCGCGCGCGCCGAGTTGAGCGACTACCGTGGCCAACACCCGGCGGTGGACCGTGGCCATCAATCCCCGGCCGCCGATGCGCCGAGCACCAACGCCATGGCCCAATCCTTCGCACTGTCGAACATGGTGCCCCAGGACCCGACCAACAATCGCAAGATCTGGAGCAAGGTCGAGGCGGACGTGCGCAAGTTTGCCAAGCGCGCCGACGGCAACGTGTTCGTGTTCACCGGCCCGTTGTTTGACCCTGGCTACAGCACCATCGGCGACAACAAGGTCTGGGTGCCGACTCGCCTGTTCAAGCTGGTGTATGACGTGTCGTCCAAGCGGGCTTGGGCGTATGTACTGCCCAACGCTGAAACCCGTATCCAGAAGCCGATGGATTACGAAACGTTTGTGAAGACTACCGGTCTCAAGCTGCTGGGGAATTTGCCGGTTACCGGTTCGGTGGGCCGTACTTGATGGCTTGACGTGTTGGTGTCACTTGCCCTTTTTCAACGCCTTCAACCGCAACGTTGCGCGCTGCACAGCGGCCATCTTCTCTGGCCGCTTCATCTTTTTCCATTTGCGAATATCGTCCTTGGTGCGTCCACAGCTGACGCACAGCTCACCACTGAGCTGGCAGATTGAGACACATGGATTCTCGATATCCTTAGCCAAGGCTTCGCCCCTTTACCGCATACAGTTTGGCCAGGCGCAGACGCCAATTGCCGCCATGCTGGAGGTGACATTCTTCTTCGGAGTCGAAGCGCACGTAGCGGTCTGAAGAGGGGAGATCCACCCTGGCATCCTCCAGCGCGGTGGCTGTCAGCTCGCGCATCCGCAGGTCCAGCCCGGTTGAAAGGGCCAGTTCCCTGTTTGCCCGGGTATCGAAGACCCAGATGACCACCAGGCTTTGCGCAAAGGCCTGGTAGTCGACTTCGTGGGTCAGCCAGTCGAAGCCGGTGATTTCCGCCTTGGCGATTTCACAGGCTTCGGTCAGGGTCGCGACCAGGCGACGCTCGATGCGTGCGCTGTCGCGTTTGGTTGAAGACATGGGGATTCCTTGAGGAGCGAGGAGGGTGATGATACGCGAGAGATCAACTGAGGGAGCTGTCGAGGTGATCGTTCCCACGCTCTGCGTGGGAACGCCGTCTCGGACGCTCTGCGTCCAGCTGACGATGCAAGGTTCAAGTCCTGCGCAATGGTGACGCGGAGCGTCACAGGATGTATTCCCACGCAGAGCGTGGGAACGATCAACTGTGCGAGCCTGCGAAGATCAACTGTGGGAGCTGTGTTGCCCATCAGCTATTTTTGGGCCGATCCAGCTTGCGCGTCATGGTGTACACCGCCACTCCGGCGGCCAGGATGCCGGAGGCGGCGCCGACCGCCAGTGCCCAGCGTGGGCCCAGGTGGTCGGCCACCCAACCCACTATCGGTGCTCCAATCGGTGTGCCGCCAAGCGCCACGCCCACCCGCAGGGCGATCACCCGGCCGCGCATGGCGGGCTCGGTGGTGAGTTGCATCAGGCTGTTGGTGGTGTTGCTGAAGGTCAGGGCGCCCACGCCGATGATCACCAGCGCCCCGGCGAACAGCCAGTAATTCGGGGCAATCGCCGCCAGGGTACAACCCACCCCGAACACCAGCGCGCCGTAAAGCAGCGACTTGAAGTGCGGCCGCTCGCGACCGGCGGCGATCAGGGCCCCGGCGATGGTGCCGATGGCCAGGGTCGACGTCAGCAGGCCATAGCCACGGGCATCGGCGTGGAACACGGTGACGGCCATGGTCGAGATAAAGATCGGAAAATTCATGCCGAAGGTGCCGATCAAGAACAGCATGATCAGGATCGCCATCAGGTCCGGCCGCGCCCACACATAGCGCAGGCCTTCAGTCAGGCTGCCCTTGGTGCGCAGCGCCCGCAGGCGGGTGTGCAGCCCGGAAACCCGCAGCAGAAACAGCGACGCCAGCACCGCGAAAAAGCTCGCACCATTGAGCAGGAAGGCCCAACCGGTGCCCACCGACGCGATGGTCACACCGGCCACCGCCGGGCCAATCATGCGTGCCATGTTGAACGAGGTGGAGTTGAGCGCGATGGCGTTGGACAAGTCTGCCTCGCCCACCAGATCCGCCACGAAAATCTGCCGCACCGGCGCATCGAACGCCGAGGCGCAGCCGGACAACAACGCGAACACATACACGTGCCACAGCTGCACGATGCCGGTCAGGGTAAACACCCCCAGCATCAGCGCCAGCACACCCATCACGCCCTGGGTAACGATCAGCAGCTTGCGCTTGTCGTAGTGGTCGGCGGCGAAGCCGGTCCAGGGCAGCAACAGCAATTGCGGCCCGAACTGCAACGCCATGACGATGCCGACGGCCGAGGCGTTATGCGGGGTGAGCTGGGTCAGCACCAGCCAGTCCTGGGCCGTGCGTTGCATCCAGGTGCCGATATTCGACACCAGGGCGCCGGCGGCCCAGATGCGGTAGTTGACGCTGCGCAGCGAGCGGAAAATGCCCATCGAACTCACACCGGCCTTGAGGGATGACCACCATTGAAGCGCCCGAAATGCTGCGCCAGGAAAACACTCAGCGCCAAGGCCCCAAGCCCGAGGGCGAGCACATCAGCGGTGCTTTTGAGGTCGAAATCCCCGACCCGGCAGACCAGCACGTAGCCGATCACCAGGTTGAGAAAACCCCAGAGCACATTCAGCGTCGAGGAAGACCGCCCTTCGCCGCGCGGCTTGGCAAACGGCGTCTGGAAAGACTGCCCCATCAAACCACTGACGCAATGGGGCAGCGCGTTGGCGAGCAATACGCCGCCGAAGAAGTAAGACACCAGCTCATGCCATTGCATCGTCACGCACCCCTTGTTTCAAGCAAACCGATGATGTCTTGCGCCGTGCCGGTTTCCCCCAGCTTCGGGAATACCTGGTTCAGGCTGTAGTGATGGGCCTCGGCGTTCGCGTCGGTCATGGCGTCGACGGCCAGGGTCACGTTGAAGCCGGCCTCGTAAGCCTGGCGCGCGGTGGACTCCACGCCGGTTCCGGTAGCAACGCCGGTGATCACCACTTGGGTCACGCCGAGTGCTTTGAGTTGCGCCTCAAGATCGGTGCTGGCGAAGGCGCCCCAGGTGCGTTTGGTCACCCCAATGTCGCCGGGTTGCTGATCGAGTTCGGGCAGCAGGTCGGCCCATCCCGGTGGAAATACATCGCTGCGCCGTGGCCGCTCGGTGCGCCCGGGGGCGAAGCCTGTGACGTTGACCAGCACCACCGGCATCCCGCGCTCACGGAACGCGTTGAGCAGCGCACGGGAGCGTTCCACCACGCCGTCGATGGGGTGAATGAACGGGTATTCGGCGATGCCTTTTTGCAAGTCCACGATGATCAGCGCGGTGTTGGGATCCAGCAAGGTGACGGCCATGGGATGTCCTCGAACGGGTGGAGAGGTTCAGAAATCGGCGAGGCGCTCCAGCAGCTTTACCGCTGCCGCGAGTTCAGCTTGTTCTTCGGCAGACAGTTGCTCCTGCAGCGCCCGCAGCAGCCAATCGTCCTTGGCTGCCCGGCTGGCGATCAGGTGCTTACGAAAGCCGGGAGTCAGCTCGATCAGGGTTTGCCGCCCATCGCTGGGATCGGGTTTGCCCCTGATCGCTTTCATGGTCTCAAGCCCGGCCACGGTGATGCGCATGGACTGCGGCCGCACGCTCTCCGCCCGGGCCAGGGCCGATACAGTGCTGGGCCCGTCACGGTCCAGGCGCAGCAGCACCGACTTCTGGGCCGAGGTGAAATCATTGGGATGGGTCTGTTCCCGCAGCCGGCGTATCAGCTTGCCCAGGGAGATGCGCAGCTCGGCGGCCAGGGCGGCGGATTGGGTTTCGGAGGTGATGGAGGGTTTGTTCATGCTCGGACGTTAGCATGCGTGCAGAAAAACTGTACAGTTTAGCTGTATGAATTTTTTGTCATAAATTCGGCTCTAACCGCAAAGCTCCGACAAAATGGCTACCCCAGGTTTGCCTTACGGTATTCATCGGGTGTCTCGCCCGTGAGCTTGCGAATTTCGGCCTTTACGGTGGCCAGCCTGGCCTTCCAGATCCTGACACCACCGCCTCCCTTAGATCGCCTGTCGCCGGCTGGCCCCCGGCGGCTGCCCGGTAACGCGCTTGAACGCTCGGCTGAACGCCGCCTGGGAGTTATAGCCAAGGCGCTGCGCCACGGTTTCGATCGGCAGCCGTTCCAGCGTCAGCCACTGGCTGGCCAGGCGCATCCGCAGTTCGGTGGCGTAGCGCAGCGGTGGCGTGCCGATGGTGGTTTGAAAGTGCTGGGCGAACACCGAGCGTGAGGTATGACATTGCGCTGCCAGCTCCTCCACCGTCCAATCGCGCCCGGGTTGCTGATGCAACGCCAGCAGGGCCTTGGCGAGGCGTGGGTCGCGCAACGCCGCCACCAGGCCGGACGCATTCCCGCACGCACATTCAACCCAACCCCGAACTACCATGGCCGCCACCACCTCAGCGAGGCGCGCCAGGATGCCGGCGAAGCCAATGCGGGCGCTGCTGACTTCACGCTCCATGGCCGCCAGGATCGGCATCAGCCCCGGATAACGCTGGCCCTTGGCGTCGATCAGCATCAGGTCCGGCATCAGGCGGCCAAGGCCGTGCAAACTCCCCAGTTCAAACTCCATGCAGCCGCTGAAGAGCAGGGCGCTTTGCGTCACGGCCACATCGGCCCGGGCATCCACGGCACACACCGCATCACCGAGGGCTGCCGCGTTGAAGCTGTCGATGTCCTGTACCGGCACGTCCGGGCTGGAGAGCAACTCATGGGCACCGCCATGGGAGATGAACACGGCATTGCCTGGCGTCAGTTCATACAGGGTGCCGTCCTCGGTACGCAGGGTGACGCAACCGGCAGCGATAAGGTGGAAATAGGCGTGCCCGGGCTTGGCCGGGAAGCCCAGGCCAAACGCCGGTCCAGTCTGGATACGCCGGTACTCGACACCCCGCAGGCGCATGCCGCGCAGCAGTTCGTTGATGAGGTCAGAGGACTGGTCGAACGGATCGGTGGGCATCATTTCCGGGGTTTCGGTAAAGGATTCGAGATTTTGCATCATAGATCATCCCGATCGTCGCACCTAGACTGCCGGTCGCAATAACTTTTGAAGGATGACCGTGATGAGCAGTTGTGTGTGTGACGCCGTAACCGGTGCAGATGTAGCGCCCGCGACGCCGGCCTGGATGGCGGTGTTTTCGTTGGCGATGGGCGTGTTCGGATTGCTGACCGCGGAGTACCTGCCGGCCAGCCTGTTGACGCCGATGGCAGCCGAGCTGGGTGTTTCGGAAGCCTTGGCAGGGCAGGCGGTGACCGTCACGGCGGTGGTCGCCTTGTTCGCCGGGTTGCTGGTGCCGGGCCTGACCCGCGGGATCGACCGCCGCGTGGTGTTGCTGTGCTTCAGCGCATTGATGATCTGTTCCAACCTGCTGGTGGCGGTCTCGTCGAGCCTCACGGTGTTGCTGCTGATGCGTATCCTGTTGGGCATCGCACTGGGTGGCTTCTGGAGCATGGCGGCGGCGGTGGCGATGCGGCTTGTACCGGCGGCGTTGCTGCCGCGTGCCCTGTCGATCATCTTCAGCGGCATCGCGGTGGGCACGGTGGTGGCGGTGCCGCTGGGCAGCTTTTTAGGTGGGCTGTACGGATGGCGCAGCGCTTTCTTGGCGGCTGCCGCAGTGGGCGGCGTGACCCTGGTGTTCCAGCTATTCACCCTGCCGCCACTTGCACCCCGCCGGACGGCACGCTTGAAAACAGTGCTTGAGGTGCTGCTGCGTCCAGGCATTGCCGTGGGCATGTCGGGATGTGTGCTGGTGCATACCGGACACTTTGCGTTGTTCACCTACATCCGGCCATTCCTGGAAAGCACCACCGGCGTCGGCGCCGAAGGGCTGGCGTTGATGTTGCTGGGTTTCGGCGTTGCAAACTTCGCCGGCACGCTGCTGGCCGGGTGGCTGCTGGTGCGTCTGCCGCGCGGCACCTTGGTGTTGATGCCGGCCCTGGTCGGTGTGGCAGCACTCGCCCTGGCGCTGTTGCCGGCGACGGTGACGGGCCAGGTGTGGTTGTTGATGCTCTGGGGCCTGGCGTTTGGCGGCGTGCCGGTGGCCTGGTCAAACTGGGTTGCACGGGCAGTGCCTGATCAGGCCGAAAGTGCCGGCGGCATGGTGGTGGCTTCGGTGCAGTCTGCGATTGCAGCGGGTGCGGCGGCGGGCGGTGCGATGTTCAGCTTCAGTGGTATCGACGGTGTGTTTGTCGCGGCAGGTATCTTGATGCTGCTGGCGGCAGTGTTGATTGCGTTGAGGGTGAAGGTAGAAGCGCCTCCACAAGGTGCAGAGGCGGGGCCGGTGTTTCATCTCTGAAACCGTGTTAGAGGCAGGGGGCGAGAATAAACGCATGCGCTTCGCCCCCTTTCAGTTCGCTTGATCAATCTTGCTGGTTTTGGGCTCAGGTCCAGCTCCGAGCAATCGTAGCTGAACAACCGCCTGCTGATCATTGTCCTGCAGCGACCCTCGTATCTCTCTTTACTTCAGTAGCTGCGCAAAATAACCTCTGCCTCGCAGGCACCGTCCTGCCCCTTCAGGTTTGGCAAGGCGCCTCACACTCACCAGCACCGCCTGGCAGGTGTCATGGTGCTTGCACGTTGAGGTTCTGCGATGAGCGCAGTCGTTGATCATGGCGTCCGTTTCGGACGAATTGCAGTAACGCTTCCCGTAAAGGACATGGGCAGGGCCCATAATTTTTACACCAGGGTCCTGGGGTTTACGAAAACCTTCGAAAACGGAAACCCGGTCGGCTTCATGATTCTGAAACGCGACCAGGGTGAGCTGCATTTGACCTTGCAACCCAACCACCCAGCCGCCGCTTTCGCGATTGCCCATCTGATGGTGGCGGATGTCGACAGGCTGCACGCCGCTTGCGTGCAGCATGGAGTGAGGATCATCAAGCGCCTCAAAGACCAGGATTACGGGTTGCGGGCGTTTGTGTTCGAAGACCCGGACGGGAATCGTATTGATGTAGGTCAGCCGCTCTAACCGAGCATTCAGGGAAGATAATGTTGACGACTACCGATGTTGTTCACACGCTGCGTGCACCGTCAGAGCTTGATTACTACGACACCCGGTCAGCCCCGCTGCCTACTGAAATCACCGCGCTGGATGCCTGGAACATCATGACCGGCGAACCGGGGCCGTTGATGCAGGTGGCTTTCCGAATCAGGGATGCCATTTCCTCGCTGTTTGATGTGAAGCGTATCGGTGGGTTCTCCGGCACCTTGCGCGAGGCTGTGCAGGTCGGCGACCGGCTGGACTTCTTCCTGGTGGAACGCAGCGCGCCCGACATGCTGGTGCTGACCGAGCGTGACCGGCATCTGGATGTGATGATCTGCCTTTCAATCGCTGACCGTGTACTCACGATCACCTCGTCGGTTGTCACCCATAACACCTATGGGCGCCTCTACATGCTGCTGGTGGGGCCAGCGCACAAACTCATCGTGAATGCTCACCTACGACGACTTAAACGAACGCTGCAAGAGACAGCCGCAACGCCCGGCGGGTAGGCGCGTTCACCGCCCGCCGGGAGGTGGATCAATTGCCTTTTTCAGCCGCCAAAAAGTACGCAACCAACGCATTGGCGTGACCATGGCCCATGCCGTGTTCAGTCTTGAGCAAGGCCACAAGCTCCATATGCTTCCTGGAACTGGCGGCCTTGAGCAGATCCAGCCAGTGGCTAATGGGCTGCCCATAGTTTTTTTCGATGGAGGGGAAGTACGACGCTGGCCCTTTTGTTTTTGTATCGTCGGTCATGATGCAAACTCCCTTTTTGCTGAGGTGATAATGCCCGGATAACGTTACCGCTCTGGACTCACCGGGTCCACCGTACGGCCCGTCACTACACGCCTCCGCTGGCCTCGCCAATCAAAATATCCTCGAAGAACGCCCCGATCGGTTGTGTGGGATGGCACAGCTGAATCTCCAAAACCCAGACCATCTCGCTCGGTACGATCTCGACCTCAGCCAGCTTGTCCTGCCCGAACAGGGCATGCGGGAAGTCGGCGATGCGGTGTCCTGCCAGGTTGCGCTCAAGGCGCCAGCCCTTGGAGAGGGCGCTACCCTCAGCGAAGTCATACAGCTCGCGTCCGGTCAGCCCGTGGTGCCAGGCGTCGCGGGTTTCGTCGAACACTTCATGCAGTGCCTTCACGCAGGCGTCGTGCAACCGGTGCTCGCCGAAGACGAAGGTGTCGCCATAATCGCCTTCATAGCCATCCCAAACCGGGCCAAGGTCGACCACGGCGATGTCGGTGGCGCGCAGCTTGCGTTGCGGGTCGATGCCTTGGCGCGGTGTGCGGATGGTGTCGTCGCCAAAGCGGATATAGGTGGGGTGCCAGGTGTGGGACGCGCCCATGGCCTGCAAGGTTTGACTGGCCATGTCGAGGGCTTGCGCGGTGGTCATGCCGACTTTCAATTGGTCGGCGATGGCGGCCAGGGCTCTTACCGTCTGCTCGCGGGCAGCAAGCATGCCGTCCAGCGAGTAGCGCGGGCCGACTTTTTCCAGCACCGGGTGGCGCGTGTTGAGCGACTCCGCCTGGGTCAATGCGCCGCTGGGGACGAAGGCTTCGGCAACAAAACGATGAGCCTGGGCGCCCGTTGCCAGACAGGTTTCGCGGACTTGGCTGATCATCTTGCTGTTGCCGCAGGCATAGATCTGGCTCTCCGCCCAGTGGTGGGGCTGTGTCAGCGCGACCTGTTGCACGCGGGCGTCTACCGACTGCACTCGATGCCAGTGAAAGCGTGGATGTGCCTGGCTGACGCGCTCGAGAAACTCAGCGTCGTAGAAGTCCGCCGGCGACGAGTTCCCCCAATACAGGGTGACTTCGGCCTGGCGGGCCAGGGCCGTCAGCAACAAGGGCTTGATGCCGGCATAACCGGTCCCGGTGGCGAACAGCACAACAGGGCGCTCATCGTCGTGTTGCCAGGTGCAGGCGCCTACGGGGCCTTCGAGTTTCACCGCATCGCCCACTTGCAGGGTCGGCAGGATGCGTTCGGAAAATAGCCCGCCGGGGACCTGGCGAATATGAAACACCAACCGGCCTTGGTCCTGCGCGGGCAGATTGGCCACGGAGAAACAGCGGCTGTCGCCATCGTCGAGGCGAAACCTGAGGTATTGGCCGGCTCGCACGTCGAGTGGCTGGGCGGTCAGCAACACCAGCTCGACGATGTCGGCGCTCAATGCGTGCTTGCTGATCACCTGTGCGCTGACTTCCAACGTTGGCGTGTCCAGTGACCAGCCGGGAATTTCCAGGCGCATATCGCTGCAGGCATGGCTCTGACACAGCAACATCTCGTCAGCCGCGAGTGGGTAGGAGGGCGCCGGGGTGTCGGGTGTGAGCACCTTTTCGCGGAACTCGCCCGACACCACCTTGACCTTGCACGACCCGCAGGCGCCGCGCCGGCAGGAGAAGGGGACGGCAAGACCGCTGGCCAGCATGGCGTCGAGCAGCAATTGGTCGGCGGCTTCGAAGGATTTGCCCGAGGGCAATAATTCAACGACATGGCGGTTGTGCATAAACACCTCGGGGCAATTGAGGTTCGATTGTTGCGTTAGACTAGGACCAGAAGAACCTCCAGTTTTGGATAATTCACATGGTCCAGCTCCGCAAATGGCGCCCGCTGCTCAAGCTCGATGGCGCGCAGCCGCAGGCGTCGTACAGAAAGATCATCGAAGGATTGGTAAGCGCGATTGCCGAGGGCCGCCTGCGCCCCGGAACGCTGTTGCCCGGCACGCGGGAAATGGCGCAACTGCTGGACGTCAACCGCAAGACGGTAATCCTTGCCTACGAAGAAGCGGTGACCAAAGGCTGGCTGGTCAGCATTCAACGTCGCGGCACTTTCGTCAGTACGCAACTGGCGACAGGCGCGGTGACTGTCGCCGGCGCGCCGAAGTCGTTTGCCCCGGCGTTGCGGGGCGTGCCTGCGGCTGCCTATTTCACCCCGGGCGAGCAGGTGACAAAACTGCAACACCGGCCGGGCGCGCTGTTTTTCGATAATGGCGCCTGTGACCATCGTCTGCTGCCCCAAGCCGTCCTGCATCGCTATTACCGCAACGCCTTGCGCAACAGCTTTACCACCAACACCGTGCGCCATGGCACCGAAGGCAGCGGCCAGTACCTGCGCAACGCCCTGGCCGAAATGTTGCGCCACAATCGCGGCCTGAATGTCGATGCGCAGCAGATCTGCCTGACCCAAGGCGTGCAGATGTCGCTGTACCTGACCGCCAGCGCGCTGCTCAAACCCGGTGATGTGGTGGTGGTCGAACGCCTGAGTTACCCACCGGCCTGGGAGATTTTCCGCCAGTTGGGCGCGCAACTGGTGACCGTGGACCTGGACGACGAAGGTTGCCGGGTCGACCAGCTCGACGAACTATGCCGCCGGCACAACGTGCGGATGATGTATGTCACCCCCCATCACCAGTTTCCTACCACCGTCAGCCTGCGTGCCGGGCGTCGCCAGCAACTCCTGGAATTGGCCCGACTGCATGATTTCTGCATCATCGAGGAAGATTACGACCACGAGTACCACTTTGCCGGGCGGCCCTATTTGCCCCTGGCCAGCGACAGCGCGCAGCGTCATGTGATCTACATCGGCTCACTGTCCAAGTCCCTGGGCAGCACGTTCCGTTGCAGCTATATCGTTGCCCCGTCGAACCTCATCGAAGTGCTCGAGCGCACGGCGGCGGTGAGCCTGGGCCAGGGCGATGCCGTCATGCAGCGGATGCTCGCGGACCTGATCAACGATGGCGAGTTGAAGAAGCATCTGCGTCGGGTATCCAAGGAATACCGTCGGCGGCGGGAGACACTGCTGAGTTGTTTGCTGGAGGCGTTTGGCGAGCAGATAGCCGTGCAGGAGCCGGAAGGCGGGCTGGCGTTGTGGGTCAGGTTCTGCGACTCAATCGACGTCAATCAACTGGCTGAAAAAGCCCTGGAGCTGGACCTGGTGGTGCGCAGCGGTCGCCTGTTTTCACCCTTTGATCATCCCGAGAATGCCTTGCGCCTGGGCTTCGCCTCGCTCAACCCGGAGGAAATCCGCGCCGCCACGCAGCGCTTGGCTCAGGCGGCGCGGGCGATTGGGGAAGCGGCTAAATAATGATGCCGGCTGAAAGGTGAATGTGTAAGGATATGTTACTTAGCTTTTGATACTGCCCATTACAGGAACCGACTCTGATGCTCGCTGCCTTCAGACACTACCCGTTTTCGGTCAATCTGCTGCTGTCGTCTGCGTTGTTCCTGACACTGGGGCGCGCCATTACCCTGCCGTATATGGTGATTTATCTGTCATCCAACTTCACGTTGGGCATCAGCGAAATCGGCCTGGTCGTGGGCGGTGCAATGCTGGTCGGCTCGTTGCTAAGCCTCTACGGCGGCTACCTGACTGACAAAATCTCCAGCTACCGATTGATCCTCAGCTTCACGGGTTTTTTCACCGTTGGCTTCATCGGCATGTGCGTCACGTCCCACCTGTGGCTGTTTTTCCTGTTTCTGGTGTCGTTCAATTTTGCCTATTCGGTAATCGATATCGTGGTCAAAGCCGCGTTTGGCAAACTGCTGCCGGAAGCCGAACGCGGCAAAGTGTTTTCGGTGCGCTACACCCTGATCAACGTTGGCTACGCGGTGGGCCCGTTCATTGGCGCCGGGCTCGCGCACATGGACATGAAACTGCCGTTCCTGGTGTCTGCGATCCTGGGCATGGGCTTCTTCCTGACCTATATGGTGTGGGGCGACAGGAGCCTCAGCTCCGCCGACCCGGCCAATGCCCCAGTGTCGTTTGTCGCGGTGGGGCGCATCCTACTCAAGGACTATCGCCTGGTCTGCTTCACGGTTGGCGGCGCGTTGAGCGCCGTGGCGTTCGGCCAGTTCACCGGCTACATCTCTCAATACCTGGTGACCACAAGCACACCGGAATTTACCTACCGGGTCATCAGCTCGGTGGTGGCCGTTAATGCGACGGTGGTGATCTGCCTGCAGTACATCGTGGGCAAGCGCATTACCAATGAGTATTTGAATCAATGGCTGACGGCGGGCTTCAGCCTGTTTCTGCTGGGCGTCGTCGGTTTTGCGTTGTCCACCACCGTGCTGCATTGGGCGTTGGCCGTGGCGATCTTCACCGTGGGCGAAATCATCGTCTTCCCGGCCGAGTACATGTTCATCGACCGCATCGCGCCGGACCACTTGCGCGGCATGTATTACGGCGCGCAAAACCTGTCCAGCCTCGGCGGCGCGCTGGGGCCGGTGTTATGCGGGTTTGCCCTGGCAACGCAGTCGGCGCATTTCATGTTCTACATGCTCGCGGCGTTTATCGTGGCGGGCGGGTGCTTCTATCTGATGGGCGCCTCGTATTCCAAGCGTCACGACACTGCAGGCGACGATCGCGGCCAATGAGAAAAATAGAGAAGGAAAAAGCGCACGCTGAAGCTGGCTATCTTGCAGGTGCGTAGTGTTTGATTGACCGTTACCTTCCCTCGAAATCGCGTAATAAGGACGACGCACATGGATGTTGGAATGGCTCATGCGATCGAGACCGCAGAAAGCGAGTATCTGTGTTCCCGCGTTGAGAGTTTGTCTCGGATAAGTGGAAACCCTTTTGGTGCTCGTGTGTTTTTCAACGAAGCGTTTCCCTGCTTTCAAGTGAAGGCATCGCCCAGTCCGATGTCCTTAAAGCTGATGGACAGGTGGTTTCAGGAGCGTTGATGTACCTGATTTGCAGCGTGCAGGGCTAGGGGCATCTCACGCTCAAGCGCTGTATCGCTTGGTGGGTAGTTGAGGTGTGTCAGCGTGGGAGCGCCTGATTTGGCCGATCGCTGCCTATCCTAAAGAGTCGCCACCGCCTCATTACTCAGAGCCCCAGCCATCCGATGCCGGTAGATCAGGTCATCAAACACCTGCCCATTAATTTGATAAGCATCGCCCTCACGTTGCTCAAACACGAAACCGCACTTCTCCAGCAGCCGGCAAGAAGCCGCATTACCCTCTGTCACAACAGCCTTCAGCACCTTCAACCCAAGTATGTCGTGGGCGTAATCCATAACCCGTTGCAGCGATTCAACGCCGTATCCCTTCCCGTGTTGCCCGCTGAGGAACAAGTAGCCGACTTCTGCCGTCGCTTCTTCATCCGGCTCCAGCTTCAATCCCGTGACCCCAACGGCACAACCACTTTGCCGGTCGAACACGACCAGGCACAACCAGTGCCTGGAGCCAGGCAACCAGTGCGGTAACCGGGATTCAAATCTCTCGCGGGTTTCGGCTTCGGACGGGGCGTCGCAGACGTACTGGATCACCGTCGGGTCGGTGTGCAACGTGAGGAATAAATCCCAGTCGCCGGCTTCCAGTTGCCGCAGGTAAAGCCGCTCGGTGTATAGCTCCATGATTTGACGCCCCCTGTTGATCCTGGCTCAAGCGGTTAAACAAATCGGGTATCTTTAGCCGCCTCAGCCGCCAGTCTGCCTCAGGCTCAGCGCATGATCGATAGTTTAGGGAAAAATGGAATGACACTCAGGGTGATGGTGGTCGGTGGCTACGGCAATTTCGGCAGCATCGTTTGCCGGCATTTGGCGGTAGCGCCGGGCATTGAACTGGTGATCTCGGGCCGCGACCCACACAAGTTGCAGCGCAAAGTGGATGAGCTGAAAAGCCAGTCGGGCACTGGGTGCGAAGGCTGGTGTGGCGATGCCATGGGCGCCGGGTTCGCGTCCGTGTTGCGGTCGATGAACATCCAGTGGGTGATCCACACCGGCGGGCCGTTCCAGGGGCAATCCTATGCGGTCGCCCAGAGCTGCATCGACGCGGGCGTGAACTACTGCGACCTTTCCGACTGCCGCACCTTCGTCAACGGCGTGAGCGTGCTGGATGCACAAGCCCGGCAGGCAGGCGTGGCGATCCTCAGTGGTTGCAGCTCCGTGCCGACGCTGTCGTCCGCCATCATCGATCAGTACCGCTACCGCTTCACCCGCATCGACGCGATCGAACACGGCATTTCCTCCTCGGCCAAGATGCCGGGCCTGTCCACCGTCGAAGGCGTGCTGGCTTACGCAGGCAAACCGATCAAGCAACTCCGGCATGGCCAGGTGCATGAAGTGCTGGGCTGGCAGGACCTGACGCTGCGCAAGATGCCCGAGCTTGGCATGCGGGTGTTGGCGAATGTGGACGTGCCCGACATGGACATCTTCGCCAGTCGCTATGGCGCCCACACTTTGAGCTTCAAGGCTGGCGCGGGGCTCAAGCTGGGTGGTGTCGCCAACTACCTGCTGGCCCAGGCGCTGCGCACGGGAATCGTGCGAGACCATGTCGCCTGGGCCGCGCGCCTGCATCGGCTGGGCACCTGGTTCGAGCGCTTTGGCGATGGCAAAAGCGCGATGTACATCGACGTGAAGGGCCTCGGCACTGAAGGGCAACCGCTGTCCCTGGCGGTGCAACTGACGGCCCTGAATGACAAAGGCCCGGAAATCCCCAGCTGCGCCGCCGTTGCCCTGGCCCTCAAAATCGCCCAAGGCTACGTGCCTGAACCCGGTGCGCGGCCGTGCGTTGGCGAAATCACCGTCGACGAATACATGGCTGCCATCAACGACCCGGCGAACCTCAGCCTGGCCGTCCAATTCTCTGACGGGCAGGGCTGACCCATGCTCTACCTGGGCCTGAAGTACATTCACATCATCGCGGCGATTTTCCTGTTCGGCTTCGGCATGGGCTCCTACCTGTACCTGATCGCCGCAAGCCGCACGGCCAACCCGCAAGTGATCGCCCAGGTGGCGCGGATGGTGGTGCAGTTCGATACCTGGATTACCACGCCGGCGGGTTTTATCCAGATCATCACCGGCTTCCTGCTGATCAAGCTAGCCGGGCTGCCGTTGACCACTGAATGGGTGCTGACGTCGCTGATCATCTTCCTGTGCGTGGGCGCGCTTTGGCTACCGGTGCTGGTGCTGCAGAAGCGGTTGCAGCAGATGGCGCTCAGTGCGGTCGAGGCGGGCAGGGCGCTGGATGATGGATACTGCGGCGTTTACCGAAAATGGTTCTGGATGGGCGTTTTCGGGTTTTCGGGGATGTTTGTGATCGTGCTGATCATGGTGACGAAGATGACGCCGTGGCAGTTGATCGGGCTGTGTTGCTGATAAGAGGAACTGCCAATGAGTGAAACCGAAGTCCAATCCACCTCACCGGATGATCACTACCGGGTCGAGGTGGCGCCCTGGGAGGCGCGGAATACGCAGTGGGTGTGTTCACCGAGGATTGTGGATACGTGGCAGGGGAGCTGTGTTTTTCAGTTTGAGGACGCTCGTTGGTCGGCGGATCAGTCGGTGTGGTTAAACCCGACCACAGTGGAGCTCAAGTTGCGCAAGTTCCCGGGAGATAAAACGGGGCAGGGCGTGTGTGTGGTGATTGATTGTGCGGGGCTTGTTGCACGCTTGGGCGATGGCAGCGTGGTTGAGTTATCAGTGCTGGAAGCTGCGCTTGATGCCATTGAGCTGAAATAAACACCCGTTCAGGGCTTGGTATTCCAAGCCACTGCACACAACGCCAACCCCGCCACATTCAGCGACACCGGATTAAACGCCTCCCTGAGCATCAGCCGGGCTGAACACCGCCACATCCACCAGCAGCCCCGCCAGCGCCAGCGCAGCCACTGCAATCGGCCAGGCGCTGCGTGGTGAAAGCAGTATCCATACCGCCAGGACAATTTCCCCAACCCCCGCCAGCGTGGCGAACACCTGCACTTGCTCGATCCCGTGAGACTGGATCATCGTCCGCTCGCCCTGGCTCAACCACAGCAGCTTCGGTACCAGCCCATGGTAGGCAAACATGAACGCCAGACCGCCTCGGGCGATCCAGTTAATGCGCACCAAGGTATTCATGGCTGTTCCTTCAAAAAGCGCTGCTCATGATCCGGATCGGGCAACAGGCAGGTGTCGTATTTCCCGAAGAGCCGATAGCGATTACGCGCGATGCGGTCGTAAGCCCAATCCCGAAGAAAGCGCGGGATGGCGCGCAGGAGCAGCAATGGGCGCCAGCGGGCAGGCAGTTGCGCAATGATTTCGAACACCGCCTCCGAACGCTCCCAGTAATGCCTGTCGCGGATCACTGCGATGGTGTCGAACTGATCCAAAGGTAACCCGGCCCAGGCCAATAGCGCCTGACCTTCGGGCGACTGAACGGCCGCCAACCGCACACGCCGGTCGTGGTCGTGGCGAATCAGGAACCTTGCCCAGCCGTTGCACAGCTTGCACACGCCGTCGAACAGCACCACGGTTTCGCCGGGCTTGAGGAGTGGTGCGGGAGTAGGGCGGGTGTGGGAGGCGGGCATGTGTGTGGGTCCAGTCGGGCCGGTTTAGCCTGGATCATACCCGCGTTCACCCACCTGTTCAGTCCGAAAGTGGAGATCTAATAGGAAAAGAAAATCCAGTGTGGGAGCGGGCTTGCTCGCGAATGCAGTGGGTCAGTCAGCACATTTTTCACTGACAGACCGCATTCGCGAGCAAGCCCGCTCCCACAGTTGATCTTTGTTGGATTGGGCATTGTGTTCACAACAGTCGAACCTAACGCGACAACACCGGCGCCGCGCCTTTTTCCTCCGCGCCCACCTCATGCAGCGAAATCCGCGAGGTCTCCGGCAACGCCAACCCACCCGCCAGCGCCAGCAACGCCACCGCAATCAGATAAAACGTCGGCGACAGATTGCTGCCCGTGGTGCTGATCAACCACGTCGCCATCAACGGCGCCGTACCCCCAAAGATCGTATAAGCCATGTTGTAAGTAATCGCCGAAGCGGTATACCGCGTGCGGGTCGGAAAGGTCTCCGACAGCAGCGCCGCCGTCACCACCCCACACAACACCGCGCCCACCGCCAGCAACATCACTCCGACGACCGACGCCGCGAACGAGCCGGAACTGGCCATCAGGAACGACGGATACACCACCACCATCAACAACACACACGCCGTCATCACCGTGACCCGACGTCCCACCCGATCCGAATACAACCCCGCCAGCGGGCAAATCGCTGCCGCGAAGATCAGTGCAATCAGCGACACCAGCAACGCCATTGCACGGCTCAGCCCACCCGCCACCTGCAGATACGTCGCGAAGTAGGTGGTGAACATATAAAACGACAGCGCCGTGAGCGACACAAAAGCGCCCAGGCAGCAGATTGCCGCACCATGGTTGCGCAGGGTTTCCTTGAGCGGGGAGTGGGCGACCGCGTGTTCCTGCTTCACCGCCTGGAACGCCGGCGTCTCATCCAGCTTCCAGCGCAGGTAAAGCCCCACCAGACCCAGCGGCGCGGCAATCAGGAACGGCAGGCGCCAACCCCAACTGCCCATCGCCTCGGCGGACAACGACGCTTCAAGTGCATAAGCCACCACCGCTGCAGCGGCGAACGCGGAAAAGGTCGACACCGGCACAAAGCTGCCATACCAAGCGCGCTTGTCGCTCGGCGCGTGCTCCATCAGATAGGCACAGGCGCCGGCGTATTCACCCCCAGCGGAGAAGCCCTGGGCGCAGCGGATCAGCGACAACAGAATCGGCGCCGCTACACCAATGGCGGCGTAGGTGGGCAGCAGGCCGATCAGCGTGGTGGCGCCGGCCATCAGCAAAATCGTCATGGCCAGCGTGCGTTTGCGGCCGATCCGGTCGCCGAGCATGCCGAAGAAAATCCCGCCCAGAGGCCGAAACGCGAAGGCCACCGCGAACACCGCGAAGGTCTTGAGCAGCGCCGCGCTGGCGTCGCCGCTGGGGAAGAATTGTTGGGCGATGGTGGTGGCGAGGAAGCCGTAGACGGCGAAGTCGAACCACTCGACGAAGTTACCGATGCCGGCGGCGATGATCACTCTTCGCAGGGTTTGCGGGCTGACCTGTTCGGTGGAGGGGCTCGTCATGGGGGAAGGCCTCGGCGGTGGTAGGGGGATGCTTGATTATCGGGGGCGGCCGTTGGGCGGCGGGGCTCAAAAGAGTCGTCCGCGTAGTCAGTAGCGACTTGATGGGGTAGGGCAGAGGCAGGAATTGGGCCAATACATGTGGCCCGCAGGGTGAAATGATTTGAATCCAGCGCGCGCCTTGTAGAGAATCCCCGCCTTTGGCTCGAAATGATGCGTGCGATGAAGTTCGATGGGACTTTCCAATACCTGGGCAATCACGGGATCGTTTTCAACGTCTCGCAGATCACCCTCACCGACAGCGACCGCGGACGCCTGAGCGAGCTGCATTTTGGCGAAGCGAAAAGCGCCCACTATGAGGTCAACCGTAAGGTCGTCGAGGTGTACGACAAGATGTTGGCCAAGAACCTGCCGTGCCAGATGATGATCGGCATCTCCAAGCCGCTGACCCGGCAACAGGGCGATACCCTCAATGCCCAGCGCACCAAGATCGCTAACCTTGCCGCCACCGCCTTCGGCTCTGCCGCCACTGTGGCCTCCCCCTACGCGGTTGCTCCTGTAGGGGGCGGTGTGCGGATGTACGTGAATGAAATCTTGCCCACCTATCATGCAGGCGACGTATTGGTCAGCATCGAGGCGCAGGTCAACGGCGGTATCGGTCCGCAGCGCACCGTTTCGACACTGATCATCAAGACCTGACTGGAGAAACACATGTCCGAAATTATCCAGTTGGTCATTGCCCTGGTGCTTTACTTTCTGTTGGATCGTTTTTTAAAGCCGTATCTGCTTCGCAAGTGGCTGGGGATGTTGCTGGTAGCGGGTGGTGCGGTGGGCTGCGTTGCTGCAAGTCAGATCCACTTATCAGGGTTTGATCTGGGGCTGATGTCGATCTTTGCCGTTCCGCTGGGTTTAGGTTTGTTCAAGAGGCGGCGACGGTTCGAGCCGATTGGCTGACGAGAGGCAGGCATTTCCGCTGATTGGCGCCTGTTCAACCTTGGTATTACTCAACCCGGCCCCATAACTAGGGCTGTATCCATCCAGGGGAAGAACACGCCATGAGCAACCAAACTGAAACCGCCATCCTCGCCGGCGGCTGCTTCTGGGGTATGCAAGACCTGTTGCGACGCTACCCCGGCGTGCTGCAAACGCGCGTCGGCTACACCGGCGGCGATGTGCCGAACGCCACCTACCGCAACCACGGTAACCATGCTGAAGCCATCGAGATTGTTTTCGACCCGGCGGTGATCACCTACCGGCAGATCCTCGAGTTCTTTTTCCAGATTCACGACCCGAGTACGCCTAACCGCCAGGGCAATGACCTTGGCCCCAGCTATCGTTCGGCGATTTACTACCTCAGCGAACAGCAACGCGACGTGGCGGAAGACACCGCCGCGGATGTGGATGCCTCGGGGTTATGGCCAGGCCGTGTCGTGACGGAAATCGAACCGGCGGGGCCGTTCTGGGAAGCGGAGCCGGAGCATCAGGATTACCTGGAGCGTATCCCCAACGGCTACACCTGCCACTTCATCCGCCCCAACTGGAAACTGCCGAAACGCGGTTAAAAATGTGGGAGCGGGCTTGCTCGCGAATGCGGTGGGTCAGTGAAGAATTTGCTGACTGACACACCGCATTCGCGAGCAAGCCCGCTCCCACATAAAGCAGCTCCTGCATAAAGCGCCTCTCTCACAAGGCGCCTTTCCCCTCAGCGCATCTGCAGAATGATCGGGCTACTGCTCGCCGGGCCCGTGTGCTCACGCAACTTGCCCACCGCCTTCGCATCCACCGCACCGCCCTGATTGCCCCAAGTACCGCGCACAAACGTCAGCACTTCAGCAATCTCCTGATCCGACAACTGCTCCCTGAACGCCGGCATGCGATAAGCATCCGCCACATTCGCCGCTACCACCCGCTGTGAGCCATTCAGGGTGATGTTGATCGCCGAGGCATTCTCCTTGGCCAACGCCGAAGTCGCACCCGCCAGCGGCGGCATCCAGTCCGGCTGCCCTTTGCCTTCCAACCCATGGCACGAAGCACAACGGGTCACATAGGTATGGGCGCCCGGCGCATCCAGGCGTTCCGCAGCCGACACTGCCTGATACTGCCAGGCCTTACCATCACGCTGCTCGTCACCCGGCAACGACCTGAGATAGCGCGCAATCGCCGCCAGGTCATCGTCGGTCATGAACTGAGTGGAGTTGTTGAACGCCTCGGTCATCGACCCATAAACCACCGCATGCTTATTGCGACCGGTCTTCAGGAACTGCACCACCTCCGGCTCGCTCCAGTGCCCCAGGCCCGTGTTGTGATCGTCCCGCAGGCTCGGTGCGTACCAGCCATCCAGCAAACCACCGGCCAGGTACGGCTTGCCGCTTTCATCCAGCGCCTTCTCGTTAAAGGCCAGGCCCCGTGGCGTGTGGCAACTGCCGCAATGCCCCGGCCCCTGCACGATGTAGGCGCCGCGGTTCCACAGTTCATCCTTCCCGGCCTTCGCTACGTACGGCTTGCTGTCGGTAAACACGCCATTCCACAGCGCGATGGGCCAACGCATATTCAATGGCCAAGGGATCGAACTCTCGATATTCGCCTGCCGCACCGGCGCCACGCCCTTCATGAAGAACGCATACAAGGCACGCACATCATCGTCACTGAGCTTGGCGTAGGACGGATACGGCATCGCCGGATACAGCCGCCGCCCACCCGGCGCGACACCCTGGCGCACCGCGCGGTCGAAGTCGGCGAGGCTGTAGTGGCCGATACCCGTTTCCGGGTCCGGCGTGACGTTAGTGGCATGGATCGCCCCCAGCGGCGTGGCCATTTCCAGCCCACCGGCAAAAGGCGCGCCGTTGGGCACGCTGTGGCACGCCACACAGTCGCTGAGCCGGGCGACATACTCGCCTCGGGCGATCAGCGCCGGGTCTGCGGCGACAGGCTCGGCGCCCAGCGGCGAAACCGGCTCACGGGTGACATACCAGGCCAGCAGGCCTGCCGCGACCAGGCACGGCAGCGCCAGCCAGCCAACGGTTCTTGCGAATCGACGGTTGTTCATAAGTGCTAAGGCCCCGGTCAGGTGAAGGAGTAGCGGCTTAACGGCATGCTGCGAATGCGCTGCCCCGTCAAGGTCGCCACGGCGTTGGCCACGGCGGGTGCCACGGCTGGCAGCGGCGGTTCGCCAATGCCACCCATTTTTTCCCCGCTCTCGATCACGCGCACATGCACCCGCGCCATCCGCGAAGGCGGCAGCACTGGATACAAATCGTAGTTACGCGCCCGAGGCAAGCCGTCCACATACACCGCCTCTTCCAACAGCACCTGGGACAAGCCCAAGGACACCGCCCCATTCACCTGCGCCTCGACAATCGCCGGGTTGACGATGCTGCCCGGGTCGATTGCCTGCCAGATGTCATGCACCTTGACCTGCCCGTTCTCGATCGACACCTCGGCAATCACCGCCGTCTGCGTGCCGAACGGCGACGCCATCGCCACCCCACGGGCGCGCTTGCTGCCGTCTTCGGCGACAAACGGGCCACGTTTCCAGCCTCCCGACAACTCGCCCACCGCCTTCAGCAGCGTGGTCAGCCGCGGGTTATCCCGCAACAGATGCAGGCGCAACTCGAACGGGTCTTTGCCGCCCTTGTCAGCCAACTCATCCAGAAAGGCTTCATAGAAAAAGTCATTCAGCGAGTTACCCACCGACCGCCAGTAACCCAGCATCACCGGGCCCTTCACATAAATCTGCGCGATGCGCTTGTTGGGAATCGCATACGACTTACCGGACAACCCCTCCAGCGCCGTCGGGTCGAGCTTCTCGCCCTGTTTACCGGCCAGAGCCTCGGTCGGCCCCTCTGTGGCACTCACCGCTTCAATCGCTACCGGCCAGCCGTCACTGTCCAGCGCCCCACGGAAATTCACCGCCGCCACGGGACGCAGCACATCCCGCAGAAACTCTTCTTCACGGCTCCAGATCAACTTCACCGGGCGTCCGACCGCCTTGGCCAACTCAATGGCCTGCGGGTAAGGGCTGGCGGAGTCATACAGAAAATGCCGGCCGAAAAACCCGCCCAAGAGCGGCGAATGCAGGGTAATCCGCGACGGGTCGAGACCGGTGCGCTTGGCGATATCGGCCAGGAACATGTCCTGCGCCTGATTCGGCAACCAGATCTCCAGCGAACCATCAGGATTGAAACGCGCCAGCGCCGAAGGCGGCTCCAGCTGCGCATGGTGCAGATACTGGTTGTGGTAAGTGGCCTCGATCTTGGTCTTGGCATTGGCCAGCGTACCGGCCACATCACCCTCGTTCTCATCATCCCGGGCCGGGCCGGTTTCAGCGGCCAGGCGCTTGAAATGCTCGTCGCTGGAAAAGTCCTTCGGCATCCCGCGCACTTTCGAATCCGCCGTCGGCTCCAGCCAGTCCACCTGAATCGACTCCACCGCGCGCTTGGCATGCCACCAACGCTCAGCCACCACCGCCACCGCACCCGGCAGGCGATGCACCGAATGGACCCCCGGCATGGCCTTGACCTGGTCCTCATTGCGCAGGCTACCCACCATCATGCCCAACCGGGGCGCATGCTGCACCGCCGCGTGGAGCATGCCGTCGACCTTCATATCAATGCTGTACAGCGCCTTGCCGGTGGACTTGTCATACGCATCCAGACGCTTCACCGGCTTGCCGATCCAACGGAACTGGCTCGGATCCCGCAGCTTCACGCTGGCCACGTCCGGCACCGGCAGGTCCATCGCCCGCCCGGCCAACTCGCCATAGGTAAGGGAACGCCCGGACGCCGCGTGTACCACTTTGCCCGGCTCGGTCGACAACTCATCCACCGGCACCTTCAACGCCTGTGCCCCGGCCTCCAACAACATCGCCCGGGCCAGCGCGCCCAGCCGGCGCATCGTCGGGTAACTCATGCGCACCGACATACTGCCGCCGGTGATCCGCATGCCATTTTCCATCACCACAAAGGCTTCGCCGGGCGGGGCGCACTCCACCAGGAACGTGGCCGGGTCGGCGTCCAACTCCTCGCCGACAATCTGCGCCATCGCCGTGAACGTACCCTGGCCGCCTTCAATAAAGGGGCTGAGCAAACGAATCGTGTTATCAGGACGAATCTCCAGGAACGCCGGCACCTGCGTACCGCGCTCACCAGCCGCCGCCGCAGTGGCCGCCTGCACCCGGCCAGAACCCAACGGCAGACCAAAGCCAATCACCAACGCACCCACGGCCGTACTGGCCAGGAAACGACGGCGAGACAGGTTCACCGGGTCATTCAACGCCGCGACCAAAGGCAGGGCAGCGGGATCAATGCGAACGTTCATCAGGCCTCTCCCTTCGCAAGGTCATGCACCGCCGCATGAATCGCGTTATAGGTGCCACAGCGGCAGAGATTGACCATCGCCGCGTCGATCTGCGCATCGGTCGGCTTGGGCGTTTGCTTGAGCAGCGCCGTCGCCGCCATCACCTGGCCGGACTGGCAGTAACCGCACTGAGCGACCTGATACTCGACCCAGGTCGCGACCACCCGCTTGCCGACATCATCGGACTCGATCGCCTCAATGGTCGTGATCTCCCGACCGACCACACCGGAGACCGGCGTGACGCAGGAACGGACCACATTGCCGTCCACAAGCACAGAGCACGCACCACACTGCGCCAGACCGCAGCCATATTTGGTGCCGGTCATGCCCAGGTTGTCGCGGATGACCCAAAGCAGAGGCGTGTCGGGTTCTGCATCGACTTGGTGGGTCTGCTGGTTAATTCGTAATTCCATGGCTCACCCGCTGATCATCGGTTGGTGTTGCATTTTTTTAGTATTTTTGGGCGGTGAAGTGGGGCTTCGCCGCAGGGCATCGTTGGCCCGTTAGGTTCACGCGCGCGTGGTTTGAGTAGTTTAGCGGGCGTTTGGATTGACTCTAGACCGTAGGTCAGGGGGGCGCTATGCGGGGAATGAAAGGTCGGAGGATTAGGCAAGTATTCGACAGGATTGCGATAGGGGAGGCGGGCATATGCGCGTAAGCGTCAATCGGTGGACGTTCGATCTACCAAGCTTCGTGGTTGCTCTGGTCAGCACAGTAGCTGTAACTTCGTCCTAGTTAGCGAGGATATTTCATTGAACGACTCTGAACATCTGAAAGAACTTTGCGCCCGTTTTAACGCTGGAGAACAGCTGAGTTATACGTTTTTCTGGGGGCACCAACGCAGCAAAACGGCCGTCACCGCTTCGTGCTTCAGCCAATGGTTCGAGGCTGGGTTCATTGTCGAGGGGGAACATTACCCTACAGCCGAACACTTCATGATGGCCGAGAAAGCGGCCTTGTTCGACGATCAGGAAATCCGTGCGCAGGTGCTCCGCGCCCCTACACCTAATGCCGCCAAAGCACTTGGCCGCAACGTGCGCGGATTCAATGACAAGGTTTGGCTGCAACACCGATACGACATCGTCGTTCGAGCGAACCAGGCCAAGTTCTCTCAGAATCCACCGTTGAACGAATACCTTCTACAAACCGGTTCGCGGGTTATTGTCGAAGCCAGCCCGGTTGATAGCATCTGGGGTATAGGGCTCGCACAGGACAATGCGGATGTGAACAATCCGAATCTGTGGAAGGGGTTGAATTTGCTGGGGTTTGCGCTGATGCAGGTGCGGGACGGGACAAGTCTGCCAGCCCCAAGGTAGTGCCCTGAGCTTACTCAAGGAAAACGCAAAAGCCCTGGTGTACGCCAGGGCTTGTTGCATGCGGCCTTATCTAAGACAGCGCGTTAATCAATAAAAGCTGAGTCGCCCCAATTTTCGTCTATACCTTCGAGCGGGAGCTTCTGGCTGGTAGCTGCCTGCCGCGTCGGACAGCAACCGGCCAGAAGCGGTTACTACCCAAACCACAGTCTCAATGCTCCGCCAAATAGCGATTTGGCGCGTCGCATTTAAGGAGCAAGTCAAACACCCACTGCCCGCAAGAATTGCAGCGCCAATTGCTGCCTGAAAACGCCAGCCCCGCCTGTATTCACGCCGCACATAGGTTCTGAGACCTTGGGTTGAATTTTGCGCACGAGGTAACCTCGTAACTGTGGTCTGGTTAACTAGCCCCAGTGGCAACCATCTGGTAGTAGCTAAGGTAAATTTGCCCGGTCTGCGCAGCATGTCTTTTTTTCCGGAGCAGCAAGCTTACGAAGTCGATCCGCTCTTCCAAGATGGCCATCAAGTCACCCCCATCAACCAGCAATATCGAGGCTCCTCCGGCCTGATGTGCGGCAACGCCTTCTGAAGAGAAGCCGTTGATGGAGAGGAAGATCCCCAAGGTGTTTTCCAGCTTGGTTCTCACCTTATCGGTGAAGATGGCCAGGTCAGCCTTGTTGACTGGTTCCTTTTGCCACTTGGCTTCGAACAGATACTCGGTTCCCTCCAAGGAAAAGGCCCCGTCGATCTGTTCACCGAGATTCTTAAACGAAGCTTTAGGGTCAAGGTCGAAAAGTTCGAACACCTCATACATGACGCGCTCCAGTTCGAAGCCACGGGCCTGTGCACTATCAGAGCCAATCAGAGCCAGATAACGGGTGTTGATCGCTTGGAGCTTCTGCCGTACGGCAGCGTTTTCGCGAAGCTTCTTCGCGGCGTCTTCCTGCCTGCGCCTGATTTCATCTTGCTCTTTTTTGACGTCTTGGTGCGGCTCAACTAACGATTTGAGCTGGTTGACGGCACTTTTGGCTTTCACCACCTTTTGGGCACCATCTTCCAAGCGCTGGAGGTGTGAAAAGTCAGTCAATTTGCAAAGTTCGTAACAAATTTTTGTCAAATCACCGAGATGGGTGTCGGGATTCGCACACAAAAAATCGACAACGTCGGAGGCGATTTGGCGTTTGTAATTTTCCCAGTTAAAACGGGGGAGGATGGCTGGAGTGGAGAGACAAAGCTGTAGAAAACCGCGCAGCTCAGATTTATACCAGTACACCGAGCACAGGGCTTCTTTGAGCGCCATGACTCCTGCGGGGGAAAGCTGCTTGGCCATGTAATTCACCAGATATGTGGGTCATATGCGCCTCCCACGGCGGCGGTAGCCCGTGTGATGCATCTACCATGCGTAGCTGAACGCGGTTCGTTATAGCAGTTAATGCAGATAACCACCCTACCACTACCGCGCTCGGAACAAGCCTATGACATAGTATGCTCACAACGTCTGACTTAAGTGTGCTAGTTCGAATCCACGGCCCGCACACGACAGGAAATTGAACCATGGATGATTTTGAAAAAAGTGCAAGTGAACGGTGGCTATATGCGAATGCACCGGGGTTTAGGGAGCTACCTGATCAAGATCGCCGGGCCATTTTCGACTTCTCCTTTCTCTGGAGCCTTTTCGAAGCGCAGGTCATGGACAACTTTGCCCAGGCACGAACCATCTCAGATCGGGTCAACGGCTGGGTCGCTGAAAACAGGATTTACCCTGAGGTGTATGAAGAAGCACTAGCCTACTTCAGGAACCGTTACTCCCTGAATGGTGAAACAACTGATCACTATGATTACCTAAACCTTCGTAGAACGGACTACCCCGAGTTGGTAAGCCGCGTCATCAATGGCAAAAGTGACGACCCCGGCGAAAGCATGTTATGCATCCTGATGATCGTCTGGCGGCTTAGAAATAACCTTTTCCACGGATCAAAGTGGGCATACCAAATTCGTGGTCAGCTAGAAAACTTCACGCACGCCAATGCTGTACTTATGAAAATACTGGAGCGGTACGGAAGGGGCTGACAACACCAGCCCACAGGCTAGGTTCATGGCTTTGCCTCGGTCAAATAGTCCAAGGCATGTGAGAGTGCTCACTGTAGGTGTTGCATACTACAGGCCGCTTGGGTCGACTACTGAATCGCCCATGGTTTCGTGGACATTTCCTACTGGCTGCTTATGGCCGAATGCTGCCTATCGCCCATTTGGGCTGCACCCTTCACGATCATGATTGGGCGGGCGAAGCAACCTTGCAGACGCCATGCTTACTGGTGGAGAAGATTCAACCAGGGAAATTTTTCCCAGGTTGGCGTTCGTGCCTCTGCTACTGTCAGCGCAAACTCGCATGGATGAACGTTGATGGATACCCAAAACTCGGCGCTGCTCAAAGACCTTCTGTCCACCAGGCGAAGTGTCAGATCCTTCAGTGAAGAGCCGCTGAGCCTGCCCGTTCTGGAGACGTTCCTTTATGCGGGACAGGGGTGTACTTCTGGGGACGGAAGGCGAACCGCGCCATCGGCACACGCTTTGCACCCACTTGTATTGAGGGTGGTTGTGCGTCAAGTGGAAGGCCTCGCCCCTGGGGTATACACATACGATTGCCAGGCAGGAAAGCTCTCACGTGTTGCAGGTCCGATCGCAAATGGATCGTTGAACTCAGCGGCTTTGGGCGATGAAAAGTGGTTGGAAGACGCACCTGCCGTCATCGCGATCGTCGCTAAACGAGGGCTCGCAATAGATCATTTTTCGGCTCAACAGGCAGACGGTCTAAGGGGCGGGCGCTACGTTGATTTCGAAGCTGGAGCATCCGCTCAAAATATGTATTTGGCGGTCACCGCAGCGGGTCTTGGCGGTGTAGTCGTGATGGGTTTTGACGACATTAAGATGAAGCAAGCCTTGGGTCTTGAACGGGCCCTTTTTCCGATCGCCCTTTTCTGCGTAGGGAATCCTCTCAAATAGAGCTTTGGCGCGAGAGGTTGTTGCCTCCAGTATCGATCATGGGCGTTGTAGTGAATGACCGCATATGGCCGAAACCGGCCCTTTAATTCCCATACCGGTCTACCATGGCCCCCCGGCAGTGGTTCCACGCGCTACCGACCTCAATCTCAAGGTATCGCCCATGACCTCGTTCACCCGCACCACCCCATCCCGCATCTCATCCGAGGCATCCCAATGAGTATCGACCAAATCAGCCTCCCAAAAGGCGTAGGTCCTCAGGCCATCAAGCTCCTCGACGCCATCACCGGTGCTGACACCAAAGAAGACCTGAACCGCGCAGGCGGCAAGGCCGAAGGTTTTGTATTGGGTCTGGAAAGCGCCAAAGCCATCAAAAGCCAAATCGCCGAGTCGCTGTATGTGGCATACGACGACGCGGCGAGTAATCGGTTGGGTGAGTTGAAGGGCTAGTCCTGCAGGACCGCGTTGGGTTCTACGCCCGAGGTGTTTCGCGGTCCATCAGTTTGCCGATCAGCAGTACGCTCAATTCGCTCAGTTGGTGTATGGCCAATGCCACGTCGCGGTCTTTGCCGGTCAGTTCGTCGGACAGGTCGAGCAGCAGGGCGCTGACGGAGGAAACGGTTTCGTAGCTGTTGGCGATCAGGATCTCGCTGCTGACGCCGGAGGTGACGCTGAAGAGGGCGGTTGTCTCTAGGACTGTCTCGGCATCGGTGCCGGGATTGAGGTAGTGATCAATGGCGCGCTGGGCAGCCTGGTGGAGTTTTAGATCCGGCTTGTTTGGCGGATTCGGCGTTATCTTGAACATATAAGTATTCCTGAGTCGGGCCGCCACCTCGTCGCTACTAAACGATAGGGTGGCAGCTGTGCGCAGGTTAGTAGACCGGTGAATACTTAAAGCCGGCGCGCCCGAGGGCGCCCTACGCACAGCCACCATCAAGCACAGACAGGACGTCTGGAAGATGAGGTTCATGCACGTAAGTATTCAAAGCAGGGCTACTAAACCCGATCACTGAGTTTTCAGCGACCGAGCAACCTTAGAGATGGCCACCCAGGTGCACAAGCCGGCGGATTCTGACGCAAGCGTAGGCAAAGGAGCAAGGTGCTACGGCCTACGCAAATTCTCCTTTATCCCGAAAATGGAAGCACCAGCCGGTACGCCCTCAACCCCAAATCACTCAACCCCTCCAGGCTCTCGCCCTGGCCAGGCATGAGCAGGCTGATCCCCAGATAATGCTCTAGGTGCAGGGTGAGGGTCTGGCCTTCGACGCACAAATCCCAATAGCGCTGATCCAGCCCGTCGGCCTTTACGGTCCATTCGCCTTTCAAACCGTGCTCCAGCACTTCGGCGATGGCCGCGAACAATTGCCAGTCAGACGTTTCCGAAATCTGTATTTCCATAAGGGATCATCGATAGGGTGAAAAGGCGTGTTTCGCCGTGAGATGCTTGTCATAGAATGTGACAGAACCTGCGCAGCTTTCAAAGGAATGAGCCCCTGGCAAGCCGCGCCCCACCGCACGGAAGCCTGTTTATGAAAATCCCCCACTGGATTGCCCTGTTCCTGGGCTGCCTGTTACCGCAACTGTGCACGGCCAACACCCCGCACATCGACCCCCACGCCGAGAGCCTCTATCAGCAGGCTGTGCCGTACCTAAAACAAGCAGATGCCAAGCTGGAAGCGGTGCCTGCGAACTTTCCCACCGCCAGCGCAGACGAGAAAAAGCGTACCCAAGTGCTGGTGGAGGAGGCAGGCGAGTTGCTCAAGCCGGCGATCAAGCTACTTGAACAAGCTGCCGCGCTGGACCACCCGGTGGCCCAGCATCGCCTCGCGATGATCTACGTGATGTTCTACCCGGTCGACGAGATCAAGGAAAAGGCCTGCCCGTTGTTCCAAAGCAGCTTCCTACAAGGCTTTGCACCACCGGCACTGCAGCTTTCATCCTTTTGCTTTGAATTTACGGACACGCCTGAATTCCAGACAACGCTGAAGGCCATCGCGACCGGCGCGCCCGCGTATGAGCAATATTTTCCGCAGCCTGCGGTGAAGCTTGAATGCAGGGCCGAGATGCCTCAGGGCATGGCGTTGCAGTGGGGCAGCAGTCGGGATTATCAGGCTGAAATGTACCGGCTGCTGGGGGACAGTAACCGTGCGCAGCGTGCGGAGTATTACCAGCGGGCGATCGCGATCAATGATTGCTACAAGGCGAAAAAGCGCTTGGGGTTAAGTCAGTAAAAATTTCGGACTTTTGCCGCTGCCTGGCGTCCAACCCTGAAACCGCCGTCAAGGCTTTCATCTCCAGGCAGCTGCTCTCAGCTAAGGACCGATTATGGTGACGTTGTTTATTTTTCTTCTGGCCTGCGGTGCTGCGGCGAGCACCGGCATTATCTTCAAACCGGGCGACTGGTACGCCACCCTGGTCAAACCCAGCTTCACGCCTCCCAACTGGCTGTTCCCGGTCGCCTGGACCATCATCTACCTGCTGCTGGCTTGGGCCGGCTACCGCCTGGCCCTGATCCCCGGCAGCGAAATCGTGCTGGCTCTATGGGCTGCGCAGATCGCACTCAACACCCTGTGGACGCCGGTGTTCTTCGGCGCCCACCGGATTTTCGCCGGGATGGTGATCATCACGCTGCTGTGGCTGGTGGTCGCCGCCATGGTGTTGCTGACGGTGCGGCTGGATTTGATCACCGGGCTGATCCTGTTCCCGTACCTGGTGTGGCTAAGCGTTGCGGCTGCGTTGAATTTCTCCATCCTGCGCAATAACCGCTGAGCCTGGCGGCGTGGGCAGAGGGCGGAAACATCATTGCCATGATGCCCACGCACACTGGCCAAGGTGAACATCTCGTTTAGAGATAGAGGAAATACAGATTGGGAACTCATACGCTGTGGCCTGCTGAAGAACATGAACTGGCGCAAATGCAGCGCTTCAACCAAAGGCTCGCGTGGTTACCGCGTTTTCGCATCCGCAACCGCGTGACGCCCCGGGTGATCCAGGCGCTGTTGCGCTCCGGCCAGATGGTGGCCGGCAACAAGTTGCTCAAGCATGGCCTTCAGGCAGAAAGCCGGCGGGTGGGCTCTGTGCCGGTGCGCATCATCCGGCCGAAGGGCAAGGCCAAGGGCGTGGTGCTGGATATCCATGGCGGCGGCTGGGTGATCGGCAATGCACAGATGAATGACGACCTCAACGTGGCCATGGTCAACGCGTGCGACGTGGCGGTGGTGTCGGTGGATTATCGACTGGCGGTGAACACGCCGGTGGAAGGGATTCTGGAAGACTGCTTGGCTGCGGCGCGCTGGTTGCTCGCGGACTGTGAGGAGTTTGCTGGCCTGCCGGTGATCGTCGTCGGCGAGTCTGCCGGTGGGCATCTGGCAGCGGCGACGTTGCTGGCGCTGAAGCAATGGCCCGAGTTGCTGGCGCGGGTGAGCGGGACGGTGCTGTATTACGGCGTCTACGATTTGACCGGCACACCGAGTGTGCGCACGGCGGGGCGGGAAACGCTGTTGCTGGACGGGCCGGGCATGGTAGAAGCGCTGCGCTTGCTGACGCCGGGCTTAAGTGATGAGCAGCGTCGGCAGCCGTCGTTGTCACCGTTGTATGGCGACCTTGCGGGGCTGCCGCCGGCACTGATGTTTGTGGGGGATCTGGACCCGCTGCTGGACGACACGCTGCAGATGGCGGAGCGATGGGCGGGGTCTGAGGTGTATCTGTTACCGCAGGCGGCTCATGGGTTTATTCATTTTCCGACGGCGATGTCGGGCAGGGTGCTGGCTTACAGCCGTGAGTGGATCACGGGTCGTTTACGCTCGGTTAGTTGATATCGGATTTTTACAACAAGGCCACATGGAAAGATGAGCATAAGAAAAACATTCATCGCGTCGCTGGGGATTTTATCGCTGGTTCAAACGTCACTGTCCTTTGCGGACAACGTTAACGGGAAAAACATTTATCTGCAGCGATGCGCCATGTGCCACGGTGCGGATATCAAAGGCACGGGGCCCTTGGCGAATAAAAGCAATCCGCCTACGCCTGACCTGACAACGACTACTTTCAAAAAACGCTTGAGTGATTATCCGGGCGTTATCGTGTCGTCCGTCATTCTTCGTCCAAATGGCGACCTGATTCCCAGAACGTTGCGGGAGAACGGTGTGAAGCTGTCGCCGTTCACCTGGAAAGTTCAGGACTTCCGCGACTTGAATCAGTACATGAGTGGTGTGATTTCAAAAAGCCGATGATGCTGCTCGTTCCCACGCTCCGCGTGGGAATGCATCCCGTGACGCTCCGCGTCACCAACAGCGGGACGCAGAGCGTCCCCGGCGGCATTCCCACGCGGAGCGTGGGAACGATCAGTCAGCAACCGCTCAATGCCACTTGCGGGCGCTCACCTGCAAAGAAGAACGGCCGCAACCGCACGCCCACGCTGTTGCCGATAAACGCCGCCACCAACCACACCCAGCCATGCAGGCTACCCGACGCAATCCCGCTGAAGTACGCGCCGATATTGCAGCCGTACGCCAGTCGCGAGCCGTAACCCAGCAGCAACCCACCGATCACCGCGGCGAACAGCGAGCGTGCCGGAATCTTCAGGCTTGGGGCAAAGCGCCCGGCCAATCCCGCAGCCAACAGCGCACCAAGGATGATGCCGATGTCCATCACGCTGGTAATGTCTTCCCATACCGGCGCTGCCAGGGCCTTGGCGTTGCCCGGCATTTGCCAGAACACCCAGCTACCCACGTCCACGCCCAACCCGCTGGCGACCTTGGCGCCCCACAGCGCGAACGCGGAAGTGATGCCCCACGGCCGCCCGGCCAGTGCCAGGGTGGCGTAGTTGAGCAGGGCCAAGCCAATTGCGCCCCACACCAATGGCCACGGCCCGCGCAGGAAGCGGCGCAGGCCCTGGTGTTCGCTGGTGACGCCGGCTTCGAGCTGCCCGTGACGGCCTTTTTCCAGGCGCACGGTGACTGCCGCGATGATCCCGAACACCGCCAGGCTCAGCAGCAAGGCCGGCACCACGCCGAAGCTTTTGACGATGGAAACCGCCGGGAACGAAGGCAGCGAGAACCACCAGTCGACGTGGTGAGTCGCGATCAACGAACCGCAGATAAAGAAGAACAAGGTCACCAGCATGCGCGCATTACCGCCGCCCACGGTGAACAGGGTGCCGGACGCACAGCCGCCGCCCAGCTGCATGCCGATGCCGAAGATGAATGCCCCGAACACCACCGACACCCCGGCCGGCGCCACCAGCCCGACCACGGGTTGGCCGAACAAGGTGCCGGCTCCCAGCGCGGGGAAGAACAGCAGCACGGCAATCGCCAGCATCACCATCTGTGCACGCAAGCCCGCGCCACGTCGGTCGGTGATGAACACCCGCCAGGCCGAGGTGAAGCCGAAAGCGGCGTGGTACAGCGTCAGGCCCAGTGCGGCGCCGACCACCAGCAACAGCACTTGGCGCGAGCCGACGCTGTTTTGCAGGAAGATGGCGCCGAACAGCAGAATGACAAACGCCAGCAGGGGCGCGAGCGGCTTGCGCGCAGGGGTTGTAGAGAGGGAAAGGCTCATCGGGTATCTCGGTTCGTAGGCCGTGGGTTAAAGGCGAGGGTGCCGAGTATAAACCGCGCACCCTTCCACTGGCGTCTCGAATCCTCCAATGAGGGGTATTAGCCGAGGCGAACTGACAGCTCGACGTCGTCACCGATCGGCACCGACAGGTAGCCGTTTGCCGGCGAGCGCACCCGGGCCAGGTAGTCGGGGCAGTAGTTGGTGTTGTCGGCGATGATCAACGCGCCGGGCTTGAGACGGCTTTCCACCAGGTTCAGTACATCGCCATACAAGGCTTTGGCGCCGTCGAGCAGCAGCAGGTCGACGCTGTCGGGCAGGCCGCTGGCCAGTGTGACCAGGGCATCACCTTGGCGGATCTCCACGAGGTCGCTTACGCCGCCTTGTTCCAGGTGTTGCCGCGCCAGGGCGATCTTCGTGGGCTCGAACTCGCTGCTGATCAGCGCGCCGCCGCCGTTGTCCCGCAGGGCGGCCGCCAGGTGCAGGGTGGACAGGCCGAACGAGGTGCCGAACTCGACAATGGCCCGGGCTTTGGTGCTGCGGGCCAGCATGTAGAGCAGGGTGCCGGTGTCGCGGGAGACCGGTAGCCACAGGTCTTTCAGCATCCCGTAGAGTTCCAGGTAGTCGGTTTTGCTGCGCATCAGGCGATCACGCTCTTCAGGCGTCACGTTGTTGAGGACGGGGCTCGTGACGGCATCGGCTTGTGTGTACAAGCGTTCAATCAGAGCCGCCATTGGGGCCGAGGTAAGCGTATTCATGGGGAGGTCCTGTTGCAGGTTGAGCGCCGTGAGGCACCGGGCTAGTATGCGAATGATTCGTCGCATTTAAAGTATGCGAACAATTCGTCACATTCGCTATTCGCATTCAAACCGCAGCAGGCACGCCCCATGACCGACCGCCAGACCTCGCAGATTTCCTCACGCAAAGAGCCCAAACAGGCGCGATCCACCGAGTTGGTGTCGGCCATTCTCGAAGCGGCTATTCAGGTTTTGGCCAAGGAAGGTGCCAGCCGTTTCACCACCGCTCGGGTTGCGGAGAAGGCGGGCGTGAGTGTGGGCTCGGTGTACCAATACTTCCCTAACAAGGCGGCGATCCTGTTCCGGTTGCAGACCGATGAATGGCAGCAAACCTCGCAAATGCTCAGCCGGATTCTGGAAGACGTAAGCCAGCCGCCCCTTGAGCGGCTGCGGGCGTTGGTGCATGCGTTTATTCGTTCGGAGTGTGAGGAGGCGCAGATGCGGGTCGCCTTGAGCGACGCGGCACCGCTTTATCGAGATGCGCCCGAAGCCCATGAGGTTCGGGCGGGAGGGCAACAGGTCTTCCAGACGTTCATGCTGGAACTGCTGCCGCAGGTGCCTGAGACGACCCGCGACCTGGCGTGCGACTTGATCGTCACCACCTTCAGTTCGGTGGGCAAGGAATTCTCGGGAAGCCCGCGCACCGAGGCGCAAATTACTGCCTACGCGGACGCGATGGCGGATATGTTCGGAGCGTATGTGACGGTGCTTAACCAGACAGCACGATGACCCGCTGTACGGGCCATCGTTTGCAGTGCTTGCCTTAGCGGCGGTTCAGCCAAACGGTCTGCGCATTGCAGAATTCCCGCACACCAAAGTGCGACAACTCCCGCCCGAATCCACTCTTCTTCACACCCCCAAACGAGACCCGAGGGTCGGACACGCTGTAGGCGTTGATAAAGATCCCGCCGGTTTCCAGCTGGTTGGCGATGTGGCGCGCCTTTTCCGGGTCGGTGGTGAACACGCTGGCGGTCAGGCCGAATTCACTGTCGTTGGCCAGGGCCACGGCGTGGTCGGCATCGCGTGCGGTGATGATGGAGGCGACCGGCCCGAACAGTTCCTGTTTGAACGAGGTCATCTGGTCGGTGACGTTGGCCAGCACGGTGGGTGCGTAGAAGTTGCCTGCGCCTTCGACTTTATGGCCGCCCAGCAGCAAGGTGGCGCCTTCGGCCAGAGTGGCCTGGACCTGGCCGTCGAGTTCGTCCCGCAGGTCGAAGCGAGCCATCGGGCCGATGTAGGTTTCGCTGGCGGTCGGGTCGCCCATCACCAGGTTGCGGCTGGCTTCGAGGAATTTGGCGGTGAAGGCTTCCACCACGCCTGCCTCGATGATCAGGCGCTTGGCAGCGGCGCACACCTGGCCGGAGTTCTGGAAGCGGCCGATCAGGGCGGCTTGCACCGCTTCGTCGAGGTTGGCGTCGTTGAGTACGATAAACGGGTCGGAGCCGCCCAGCTCCAGTACGCATTTCTTCAGCGCGGCACCGGCCTGGGAACCGATGGCCATGCCGGCACGCACGCTGCCGGTGAGGGTGACGGCGGCGATACGTGGGTCGGCGATGGCTTTGGACACACCGTCCTGGGTGACGTTGATCACTTCGAACAGGCCATCGGCGAAGCCGGCGCGCTGGAAGGCTTGCTTCATCAGGTAAGCGCTGCCCATCACGTTAGGCGCGTGTTTGAGCACGTAGGTGTTGCCGCTGAGCATGGTCGGCACGGCGCCGCGCAGCACTTGCCACACCGGGAAGTTCCACGGCATCACGGCGAGGATCGGGCCCAGCGGGCGGTATTCGATTTGCGCGGTGCCGTTGTCCACCAGGGTGGCTTCCGGGGCGAGCATGGCCGGGCCGTGGGCGGCGTACCACTCGGCCAACTGGGCGCATTTCTCGATTTCGCCACGGGCCTGGGCGATGGGTTTGCCCATTTCCAGGGTGATCATCTGAGCCATCTCTTCGGCCTGGTCCCGCAGGGTGCTCGCCAGGGCCAGCAGCAACTCGGCGCGCTGGGCGACGGGGGTAGTGCGGCCGTTGCGGAAGGCGTTGATCGAGCGGGTGAGGGCGGCGTCCAACTGCGCCTCGGTTTCGTACGGGTAGCTGGCGACCGTTTCACCGTTGGCGGGGTTGATCGACAAGGCGTGGGTCTGGGAAGAAATGGGGTTCATGGCACCGTCCTGCGCAGTGAATGGGATGGAGGCCAGCGTACGGGGCTGTATCTTTTTCGGAAACTGAATAATATTAAGCAATACGTTCACGTTTGGAGAATGACTTGGATCTGGTCCAGCTGGAAATTTTCAAAGCCGTTGCCGAGCAAGGCAGCATCAGCGCCGCCGCGCAGTTGATCCATCGCGTGCCGTCAAACCTGACCACGCGGATCAAGCAGTTGGAGCAGGACTTGGGCGTGGATTTGTTTATTCGCGAAAAGAGCCGATTGCGGTTGTCACCGGCCGGGTGGAATTTCCTCGGTTATGCGCGGCGGATTCTTGACCTGGTGCAGGAAGCCCGGGCGACGGTGGCGGGGGAGGAGCCTCAGGGCGCGTTTGCTTTGGGTTCGCTGGAGAGCACGGCGGCGGTGCGCATCCCTGCGGTGTTGGCGGCGTATAACCAGAAGCACGCCAAGGTTGAGCTGGACCTGACCACCGGGCCATCCGGGACCATGATCGAAGGCGTGTTGTCGGGGCGGTTGGCGGCGGCGTTTGTCGATGGGCCGGTGCTGCACGCGACCCTGGAAGGCGTGGCGGTGTTTGAAGAGGAGATGGTGGTGATTGCGCCGCTGCATCACGCGCCGATCACCCGGGGGCAGGATGTGAGTGGCGAGAGCATCTACACATTTCGCTCGAACTGTTCGTACCGGCACCACTTTGAGCGCTGGTTTTCACAGGATGGCGCGGTGCCGGGGAAGATCTTCGAGATGGAGTCTTATCACGGGATGCTGGCGTGTGTGAGTGCCGGTGCGGGATTGGCGCTGATGCCGAGGAGCATGCTGGAGAGCATGCCGGGGTTCAGGACGGTGAGTGTGTGGCCGTTGACGGATACGTTCCGGATTTTGAATACCTGGCTGATCTGGCGCCGGGGCACGGTGTCACAGAGTTTGAACAGTTTTGTGCGGTTGCTGGAGGAGCGCGGCCTGGCCCTGGCATCGTAGCCGTAGCAGCTGTCGAGCCCCAGCGAGGCTGCGTTGGCCGCGCTGCCGCTATCGAGTCATACACTCAAACCGAGTCGCGCCTGACGCAGCCTCGCTGGGGCTCGACAGCTGCTACGGGAAGTTCAACTCAGGGGGTTAACCGCCAGATTGCGGGGTGTTTGCTTGCACCGAGTTGCACAAACCATGGTTGCCGGAAGAGAGTGGACTGAAGGCGGAATAGGTCCCCGGTGGGAGCTGTCGAACTTTAGCGAGGCTGCGATGACGTCGGCACCGTCGACATTGATGGTGCCTGACCCACCGCTATCGCGGCCTCGCTAAAGCTCGACGGCTCCCACATTTGGTTTTGGTCAGTTGCCAAATTGCAGGGTGTCTGCTTGTACCTAGTTGCACCGGCCACAAGAGCGCGGACTGAAGGCGGAATAGGTTCTCTGTGGGAGCTGTCGAGCTTCAGCGAGGCTGCGATGACGTCGGCACAGGCGACAACGATGCTGCCTGACCCACCGCTATCGCGGCCTCGCTCAAGCTCGACGGCTCCCACATTTGGTCTTGGTTGGTCGCCAAATTGCTGGGTGTCTGCTCGCACCGGCCACAAGAGAGCAGACTGAAGGCGCAGTAGATCCCCTGTGGGAGCTGTCGAGCTTTAGCGAGGCTGCGATGACGTCGGCACAGGCGACAACGATGGTGCCTGACCCACCGCTATCGCGGCCTCGCTAAAGCTCGACGGCTCCCACATTTGATCTTTGTCAGCCGCCAAATTGCAGGGTGCCCATGGCCGATTTGGCGATCAGGGCGCCGGTATCCAGTTGCATCAGTCACACAGGTCCCGTGTGGGAGCTGTCGAGCTTTAGCGAGGCTGCGAAGGCGTCGGCACAGTCGATATTGAGGGTGCCTGACCCACCGCAATCGCGGCCTCGCTAAAGCTCGACGGCTCCCACATTGGTCTTGGTCAGCTGCCGAACTGCAGGGTGCCCATGGCCGATTTGGCGATCAGGGCGCCGGTACCCAGTTGCATCAGTCACACAGGCCCCCTGTGGGAGCTGTCGAGCTTTAGCGAGGCTGCGATGACGTCGGCACCGTCGACATTGATGGTGCCTGACCCACCGCTATCGCGGCCTCGCTAAAGCTCGACGGCTCCCACATTTGGCCTTGGTCAGCCGCCGAACTGGAAGGTGCCCATGGCCAGTTTGGCCATCAGGGCGCCGGCGCCCAGTTGCACCAGCCACAAGGCCAAACCGCCGAGGAATACCCCGAGGGCGATTTGCAGTACCAGGCTTTTCTGGCGCTTGACGGGGGGCGGGCGCGGGGTGAAGTGGTCCAGTTCGTCGCGGTCGGCACGCAGGTCCAGGTCGTCGTTTCTCATAGGCTACTCAAGGGAAGGGACTGTCTTGCTGTCAGTCTAGGGGTAGCGGACTGAAAGCAGCGAATTTTTAGGGGGGATGCACTCATCTATTGAAGCAATCTGCTCACCCTGTGGTGAGGGAGCTTGCTCCCGCTGGGGCGCGAAGCGGCCCCCATTCAGGCAGCGCATTCATTCAGAAAGTTCACGGTGGCAGGTTTCAGGGCCGCTGCGCAGCCCAGCGGGAGCAAGCTCCCTCGCCACGTTGGGCGCGTTCGCAGAATGAAAAAGGGGAAGCCACCGGCTTCCCCTTTTTTTGCATCACAACAGGCTTACAGCACCTGAACGATAGCCTTGGTCACAGCATCGATGTTCTTCTGGTTCAACGCCGCCACACAGATGCGGCCAGTGTCCAGCGCATAGATACCAAACTCGCTGCGCAGGCGCGTCACTTGCTCAACGCTCAGGCCGGAGTAGGAGAACATCCCGCGCTGGCGACCGACGAAGCTGAAGTCGTGGCCCGGTGCAGCCTTGGCCAGGTCAGCCACCATCTGCTCGCGCATGCCGCGAATGCGCAGGCGCATTTCGGCCAGTTCGGCTTCCCACTGGGCGCGCAGCTCAGGGTTGTTCAGCACCGCTGCAACGATCGCCGCGCCGTGGGTTGGCGGGTTGGAGTAGTTGGTGCGGATCACGCGCTTGACCTGGGACAGGATGCGCGCGCTTTCTTCCTTGGAGTCGGTAACGATGGACAGGGCGCCCACGCGCTCGCCGTACAGCGAGAACGACTTGGAGAACGAGCTGGACACAAAGAAGGTCAGGCCCGACTCGGCGAACAGGCGCACCGCAGCGGCGTCTTCGTCGATGCCGTCGCCAAAGCCCTGGTAGGCCATGTCGAGGAACGGTACGAGGTTTTTCGCCTTGACCACGTCCAACACTTGTTGCCAGTCGGCCGGGCTCAGGTCGACGCCGGTCGGGTTGTGGCAGCAGGCGTGCAGCACGACGATGGACTGTGGCGGCAGGGCGTTGAGGTCTTCCAGCAGGCCGGCGCGGTTGACGTCGTGGGTGGCGGCGTCGTAGTAGCGATAGGTCTGTACCGGGAAGCCGGCTTTTTCGAACAGCGCCTGGTGGTTTTCCCAGCTCGGGTCGCTGATGGCGACGACGGCGTTGGGCAGCAGTTGCTTGAGGAAGTCTGCGCCGATTTTCAGGGCGCCGGTGCCGCCGACCGCTTGGGCGGTGATGACGCGGCCGGAGCTGATCAGTGGCGATTGGGCGCCGAACAGCAGCTTTTGCACGGCCTGGTCGTAGGCGACAATACCGTCGATCGGCAAGTAGCCACGGGCGGCGTGTTGCGCCACTCGAATGGCTTCCGCTTCGGCAACGGCACGCAAGAGTGGAATCTTCCCCTCCTCGTTGCAGTAAACGCCCACGCCAAGGTTCACCTTGGTGGTTCGGGTATCGGCGTTGAATGCTTCGTTGAGGCCCAGGATTGGATCGCGTGGTGCCATTTCGACAGCGGAGAACAGGCTCATTTTTGCGGCAGCTCTATAGAGAGTGGAGGGACGTGTCGCGCTCCAGCCGAATGCACTAGAGCGGTGCACAAACGGGGAGCTAGTATAGAGGCCATCACGGCTCGCGGCGACAGCCGAAACGGCTTTTCGGCCAAGTTTTTCGGTTTATTTGCCGACCGTTAGTCTTATTGCAACGTTGTCCGGTCATGGCATGTAGCACGATTGCCTTGAAACCCGTGACATTTGCCTCCACTTCTACAGCTATCATGGTTTTTTCCTGCAACCTGCGCCGAACAGTCGCGGGTCGCGGTCTTTTTCGTCCCCGTTGCTTTTTCCGGCCTCGGGGTGACTCAAGAGGTACGTTATGTCGGATTTCCAGCTAGTCACCCGCTTTGAGCCTGCCGGCGATCAACCGGAAGCCATCCGCCTGATGGTCGAAGGCATCGAAGCCGGCCTGGCACACCAGACCTTGCTCGGCGTGACCGGCTCCGGCAAGACCTTCAGCATCGCCAACGTGATCGCCCAGGTGAACCGCCCGACCCTGGTGCTGGCGCCGAACAAGACCCTGGCCGCGCAGTTGTATGGCGAGTTCAAGGCGTTCTTCCCGAACAACGCGGTGGAGTACTTCGTTTCCTACTACGACTACTACCAGCCCGAAGCCTACGTACCGTCGTCCGACACCTTTATCGAGAAAGACGCCTCGATCAACGACCACATCGAGCAGATGCGGCTCTCGGCGACCAAGGCGCTGCTGGAACGCAAAGACGCGATCATCGTCACCACGGTGTCGTGCATCTACGGCCTGGGCAGCCCGGAAACCTATTTGAAGATGGTGCTGCACGTCGACCGCGGCGACAAACTCGACCAGCGCGAACTGCTGCGTCGCCTGACGAGCCTGCAATACACCCGCAACGACATAGACTTCGCCCGGGCGAGCTTCCGCGTGCGCGGCGATGTGATCGACATCTACCCGGCGGAATCCGACCTGGAAGCGATCCGCATCGAGCTGTTCGACGATGAAGTCGAGAGCCTGTCGGCCTTCGACCCGTTGACCGGCGAGGTGATCCGCAAGCTGCCGCGCTTCACCTTCTACCCGAAAAGCCACTACGTGACCCCGCGCGAAACCCTGATGGGCGCCATCGAGGGCATCAAGGCTGAGCTGGTGGAGCGCCTGGAATACCTGCGTTCCAACAACAAACTGGTGGAAGCCCAGCGTCTGGAGCAACGCACCCGCTTCGATCTGGAGATGATTCTCGAGCTGGGCTACTGCAACGGCATCGAAAACTACTCGCGCTACCTCTCTGGCCGTGAATCCGGGCAGGCGCCACCTACCTTGTTCGATTACCTGCCGGACGATGCCTTGCTGGTGATCGACGAGTCCCACGTCAGCGTGCCGCAGGTGGGCGCAATGTACAAAGGTGACCGCTCGCGTAAAGAGACCTTGGTGGAATACGGCTTCCGCCTGCCGTCGGCGCTGGATAACCGGCCGATGCGTTTTGACGAATTCGAAGGCATCAGCCCGCAGACGATTTTTGTCTCGGCCACGCCGGGTAACTACGAGGCCGAACACGCCGGGCGTGTGATTGAGCAACTGGTGCGCCCGACGGGCCTGGTGGACCCGCAAATCGAAATACGCCCGGCCCTGACTCAGGTGGACGACTTGCTCTCGGAAATCACCAAGCGCGTGGCCCTGGAAGAGCGGGTGCTGGTCACCACACTGACCAAGCGCATGTCCGAAGACTTGACTGATTACCTGGCCGACCACGGCGTGCGCGTGCGCTATTTGCACTCGGACATCGACACCGTGGAGCGCGTGGAAATCATCCGCGACCTGCGTTTGGGGGCGTTCGATGTGCTGGTGGGGATCAACCTGCTGCGTGAAGGTCTGGATATGCCGGAAGTGTCCCTGGTGGCGATTCTGGATGCCGACAAGGAAGGCTTCCTGCGGTCCGAGCGCTCCTTGATCCAGACCATTGGCCGGGCGGCGCGGAACCTGAATGGCCGGGCGATTCTGTATGCGGACCGGATTACCGGTTCCATGGAGCGCGCGATTGGCGAGACCGAGCGGCGTCGCGACAAGCAGATTGCCTACAACCTGGAACATGGCATCACGCCGAAGGGCGTGTTCAAGGATGTGGCCGACATCATGGAAGGCGCCACCGTGCCGGGCTCGCGCAGCAAGAAGCGCAAGGGCATGGCCAAGGCGGCGGAGGAGAACGCGAAGTACGAAGCGGAATTGCGTTCCCCGAGCGAGATCACCAAGCGTATTCGTCAGTTGGAAGAGAAGATGTACCAGTTGGCGCGGGATCTGGAGTTTGAAGCGGCGGCGCAGATGCGGGATGAGATTGGCAAGTTGCGGGAGCGGTTGCTGGCTGTGTGATTTGTAGCGACTGCCAAGGCCTCTTCGCGAGCAAGCCCGCTCCCACATTTTGACCGCGTTCGCCTGAACAGCTCGGTCAAGTGTGGGAGCGGGCTTGCTCGCGAATGGCGGCGCCTCGGTCTAATGAGATTCCCCAGCCTTGAGCCCCGCCGGCAACGCCTTGGTCAACAAAATCGCCACCATACTGATCCCCAACGCTAACCCTACAAAATGAAACGCATCGTTGTAGGCCATGATCTGCGCCTGCTGATGGGCAATCTCACTCAACTTGCCCAACGCCGCCGTCTCACTGCCAAACGTCTCCGTCAGCCTGGCCATGCGCTCCGCCACCTGCGGATTGGTCGGCACAATCGCCTCGCGCAGATAATCAAAGTAGGTTTTGGTGCGCGCATCCAGCAGCGTTGCCAGCAGCGCAATCCCGATCGCCCCACCCAGGTTTCGCAAAATATTGAACAGACTCGACGCCGACCCCGCGTCCTTCTGCATGATGTATGCCGTGGCAATCAGCGAAATCGTCACCATGATCAGCGGCTGCCCCAACGCGCGGATGATCTGGATGCGGTTGAACTGGTCGCCGGCAAAGTCCGGGTTCAGCACTCCCGATGAAAAGCTCGCCAATCCAAACAACCCGAACCCCAGCGTACACAGCCATTTGGGCGATACGTATTTCATCAGCTTGGGCACCAGCGGAATCAGGAACAGCTGCGGAACCCCCATCCACATGATCACTTCGCCGATCTGCAGGGCGTTGTAGTTCTGGATCTGCGCCAGGTACAGCGGCAACAAATAAATCGAGCCATACAACCCCACGCCCATCCCCAGGCTGGAGATGCTCGACAGCCCGAAATTGCGATTGCCGAGGATCCGCAGGTTGATCAGCGGGTTTGGCTTGGACATCTGCACGATCACGAAGGTGATCAAACTCAACAGGGCGACGGTACCCAGGCTGACAATCAGGTTCGACTCCAGCCAGTCCTTGCGATGGCCTTCCTCAAGAAATACCTGTAAACACCCGAGGCCCACGGCCATGGTGACGATGCCGAGGTAGTCGGTGCTTTTGAGCAGGTCCCAGTTGGAATCCTTTTTCTCCAGGCCGTACAGCAGCCCGGCGATCATGATCAGGCCCGGCGGGATGTTGATGTAGAAGATGTATTCCCAGCCCCAGTTCTCCGTGAGCCAGCCGCCGATGGTCGGGCCGATGGAGGGGGCGAAGGTGGCGGTCATGGCGAACATGGCCATGCCTTTGGCGCGGTGATGTTCGGGCAACTTGATCAGGGTGAGGGTGAACGCCAGCGGGATCAGCGCACCGCCGGTAAAACCCTGCAAGGCGCGGAACACGATCATGCTTTCCAGGCTCCAGGCCATGGAACACATCAGCGAGGCGATCAGGAATCCGCCGGACACCCACACCGCCAGGCGACGCGCCGACAGCAGCTGCACCAGCCAGGCGGTGAGAGGGATCATGATGATTTCGGCCACAAGGTAGGAAGTGGATATCCACGAGCCTTCTTCCAGGGTGGCCGACAGTGCGCCTTGAATGTCCTTGAGGGACGAGTTGGTGATCTGGATGTCGAGCACTGCCATGAAGGCGCCGAGCATCACGCTCATGACCGCGATCCAGTCGCGCCGGGTCGGTTCGCCGACCGGCGGCAGCAGTTGATCACCGGCCATCGTGCGGGTCTTGGATATTCACTTTGACCGTCACCGACATGCCCGGGCGGATTTTGCCCTGCAGCGGGTTGTCGGCGGCGAAGGTCAGTTTGACCGGAATCCGTTGTACGACTTTGGTGAAGTTGCCCGTGGCATTGTCCGGTGGCAGCAGGCTGAACTGCGCGCCGGAGGCGCCGAACAGGTTGGCCACGCGGCCTTCGATCGGGGTATCGCTGTAGGCATCAAACGTCAGTTCGGCCTTTTGCCCGGGCTGCATGTGGCCGATCTGGGTTTCCTTGAAGTTGGCCTGCACCCAGATGTCCTGGTCCGGGACGATCGACAGCAGGTAGGCACCGGCTTGCACATATTGACCGTTGCGCGCGGCACGCTGGCCGATCAGGCCGCTGATGGGCGCGTGGATTTCGCTGCGGGTCAGGTTCAGTTCGGCCTGGGCCAGGTCGGTCTTGGCGTTGGCGATCATTGCGTCGAGGCGCTTGATCTCGGCGTTCAGGGCGTTGACCTGCTGGCGCTGGCCCTGCAGGTCGGCCTGGGCCATGGTCACTTGGGAGCGGGCGATGTGGTTGTCGGCGTCGAGGGTGGTGACCCGTTCTTCCGAGACGTAGCCGGGCTTGCGCAGGGTTTGTGCGCGGTTCAGGTCGATCTGCGAGCGCCCGAGGGTGGCCTGGCTGGAAGAAACCTTGGCTGCACCGGCGGCGATCAGGCTGGCTTGCTGGGTGAGTTTGCTCTGGGCCTGCACGCGCTCGGCTTCGCGCATGGCCAGGGCGGCGTTGGCGCGGTCGACGGCGAGGTGGAAGTCATCGCCTTCGAGCTTGACCAGCAATTGGCCTTTTTCCACGTGTTCGTTATCGCCCACCAGCACCTCGACGATGCGCGCGCCCAGTTGGCTGGAAACCCGGGTGATCTCGCCCTGGACGTAGGCGTTGTCGGTGCTCTCATAAAAGCGGCCCTTGAAGAACCACTGGGCGAAAAAGCCCGCGGCAATCAGGACCACGATCAACAGGAAGATAAACAGGCGGCGTTTGAGCGGGGCAGGCATGGCGATAAGGTCGTCGACAAAAGGTAATGGAATATAGCCAGCGAATGATCTGGCAAATAGCCATGGCGGGACTTGAGACCGGAGCTTGTCTCATATGCCCTTTGTTCGCCTCCCCACGCTGGAGCCCAAGGGCTTGGGGCTGTTACCATTCGCCCCTTGTTTCATTTTCAGTTTTATCGCCAATTCGAGACCCGCCATGACCACCGTCCGCACGCGCATCGCGCCATCGCCTACTGGGGATCCCCACGTAGGTACTGCTTACATCGCCTTGTTCAACTACTGCTTTGCCAAGCAGCATGGCGGTGAATTCATCCTGCGGATCGAAGACACCGATCAACTGCGCTCCACCCGTGAGTCGGAACAGCAGATTTTCGATGCCCTGCGCTGGTTGGGCATTACCTGGGCTGAAGGCCCGGATGTCGGCGGTCCCCACGGCCCGTATCGCCAGAGCGAGCGCAGCGACATCTACAAAAAATACACTCAGCAGTTGGTCGACATGGGCCACGCCTTCCCGTGCTTCTGCACCGCCGAAGAGCTGGACCAGATGCGCGCCGAGCAACAGGCCCGTGGCGAAACCCCGCGCTATGACGGCCGCGCACTGCTGCTGTCGAAGGAAGAAGTGGCCCAGCGCCTGGCCGCCGGCGAGCCGCACGTTATCCGCATGAAGGTGCCGAGCGAAGGCGTGTGCGTGGTGCCGGACATGCTGCGCGGTGACGTCGAGATCCCGTGGGACCGCATGGACATGCAAGTGCTGATGAAGACCGACGGCCTGCCGACGTACTTCCTGGCCAACGTGGTGGACGACCACCTGATGGGCATCACCCACGTACTGCGTGGCGAAGAGTGGCTGCCATCGGCGCCGAAACTGATCCTGCTCTACGAGTACTTCGGCTGGGAACAACCGCAGCTGTGCTACATGCCGCTGCTGCGTAACCCGGACAAGAGCAAACTGTCCAAGCGCAAGAACCCGACTTCGGTGACCTTCTACGAGCGCATGGGCTTTATGCCTGAGGCGATGCTCAACTACCTGGGCCGCATGGGCTGGTCGATGCCGGACGAGCGCGAGAAGTTCTCGTTGCAGGAAATGGTCGATAACTTCGACTTGTCCCGTGTGTCCCTGGGCGGGCCGATCTTCGACATCGAGAAACTGTCGTGGCTCAACGGCCAGTGGCTGCGTGACCTGCCGGTGGAAGAGTTCGCCAGCCGCGTGCAGCAGTGGGCGTTGAACCCCGAGTACATGATGAAGATCGCGCCGCTGGTGCAGGGCAGGGTGGAGACGTTCAGCCAGGTCGCACCGTTGGCGAGCTTCTTCTTTGCCGGTGGCGTGAACCCGGACGTGAAGCTGTTTGAGTCGAAGAAGCTCTCGGCTGACCAGGTTCGCCAGTTGATGCAGTTGATCCTGTGGAAGCTCGAAAGCCTGCGCCAGTGGGAGAAGGATGCAATCACCGCGACTATCCAGGCGGTGGTTGAATCCCTGGAATTGAAACTGCGCGATGCGATGCCGTTGATGTTTGCTGCGATCACCGGGCAGGCGAGTTCGGTGTCGGTACTCGATGCGATGGAAATTCTGGGCCCGGACCTTACCCGTTTCCGTCTGCGACAAGCCCTTGATTTGCTTGGTGGTGTGTCGAAGAAAGAAAACAAGGAATGGGAAAAGCTGCTGGGCGCTATCGCTTAAGCCCGCGGTTGTAATGGCCAAACCCCGGTTTTCCGGGGTTTGCTCGGTAAGTGATTGTTATCTCGGCAAAAAATTTTGAAAATTGTTGAAAATAAATTTGACACGTTTCGAATACGCCATTAAGATTCGCCCCGTCCTCACCGACGAGGGGCTATAGCTCAGCTGGGAGAGCGCTTGCATGGCATGCAAGAGGTCAACGGTTCGATCCCGTTTAGCTCCACCAATTTACAGGTTCAAGGTCTGGCCACACCGTCCTTGAATTCGATCAGACTCAGCCTGATCATGTTGTATAGAAGGTTTGTGTCCCCTTCGTCTAGTGGCCTAGGACACCGCCCTTTCACGGCGGTAACAGGGGTTCGAGTCCCCTAGGGGACGCCAGTTTCAACAAGCAGTTCGAAAGGTCTGCTGCGCCGCGAGGCGAAAAATCCGGGGCTATAGCTCAGCTGGGAGAGCGCTTGCATGGCATGCAAGAGGTCAACGGTTCGATCCCGTTTAGCTCCACCAATTTACAGGTTCGAGGTCTGGCCACACCGTCCTTGAATTCGATCAGTACTCAGCGCTGATCAGTTGTACAGAAGGTTTGTGTCCCCTTCGTCTAGTGGCCTAGGACACCGCCCTTTCACGGCGGTAACAGGGGTTCGAGTCCCCTAGGGGACGCCACGATTACCCGCTCTGCGGGATTTTTAAGGGTCATTCAATTATTGAATGGCCCTTTTGTTTGTCTGGCGTTTGGCCAATCTTCCTTCCTCTTCCTTGAATGTTCTTCTGACCAATGGTCATGCCGGTGGCTTGCGAAATATTATTATGGTAATAATATTCGAAGCATGAGATTCGGAGGCAACGATGAACGATAAAAAAGCGCAAACCCGCGAACGTATTCTGCAAGCTGCCAGCGCTGCCCTGGTGCAGCGTGGCCCGGCCGAGCCGAGTGTGGGCGAAGTGATGGGCGCGGCGGGGCTCACCGTCGGTGGTTTTTACGCGCACTTTGAAAGCAAGGATGCGCTGATGCTGGAGGCCTTCACCGCGTTGTTGGCCCGGCGTCGCGCGTCCATCGATGACATGGACTCGACCTTGACCGGTGAAGAGCGCCGCGCCCTGGTGGCAGCGTTCTACCTGTCGCGCAAGCACCGTGACTCTACCGACCAGGCGTGCCCGATCCCGGCCACCGTGGGCGAGATGAGCCGCCTGCCGGACGAATTTCGCCAGGCCTTGAACGAACACTGCGAGCTGATGGCCGCACAGCTGGCCGCCAGCCCGGAAGACACCGACAAGGCCCTGGCCGACATGGCGTTGATGATCGGCGGCTTGTCGCTGGCTCGCGCCTTGGGCCCGGGTGAGTTGTCGGACCGTGTGTTGCGTGCGGCCAAGTCCGCAGTGCGTTAAGAACGGCTTCTGGCCTGAGGAATGAGCGATGGGCACGTTGAAATGGATTCGTGGCGTCAATGGCACCTTGGGCCGGCTGGCGCCGCACACCGTTGCCAGCAAGATGCGTCGAGTGTTCATGACGCCTCGTGATCTGCCACCCCGTGACTGGGAGCTGCCGCTGCTGGCGCAATCCGAGCGCATCACTTTGCGTTTCGGCCTGTCGGCGCTGAAGTGGGGCCAAGGCCCTGCAGTGTTGTTGATGCATGGCTGGGAAGGGCGTCCGACGCAGTTCGCCAGCCTGATCACGGCACTGGTGGAGGCGGGCTATTCGGTGGTTGCGCTGGATGGTCCGGCCCACGGGCGTTCGCCGGGGCGCGAAGCCCATGTGCTGCTGTTTGCCCGCGCTATGTTGGAAGCCGCGGCCGAGCTGCCACCGCTGCATGCGGTCGTCGGTCACTCCATGGGCGGCGCCAGTGCGATGCTGGCGGTGCAGTTGGGCTTGCGCACCGAGGCCTTGGTCAGCATCGCGGCACCCTCGCGGTTTCTCGACGTATTGCGCGGCTTTGCCGGCATGGTCGGTCTGCCAGCGCGAGCGCGGTCGGCGTTTATCCAGGAGGTGGAACTGACGATGGGCATGCCCCTCAAGCACCTCGACGTCGCCCACTATCAAATGAATATCCCGGGGCTGATCGTACATGCCGAAGACGATACCTTCGTCTCGGTCAAAGCCTGCCAGGTGATCCACGACGCCTGGTTCGACAGCCGCCTGCTGCGCCTGGAGCAAGGCGGGCACCAAAAGGTGCTGGCAGATCCGCGCGTGATCGAAGGCGTCCTGGCGCTGCTCGCCGGTCGCCACGTGCCGGAGCGCCAAACCGCCTGAACCATGGGTTACACTGCTCGCCGCCGACATTAATCGACCGGGAGCACTGCATGGGCTGGGATTTGGCAACGCCGTTTATCATCGATCTTCAGGTCGGTGCCGAAGACATCGACGGCCTGGGGCACGCCAACAACGCGGTCTATGTGTCCTGGCTGGAACGCTGCGCATGGCGCCATTCCCAGCGCCTGGGGCTGGATCTTACCGAGTACCGCCGACTGGACCGCGCCATGGCCGTGGTGCGCCATGAGATCGATTACCTCGCCGCCGGCTACGAAGGCGATGAGCTGCAATTGGCGACCTGGATCGTCGACTGGGACCAGCGCCTGAAAATGACCCGGCGCTTCCAACTGGTACGGCCCCGTGACGGCGCCACGTTGCTGCGGGCGCAAACCACCTTTGTCTGCATCGAGTTGTCCAGCGGCAAGCCCAAGCGCATGCCGTCGGAATTTATTGAAGGTTACGGCCCGGCGCTGCAAGGCGAGTTACCCTCCGGCGCCTGAAACCCGTAAACTGCGCCACGTTTTTCGTTGAGTGTTTTCCATGCAAATTGCTTTGGCGCCCATGGAGGGGTTGGTCGACAACATCCTGCGGGACGTGCTGACCCGGGTCGGCGGTATTGATTGGTGCGTGACCGAGTTCATCCGGGTCAACGACCGCCTGCTGACGCCTGCTTATTTCCACAAACTCGCCCCTGAGTTGCTGCACGGTGCCAAGACCGCTGCCGGCGTGCCTCTGCGTGTGCAGTTACTCGGTTCAGACCCGGTGTGCCTGGCGGAAAACGCGGCCCTGGCGTGTGAGCTGGGCTCTCAGGTGGTGGACCTGAACTTCGGTTGCCCGGCCAAGACCGTCAACAAGTCCCGTGGCGGTGCGGTATTGCTCAAGGAGCCGGAACTGCTCAACCAGATCGTCGAGCACGTACGGCGTGCGGTGCCGGCGCACATTCCGGTGACTGCCAAGATGCGCCTGGGCTTCGACAGCCCGGATGGTGCCCTGGTGTGCGCCACGGCCCTGGCCGAAGGCGGCGCGGCGCATATCGTCGTACACGCACGCACCAAGGTTGACGGCTACAAACCCCCTGCGCATTGGGAGTGGATCCCGCGCGTACAGGAGGTGGTGAAGGTGCCGGTGTTCGCCAACGGTGATATCTGGAGCGTTGAAGACTGGCGACGTTGCCGTGAAATCAGCGGCGTCGAAGACATCATGCTCGGTCGCGGCCTGGTGGCCCGCCCCGACCTTGCCCGGCAGATTGCTGCCGCGCGAGCAGGGGAAGAGGTGATAGTGATGACTTGGGCACAGATGCAGCCAATGCTTCACGAGTTCTGGCGGCAATCCGTCGAGCAATTGACCGAGCGCCAGGCGCCGGGGCGCTTGAAGCAATGGCTGGCCATGTTGACCCGCAACTATCCTGAGGCGGTCGAACTATTTACGCAGATGCGTCGGGAAACCGACCTGGAGCAGGTAGGACGATTGTTGGGAGTACCTGATTCGGTGGCGTTGCAAAATTAAGTTCATATATATAATCGTTTCAATACAGTAATTGAGGGCGCGGTGGGCGCCCTTTTTTTGCTTGTAATAAAACGTTGAGCCGTGAGAGGAACGATCGCTGCTGGGTTGTAGTTTGGTTTTTTAGTTGCTTTATATATGTGAGCAGGCTTCTTGTTTGCTACAGGATCTTGCGGTGTTAGATGGCGGTATTTTGAATTTTTATTAGTTTGGATATTAAAGCGCGCGCAATAACACAGGCTTGATGGATTTGTGTGAGTGAGTGATTTCAGCAATTTGCCTTAATACCTGACTGTTGCCTGATATATCTGTTTTGCCCACTGCGAAGACCGGTAAGGCACGATGTATTCCGGAAAGTCCATAGGATAACGTCTCGATTTTCATTTGATTTCCTTATGTGAAGGCTAAGTTTCGGAACCCGATGCCCGCAACACCCACGAAAGTAGCGAGTGTGCAGCACTTGGGTTTGTTTCCAGTCCAGAACCCGGACGGTTTGTTCCAGGCCGCTGACGGTGTTTTGGCAATCACTGAATAAGGATTTATTTATGTCTCATTTTTCGGTCAATAACTTCTCTCGCTTGAATAATGACTTCAATCAGCCGAGTACGGAGCTGCCAGGGTCTGTCGATAAGAGTGCGGGTGAAAAGCCGGCACCTGCAGCCGGTACATTATTGAAAAACAATCCCGCCGTTGGGTCGGACGGAACAGTTACCTTAAATAAAGATGCACTCGAGAAGTTGTTCGAGATGTTTGAGTATGCCTTTAAGGCTATACGGAACATGCTGTCCGGTCAGGGTGGGATGCCCAGGTTGATACCCGATGCAGGTCCACAGCCTAAACCCGAGAGAGAGGGCGATGCCCAGGTCAAGGATAAGGCTGGCAGTCATGCCACTGTGCTGAACACGACACTCAAGGACAAGGCCGGGACTCAACCGGAAGTGCTGAACACGGCACTCAAGGACAAGGCCGGGACTCAACCGGAAGTGCTGAACACGGCACTCAAGGACAAGGCCGGGACTCAACCGGAAGTACTGAAGACGGTACTCAAGGACAAGGCCGGGACTCAACCGGAAGTACTGAAGACGGTACTCAAGGACAAGGCCGGGACTCAACCGGAAGTGCTGAAGACGGTACTCAAGGACAAGGCCGGGACTAATCCTGAGGTGTCTACGCAGAAAGACACGCCGGCAAACAATCCAGCGGTCCTGAATTCCACGCTCACCGTAACGCCAAAGCCCCAGACATTGACGGAATTCCGCTTGCGGGAACCCGCGTTGCCCAAAGACGTGCAAGTGAACAACAGGAGCAATTCCGATGTAAACGTCACGGTCCAAGTGATGAACTGCCATTGCCCTCACCCGGATGTACCGAATCCACGCGCCCCCGTCCCGCCGAAGCCCAATGCACCGACGGTACTCGTCTCGCCGAAGCCAGACGCGCCGGTCTCGCCGAATCCAGACGCACCGGTCTCGCCGAATCCAGACGCACCGGTCCCGCCGACGCCAGGCGCCCTCGTCCCACCGAGCCCGGACGCGCCAATCCTGCCGACGCCAGATACACCGACGTCGGACGTTACCGCACCCGGCCCGGCCAAGGATGATTTCTTGCTGGAAACCACAGGCCGGCGCCGGGTTTATGACAACGACTGGCGTTCCCATCCTGGTCGCCGAATGAGCAGGTAAGTCAGCGACTTCCTCTGGTTTTTTCAATAAAGCGCTTCCCGGTCAATAAACGCCGGGGAGCCCTTGAAGAAGGATAGTTATATGTCGTGTTCAGAAATTAACAATGCGGGAAAGCTCGGCAACTATTACCAACACCTGGAAACCTGCACACCACGGCGATCGGTTCCGGTTGAGCAAGTAAGCGTAGATAGGCAGCCCCCCTCATCACTCGGTAATAAAGGTCAAGGTAGCGTTGGTAATACAGTCAGCGACGCCCCGGTATTAGCGAAGCTCCTTGAACTGTTCACCCAGTTTTTTACGCAGTTGCAAAGTCTGCTCACAGGCAAGGAGCAGACGAACATCGTTCCGACTCGGGTAACGCCTGCGCCCCAAACCACTGTGGTGCCCAAGCCGGACGCACCACTACCTGCTCCAACGCCACAGCGGCTTCCTGATCTGTCGGATAAGCGCAATGGCGCCAAGCCCGACAATATATGGAATGGATTTCGCCAAGGCCCCGACGGCAATTGCGTGACCATTTCGGCGATCAAGGCGGCGATGATGAAGTTCGGGCAGAGCCCGACCGATATTTTCAGGTCTGTTCAAGCCGTAGGTGACGGTTATCACGTCGTGATGCGGGACGGATTCAGGCTGGACTTGAAAAAACATGAATTGGCCACTGCGATAAGGGGCTCAAAGTTTGTCCCGATGCGTGATCCCGGCATGCTCAAGGACGCGCACTTTCTGTTTGCTGTCAGTGCCAAACGGGCACAAATGGAAAACAACGATGGGCGTGCTGCGAGGAGCTTTGATGCCGCCGTACACAGCCTGAACGATGGTGAGGATGAGCGCGTGGCAGGGGAAGGCTTCCTGCGACTGGGCTTACGCAGCCACATGAAGAAAGTATCGGTAAGCGCCTTTCAGGATAAGTCGTTGATAGGGATGGTCAACAGGAGTGCTCATTCGGTGGCCGTGGTCGATGGATGTGAGGAGTTCTACGGCAGGAAAGGAGGACCGCCGCGTTTCGGGGATGCAATCGCATTGGTCTGACGTTCTTCCTGGGCTAACAGCAGGCCCGGCATGTGGTGGTTTTTTAGAGGGGCATGACCTTGAATGTTTTGAACGTGAATATCGGCCTCAACGTTTTCCCTGGTGAGCAGGAAGCTGAAGAAAGGCCCGCCGACAGTGTCAGTGCCTTCAGTTCTACCGAGGGAAGGTTTGCTGAACACTTTGATACCAGCAGCCATTCGGCGGTCATCAAGATGATGATGGTCACGTTCGGCCCACGCCCCGTGGATATGTTTAGCGAGGTCAGGCGCGTCGGCGACGGTTACGTTGTCACTCTGAAAGACGGCTACACGTTGCATCTTTCCGGGCATGAGTTACGCCGCACCACAGCAGCGGCGAGATTTGTCGGCAGTGATTCAGGCGCGATGGAGAATGCGAATTTTGCGCTGGCGGTCTTTGTCAAACGCAAACAATTGTGCAGCGCTGACAGCAGTATCAACCGCCACTTTGATGCGGCCTTGTCGGCGTCTCTCCAGGGCGAGACTGCCTTTAATCTGCTCAAAGGCATGGGGATGAAGCGGTTTATGCGGCGGCTCCCTTCGCACCAGCTAATCGGCAAGGACGCCGTTGGCGTTATGGAAGCTCATGACTTTGGCGCCTCGTTGATCCGTAATGGGGTCGCGCATCGGTTTGACCGTCAATACCGCCCCGACCGGCCTTACGTCTACGTGCTGGAAAACGCCGGGCAGACGAGACACCACGCCGAGAAACCCGCGGGCATCCTGAATGGTTTTAATGCGGTTGAACCCAGGTTTGGCGAGTCGTTCGACGTCAGCAGCCATGCCGCGGTGATCAAGATGATCATGCTGAGGTTTGGCCAAAGTCTCACGGACATGCTTGAGAGCGTCACCCCGGTAGGCGGTGGCTATGAGATCACGATGAAGGATGGTTTTGCGCTTCACCTTTCCCAACAGGAATTGAAACAGGCGAGCCAAGCGTCGCGGTTCGCCGGGCCTGACCGGGAGGCCGTGAGCCAGGCCAACTTCATGTGGGCGGCCTATGTAAAACGCAGGCAACTGACGCGCTTTGATCCTGCCCCGGACAACTCCTTTGAACGGTCTTTATCAAGCGCGCTAAAAGGCGATACGCCCTACAGGGTCTTGAAGGATCTTGGAATGATTGGCTTTTTGCGCTTGGTTGCCGCCGACAAGATGCAGGCGCGGGGTGCTGCCGGGGTGATCAATACCTTTGGCTATTCGAGCGCCTTTGTCCTGGAGGGCGTACAGCACAGCGCTGGAAGTAAAGCCCCTGTCGCCAGGTCGTATGGCTACATGCTCGCCGGTGAGATACCTGCCGGATTACCGATTGATTCAAGCGCGGTCGTTTCGCCAACCTCCGATGTGCCGGTGGGTATCAAGCCTGCCGATATCTGGGGCGGATTCTATCAAGGGGTCGAGGGGAATTGCGTCACGGTGTCCGCGATCAAGGCGGCGATGATGAAGTACGGTCAAAATCCCCGAGGCATCTATAAAAGCATCACCCCGACACGGGACGGTTTTACTGTGACCCTGCGCGATGGCTGTACGGTGCACTTGACCCATGACGAGCTGAAAAAGGCCCGGGAAGGCTCACATTTCAAGGGCGCTGACAGCGGATTGCTCAAGGACGCGAATTTCCTGTACGCCGTCAGTGCCAAGCGGGCGCAAATGGAGAATCACGAGTTTCGCGCCGCCGCGAGTTTTGAGGCGGCTATGGGCACGCTCAATGATGGCGAGAGCCCGGGTGATGCGCTGCGGCGTCTGGGGTTGTACGCCTTTACGCGTCAGAGCAGCGTGCAGGAGTTGGCCGGTGGTGTGATTGGGACGCTGGCGAACTTTCGGCACTCCGTGGTCGTGGTTGATGGCGCGTTAGATGCTTACGGGTCCCCAACCCGACTGCGGACATCAGGCTGGATGCGTGAAGATGGCACCGCGCTAAAGTTGGTTTAGAGACCGCGGCCCGGCCTGGACCAGCAACTGCCGGAACCCCTCCACCGGCAACGGTCGGCTATGCAGATATCCCTGGTACAAATGGCACCCCAGCCCCTGCAGGAACGCCAGTTGCTCCGGGGTCTCCACGCCCTCGGCGATCACCGCCAGATTCAAGCTGCGGGCCATGGCCACAATGGCGCGGATGATTTCCGCATCGTTGGGGTCATGGGTGGCGTCGCGCACGAACGACTGGTCGATCTTCAGCGCATCCACCGGCAGGCGCTTGAGGTAGGTCAACGAGGAATAGCCGGTGCCGAAATCATCCATCGCAAAACTCACGCCGAGCTTTTTCAGGCGGCGCATTTTGCTGATGGTGTCGTCCAGATTCTGGATCACGATGCCTTCGGTGATTTCCAGTTTCAGCAATGTATAAGGCAGATGGTGCTCACGCAGGCTGCGTTCCACCCGCTCGACAAAGTCGTTTTGGCGGAACTGCCGGGGGCTGATGTTGACGCACAGGCTGAAATTCAGCGGGTCTACCAGGCCCTCGCTGATCAATTGCGCGAAGGTCCCGCAGGCTTCGTCGAGGATCCAGGTACCCACTTCCAGGATCAACCCGCTGTCTTCCAGCACCTTGATAAATTCAGTCGGTGATTGCGCCCCGAGCTGCGGGTGCTGCCAGCGCACCAGGGCTTCAGCGCCGACGATCCGGTTGCCCCGGGCATCCACTTGCGGCTGGTAATGCACGCTGAATTCACCGCGGGACAGGGCCAGGCGCAGGTCGGTTTCCATGCGCAGTCGCTCACTGGCGGTTTTCTGCATGCTGTTGTGGAACATCTGGATCGTGTTGCGCCCCGAGTCCTTGGCCCGGTACAGCGCAATATCGGCGCGCTTGAGCAAATCCGCCGGGGTTGAGCCGTGATCGGGGATCAGGGCCACGCCGATGCTCGGCGTGACTTGCAGGCGCTGGCCATCCAGAAACATCGGTTCGGACAACAGTTCGCGCAGGGTATCGGCCAACTCCGAAACCTGGGCACTGACCTGCTGACGCGAACCCTCCAGCCCGCTGAGCAGCACCACAAACTCATCGCCGCCCAGGCGCGCCACGGTGTCTTCCATGCGCACGCTGGCTTCGAGGCGTGCGGTGACGATTTTCAGCACGGTGTCGCCCACCGGGTGGCCGAGGGAATCGTTGATGTGCTTGAAGTGGTCCAGGTCGAGGAACAGCAGGGCGCCCCGCAGGTTGTGGCGCTTGAGCAGGGCGATCTGCTGGCTCAGGCGGTCCATCAGCAGGGCGCGGTTGGGCAGGTTGGTCAGCGGGTCGTGATAGGCCAGGTGGCGAATCTGCGCCTGGGCGTTTTTCAGCAGGCTCACGTCCCGGGCGGTCAGCAGCAGGCACGGGGTTTCATTGAGGGTGATGGGTTCCACCGACACTTCAACCGCCAGCACTTCACCGCGCTTGTTGTGCCAGAGCATTTCCAGGTGATGAATGCGGCCCTTGATCTGCAGCTCGGCCAATAAAGCTGCGCGCTGGTTTTCATCGGCCCAGATGCCGATCTGATACAGCGTCAGGCCGATCGCCTCTTCGGCGCGGTAGCCGGTCAAGCGGCAGAAGCCGTCGTTGACCTCGACATAGCGCCCGGTATCTCGCTCGGTGATCGACACCGCGTCGGGGCTGGAGTGAAAGGCCTTGGCGAACTTCTCTTCACTGGCCTTGAGCGCCGCTTCCGAGCGTTGCTGCTGGGTGATGTCCCGCAAGGTGGTGACGATGCAGGGTTGATCGCTGACCTGGATCAGGCGGCTGGAGATCATGCAGTTAAGGATCTGGCCGTTCTTGTGATGAACGGTGATGGCCACGTTGCTCAGGGACTGTTCGCGAATCACCTGCTCGATGCGTTGCAGGCGCTTGCTGGGCTCATCCCACAGGCCGATCTGTTCGGCGTTGTTGTTGAGCACTTCGGCGGCGGTCCAGCCGAAGGTCTGGGTGAAGGCCGGGTTGATCTCGATAAACTGGCCGGTTTCCAGGCGTGTCACGCAAATCGGGTCGGGGCTGGCGAGAAACAGGCTGGCGAACTTTTCTTCCGACGCAGTCAGGCGTAGTTCGCGCTCGACCTGGTCGGTGATGTCGAGCAGCGTGCCGGCCATGCGCAGGGGCACGCCCAGGTCATCACGATACAGGCGGGCGCGGCTTTCCAAGTAGCGGGAGCTGCCGTCTTCCAGTTGCACGCGATAGGTCAGTTGGTAGTTGCCCGCCGGGCCTTCGCGCAGGGTGCGGTAGGCGTTGCGCATGTTTTCGCGCTCTTCAGTGGGCATGCCTTCAAAAAACGCCTCGAAGGATTCGTGAAACGGTTGGGGTTCCAGCCCGTGCAACTGGGCGGCGCGCGCCGAGCCGTAGAGCATGCCGCTGGGGATGTGCCAGTCCCAGGTGCCCAGTTGTGCCGAGTCGAGGGCCAGGTCCAGACGTTCCTGGCTGTCCTTGAGGGCTTGTTCGGCATTTTTGCGTTCAGTGGTGTCGAGAAAGGTGCTGATCAGGTAGTCCTCGCCGTCCAGCTCGACTTTCTGGGCGCTGAGGGTGCCATCGTGGATCTGCCCGTTGCTGGCGCGAAACTGCACTTCCATGGTGATGGGGGCGCCTTTGCGATGGGTAGCCTTGACCAGATGCGCGCGTTGTTCGGGGTGTACCCAGAGGCCCAGCTCCAATGTGCTGCGGCCAATGGCATCGGCCAGCGGCCAGCCGAACAGGCTCTCGAAATACTGGTTGGCTTCGCTGATCAGGCCGTCCGTCTGGCGGGTCAGTAGAACCATCAGCGGGCACAGGTGAAACAGCGTGGCGAAGCGTTTTTCCGAGTGGCTGAGGGCGTGTTCGCGTTCGCGCTGGTGGGTGATCTCGCGGATTACCCCGATCATTCGCCGACGCCCGGCCTTGTCCGGTAGCAGGTTGCCATTGATTTCCAGCCAGTGCAGGCTGCCATCGGGCCATTGGATACGGTGGTGCATGGCTTGGACAGCGGGCTCGCCGGCCAGCACCGCATGAAAGGCCCGGACTACCTTGGCGCGGTCCTCGGGAGCCAGCAGGTCCAGGTACTCCAGGTCTTCAGGCAGCGGCTGGCGCGGGTCGAAGCCGAACAGGGCCTGGGTGCCTCGGGACCAGCTGATCCGGCCGGTATCGATTTCCCAGCTCCAGGCGCCCAGCCGGGCAGCATTGAGGGCCGCCAGCAGTTGCGGCGCGCTGTCCCAGCTCTGTTCCGCCTCCTGTGGGTCCAGGGCGTAGATGCGGGGCAGGGGTGGCACGGTATCGACGGGGTTGCGCATTATCAAAGGGCCTTGGCTCAATGGGCGTTCGGCGCGGGTTCACGGTCTAGGGGCCACGGCGATTCAAGCCTGATTCCCTGGCAGATCGACCTGTGCATCCAATAGGCTCATGAAAGCCCGCGCAGCGTTCGACAGCGTCCTTTCGGTGTGCACGATATAGCCTAGCTGGCGACTGAGCTGTATGCCCGGCAAAGCGATGCGTGCCACCTGATCATCGAGCATCGTGCGTGGCAGCACGCTCCAGGCCAGGCCGATGGAGACCATCATCTTGATGGTTTCCAGGTAGTTGGTGCTCATGGCGATGTTCGGCGTCAGGCCCTGGGCCTCGAACAGCCGCTGCACGATGTGGTGGGTAAAGGTGTTGCCCCCGGGAAACACCGCCGGGTGCCGGGCGATGTCCGCCAGGTTGACGCTGCCGTTGCTGATCAGGCTGTGTTCCGGTGCCACCACGAAATCCAGCGGGTCGTCCCACACCGGGGTGGCCCGCACCAGCGTGTGGGGCTCCGGCGCGAGGGTGATCACGGCCACCTCGGCGCGGCCATGGAGGATTTCTTCGTAGGCCACTTCCGAATCGAGAAACTGAATATCCAGGGCGACGTTCGGGTATTCCCGGGTAAACGTACGCAGTACCGGCGGCAGGCGGTGCAGGCCGATATGGTGGCTGGTGGCCAGAGTGAGGCGCCCGCTGACCTCGCCGGTGAGGTTGGTCAGGGCGCGGCGGGTGTCGTCCAGCACGTTGAGAATCTGATATGCCCGCGGTAGTAATGCGCGCCCGGCTTCGGTGAGGCCGACTTCGCGCCCCAGCCGGTCGAACAGGCGCACCTTTAATTGCTGCTCCAGGCCGGCGATGCGCTTGCTGATGGCGGGTTGGGTGAGGTGCAGGCGTTCGCCGGCACCGGAGAAGCTGCCGGTCTCGGCGATGGCGATAAAGGCATTGAGGTTGGCCAGGTCCATTGTGCTATTCCAGTTGGTAATCCAAAGCATAAAAAATATGAATTTGAGTTATTTAATGTAGCGCCATACCATCAGCCTCACAAGCCAAGGGGTTATTGAATCGTTCAAGGCCCGGGGCATAGAAACACCTGATGAGGACCGCGTGATGGCCGGCAAAACGCTTTACGACAAGCTTTGGGATTCCCATGAAGTGAAACGGCGCGATGATGGGTCGTCGCTGATCTACATCGACCGTCACATCATCCATGAAGTGACCTCGCCTCAAGCGTTCGAAGGCCTGCGACTGGCCGGGCGCAAGCCTTGGCGCGTCGACTCGATCATCGCCACCCCGGACCACAACGTGCCGACTACCCCGGAGCGTAAAGGCGGGATCGACGCCATCGTCGACACCGTGTCGCGCCTCCAGGTGCAGACCCTCGATGATTACTGCGACGAATATGGCATCACCGAATTCAAGATGAATGACGTGCGTCAAGGCATCGTTCACGTGATCGGCCCGGAGCAGGGCGCCACCTTGCCCGGCATGACCGTGGTCTGCGGTGACTCCCACACCTCCACCCACGGTGCGTTTGGTGCCTTGGCTCACGGCATCGGCACTTCCGAGGTGGAGCACGTTTTCGCCACCCAGTGCCTCGTTGCCAAGAAAATGAAGAACATGCTGGTGTCGGTGGAAGGTGAACTGCCTTTCGGCGTCACTGCCAAAGACATCGTCCTCGCGGTGATCGGCAAGATCGGCACCGCCGGCGGTAACGGCCATGCCATCGAATTCGCCGGCAGCGCGATTCGCGACCTGTCCATCGAAGGCCGCATGACTATCTGCAACATGTCCATCGAAGCCGGTGCCCGCGTGGGCATGGTAGCGGCGGACGAGAAGACCATTGCCTACGTCAAGGGTCGTCCATTCGCACCGAGTGGCGCCGATTGGGACGCGGCTGTCGAAGCCTGGAAAGACCTGGTGTCCGACGCCGACGCGGTATTCGACACCGTGGTCACCCTCGACGCCGCCCAGATCAAGCCGCAAGTCAGCTGGGGCACTTCGCCGGAAATGGTGTTGGCCGTTGATCAGAACGTGCCGGACCCGGCCAAGGAAGCCGACCTGGTCAAACGCGGCTCCATCGAGCGCGCCTTGAAGTACATGGGTTTGAAAGCCAACCAGGCGATCACCGACATCCAGCTGGATCGCGTGTTTATTGGCTCCTGCACCAACTCGCGGATCGAAGACTTGCGCGCTGCGGCCGTCATCGCCAAGGGCCGCAAAGTCGCCTCGACCATCAAGCAGGCGATCGTGGTGCCAGGTTCGGGTCTGGTTAAAGCCCAGGCTGAAGCTGAAGGCCTCGACAAGATCTTCCTCGAAGCCGGTTTTGAATGGCGCGAGCCGGGCTGCTCCATGTGCCTGGCAATGAACCCGGACCGTTTGGAGTCGGGCGAGCATTGCGCGTCCACCTCCAACCGTAACTTCGAAGGGCGTCAGGGCGCCGGTGGCCGTACCCACCTGGTGAGCCCGGCCATGGCCGCTGCGGCTGCCGTCAACGGTCGTTTCATCGACGTTCGCGAATTGATCTGAGGAATACCCGATGAAAGCTTTTACCCAACACACCGGTTTAGTCGCGCCGTTGGACCGTGCCAACGTGGACACCGACCAGATCATTCCCAAGCAGTTCTTGAAGTCGATCAAGCGCACCGGCTTCGGCCCGAACCTGTTCGACGAGTGGCGCTACCTGGACGTGGGCTATGCCTACCAGGACAACTCCAAGCGCCCGTTGAACAAGGAGTTCGTGCTCAACGCCGAACGTTACCAAGGCGCCAGCGTATTGCTGGCCCGGGAAAACTTCGGTTGCGGCTCCAGCCGTGAACACGCGCCGTGGGCCCTGGAAGAATATGGCTTTCGCAGCATCATCGCGCCGAGCTACGCCGACATCTTCTTCAACAACAGCTTCAAGAACGGCTTGCTGCCGATCATCTTGAGCGATGCCGAAGTGGACGAGTTGTTCCAGCAAGTGGAAGCCGATGTGGGCTACCAGCTGACCATCGACCTGGCGGCGCAGACCGTGACCCGTCCGGACGGCAAGGTGTATCACTTTGAAGTGGACGCCTTCCGCAAACACTGCCTGATCAATGGCCTGGACGACATCGGCCTGACCTTGCAGGACGGTGATGCGATTGCAGCGTTTGAAGCCAAGCACCGGGCGAGTCAGCCTTGGTTGTTTCGCGACGCTTGATTCTATGTAGACCGGACTGGCCCCTTCGCGAGCAAGCCCGCTCCCACATTTGATTGCATTTCAACTGAAGAAACTCGGTCGAATGTGGGGAGCGGGCTTGCTCGCGAAAGGGCCAGCAGCAGCAACACAAAAACCAGGACACCATCATGACCAGCACCGCCCACACCCAAGTCGTGCAAAAACAATTCGGCGAGCAGGCCTCGGCCTACCTGAGCAGCGCAGTTCACGCTCAAGGCAGCGAATTCGCGCTGCTCCAGGCCGAACTGGCCGGGCAGGGCGCTGCGCGACTGCTGGACCTGGGTTGCGGCGCCGGTCATGTGAGTTTCAACGTTGCACCGTTGGTTAAAGAAGTGGTGGCCTACGACCTGTCCCAGCAGATGCTCGACGTGGTCGCCGCCGCTGCCGTGGACCGTGGCCTGGGTAACATCCGCACCGTGCACGGCGCCGCCGAGCGCCTGCCGTTTGCCGATGGCGAGTTCGACTTCGTGTTCAGCCGCTACTCGGCCCACCACTGGAGCGACCTCGGCCTGGCCCTGCGTGAAGTGCGTCGGGTGCTCAAGCCGGGCGGTGTGGCCGCGTTTGTGGACGTCTTGTCACCGGGCAGCCCGCTGTTGGACACTTACCTGCAAACCGTCGAAGTGCTGCGCGACACCAGCCACGTGCGCGACTATTCCGCCGGCGAGTGGATGCGCCAGCTCAGCGAAGCCGGTTTGCATGTACGCAACAGCAGCCGCCAGCGCCTGCGCCTGGAATACACCTCGTGGGTGGAGCGCATGCGTACCCCAGAGGTATTGCGTGCCGCGATCCTGGAGTTGCAAAAGGCGATGGGCCAGGAAGTGCGCGATTATTTCGAGATTCAAGCCGACGGCACCTTCAGCACCGACGTGCTGGTGGTGTGGGCCGAACGCTGATTAATTTTTCCCGACCTGCCCCTGGGCGGGTCGCTTGATGAAATGAGGAACGCATGAGCAAGCAGATTCTGATTCTCCCTGGCGACGGCATTGGTCCGGAAATCATGGCCGAAGCGGTCAAAGTCCTGGAAGTGGCAAACGGCAAGTACAGCCTGGGCTTCGAATTGAGCCACGACGTGATCGGCGGCGCGGCCATCGACAAACACGGCGTGCCCCTGGCCGACGAGACCCTGGACCGTGCCCGCGCAGCTGACGCCGTGCTGCTGGGCGCCGTGGGTGGCCCGAAATGGGACAAGATCGAACGTGACATCCGCCCTGAGCGCGGCCTGCTGAAGATCCGTGCGCAACTGGGCCTGTTCGGCAACCTGCGCCCGGCGATCCTTTACCCGCAACTGGCGGACGCTTCCAGCCTGAAGCCGGAAATCGTCGCGGGGCTGGACATCCTGATCGTCCGCGAACTGACCGGCGGTATCTACTTCGGCTCGCCACGGGGCGTGCGCGAGTTGGAGAATGGCGAGCGTCAGGCCTACGACACCCTGCCGTACAGCGAGAGTGAAATCCGCCGTATCGCCCGTGTCGGTTTCGACATGGCCCGCGTGCGTGGCAAGAAGGTCTGCTCGGTGGACAAGGCCAACGTATTGGCGTCCAGCCAGCTGTGGCGTGAAATCGTCGAGGAAGTCGCCAAGGACTACCCGGACGTCGAGCTGAGCCACATGTACGTCGACAACGCCGCCATGCAACTGGTGCGTGCACCCAAGCAATTCGACGTGATCGTCACCGACAACCTGTTTGGCGACATCCTGTCCGACCAGGCCTCGATGCTCACCGGTTCCATCGGCATGCTGCCGTCGGCGTCCCTGGATGCCAACAACAAGGGCATGTACGAGCCGTGCCACGGTTCTGCGCCGGACATCGCCGGGCAGGGCATTGCCAACCCGTTGGCGACCATTTTGTCGGTGTCGATGATGCTGCGTTACAGCTTCAACCTGACCGACGCGGCGGATGCCATCGAAAAGGCTGTGAGCCTGGTGCTGGACCAAGGCCTGCGCACCGGCGACATCTGGTCCCAGGGTTGCACCAAGGTCGGTACGCAAGAAATGGGCGACGCAGTAGTCGCCGCGCTGCGGAATCTGTAATCTCTCGGGCCCGCTTGCAGATGTTGCTGCAAGGCGGCCCACTTTTGAACAAGGTGTAGTTGCGATGAAACGTGTAGGTCTGATCGGTTGGCGCGGTATGGTCGGTTCCGTGCTCATGCAGCGGATGCTGGAAGAGCAGGATTTTGATCTTATTGAGCCGGTGTTTTTCACTACCTCCAATGTAGGTGGTCAAGGGCCGTCCGTGGGCAAGGACATTGCTCCGCTCAAGGACGCCTATAACATTGAAGAACTGAAGACCCTCGACGTCATTCTGACCTGCCAGGGCGGCGACTACACCAGCGAAGTCTTCCCCAAGCTGCGCGAAGCCGGCTGGCAGGGTTACTGGATCGACGCCGCCTCCAGCCTGCGCATGCAGGATGACGCGGTCATCGTCCTGGACCCGGTCAACCGCAAGGTGATCGACCAGCAACTGGACGCAGGCACCAAGAACTACATCGGCGGCAACTGCACCGTCAGCCTGATGCTGATGGGCCTGGGCGGCTTGTTCGAAGCCGGCCTGGTGGAGTGGATGAGCGCCATGACCTATCAGGCGGCCTCCGGTGCCGGCGCGCAGAACATGCGTGAACTGATCAAGCAAATGGGCGCGACCCACGCGGCGGTGGCCGATCAACTGGCTGACCCGGCCAGCGCGATCCTCGACATTGACCGCCGTGTGGCCGAAGCCATGCGCAGCGAGGCCTACCCGACCGAGAACTTCGGTGTGCCACTGGCCGGTAGCCTGATCCCGTGGATCGACAAGGAACTGCCTAACGGCCAGAGCCGTGAAGAGTGGAAGGCCCAGGCCGAGACCAACAAGATCCTTGGTCGCTTCAAGAGCCCGATCCCGGTGGACGGCATCTGCGTGCGCATCGGCGCCATGCGTTGCCACAGCCAGGCGCTGACCATCAAGCTGAACAAAGACGTGCCGATCGCCGATATCGAAGGGCTGATCAGCCAGCACAACCCTTGGGTCAAGCTGGTGCCGAACAACCGCGATATCAGCATCCAGGAACTGAGCCCGAACAAGGTGACCGGTACCCTGAATGTGCCGGTTGGCCGTCTGCGCAAGCTGAACATGGGGACGCAGTACCTGGGCGCGTTCACCGTCGGCGACCAATTGCTGTGGGGCGCGGCTGAGCCGTTGCGTCGCATGCTGCGGATCTTGCTGGAGCGGTAATCGCTGCTTGTAATAAGAAGCCCGCGTTCTGGTGACAGGCGCGGGTTTTTTATTGCTCTTCAGGGCCTCATCGCGGGCAAGCCCGGCTCCCACATTGAACGGTGTTTGCCTGAACAACTCGGTCGAATGTGGGAGCCGGGCTTGCCCGCGATGGGGCCATCAGCCACACCACAAGCCCCAGCCAATTGCCTCACCCCCAACCACCCGGTAAAGTGCCGCTCCCCCCGCAATGCCCGAGGCAGCCCCCATGACCCAGACCTTTGATATTGCCGTGATCGGCGCTACCGGCACCGTTGGCGAAACCCTGGTGCAGATCCTCGAAGAGCAGGACTTCCCGGTAGGCAACCTGCACCTGTTGGCCAGTAGCGAGTCGGCCGGGCATTCGGTACCGTTTCGGGGCAAGAACGTGCGGGTACGGGAAGTCGATGAGTTTGATTTCAGCAAAGTCCAGCTGGTGTTCTTCGCCGCCGGCCCTGCGGTCACCTTGAGTTTCGCTCCACGCGCCACCGCCGCCGGCTGCACGCTGATCGACCTGTCTGGCGCCTTGCCGGCCGATCAGGCGCCGCAAGTGGTGCCGGAAGCCAATGCCCGCGTCCTGGATGGCCTGACAAAACCGTACCAGGTCAGCAGCCCAAGCCCGTCGGCCACCGCCCTGGCCGTGGTGCTGGCGCCACTGCGCGGCGTGCTGGATATCCAGCGCGTCAGCGTCACGGCCAATCTCGCCGTTTCCGCCCAAGGCCGTGAAGCGGTCAGCGAACTTGCCCGGCAGACCGCCGAGTTGCTGAACGTGCGCCCGTTGGAGCCAAAATTCTTCGACCGGCAGATGGCCTTCAACCTGCTGGCCCAGGTCGGCAAGCCTGACGCCCAAGGCCACACTGCCCTGGAAAAGCGCCTGGTGCACGAATTGCGCGCCGTGCTGGAAATGCCGTTGCTAAAGATTTCCGCAACCTGCGTTCAAGCCCCGGTGTTTTTTGGCGATAGCCTGACTGTGTCACTGCAATTGGGGGCAGCGGTCGATCTTGCCGCCGTCAACCTTGCCCTGGACTCGGCGCCGGGTGTCGAACTGGTAGAAGAGGGCGATTACCCTACGGCGGTTGGCGATGCGGTCGGTCAAGACGTGGTCTACGTTGGCCGGGTGCGCGCCGGTGTTGATGATCCGGCGGAACTAAATATGTGGCTGACGTCAGATAACGTACGCAAAGGTGCCGCACTGAACGCCGTACAACTGGCGCAGTTGTTGATAAAAGGCCTTGTGTAAAAGATACTTGGCGGCAATTTGTAGATTGATTCTAGCCAAGCGCTATGCTTGGCCCCAAGCTGGAAAGATTGCGCGTCGGTGACCTATCGGCTCGCCATGCCTTATGGCAGCGGTTACCACCCTTCTCGCAGGCCGGGGAGTGTTCAAAAAGGATGAGGCTATGGTTCAAGTTCGCAAACTGGTGTTAGCAATAGCGGCCGCCTCGGCGCTGTCCTCCGGTATGGCGCAAGCACTGCAGCTTGGGGAGATGACCCTCAAGTCGAAGCTGAACCAGCCGCTGTCGGTGGAGATCGAATTGCTCGACGTCGGTGGCCTGACCGCCTCCGAGATCACCCCCAGCCTCGCTTCGTCCCAGGCCTTTGTGGATGCGGGCGTTGATCGCCAGGCGTTCCTGAATGACCTTACGTTTACCCCGGTGGTCAACCCGAACGGCCGCAGTGTGGTGCGTGTCACCTCCAGCCAGCCGTTGCCTGATTCCTATGTGCGTTTCCTGCTGCAGGTGCAATGGCCCAACGGCCGCCTGATGCGCGACTACAGCGTATTGCTGGACCCGGCCAAGTTCGACCAGTCGACCCCGGCTGCCAGTGCACCCGCGCCCGCGCCACGTTTGAGCGCGCCTGCGACGGCTCCGGCTATCAGCAAGCCCAAGGAACACACCACAACTTCCCATGACACCTTGTGGGAAATCGCCGCGAAGAACCGTAATGGTGCCTCGGTGCAGCAAACCATGCTGGCCATTCAGGCACTGAACCCTGATGCCTTTGTCGACGGCAACATCAACCGCATGAAAACCGGCCACGTCCTGCGCCTGCCGGATTCGGGGCAAAGCACCAGCCTGCCGCAGCCCCAGGCGATTGCTGAAGTGACTGCGCAAAACGCGGCGTGGCGCGAGGGGCGTCGCGGCGGTAATCAGCCCGCCGGCAAGGCGCAACTCGACGCCACCAAGCGTACCCAGGCCGGTAACGCGCCTGCGCAGACCAACACCAAGGACAACTTGAGCCTGGTCTCGGCCGAAGCGGCCAAGAAAGGCGTAAAGGGTGGTGCTGGCGACAGCCGGGCCTTGAACAACAAGCTGGCGGTGACCCAGGAAAGCCTGGATTCGACCCGTCGCGAGAATGAAGAACTGAAAAACCGCATGGCTGACCTGCAAAGTCAGCTGGACAAGCTGCAGCGGCTGATCGAGCTCAAGAACAACCAGTTGGCCAAGTTGCAGACCCCGGGTGGCGCTGCGGCGCAGCCTGCTGCCACGGCTGCGATGCCGGCTGAAGTGGCTGCACAACCGGCGGCGCCGGCTGCGGCAACCCCGGCAGCAACCCCCGTGGCTGCGCCGGTCGAGACGCCGGTCAAGGCGGACGCGGCGCCGGCCAGCACCGAAGGCAAATTCAACGACCTGCTGACCAACCCGATCGTGCTCGGCGTGATCGGTGGCGCGGCGGGCCTGCTGGTGCTGTTGCTTCTGCTGCTGTGGGCGCGTCATCGCAACGCGCGCCTTGAAGAAGAGAAGCACCTGCGCATGGCGCGGGCCCTGGCTGAAGAGCCGGAATTTGCGCCGAACATTGATCACGATCTGCCATCCGACAGTTTCGAAGGCCTTGATGTACCGCCGCCGAACGTCAAGCTGGCTCCAGCTCCAGCTCCGGCCCCGGCGGCAGTGGTTGCTCCGGTGATCGCGCCGGTCGTCGCCCCTGTTGCTGCGGAGCGCCCGGCCGACGCCCTGGCGCAAGCCCAGTCGCACATCGACCGTGGCCACCTGAACCAGGCCGCTGAAGTGCTGGAAGATGCAATCAAGCAAGAGCCTGCCCGCAGCGACCTGCGCCTCAAGCTGATGGAAGTCCACGGTTTGCAGGGCAACAAGGACGGGTTTGTCACTCAGGAGCGTCAACTGGTCGCCAATGGCGAGAATCACGCCCAGGTTGAACAGCTGAAAAGCCGCTTCCCGGCCATGGCCGTGCTCGCGGCCGGCGTCAGCGCTGCCGTTGCCGCCGCCGCCCTCGACGCTCAATACGTCAAGGACCTGCTCAAGGACGAACCTGCACCGCCAGCACCAGAACCTGCGCCGGAGCCGGACGCGTTTGACACCGACTTCGACCTGAGCCTGGACGATCTGGAAGCTGCTTCCCCGGCCGTGGTCAATCCGCAGTCGGACGACCTGAGCTTTGAGTCGGTGCTGCAACAGCAGACCGAGGCCAAGGCCAGCGAGGAGGACCTCTCGGACTTCGACCTGGACCTGCAGCTTGATCCGCCATCCTCGACCCAGTCCGACGACGACTTCCTCTCCGGTCTCGAAGACCAGATGAAGGACCTGCCACCAGTAGAGCCGCCGACCCTGACGCCGGCTGACCTGGACGACCTCGACCTGCCGGAAGATTTCGACCTGTCCCTGGCCGACGAGCCCGAGGCGCCTGCCGTGGCCAAGCCAGATGCATTCGCCTCCAAGCTTGATGACGTCAACGCCGAGCTGGATCGCCTGTCGCAAAGCCTGGAGCATCCGCCGATCGAGCCGTCCTTCACCGAAGAAGACGCGGCATTGGGGGGCGATGAGCCGGAATTCGACTTCCTGTCCGGTACCGATGAAGTGGCAACCAAGCTTGACCTGGCCCAGGCCTACATCGACATGGGCGATGCCGACGGTGCGCGGGACATCCTTGGCGAAGTGCTCAAGGAAGGCGACGACGGTCAGAAAGGCGAAGCCAAGGAAATGCTCAGCCGGCTGGCTTGAGATACGTGGTAAATACAACGGCAGCCTTCGGGCTGCCGTTTTGCCATCCAGGCACCAAACCCATGGCGTCCCCGGCGCGCGGCCTTATAATGGCCGCCTTTGCGCAACTCATCAGGCTCTCAGTTCTTGGCAAATATAGATAACGCGGCCGCCGAAATGGCGGCCGCAGGCTTTTTCAGAATCGCCCTGGGCGTGGAATACAAAGGCTCACGCTATCGCGGCTGGCAGCGCCAGGCCTCCGGCGTGCCGACGGTGCAGGAAACCCTGGAGAAGGCCCTGTCGAAGGTCGCCGACTCACCGGTGTCGCTGATGTGCGCCGGGCGTACCGACGCCGGCGTGCATGCCTGCGGGCAAGTGGTGCACTTCGATACCCAGGCCGAGCGCTCGATGAAGGCGTGGGTGATGGGCGCCAATATCAACTTGCCCCACGACGTCAGCGTCAGTTGGGCCAAGGTGATGCCGGCGGATTTTCATGCGCGCTTCAAGGCTATCGCTCGGCGTTACCGCTACGTGATCTACAACGATCAGATCCGCCCGGCCCATCTCAACGAAGAAATCACCTGGAACCACCGCCCGCTGGATGCCGAGCGCATGGCGGAGGCCGCCCAGCATCTGGTGGGTATCCATGATTTCAGCGCGTTTCGTGCCGGCCAGTGCCAGGCCAAGTCGCCGATCAAGGAAGTCCATCACCTGCGGGTGACGCGCCACGGCAAGATGATCGTGCTGGATATTCGCGCCGGCGCCTTCCTGCACCACATGGTGCGTAACATCGCCGGGGTGCTGATGACCATCGGTACCGGCGAGCGTCCGGTGGAGTGGGCCAAGGAAGTGCTGGAAAGCCGGATTCGTCGCACCGGTGGCGTCACGGCGCATCCGTTCGGCCTGTACCTGGTGGATGTGGAGTACCGCGACGAGTTCGAATTGCCCCAGCGGTTCATCGGGCCACACTTCCTCACAGGTTTCAGCGAACTTGGCGGCTGACGCCCTCAAAAGCATTTGTTACCATCCGGGACTTTCTCGGACACGCCCTGAGGTTTCATCGACATGTCTGCCGTTCGCAGCAAGATTTGCGGGATTACCCGCATAGAAGACGCGTTGGCGGCGGTCGAGGCGGGGGCCGATGCCATCGGTTTCGTGTTTTACGCCAAAAGTCCGCGGGCGGTGAATGTGTTGCAGGCGCGGGCGATCATTGCCGCTCTACCGCCGTTCGTGACTACCGTGGGGTTGTTCGTCAACGCCAGCCGTTGCGAACTCAATGAAACCCTAGATGCCGTACAACTGGACATGCTGCAGTTTCATGGCGATGAAAGCCCTGACGAGTGCGAAAGCTACCAGCGTCCGTATATCAAGGCGTTGCGGGTCAAGGCCGGCGACGATATCGCGGTGGCATGCGCAGCCTATACCGGGGCGCGCGGGATTCTTCTCGACACCTATGTCGAAGGTGTTCCCGGTGGCACCGGCGAGGCTTTTGATTGGTCGTTGATTCCTGAAGGCCTGAGCAAGCCGATCATCCTGGCGGGCGGCCTGAATCCGGGCAACGTGGCCAGCGCCATCCAGCAGGTGCGGCCTTACGCCGTGGACGTCAGCGGTGGGGTAGAGCAGGCCAGGGGCATCAAGGATCACGCAAAGATTCGCGCATTCATGCAGGCCGTGCGCGACAGCAGTGGGACGATGTGACGGCTGGCAGTCTGCCGCCGTCCATAACTACCACTGTGTAAAACAGCCCGGCGCCGCCTGTGGGAGGCTCGGAAATGAAGTGGCAACCCTGCACGGCAGGTTGTCTGGAAGGCTGAGGACACAGGCAGGAAATGGCAGGTCGAACGTCTGACCCCGTCCAGTTTGTGTCATCGCCACATATGAATTTAGCTCAAGGGCATACGCGGGGCTGTGTTCAAGCCACCGGTACTGGAGAAAGAAAGCATGAGCAACTGGTTAGTAGACAAACTGATCCCCTCGATCATGCGTTCCGAGGTGAAGAAAAGCTCGGTTCCTGAAGGTCTTTGGCACAAGTGCCCATCCTGCGACGCGGTGTTGTACCGCCCGGAGCTGGAAAAGACCCTGGACGTTTGCCCCAAGTGCAACCACCACATGCGTATCGGCGCCCGCGCCCGCATTGATATCTTCCTCGACGCTGATGGTCGCTCCGAACTGGGCGCTGACCTGGAGCCGGTTGACCGTCTGAAATTCCGCGACGGCAAGAAGTACAAGGACCGCCTGACCGCTGCGCAGAAGCAGACCGGTGAGAAGGACGCGCTGATTTCCGTCAGCGGCAAGCTGCTGGGCATGCCAGTAGTGGTTTCCGCCTTCGAATTCTCCTTCATGGGCGGTTCCATGGGCGCCATCGTTGGCGAGCGTTTTGTACGTGCCGCCAACTACGCCCTGGAAAACCGTTGCCCGATGATCTGCTTCGCGGCGTCCGGCGGCGCGCGGATGCAGGAAGCGCTGATTTCCCTGATGCAAATGGCCAAGACCTCCGCGGTACTGGCGCGTCTGCGCGAAGAGGGTATTCCGTTCATCTCCGTGCTGACCGACCCGGTCTACGGCGGCGTTTCCGCCAGCCTGGCGATGTTGGGTGACGTTATCGTCGGCGAGCCTAAGGCCCTGATCGGTTTCGCCGGCCCGCGTGTTATCGAGCAAACCGTTCGTGAAAAACTGCCGGAAGGTTTCCAGCGCAGCGAGTTCCTGCTGGAACACGGCGCGATCGATCTGATCATTCCCCGCGGCGAACTGCGCCCACGCCTGGGTAGCCTGCTGGCCCAGATGATGGGCCTGCCGACACCTGTGTACGTCGCGCCTAAAATTGAGCCAATCGTCGTGCCACCGGTGCCTGCAAACATATGACCCAACGTACCCTGGGCGAATGGCTCGCCTACCTTGAGCAGTTGCATCCGTCAGCCATCGACATGGGCCTGGAGCGCTCGCAACAGGTAGCGGCCCGCCTCGGGTTGGGCCGGCCGGCGCCGCGCGTGATCACGGTGACCGGCACCAACGGCAAGGGCTCTACCTGCGCCTTTGTCGCGGCCTTGCTGCAAGCTCAGGGCCTGAAGGTCGGCGTGTACAACTCGCCGCACCTGCTGCGCTATAACGAGCGGGTGCAACTCAATGGTGTCGAAGCCACTGACGAGCAACTCTGCGAAGCCTTCGCCGCACTCGATACCGGGCGTGGCGAGATTTCCCTGACTTATTTCGAGATGGGCACCCTGGCGGCGTTCTGGCTGTTCGAGCGTGCGCAACTCGATGTGGTGGTGCTGGAAGTCGGCCTGGGCGGGCGTCTGGACACGGTCAACGTGGTAGATGCCGACCTGGCGCTGATCACCAGTATCGGTGTCGACCATGCGGACTATCTGGGTAACACCCGTGAGTCCGTGGCCTATGAAAAGGCCGGGATTTTCCGCCAGGGCAAGCCTGCACTGTGCGGCGACCTGGATCCGCCGCATACCTTGTTGGATAAGGTGCGCGAGCTGGATTGCCCATTCTTCCTGCGTGGGCGTGATTTCAATCTCGAGGTTGGCGACCGGTTCTGGCAGTGGCGCGGAGTTGATGCGCGCGGCCAAACCGTTGAATTGCACGACCTGCCGCTGCTGAACCTGCCAATGGAAAACGCCGCGCTCGCACTGCAAGCCTATTTGTTGCTGGATCTGCCCTGGCATGCCGAGCAGATTGCCGCTACGTTGCAGGCGACTCGCGTGGTGGGGCGCCTTGATCGACGCAGCTTCGACTGGAAGGGCAAGCGCCTGAACCTGCTGCTGGATGTGGGGCATAACCCTCACGCTGCTGAATACCTGGCCAAGCGCTTGGCACTTACGCCGCCCGCCGGTCGCCGCCTCGCGGTGTTCGGGTTGCTGTCCGACAAGGACCTGGACGGTGTGGTTGCACCCTTGTTGGGCGACGTCCAGGCCTGGGCGGTTGCGCCGCTGGACACATCCCGCAGTCGTCCTGCCGTCGAGTTGCAGGCCGCGTTGCAGAACCTTGGCGCGTCGGTGACGTCCCATGCAAGCGTGACGGCCGCCCTGGAAGCCCAGTGCGCGGTTGCGACGTCTGAGGATGAGATTCTGTTGTTCGGATCATTTTATTGTGTTGCCGAGGCACTCGAGTGGTTGGCCCGGCGCTCCACGGAGGAAGCTGCACATGGCATTACTGGATAGCGCATACAAGCAGCGAATGGTTGGAGCCCTGGTTCTGGTGGCATTGGCGGTGATTTTTCTGCCGATGCTGTTTTCCCGTCAGGACGAGCAACGCCAGGTGACCGTCGAGGCCCCGGCTGCGCCCCAGGCGCCCGCGGTACCTCAGGTTCAGGTCGAGCCGGTGGTGGTTCCCGAGCCGCAAGCGCTGCCGGAAGAAGAGCCGGTGCCGACCGATGACGAAGTGGCTGCACAGCAAGCGCCGTCGATGCCGATTCAGCCGAGCGTACCGGTGGTGAAGCCTGCGCCTGCTGCGCCTGCTGCGCCTGCTGCTCCGGCAGTCGCGGCCAAGCCTGCGGCCCCGGCGCCAGCACCAAAACCTGTGGCGCCACAACCGGCTGCACCGGGCAAGCCGGACGTCGGTCAAAGCCGCATTGATCCGAATGGCTTGCCGATCAGTTGGTCGATCCAGTTGGCCAGCCTGGCCAATCGCGAAAGCGCCGAAGCCTTGCAGAAAACCCTGCGCAGCCAGGGTTACAACGCCTATATCCGCAGTGCCGACGGCAAGAACCGGGTATTTGTCGGGCCGCTGATCGAGCGCGCCGAGGCGGATCGCCTGCGTGACTCGCTGGATCGCCAGCAAAAGCTCAAGGGTTTTGTGGTTCGCTTCCAGCCCGAAAAAGGCTAAGGCTGCAAGGATTCAAGCTGGAATGCGGTCAATGTGGGAGCGGGCTTGCTCGCGAAGGCGGTGTATCAGTCAGCAGATTTATTGGCTGGCCCACCGCCTTCGCGAGCAGGCCCGCTCCCACAGGTGTTTTGGGTGTGCCGCGACAGGCCGGTTTCCATTCCCCTATAACTCATTGATTTCAAATGCACAGCCAATCACAGCTTACCGATAGCCCGACGCTCTGCTAAAATGCGCCGCCTTATCCGTCTGTAGGCTGAACTGTGCCATTTACCTGGGTTGATTGGGCGATCGTTGCAATCGTCGCCATCTCCGCTTTGATCAGTCTGAGCCGCGGCTTCGTTAAAGAAGCATTGTCGCTGCTGACATGGATCATCGCAGGAGTTGTAGCCTGGATGTTCGGCGGTTCATTGTCCGTCTACCTGGCCGGATACATCGAAACACCTTCGGCTCGCGTCATCGCGGGCTGCGCCATCATGTTCATCGCCACGTTGTTGGTGGGGGCAATGGTCAATTATCTTATCGGCGAATTGATACGCGTCACCGGCCTTTCCGGGACCGATCGATTTCTCGGCATGGCTTTCGGCGCCGCGCGTGGCGGCTTGCTGGTGGTCGTGGCGGTCGGGCTGTTGAGCCTGGGGCCGGTACAGCAGGATTCGTGGTGGCAGGAGTCTGTACTCGTGCCAAAATTTCTATTGGTTGCAGATTGGTCCAAAAACCTCATTTTGGGGTGGAGCAGTCAGTGGCTGGCCAGCGGGATCAGCGTACCCGCTGATCTTCCGTTCAAGGAACACCTCTTGCCGGCCAAAACGCCTCAGTAAGTTGTGTTCAGTCAAGATTCATTAAGTAGGGGTTGCGTCGCATGTGTGGCATCGTCGGTATCGTCGGTAAGTCGAACGTGAATCAGGCGCTGTATGACGCGCTAACCGTCCTCCAGCACCGCGGCCAGGATGCTGCCGGTATTGTGACCAGCCACGACGGCCGGTTATTTCTGCGCAAGGACAATGGTCTGGTGCGCGACGTGTTCCATCAGCGCCACATGCAGCGCCTGGTCGGGCACATGGGCATTGGCCACGTGCGCTACCCGACAGCGGGCAGCTCGACCTCGGCCGAAGCCCAGCCGTTCTACGTCAACTCGCCGTATGGCATCACCCTGGCGCACAACGGTAACCTGACCAACGTTGAACAGCTGGCCAAGGAGATTTACGAATCTGACCTGCGCCACGTCAACACCAACTCGGACTCCGAAGTCCTGCTGAACGTGTTCGCCCACGAGCTGGCCCAGCGTGGCAAGCTGCAGCCGACCGAAGAAGACGTGTTCGCTGCCGTGACTGACGTGCACAACCGTTGCGTCGGTGGTTATGCTGTCGTAGCGATGGTGACCGGCTACGGCATCGTCGGTTTCCGCGACCCCCACGGCATCCGCCCGATCGTGTTCGGCCAGCGTCACACCGACGAAGGCGTCGAGTACATGATCGCTTCCGAGAGCGTGTCCCTGGACGTGCTGGGCTTCACCCTGATCCGCGACCTGGCGCCAGGCGAAGCGGTCTACATCACTGAAGACGGCAAGTTGCACACCCGTCAGTGCGCACTGAACCCGAAACTCACCCCGTGCATCTTCGAACACGTCTACCTGGCGCGTCCGGATTCGATCATCGACGGTGTTTCGGTGTACAAGGCGCGTCTGCGCATGGGCGAGAAGCTGGCGGACAAGATCCTGCGCGAGCGTCCTGACCATGACATCGACGTGGTTATCCCGATTCCGGACACCAGCCGCACCGCAGCGCTGGAGCTGGCGAACCACTTGGGCGTGAAATTCCGCGAAGGCTTCGTCAAGAACCGCTACATCGGCCGTACCTTCATCATGCCCGGCCAGGCCGCTCGCAAGAAGTCGGTACGCCAGAAGCTCAACGCGATCGAGCTGGAATTCCGCGGCAAGAACGTGATGCTGGTGGATGACTCTATCGTGCGCGGCACCACCTGCAAGCAGATCATCCAGATGGCCCGCGAAGCCGGGGCGAAGAACGTTTATTTCTGTTCCGCCGCGCCTGCCGTGCGTTACCCGAACGTGTACGGCATCGACATGCCGAGCGCCCACGAACTGATCGCCCACAACCGTTCGACCCAGGACGTTGCGGACCTGATCGGCGCCGACTGGCTGATCTACCAGGACCTGCCGGACCTGATCGAGGCCGTCGGTGGTGGCAAGATCAAGATCGATGAGTTCGATTGCGCAGTGTTCGACGGCAAGTACGTCACCGGGGATGTCGACGAGGCCTACCTGAACAAGATCGAGCAGGCGCGTAACGATTCCTCGAAGATCAAGACCCAGGCGGTCAGCGCGATCATCGACCTGTACAACAACTGAGTAGACACCGGCCCTGAGGGGCCGGTTTTGTATCTTTGATAAAGCATTCGAGTTGAGGAGTAGAGCATGAGTCAGGAATGGGATGCCGGTCGTTTGGACAGCGACCTTGATGGCGTAGCTTTCGATACCCTGGCTGTGCGCGCCGGCCAGCACCGCACCCCGGAAGGTGAGCACGGTGACCCGATGTTCTTTACCTCCAGCTATGTGTTCCGCACAGCCGCCGACGCGGCTGCGCGTTTTGCCGGTGAAGTGCCGGGGAACGTGTATTCGCGCTACACCAACCCGACCGTGCGTGCGTTCGAAGAGCGTATCGCCGCGCTGGAAGGCGCCGAGCAAGCTGTCGCCACTGCCACGGGCATGGCCGCGATTCTCGCGGTGGTCATGAGCCTGTGCAGCGCCGGCGACCATGTCCTGGTATCGCGCAGTGTGTTTGGTTCCACCATCAGCCTGTTCGAAAAGTACTTCAAGCGCTTTGGCATTGAAGTCGACTACGTGCCACTGGCGGACCTGTCCGGTTGGGACGCGGCCATCAAGGCCAACACCAAATTGCTGTTTGTGGAGTCACCGTCCAATCCGTTGGCCGAACTGGTAGACATCGCCGCATTGTCCGAAGTGGCTCACGCCAAGGGTGCGATGTTGATCGTCGACAACTGCTTCTGCACCCCGGCGCTGCAACAGCCGCTGAAGCTGGGCGCGGACATCGTCGTGCATTCTGCCACCAAGTTCATCGACGGCCAGGGTCGTTGCATGGGCGGTGTGGTTGCCGGTCGCAGCGAGCAGATGAAGGAAGTGGTGGGCTTCTTGCGCACTGCCGGCCCGACCCTGAGCCCGTTCAATGCCTGGATCTTCCTCAAAGGCCTGGAAACCCTGAGCCTGCGGATGAAGGCCCATTGCGCCAACGCCCAGGCCCTGGCCGAGTGGCTGGAGCAGCAGGATGGCATCGAGAAAGTCCACTACGCCGGCCTCAAGAGCCACCCGCAACACGCGTTGGCCCAGCGTCAGCAGCGTGGTTTTGGCGCGGTGGTGAGTTTCGAGGTCAAGGGCGGCAAAGAGGGCGCCTGGCGCTTTATCGATGCAACCCGCCTGATTTCCATCACCGCCAACCTGGGTGACAGCAAGACCACCATCACGCATCCAAGCACTACCTCCCACGGCCGCCTGGCGCCGCAGGAGCGTGAAGCGGCCGGTATCCGCGACAGCCTGATCCGCATTGCCGTCGGCCTGGAAGACGTTGCTGACTTGCAGGCCGATCTGGCCCGTGGGTTGGCTGCCCTGTGATCGAGTGGTCCATGGAAGCTGCGGGCGCCAGTAACGGGCGCGTCGCATTGGTGACCGGCGCGGCGCGGGGCATCGGCCTGGGCATTGCCGCCTGGCTGATCAGCGAAGGCTGGCAGGTGGTGCTCACGGATCTTGATCGTGAGCGCGGTTCCAAGGTGTCCAAGGTGCTGGGCGACAATGCCTGGTTTATCACCATGGATGTCGCGGATGAGCGGCAGGTTGCCCAGGGCGTGGCCGAGGTGCTTGGCCAGTTCGGGCGCCTGGATGCATTGGTGTGCAATGCGGCGGTGGCCGATCCGCGCAATATCACCCTGGAAAGTCTCGACCTGGCTTACTGGAACCGCGTAATGGCGGTGAACCTCAGTGGGCCGATGCTGCTGGCCAAGCACTGTGCGCCTTACCTGCGAGCCCACGGTGGTGCCATCGTTAACCTGGCGTCGACCCGGGCCCGCCAGTCGGAGCCGGATACGGAGGCTTACGCAGCGAGCAAGGGCGGTTTGCTGGCCCTGACTCACGCGCTGGCCATGAGCCTTGGGCCGGAAGTGCGGGTCAATGCCGTCAGCCCGGGCTGGATCGATGCCCGTGATCCGGCTGCACGCCGTGCCGAGCCGCTGACGGATGCCGATCACGCCCAGCACCCGGCGGGCAGGGTAGGCACGGTGGAAGACGTGGCGGCGATGGTGGCGTGGTTGCTGTCGCGCAATGCCGGGTTTGTGACTGGCCAGGAGTTCGTGGTTGATGGTGGCATGAGCAAGAAGATGATTTACAGCGAGTAGGGCGGGTCGCGGTGCTGAAGCAATTTTGTCTTTTTCAGAAAAACTTCAAGCAGGCTATTGACTTAGGTCCGCTACCTGCGTAAATTTCGCGGCCTCAACGAAGCAAAGGGTGATTAGCTCAGCTGGGAGAGCATCTGCCTTACAAGCAGAGGGTCGGCGGTTCGATCCCGTCATCACCCACCACTTCTTGAGAGTTTTGCCTTCGGGCAAGACGCAACGTTAAAGGTTGCACCGACGCGCAGCGGTAGTTCAGTCGGTTAGAATACCGGCCTGTCACGCCGGGGGTCGCGGGTTCGAGTCCCGTCCGCTGCGCCATATTTTCCAGGTCTGATGTTTCAGATTTGAGATTGAACAGCCAAGGCTGATCAGTCAGATGTTTGAAGGCGGTTGAAGGTGACACTTCAGCAGTCTGAGCGATACGCAGCGGTAGTTCAGTCGGTTAGAATACCGGCCTGTCACGCCGGGGGTCGCGGGTTCGAGTCCCGTCCGCTGCGCCATATCTGTTCCAAGGCCCACTGAACGCCTTGAGACGCCAAAGCAAGCCTATGGCTTGGTTGGATCGATAGCAAAGACCCTGGTCGAAAGACCGGGGTTTTTTGTGTCTGCGATTTGGCTCGGTGCTTGATGCGGGGCCGGCAAGCCAGCCCCGCGATCCGGGATCAGAACCCCAGCTTGTCCCGCAGCCCGTAATACCAGGCCCCCAACGCCGCAAACGGCGTGCGCAACAGTTGCCCGCCCGGGAAAGGGTAGTGCGGCAGGTCGGCAAACGCATCAAAACGCTCAGCCTGGCCTCTCAGTGCTTCCGCCAGTACCTTGCCTGCCAAGTGGGTGTACGTCACGCCATGGCCGCTGCAGCCCTGGGAATAATAGATGTTGTCCCCCAGGCGGCCGACCTGCGGCAGACGCGACAGGGTCAGTAGGAAATTGCCGGTCCAGGCGTAGTCGATCTTCACGTCCTTGAGCTGCGGGAATGCTTTGAGCATCTTCGGCCGGATGATCGCTTCGATATTCGCCGGGTCCCGCGCGCCATACACCACGCCGCCGCCGAAGATCAGGCGCTTGTCGCTGGTGAGTCGGTAGTAATCCAGCAAATAGTTGCAGTCCTCGACGCAGTAATCCTGCGGTAACAGCGTCTTCGCCAGCTCGTCACCCAGTGGCGCAGTCGTGATGACCTGCGTACCGCACGGCATCGACTTGGCTGCCAGCTCCGGCACCAGGTTCCCGAGATACGCATTGCCCGCGACGATAATGAACTTGGCCCTGACCTTGCCGTGGGCTGTATGCACCACCGGATTGGCGCCACGTTCAATGCGAATCGCCGCCGACTGCTCGTAGATCGTGCCGCCGAGTGATTCCACCGCCACCGCTTCGCCCAGCGCCAGGTTCAGCGGGTGAATGTGCCCGCCGCTCATGTCCAGCAGGCCGCCTACATAGTTGTCACAGGCGACCACTTCGCGAATGCGGCGCTCGTCCAGCAACTCCAGCTGAGTGTGCCCATAGCGCTCCCACAGGCGCTTCTGCGACTCCAGGTGGCCCATGTGCTTGCTATTCAGGGCGGCAAACACACCGCCGTCCTTCAAGTCGCACTGGATCTGATACTTGGACACACGCTCCCGAATGATTTTGCCGCCTTCAAACGCCATCGCGCCCAGCAACTGCGCCTGCTTGGGGCCGACGCTGCGCTCGATCACATCGATATCACGGCTGTAACTGTTGACGATTTGCCCGCCGTTGCGACCCGACGCGCCAAACCCCACCTTGGCGGCTTCCAGCACTGTTACGCGAAAACCGTTCTCCAGCAGGAACAGCGCGCTGGAAAGCCCGGTATAGCCGGCACCAATCACGCACACATCGGTTTCGACTTCACCTTGCAGCTCAGGGCGAGGAGGTACCGCATTCGCAGACGCGGCGTAATACGACTGGGGGTAGGGGGTGTTCGCCATCCTGGAACCTCTGTTTTATATTTTTTACGAGTGCGCCGATCCTACCTGAGTTGAAAATCCGCTGCCAGCCACTGGAAAAATACCGTCATGCCGCTCACAAATAAAAAATTCGCATATTCATAGGCTTAGCTGCAAAAAAGGTGTTGACACCCCTCGGGAATTCCGTAGAATGCCGCCTCACAGCAGGCACGTAGCTCAGTTGGTTAGAGCACCACCTTGACATGGTGGGGGTCGTTGGTTCGAGTCCAATCGCGCCTACCAAACAAAATCCGCTCTGCTGGGCGGTCTAGAAGGGCTCACCGAAAGGTGAGCCCTTTTTTGTTGTCTGCGATTTGCAAAACTTTTGCAAAACTTTTGCAAAACTCCCACCTCAGAACGCCAATTCGGCGCCCACCTCCAGGTACTCGATCTTCTTTTCGTCGTGCCCCTCCTGATAGTGCTTCGTCATCTTCTCGTCCGCGTGCCCCATGAGCGCCTGGATGTATTCCTGTGGGAATTTCTGTTGTTCATACAGCCAGGCACCCAATGCGCGGATCTCGTGAAAAGTGGGTCGCTCACCGGCCGGCACATGGTCGTAGGCATGCGCTGCGTCCCTGGCTTTGCTGAACTCCTTGGTCAGGTAGTCAGGCGTCACCGATGTCCAGTGGTCCTTTGCGTCGATCTGTTCCCGCCGGCGGGCCTTGGGCTTGTAGTGGATCAGGTAGGGCGACGCGAGCGGCGAGCGCAGGCATTCCCCGACCACCTCCCGCAGCGCGGCGCCCATTGTGATTTTGAGGTGCACGGGGTTTTCATAACCCTGGGTCTTTCCAGGAGAGACGGTGAGCGTGTTCTTCTCCATATCCGCAGCGGACTTGAGCCAGGTGACGATGTCGTCCCGGCGCTGAAGGCTGGCCAGGGCCAGGCGGATTGCCCGCTTCAGCCAGGGTGGCGTGGTCACCGCCTCGATGATCAACTTCAAACCGTCGAGTGTGTGGCGCTGCCTCTTCTTCTCGGCTTCTTTCTTCACCAGGGTCAGCTCGGCGTTGTTACGCTCGGCCAGGCCCTTGGCCACCGCAAAGGCGAAGATCTGCACCCACAGCCCGCGGTGCTTCGTGTAGGCGTTGTTGCTGAAGTTGTCGAGGTACTCGGCCATGGCCAGCACGTCCAGCTGACCTATCAGCCGGTCACCCAGATCCTGCCGGTACCGCTCAAGCTTGAACTTGATTTCCTCCAGGGTGCGCGCGGCATATGACCGGTCCGGCAGCCACTCTTCTTCGAATCGCGTGAGCAGGTTGCTCACGATAGGCAAGCGGTCGCCGGTCAGTACAGCCAGAAGCGAACCGTCATCGACGACCAGTTCGGCGAACTTGAGATTGGCCGCGCGGGCCAGCTTGATTGCCTCCTCCAAGGGGCGGTTGATGCTGGTCATCACGCCGGTGACCGGGTTTCGGTACCGCCAGTACTTCCCGTTCGGGTACAGGTTGGCCGGCAGCTTTCTGTTTTGCAGCGTGCGGGGCCGGGCCGCCATCACCCGAGCTCCAGCATTTTGGCCAGCAGCGGGTCACTCGAACCCATCACAGCCGCCTGCACGTCGACGAAATACATCCCTCCTTTCACCTCCCCAATCACTTCGCCATCCTCAATCCATTTTTTCAATTGCTGCAGGCTCGGCTTTCCGCCGACGTACCGCAACTTCCTGTATTCGCCGGCCTCCATGAGGCGCGGCAGCTTGACCGTAATCTGCGCCAGGACCTTTGCCATAGCTACCTCCTGCAGGCCGTGGGCCGCGCTGTCTTGATGATGTGAATGACCAGGCTGAAGGTGATCAGCATCCAGCCGCAGGTGCCGGCGAAGGCGTAGAGGATGTCGGCCGTTTCGCCGTCCGCCAGAAGGCGTGGGCCGAGCCAAAAGAACCAGCCTGCGGTGCCGACCAGGTACAGCAAAGCGCCCAGCAGGATCAGGGTGAGTTTGATTGCGAACATGGGGTGTCCTTGCCGCGCTGGGCGGCAGAAGGTGGGGTAGGGTTATGCTCTTTCGCAGAGGTCCAGGCCGATCTGGCTTACGCGATCGACACAGGCGGGGTTCAACCAGATGCACTCGGTTCGGTTGGCCGTGCCGCGCCTGGCGCTGATGCGGGCGGATGTGCTGTAGCTCGCCCAGCCTGGTAGAAGCTCCGCGTACAGGTCACTCGGGTATCCCGACAGCACGACCATTCCTTCTAGCTCGAGCAAAAAACCGAGCAGCTCGCGGTGTGCGGCATCATCCATTTCGTGCTTGTAGTACCGGCCGCTCGACGCCCCTTTGTACCTGGTGTCATGCACGTAGGGAGGGTCGACGTAATGCAATGTCTGCGGGCCGTCGTGCGCCTTGATCACCTCGATCGCGGGGCGGTTTTCGATTAGCACGCCGCTCAGCCTCTGGCCAACCTCGGCAAGTTGCTCCGGATAGGAGGCCCAGAGTGACTGGGCTGTGCCGTATTGGCGTTTGGTGTCGATGCGGAAGCCGGTCACGCCCTTAGTCGCACCGGCGGAGCCGAACCCCATTTGCGCCCTGATGATAGTCCGTCTTGCACGCTCGATCGGCTCGGCGCTCGGCTCCCAGGACAGTTCGAACTCTTCGCGGGAATAGGGTGTGAATACCAGGCGCTCGACAAGTCCCGATCGCGAGTCCTGATCCTGCAAGACCCTGAACAGATTAACGATGTCGCCATCGAGGTCGTTGTACACCTCGGCATACGACCGAGGCTTTTGCATCAGCACCCCAGCGGCGCCGCCGAACGACTCTACGTAGCAGGTGTGTGGTGGGAAGTGTTGCAATACCCACGGCGCAAGCCGGAACTTGGCGCCGTGGTACCGGATGACCGGGGCGGTGATGGTCATAATTATTTTCCAGGCGTGCGCCCGCCGCTCACCGGCAGGCATGTAGGGGGATTGGGTTTAGATGAGTTCGGCGGGGACGCTGACGGTGTTGCCGATTGTTGCCGCCAAAACTGCGCGGCACACTGCAATCGCCTTGGTTTCACCATGCTGGCGCTCGAAAGGATCGCGCTTTGTGTCGGCCAACCAGTTGAAGCGATGGCCCGGTTCGACCCAGACGGCATACTTGGCTATCAGCTTCTCGCACTGCACGTCGTCAATCGGGCTGGCGTAGAAGACCAACTGCAGCTGACCTCTTGCCGGCCGTTCAGGCTCTTCGATTGATCCGATTGCCCACCCAAGCGCTGGGCCGGCCAGTTCTTCAGTTCGGACGTTGACCATCCTGTTCATGGCCTATGCACCTTGTAGATGAAGACGTAGGCGAACCAGAGGGTGGCGATCATGGCCGCCTCCCAATCTCGGCGGCAGCCTCGACGATTGCGCGGCGCGTTGCGCCGAACGGATCGGCGTGGTGGTACATCGTGTGCTCGCCGAACTTCTCGGCGTCCACGTAGGTGTAAGGCCCGGTGTCGCCGTCGAACGGCTCGACGATGTGAATGGCCACGCCCAGGCGCTCCATGCGGCCCATGACCACCGCCAAGCGCAGCGCATCCCCGTCGTTGATGAGCGGGTTCCAATGCCCACGGACACCGGACTTGCCAGCCAGCCGGAAAGGCCACTTTGGATCGCTGCAGGTGCACGGTTCGATATCGATGCGGGCGGAGTGCGCAGCTTGAATGAGTAGCTTGCGGTCAGCTTCAGCCAAGTCGTGTTTGTTTTCTTTGGGCATGACTTCGTCCTTGCCGCTATAGCGGCTGACTTTGAAGGGGGAGGGGTTACAGGATTTGCGAAAGGGTACGGATGTACTCCTTTCGGGATTTAGGCAGAATTTGCTCTGGCTGACAGCTCGCCTATGGCAAGCGTTGCAATCTCGAAAGGCTTTTCGTACATGGCTGAGACCTTGACGACCTCATTGAGTGCGTCCACGGCGCAGGCCAGCTGCGCTTCCAGATCTCGAACCCGCTTCGTCCGCCGGGAAACCGCCGCGTTCAGGTCGTCTATCGTTTGGTCCGCGGTGTTCAAACTCACCTGCAGGCCGTCACGCTCCCTGACCGCGATCGCGTGCTTGTTGCGCCAGTGCAGGACGGCGTCGAGCTCTTCGGCGGCGGTCACCTTCAGCACCGGAGAGGTTGCTGGCACTGGAGTCCGCGCCTTGCCTGCGCCGGATCGGCCTGGGCAGTCTGGGGCGTGGCGCTCAGGCTCAGCCGAGAAGCCCGCCGGGCAGTTACAAAAACAGAAACGGCTCATACAGCCTCCCTCGTTACCAGATCATGGGCTTTCACAACCGTCATGCCGAGGCGTTCGGCGATCAGGACTTCCAGGCGGGCACCCTTTGAATGCTCCCAGCCGGGCAGGGTGGCCACGGTGTCGCAGTCCATCAGGGCAGCAATGTCGCGGCGCATGCAGTCGTTCCAGGAGCCGCCGTCGGGGTTGATCTCGGCGGGGTTGGTGACGGTGTGGCCACCGGCGCGCAGGTTGGTGGTCATGGCGTGGAAGGCGGCGAAGTTGAGGCCGGGCAGGCCGGTCATGGGGCCGCTGAGGTAGATGCGCTTCATGCGGCCACCTGCTGCTGTTCCTGGCGCAGCGCCTGCTGCACAGCTTCGACAACCCGCCGCAGGTAGGTGAACTCGTGATTTTCTTCGACAGCTTTACCGTCGAGCGAGTAATGCCATTCATCCCCGAACAGCTCAGTCAGCAGTTCGCTCTGATGCCAGCACTCGTTCGGGCTCTCGATGCTGCGTAATGAGTCGATGTCGTGCCAAAGGTCGCGCGCCTCATCCTTGCTCAGTTCGCCCAGCTCCCATTCGTGACGCCCGGTTTGTTGCCGGCGGCGCTGTACGATGCACTTTTTGGCCAGGGTGTGAAGCGCGTCTCCGCTGAATACAGTTGGGCTGATCCCACGATCCAGGCAGTTTAGGACGTAGTCCCAGCCGCAGTCGGCGACGAACTCGGCGACGGTTCGCGGGCCCATCCCGCCCCAGTAGGCATTCCAGCTGTTGTCCCAGCAGTTGATTGTGATCTTGCCTTGAGCTGTCTGGTAGTTCGGGTCGGATTCGGTCGGGCAGTCGCGTCGGCCGAAGTCCTCGAGGAAAACGGTGATCGGATCGAGCCTTGGCGCGCCGGTGATTACCAGCTTCGTTACTGTTGAGCGCTCCACCTGCAGGGGCGCGGCGGCTTTGTTTTCTGTAGGCATGGGGAGTCCTTGCCGGGCCATGCCCGGGCGGTGGAGTGGGGGGGCCTGCGGTGGTCAATAACGATTAGGACTTACCCACAGCCTTGTGCGTTGAGCAGCGGGCTGGTAAGGGCCCAACATGCGCTCATCAACCACCTGGAGCGCTGCCGGATGAAACGACTGACCGAGTGGATAAACCTGATCGCCGCCACCATTCGCCTGATCACTGTGATCATCCGTACCGGCTGGCTTTGAGCTACGATGGCTCCTTCCTCTAAATGGGCTGGGCCATGACAAAGCACGATATTTACGATGAGATCGAAGGCTTTCAGGTTTGGAACTACATGGAGTGCGACAAGGACGAGGAAGGCCGGGAGACCTGGCGTATCAACGTCGAGGTAAAGCGTGGTGGTGAAGTCGTGGTGCCGGTTGTTGCGGGTGACCGAACCTATGTTGACCGTGGCCTGGCGCAAGTGGCTGGGCGTGAGGTTGGGGCCAGGCTGATTGCTGGCGTGATTCGTTGATATAAAGGAATATCGATCCAATATTTCGAAGGATAGAATCTTATGATAAACACTGATCGTAGCATTCAAGACCGATATCTAGGGTTTCTATTGTTTTCAGTTTTCGCCGTAACCCTCGCATTAGTTATTGCCGTGGTTTTATATAGGTCAAAATTTGGAGGTGGCCTGTCTATAACTTCCGGAGAGTGGTCTAATTTTGGAGGGTATATAGGTGGGATATTTGGCCCTCTTGTCTCGTTTGTAACTTTGCTCGCTGTCTTGAAAACCGTTTATATGCAGCGTGAGTTGCTTGAGGTGCAGAAGGCGGAGTTCAAGAGCATGAACGTACTACAGCAGCAAACATTCGACACTCAGCTCAACCAAATGACTAAGGCGGCCAGCGATGCGAGGGTGCTCCAAGTCAGCGCTGCACAAGACACAGCTATAAAAGTGGTTGATCAACATATCTCTATCTATGAGCGCGTGTGGGATCGGCAAAACGAATCAGCTTACAGATTTGATCGTGATGAAGGTCATCGATCATCTCTTCCAGGTGATGAGGCATTTTTCGATAGCATCCTTCGGCATCGGGATGAGGCCCGATTTGCGATTGATCAGCTTGCACGACTATCAGTTGAGTTGGCCGTGACGGAGTTTAGAAATGTTCATGATGTAAGGAAAAGTTTAGCTCTGGGATTGGACCGAATTCGAACCAGCATATTAAGCGGGCATAACGATGAGTCCGATAAGCGTCCTGAGGTGGGATAATATTCTCGCCAAAGCGTCGAATATCCGTATAAATTATTTGCCGCTTGGGTTCCGCTAGGGTATTACGGGTGACCGGCATGGAGCCGGAACAAGGAGAGAAACAGATGTCTACTGATCGTGAAATTGCGCTGGAGCAGGCGCTCATCGCCGTTATCGCCGCATCAGAGGCGGCTGGCGCCAGGACCAAGGATTTATTGGACCTTGCACACGGGCTGATCATAGGACATAGCCCGTTCCGCCAAGTAGATCATCCGTATGTCGCGATGGCGTGTCAGGAGATCAGTGAAGCGCACGCCACGGTACTGGCATTGAAGCCAGATTAATCGCAATAGGTGAGGGCGGGTCAGGCGGCCACAGCGTCTTCGAATTTGATAAGAAGGCTGCGCGTGTCGTTCGTGCATCCATCTTCTTTGACGCAATACATCGCCGGCTGATATGCGTAGATGTGCGTGATCACGCCCTGCTTCACCCTTGTACCGATAGGCAGTGGAGGTTCCGGCTTGAACTTTTCTGCCCACGCCTTCACTGCCAAATCCTCGGCGCGGTCTACGAGATAGTCGATCTCATCTAGTGCTTCCATGTCATCCCGAGTGGTATCCCAGGACGCGTACTTATCGAGTTCCTTTGCCAGCTCAAAACCATCCATGTGGCGGCGGTAGTGCTGGGCGATGGTTTCGGCGTCCGCGTTGATCTTCTCGGCCACAACAGCGCAAGCGGCGAGGATCATTGCTTTGTCAGCTTTCGGGCGTGGAGGAATGTTGCTCATGGATTATCTCCAGTCAGGCGCCGCCCTCCGGGTTACCGGATGCAGCGAGTAGGGTGGGTTATGCTGGCTCGATGATTTCGTCGCCTGGGTCTTTCTGAATGGCGAGAAGGCTTTTATTGCGGAATTCCCGCGCCACGTTTTCGGATATCTGGATTTTGTGGCGCGGCGGATCAAGCAGGAATGTGGCTTTCGAGCCCAGCGCATGCAGGTGATGAATCATCAGCGTCATCGCCTCACCTTGCTCAGTAATGCCTGACCACTCCATCAGATCGGCCAGGGCCTGCCGGGTGCCTGGGCGAACCCTGAGCCTCAATTCCTCTTCGGCAAGTGCCACGCGCTTCCTGGCAGTTTTTGCCGAGCGTTCCTGCACAGTCTTTGCCATGGCCTACCTCTTCTATTCCGCTGGCCGGCAGTGCGAGCCAAGTTTGACGTTTGCGTTGCTGGATGCGGGCTATGCGGCGCATGAAGTGCTGCCCTGGCGCGCTTTGGGGTAGTCGATGTCGTGGGCGGCGATGATCCGTTCGAAGGTCTTATTACTGATAGCGAGCCTTCCGCAACACTGGCGGCGAGTGATGCCCAGCTCCAAGAAGGCACGGATACGCTCTGCAAACTTGGCATCGCGCTCTTCCATCTGCTTTTGGCGCTCAGGGTCTTGATTGCCGCCGCGCACCGCTTTCTTGAACTTGATCCCAAACTCTTGCGTGATGCCGCAGAGTGTTCTGCGGCTGACCTTGAGCAACTGAGCAACTTCGCTTTGGGTGTGAGTCGCTGCCAGTTCTGCCACCTTCTCAATCAGCTTTGTGCGCTTCTCGGCGCGCGCGTTGATTGGTGCATAGGGCAGGGGTGTCGCATCGACGCGCCGGCGAACAAACGGCTTCGGCGCTGGCGGCTCCTGGGGCACATACACGACGGGCTTCGGCGGCGGCGGAGGCTCGGCAATTTCGATTTCGCCGCCGGCCGCCACAAACTCGGCGACCTGTGCCGCCAGTTCATCCGAGGCCGGGCGAAGCGCCTCGACCAGGTTGAGGTGGTTGCTGATCATGCTGCGATCCCCAAGACCCGATTCATCCGGTCGTCCAAGATTTCGTAGAATGTGCTGACCCGCTCCGACAGCTTGCGGATCATCGCCTCGTCCCGGTAGGCGCGCTTGATGAACAGCGGCATGCCAGGCCAGTAGCACACAAAGTCGATCCACTCGCGCTCCGACACCCACAGGCCGCCCTGGCACTGGGCGACGTGTTCCTTTGGAATGTCGCCGGACAGGATCACTTCGACCTGAAACTTCGGAAGCTTGGTTTTGATTTCCGTCAGGCCCTTAGCCCCTACCAGCGAGTCGGGCGAATAGCCCGCGCCGTGGTTCAGGATGATTGCAACCTGCTTGGTCTCGACCTCTTCACGCTGTTCGTACAGCTTTCGGGCAACGCCTTCCAGCTCATGGCCGCGCTCGGTGTGACGGTTCCCCATGAACGGGTCAGCAGCTTCGCCGGTGATGCGCTCGCCGATGAGCGTGTTCATGTAGGTGAAGGCGCCAGTGCCGAAACCTGCCTCGCCTTTGCCGTTGACCAGCAGACATTCCAGTTCTGAGCATGTGACGATACCCAGGCGCAGGGCCAGCCACTCAGGCGAGCCCTGTTCAACCTCAGTGATTATTTGCATGGCTGTTTACCCCGCTTGCTGCGCCGCTTTGGCGGCTTTTGAGATTGAGTTGTTCAGCCCCGCAACCACGCCGTCAAACGCCGACTTCGCAATCTGGCCAGGGTCGCCGTACATCTTTTCAAAGTTGGCGTGGACAGCCTCGCTGCACTTATCCAGCAGAGCCTGAACCTGCCGTGCCTGGGCTGGGGTTACCAGCTGATCGGACGGTTCGACATAGCCGTCATTGTCGTTGTCGTCGCCGCTGGTGATGTTGAGCAGGGCGCACATGACATAACGCTTGCCGTAAGTAGTGGTTGAGCCAACTGACTGCACGGCGCTACGCCCGGCGCCGGTATCAAGCGGCAAGATCATGGTCGTTTCTTCGCGGTGTCCGGCCTTGTGCATCAGGATTCCGGTAATGCTGACGCCATTGGCCTGGTTGACGATCTTGAACGAGACGCCAAAGCCAAACTTGGCCATTACCGGGCGGACCGCGTAGTTGATGTCGTCCAGATCGGCGTACATCTTCTTGGTGTGCGTGTTCTCGGTGCGTTTCTCAACAGAGGGCATTTCGCACTGCATTTCTGCAAAGGCGGCGTTGAACGCCTCCAGCGCGCTCTTCGCTTCCATCCGATCCTGAAGCTTGATCAGGCGCTCCAGCTTGTCCATGTCGCAGCGAGGATCAAGGGCAAGCCGGCTGATGGTCGACAACATGCTGATTTCTTGCGCTGGCTGGGCGGCCATTTGGCGATCGCGCTCCAGCGGCATGATGATTTCTTGGGACATGCGGGAAGCCTCAGTAAGAAATGTAAATGGCGGGGATCTTGCGATTGGCGATCAGCTTGATGGCTTGCTTCGCGCACTCCTCGGTCATTCCGCCAGCGACAAAAGCTTTCAGCGCCGCGCCGTTGATTGAACGCTGATGCTCAAGGTCAGCCTCACGCGCAGCAGCCTGGCGCAGGATTTCGTCAGCCGCAGCGTTCGCCCGGGCAATCTCAGCCAGTCGCGCCTGCTCCACGGCTTCCTCTTGTCGACGGATGGCCGCGAGTCGGTCTTGCTCGGCGCGCTGCTCGGCGGCCAACCGGTTTACTTCGGCCTGTGCCGCTGCTGCGCGGGACTGTTCGGCCTGGAGTTCCAGTTGCAGGCGCTGGCGTTCGGCGGCGGCGTCGGCATCCAGTGCAGCTTGTGCGGCGGCGCGCTGAGTGGCGGCGGCCTGGTCCAGCAGTTCCTGCTCGCGGCGCGCTGCGGCATCACGTTCGGCCTGGGCCTGTTGCTCGGCCTGGAGTCGTGCTTGTTCGGCGGCGACTCGGGCAATTTCCGCGTCGCGGTCGCGTTGGGCCTGCGCTTCAGCTTCGGCGCGCAATCGCACAAGCTCGGCCTGCTCAGCCTCGTATTGTTCGCGCTTCACCAGGGCGGCACGCAGCGCTTCTAAGGTGTCCGCCTTCAAGCGCAGCGCCTCGGCCTCGTGATCGCCAAGCCACTCGCCGTCAATCACGACTCCTTCAAAGGCGCCGATGCTGATTTTCAGGTATTCGGAGTCGGCAGTGCTGATGGTCAGCGGGTCAAGGCGTAGTTCGCCCACCCATGCTTCGATCTCCCGCTTCTTGGCAGCATCAGCAGCTTCCCATTCAGTCAGAGGCTTGCGTGTCTCGTCCCGCAGCGCATCCATAGCGTCGACGAACTCGCGTAGCTCAGCCTCAACCACCTTGGGCATTTCCTTCAGGCGTTTCAGGTAGTCGCGACCAGGTGTCTCGACGGCCTTTTTGGACTTGCTCACCGTTGCGGCCAGGGAAGCGATGCGAGCGCGACCTTTCACCGTGGTCAGGTCGGGCACCTCGCCGGTTACTTCTGCCTTCACAGCGTCGAAGAACTGGCCAAGGCCGCCAGCTACGTAGATGGCCGGCGCGTTGTCGGCGCTGATGTCGTCGATGGTGATGACCTGCTGTTGTGCGGACATGGGGATTCCTTGCCGCGAAGCTCGCAGCGATTGAAGGTGTTGGTTATTGAGTGATTCGGTCAGCGAGGGCGCTGAGCAACATCAGGAAGGTGCAGAGGGATAGGGCGGAGAAGGAGCCGCGCCAGATGAGTAGGCGCCGGGTGCGCTGGTGGGCGGTCATGGCGAGCACATCGACAAGGCGCTGTAGCAGTAGTAACGCCGCTCGGTTCCGTCGTCGTAGTTCACCTCGCCCTCGGCGCCGCAACCACAAGCGGCAGTTTCAGGCTCGTCCGGCTCTGGCTGATCAACCAACTGGCAGTTGGTGCCACCGCAGTGCGGGCATTCGGTATGGGTCAAATTGCTGAATGGGCCGACCCACCGAATCCCGGCCTGATTGCAGCTTCCGCAAATCATCGTCATGGCCGAACCCTCACCGCGATCCGTCCGCCCTTGATCGCAGCAGCAAGCTTGGGCGGCAGTGCCGATACCGGTAGGTCGCGCGGTAGGCCAGCACCGAGGATGATCGGGCTGCGTTCAATCTCGGCGATCTGCTCGTCGACCAGTGATTTAACCGGTGCGGTGGTCATGCTGCGGCCCTCTTGAGCTCTGCATTGCGATCGACGAACTTGGCGTCCAGCGCATCGCGGTAACGGTTGGCGGTAGGGGTGTTGATGATTTCGGCGAACTCCGCCATTTCGATCATGCCCATGACGAAGGTGCGATCCGGCACCGGGGTGCACGACTTCTTCATCTTGGCGATTTCCAGGCCCAGGCGGGCGAGGGCGGTGTGCTGGTTCATAGGTCACCCTCCACGTCGTCTTCTGCCTCTTCCCGCTCTGCTGCTACCGCGTCGGTGGCATACGGCCTCAGCAGCGCTACAGCGATCTTCTCGACTGCCGCTATCGGCTGTTGCTCCCCGAGCAGGTCGGCGGCATGAGCGCGGGCATCGCCCTGACCTCCCAGCATTGCCGACAGCAGCAGTCGGGCAAACGAATCGCGCTGATCCAGACCGTCTATCTGGCGCTGGTTTAGGTGACCCTGCAGCACCGTGCAGAACCGGTCGAACGTCACGACCTGCGGCTGGCCGTAGCGGCGCTTCCACTTGATGTCGACGCCGCACACCAGGCGCTCCGCCGAATGCTCCAGCCAGTCCGTCACCTCGTCGCTCTCGCTGACCTCTGGAGGCAACTGAGCGTCGTAACGCTCTTGGCATATCTTCAATACTGCGTTCATGGTCGCCTCCAGGGTGGCGTTATTCAGTGGGCGGGGCGGGGAGCGGCTGCCAGTGCGTGATCCACCAGTCATCGCCGTGCGGGGAGCTGTAGCTGTCGAAGTAGGAGAGGTCGCGGCCGTTGCAAACGGGCACGTACTCGCCCATTGCTACTTCACTTCCCTCTTCATCGTTCGGGGATCCGTCTTCGTTTTCATGGCGGCGGATGTACTTCACGGAAACCAGCAGATCGCAGCGATGCTCAGGCCTGCGGTCGTCGTTGACGCTGATCCAATCGCTCATGGCGACCTCCAGTGTTTGGGGTTAGGCGGAGACTGCGACCTGAACAGCTTCACGAAAGCGCGATGGGCTCCAGTCGCACGATTGGTCAGCCGGGATATGGCCGAACATCGTGGTGCAGCGCTTGCAGTGCACACAGTCGCCGCAGGTCTTGCCCTCGGGCAGGTTCATCTGGCCAGCGTTATCCGCCGACCGTGGATATGGCGCTCGTTGCTCAGGCATGACTCTCTCCATTCGTTGGTTCACCTGTATTCGTTCAACACTCATGCCTCCCGCTGGTTGCCGATGGGCGCGGGGGAAGAGTGCTGACGTAATAGAGGTGGGGAAGGGTAGGTGCCGGTCTTTCCCGGCTGTCATAGCGCTGGTCGTCCTACTCGGCGTCCTGCTCAAGCCAGGCAATCTTTGGCGCCTCTTTGCGAAGCGCGAAGTACTCGACTTGCACCTTGGCGCTGTTGATCATCTTGCCGCCCAGGTTTGCCAGCTCGGATGCGTCTTTGGCGTTGATTTCACCGGCTTGCAGCTGGCGAAAAACGTCAGCCAGATTTTTTCGTAATGCTTCAGCATTTTTCATCAGGTAATTTCCTTTGCTGCTCTCAATATCTGAATCTGCAACCGCTTTATCTCAATAAGCGATTCGGGTATTTCTTCAAAACTTAGAGGTGATCCTCTGGCAATGAGGCTTTTGATGTAGGACGAGCTCAGTCCCGTGACTATCAGTCGGGCTCGCTCTCTCGCCCTACGCCTCACTGCTTCATTGCCACTTCGGTAGCGCCTGCCTTTTTCTATAAGCGTCGATCTGTTTTTTTGCGAGTACTCGGCATATCGAGCGTTGATTCTTTCTTTGTTCTCAGCCCGGTAGCGCGCATGACGCTTTAGAATCTCTGTCTTGTTTTGCTGGTAATGCTTGGCATGCTGCGCCCGAGCCGCATCTTTCCGGCGCCGATAAGATTCGGCACTTTTTGCGTTATACGCCTGGAGATCTTTATTTCTGCGAGCTTTGCTCTTTTCCGCTATCTCGCTCTTGTTGAGCGCGTAATATTTTTTACTGCATTCCTTGCATGAGCTGGCAAGCCCATCACTAGATGTTTTCCTCTTGTAAAAACCACCCTCAGGAAGGGAGTGCTGACACTTCGTACATGTCTTCACCTTCTTCACCTCTGCCTCTGATTTCCAATGCCGCCTCATAGAAGCGGCATCAGTAAATCTGTGGCGCCTTGACCCGCTACTGGCGTCGGTCACCGGCTTGAATCACATATCACTCCAGCCGCGGGCCTTTCGGCTTGTTCTCCCGCTGGATAACTGTTCTTGGCGCTTTACGCTGCACGCCCGGGTCAGTTGCCAACCCTCTGAACCGTTTAGGCCGGTTCATCGCTGCCTTTGAATCTGGGCCGGTGGTGATCCGGCAAGGGGTGAAACCAAAGAGCGGCGGGCGGAGGCCCTTCGCAGGCCCTCGTAAGTCGCTGCGATGCCGCCAATTTAGAAAACTAAACAAAATTTGTCAACACTTATTTTAAGAAAACTAAACAGTAGGACCGAAGCTTACCCGAGAGGCGTGTAGGCAAATGGTGGTTTACGCGTGGGAAAACGGCAGGGTATGATCGCTCCATTACTGTATAAACATACAGCTAGAAGGAGCTTAGAAATGGCAAAAAAGAAAAAGCAGGAACAGCAGGAGAGGGTGGTAATGACTGGTCTTGAGAGCCTTGGGCTGCGCGTATCCTCAATGATCAATCACCCAGTCGCCCAGCAGCAGCGCTGGGTAACTATCCATCGCCTGGACAGCGACGGTGATCGGGAGTGGGACGAAGTGATGGGGCTGCTATCGGATACCGACGGCATAGAAATGACGTTCAATGACGACGGGACTGTCACCTTGAAATGGGAAGCGTCGACGGAGAATGACCCGGCCGTCCAGCAGCATGAAGAGCTTTCGGTAGTGGAAGACGAGCCCGCACCTTTTTGACATGCAATAAAAAGCCCGCGCATGGCGGGCTTTCGACCTCTCGCCAAGCCTAAGCTTTGCGAGCGTTCCAAATCAGCAAAACCTTTGCGTGGATCGTCACGTCATCAATGCGCGCAGTCTGGTTTTCATAGTGCGGATTGTCGGATATCAGTCGGTAGTGGTCTTCATCGAGTCGCATCATGCGCTTAATGTAGAGCTCCTGGTGCCAAGTGATCACATAGATACCCTCGCCAATGAACTCGACGATTCCCCGATCCACAATCACCAGATCCTTGTCGTTGATTGTGCCTTCCATGCTCTGACCCCAGCCGGTAATCATCGCCAGGGCTGTGGTGGACGTATAGGTCACGCCTTTTTCGCGCAACATCTCCTCTCGCACCACCAGGTTGCGCACGGCCTCGTTATAGTCGGCCGGCACCTGTCCATGGCCCATGGCCCCGCGTACGTCGTACTGGGGAATCAGGATCTCTTCTTTGAGCGGGCGCAGCGACGCAATATTTGCGGGCATGTAAGATTGATCATTCGCATCCGTGCTGTCGGCCTCGACCGCTGCGGCCAGTACCATTTCTCGCGCCTTGCTCGATAGGTTTTTACCGGCCTTAGACGCCAGCATGTGTGCTACCAGCTCCGCGCTGGATGAGCCTGCCTTGGGTCCATCGACCGCCACCGCATCGCCCGGCTGACCGGTTCCTTCAGAAAGCCAGTCCGGCGAACACTCCAAGACTTTCGCCAGCGAAAGAAGGTTTTTCCCCTTTGCGCCATTTATTCCGCCCATCCAAAAGCTCACCGTCGCCTTAGAAACGCCAGTGAGTTTGCTGATGTCGGTCGCGTTGAGGTTTAGCTCTCTCATGCGCGCCGCTACACGGTCTTTGAATTCCATATTTAGGATTCTAAACACAAGAGTGTTTAGATAACTTGCCTTGTGCTGTTAAGAACTCTAAACTCGGCGTAGACACTGGAGACATAACCATGACCTACGACCAAGCACTTGAACATTTCGGCACCGGCCGCGCTATCGGCGACGCCCTTGGCGTGACCGGTAGCCGGGTATCTCAGTGCCGGACAACTGGCGGGTTCTCCTACCCAATGCAATGCGTTCTGGAGAAGGAGTCGTGCGGTGCGCTTGTCGCTAAGCGCGAAGACGACCCCGCCCAGTCGATCAAGAAATCCGCCGCTTAAACCCAATTCATCAGCCAGGAGCATCGAAGTATGTACATGGACCCCAATCAAAAGCGCGCCATCCCGGTGAAGGTTCGTTTCGAACCAGTGCTTGATCGGATTCTGCGTAAAGCCGCCAGCAAAACCCGTATGCAGCACGCCACGTATCTCTACGAAATCATCGAGTGGGCAGTTTCCAACGGTGTTATCGAAGAACTCATGCAGGACAAACAAGAAGATATCGCGGGCTAGAGGCCTTTTGGAGGCCCGAATGAGCATTGAGCTTGAAAAGTTGCCGCCTAAAACGCGGCAAGCAGTGGAGGGGTTGATGCGCCAGAACGGGTGGAGTTTTGCCCAGGCCATCAACGCAATGATGGAAACATCAATCGCAAGCGGGGCGCTTTCAGAGGTCGGCCGGAAGAAGGCACCAGTCCTTCAGTTGGTTACCCCAATGAGGGCCTCTGGCAGGGACTCTTAAGGGTAATCCAGAGGGCCTCTGCCAAATTCAAGGCAAAAAAAAGCCGGGGTAGTGACCCGGCTATCTTCAACGCGTTGTGGAGCAAATCATGCACCATCCAACAGAAACGATCAATACCCCAATCAATTCCGCGCCACGTTTTTCGATTGCTGAAAACGTGGCGCGCAAAACTATGTCGACGCGGGAAATCGCTGAGCTGACCGGCAAGGCGCATTTTCATGTGAAGCGCGACGTCATTTCGATGATGAAAGAGCTCGGCAAGGATGCATCCAGTTTTGGATGTATCTACCTCGACCCGCTGAACCGCGAGCAAACCGAATACTTGCTTGATCGAGAACACACCGATTGCCTGCTGACCGGCTACAGCGCCGCTATGCGCATGACCGTGATTCGCCGCTGGCACGAACTGGAGTCTCAGGTGGCTCAGCCTCAGCCGCTCTCCACCATCGAAATCCTGCAGATCGCCATGGAGTCTGAAAAGGCCCGATTAATGCTCACCGCCCAGGTCGAGCAGCAGGCCACCAAGATCCACTCCTTGGAGAACCTGTTCAAGGAAGGCATGACCCACACCCAGTTCTGTAAGGGCCTCAATGGGGTCAACGTGATGCAGGTAGGGAATTACCTGGAGTCGCGCAGCTGGCTCTACAACGAGAGCAAGTCGGGCACTCGTCACCGCGTTGGCTCGTACGCCCGCGACAAGTACATGACCGAGCACCAGGTCGAAGTTACCCCGCACGGCAAAGACCCGTTCATCTCCTACACGCCCGTTCTGCTGAAGAAGGGCGCCGCACGCCTGTACGACCTGTACCTGGCCGGCGAGCTGCCCATGAAGAAGACCTGGGACGGCCTGTTCACCCATGACAAAGCATTCAAGGGGGCCGCGTGATGGCTCGCATCCGTACCGTTAAGCCCGAGTTCTGGTCGAGTGAGCAGGTAATGTCCTGTACGCCGCTGGCTCGCCTCCTATTCATTGGAATCTGGAACTTCTGCGACGACGGTGGCAATCACCCGTTGTCGCCGCGGACCATTAAGGCCCTCGTGTTCCCTGGCGACGACATCACCGTTGAATCGATTGATGGGCTGCTGGGCGAGCTGAAGTCATCCAACCTGATTGCTCTCTACTCAGTCGAGGGCAAAACCTACCTGCATGTGCAGGGCTGGAGTCACCAGAAAATCGACAAACGCACCTTCAAATATCCTGCTTTTGTTGCTTCACCTGACGATAGTTCGGCTAGTAGTCGTCGAGTCCTCGACGAGCAGTCGTCGAATGGTGGTCGAGTCCTCACCCCCGGAAGGGAAGGGAAGGGAAGGGATCAACACCACTCTCTCAACGCGGGCGAAGAAATTCCGGGCTCGGGCTTCGAAGGCTTCGATGATCTCGAAGACCTTCCCCCGGAAGAGGCCGAGCCACCCGTTGACCCAAAGGCCCCTGTCGAGATGACCCTGGATTGGATGCCTGACGCCAATCTGCTGAAGACCTACTGTGTCCACTTCGGCGTCTCGACTGACCTATTCACCAAGGACGCTGTAGCCCCATTCACCGCTCACCACGAAACAACCGGACTCCTGCAAACCCAATCTAAATGGGTCTCCTTGCTGGTGAAATGGGTCAAGGACGACAAGAATCGGGCCAGTAACGTTCGCCAGTTCCCGGCGCGCCGCCAGAACACCGAGCCTGACTTCGACAGCAATGCCTGGGCTGAAGGCCTTGTGGTGAGCCCATGAAGCCAGTCAACCGACTGATGGCGACCATGGGCAACCTTCCGCCAGCCATTCACGCCCAGCCGCTCCAGGTGACGCCACAGACGGCAGAAGTGGTGAACGACCTGTTCCGCCGGCTGCGCGGGATCTTCCCAGCATGGCGCCAGGCCTGGCCATCCACCGAAGCACTCGACGCCGCCAAAGCCGAGTGGATCAAGGAGTTCGCCGACGAGGGTATCCGCACTCTGGAGCAGATCGAGTTCGGCATCCAGAAGTGCCGCAAGCTCAAGAAGCCTTTCGCGCCGAGCGTTGGTGAGTTCATCGCCATGTGCGCGCCCGGGCCTGAAGACTTCGGCATGCCGGCTGTTGGTGACGCCTGGATCGAGGCGCTGATGGCCACGTACAGCCACGAAGCGGTGAAGCTGGCCGCCGAGGCTACCGGTCTTTTCGATCTGCGCGGCGCGCGCCAGGAGGACAAGGGGCTGCGCGCCAGGTTCGACCGCAACTACGAAATCATCCTTCGCCGCGCCCAGGCCATGCAACCGCTCGACGGCCGGATCGCCACCGGCATCGGCCACGACAGCCAGAAGACGGCCTTCGAACTTGCCAACGAGCTGGCCGACCAGCAGGCCCAAGCGCGAATCCTTCAGCAGGGCATCCCGACTGACGGCAAATCAGCGCGTGCGCTGCTGCTGGCCAAGTTCGGCAAGAAGACAGCGGAGCAACGGACATGAGCGACAACAAAAATCTGAAAGCATTGTGCGAAGCGGCGCCGACTGGCCCTTGGTTGGTCGAGAACGACTCCCTGTATTTCAAGGATGACGGATACACCCGGCACCTGCTCGATGCTGATGCAGGACATGACGTGGAAGACGAGGCGTATTACGCGGCGCTGAAATTCATTGCCGCCGCCAACCCTGCCGTAGTTCTGGCCCTGATCGCCGAGAACAACGCCCTGAAAGGTCCGCATGACTGGCTGGCCGAAGACCTGATCAAGGAGTTGGTCGATAACGCTCAGGCGCTACAGGAGAATTCGGACCATGGCGATTCAGACCCGTTTGCCGTTGTGTTGCTCGCGGCGGCTTCGCGCATTCGTCGGCAGGAAGCGAACCTTGATCACCTCAAGACTGAGAACAAAAGGCTTGTGCCGTTTGAAGAGGCGTATGCGACTGCTTGCAATGTCCGTAATCGCCTGATCAAAGAAAATGAGTTGTTGGATCGACTCATCGTCACGAACAAGGCGCTCAGTGATTCGTTCCGTGCCGAGCGCGACCAGCTCAAGGCCGAGAACGAGGCGCTGGTTTCCGCGATGAACGACATTCTGCGAGTAACCCCGATGGGCGTCGAGGCTTTCGGTATTGCTGCGCTGGTGCTTGGCGAGCTTTCTTCGGCCGCCATGGGCCAAGGAGAGCAGTCATGAAGACCAATTACGGGAGGTTCAGTGACGAATACCGCGGCGACGGCTACATGGTCAGCTTCGGATTCAAGCGGGGATGGCTGCTCTTCGGGTTCCGCCCGCGCAACTGGCATTTCTATTTCACGAAGCTCGACTCCAAGCCTGCCGTCCGGGTTTACGTCGGTCCATTCGAAATTGAATTCTTTCGGGTGAAGCCATGACCAAGCCAGCGAAGCCTCGCCCGATGCCCGTGTACCTGGTTCTGCGCCGCCTGGTCGATCCAGCCACCGGCAAAGAGGTCGCCGCGTTTGTGCCGTCCTCAGACGCCGACCGGTCGATCCTGCGTGAGCGTGAATTCAAGATGAATGCGAAGATCCGCGCCGACCTCAAGCAGCCGCGCAACCCCCGATTCAACGGTTTGGTCCACGGCCTGGGCCGTGTGCTGAGCCAGAACATCGACCGGTTCTCTGGGAAGCAGTCCCACGACGCGATCAAGGCCCTGCAACTGGAGTCGGGCGTGTACTGCGACGAGGAAGCGTTCGACATCCCTGGCCTGGGCCAGCTCACCCGCAAGACACCCCGAAGCCTTTCCTACGACTCGATGGGAGAGGAGACCTTCCAAGACTTCTGGCGGCAGTGCTGCGCGTACCTGGTGTTGCATGACTGGCCAACGCTCACGGAAGAGCGACTTACCGAGATGGCCGAGTTCGAAGCATTCAAGGAGGCCGCATGAAGCGCACCCCACTACAGCGTAAAACCCCGCTCAAATCTGGCGCACCACGTCGCAAGCGCTGTCCGGAGTGCCGAGTCATGTTCGTGCCTGCGCGCAATGGCCAGGCAGTGTGCGGCGAGATCGAGTGCGCCATTGCTCACGGCCAGTCGGAGAAAGGCCGTGCGATCGCTGGGAAGGCCTTGGCCGAAGTAGGGCGCCGCGAGATCAAGGTCCGCAAGGAGAAGCTGAAGAGCAGGGCGGATCATCTGCGCGAGGCCCAGGCCGCCGTGAACGAGTACGTGCGCCTGCGTGACGCGCACCTGCCCTGCATCAGCTGCGACTCCACGCCGAACGACAACGATCTCATGACTGGCAGTCGGTGGGACGCTGGACATTACCGCTCCGTCGGCGCCTGTCCGGAGTTGCGCTTCGAGCCGCTGAACATCCACCGACAGTGCGTGAAGTGCAACCGCAACCTGTCCGGCAATGCGGTGGAGTACCGCATCCGCCTGGTGCAGCGCATCGGTGCCGAGAAGGTGGCATGGCTGGAAGGGCTGCACCCTCCTTGCAAATACACCGTGGAAGAGATCAAGGCCCTCAAGGCCAAATACCGGGCAATGATCAAAGAGCTGAAGAGGGCGGCAGCATGAACTATCAAAACGTCATTTCGGCAGTCGTCCGTGCTCTGGCAGCGGAAACCATCAACAGCGCCGGCGGCTGCAACGTCGAGCCGCGCGTGCAGACCAGCAAGCTCAAAGGCGAGATCACCGGCAAGGATGCGGCGCTTCTCGCTGACTGCATCGTGCACAAGCTACTGCACGCCCAGCTTAGTCCGCGCCATTGGAATGCACTGGTGGCCAAGTACAGCACCCACCGCGGGCGCAAGATCGATTCAATCGGTCGCCTTGTTGCGGTTGTGCCTACGCCGGCGCCACTGCGATTCACCCAACAGGCCGTGCTGGTCTGGGCGGTTCCGCAGCAGTCGAAGGGTGTTCAGCGCGCCGTGGTCGAGGTCAAAGCGCCAAAGCACCGGGAAAACAAGGAGGATGGCCAGTGGGATTGGCGCAACAAGGCGGCTGATGCCGACGTGGCCCGCGCCAACAAGCACGCCAGGTCTGTCGCCGAGTCGAAGCCGGGGGAGATGATCGTTCTGGCCGAGTCGAACTACGACATGACGAACTGGGATAGCCAGGGGCTGACCGATCGCACCTACCGGCGCTGGAATCAGGCGATCAAGGGATCGCTCGAGGCTTTGGTGAATGAGGCCTTGGTCGATGCACAACACATGCTGGAAGCAGTAGGAGTGCTAGGCAGCGAGGCAGCTTAAAAATAGGGCCTCAAAAGGGCTTGCATTTCATGTCCGCATGTCCGATTATTTGCCCATCCTGTCATTCCTGCGTGTGTAGGACTGACTAACAAGAACCCGGCCGCCGCGCCGGGTTTTTTATTGCCATCAGAAACCCGCCGAAAGGAATGCCGAATGATGAAGCGAATGTCCGCTTACCTGGGCTTGGCGCTTGCCGCCTGCCTGTCCTGTTTCTCCCTGTCGGCATTCGCCGAGCCAATTGCCAGTGCCTACCGCTCCGTGCACTGCCTGACCGCTCTCACCGAGCCGCAGGGTGTCGCCATGCAGCGCCTGGAGCTGACCCTCGCCATGTGGCGAACGGGTAGTCAGTCCGCTGATGAAAGCTTGGCATCCAATCTGCGCGCATCCAGCAACCACTTCGTGATGACCTCCGCCAAGCCCGAACCCGAAGGTGTTGGCCTTGGCGAAAGTGTCGCGATCGGCTGAATAGGCCTGGAAGCAATAGAAAAAGCCCGGACATACGCATCGGGCTTTTTTGTACCTCCGAGGAAAGCCGCTACCCAAGTGGATGCTTTCCCAGATGTACCAAACAAACGCAGGCGAAAGACCGGAAAGACCCTCCTGCTCATTCGATACAGAGGATCTACCGATGACCAAAATTACCCGCTGCAAAATGACACTCCGCTCCAAAGGGCCTGTTCAGGGCTCGACGGAATCACTGACCCGCTTGCACTTCGGTGCTGTGTGGTCTGCCAATCCAGCGGAGGAAGACGCGATCTACGGCAAGTACACCCCATACGGCGAATACACCGTAAACGTGGCTGCCGATCGTGCCGAGCATTTCGAAGAGGGCAAGGATTACTACTTCGATATATCGCCCGCTTTCTGATTTTCCTGTAGCCAGGGCAGCCTCACGGAAGGCCTGGACGCTGATAAGCCGGTAGTGCAGCGCTACGGAAAAACACCGGCAGCCCGTGCACTCTGACCTCACATGCTTGTGGAGTGGCGCGAGACAGGAAGGGCGAGATCGATGCATTGGGGCGTCGACACATGGATCGTCTTCGGCAGACAGCGCGGAAAGACGCGCACACCTATTCAGGGCCTCAGCATTCGCTGGGGCTTTTCTCGTTACGAGGCACGGAAAATGTCCCGCACGATCCAATCCAGCAATTACGTGCCGGGCGTTTCCGGCCTGAAGATCGACCTGAAGACGGGCGAGTTCGAACTGAGCTCCTGCACCATCGGCAGCGCGGCTAAATCGCCAGAGCGCCAGATGGTGTCGGTTGAAGTGGCCAGCTGGAGCAAGTGGGACTTGCCCAAGAATGCCGCAAACCTGCTCCAGTTCATGCAGGCAGAGCTTGAGCGGGTGCCGGAGCAGTATCGTCACGCCGCTGAGTTTGAAGAGTTCGACGCGAGCTACGGCGATGAGTCGTTCAATGCTCGTCTGTTCCTGAGCTACTCCCGCCTCGAAACCGAGGAAGAATTGGCTCAACGCCTGGAGAAGGCGAAGGTTGCCGGAACGCGGATCGTGAGCGCGGGTGGTTGCACTACGATAATTTGCGATGGTGTTGTGCGGGCCAGGTTCGGCAATCTGGACCAGCCTGACCCGGTAACCGAGCAGTCCCAGTCCTTCAAGGTTGATGGCGATAAGGTCTACCTCAGTGAGGCCGCCATCAAGGACGGCATCATCAACTCGCCATGGCCCGCTGCCTGGGGTGTGCGGATGCAGCTTGGCGAGAATGGCAAGTACTACGCGGCGGGCATCGGTTCGGCGCTGCCGTCGCAGTTCCTGGTGTCGGCTGATCGCTTCGCCATCAACGGCCGCGATGCATCGGACATTCTTCGGGACATCGCCGGCATGATCGGCGAGACCAAGCTTGGCCAGGATCTGAAAGAGCAGGCAGACCTTATGGCCTCGAACCGCGCTGACCAGGTCAAGGCAGTGATCCGCAACGAACTCATGCCTGGCGGCCTGCTTCACCGCTCCAGCTAATCCATTCCTTCACTCCCTAACCGGGAGGGACTCAGCAGGGATTGAGCTGGAAGTTTTGCTTACCCAGCTCAATCACAAAGGCGATCGCTATGGGTGATTTAGGATCTTTTCAAGGAAAACGGTTTGGCGGCCCAATTCGGCACGCATTTGAGCTTCATCCAGGGCCTGAATGTGAAATTGAATATCCGCCGTGTGCACCCACAGTTCCTCCTCTTTCAGCCAATGCCTATGGAGCCGCACTTCAAATGGAAGGGCGTTATCGGGGAACTCCTTACTTTCCGCAACCCCAGTCAGAATGCCTCGAATCAACACCATGTAATTGTCCAGGCTCGCAGCTAGTTTGCGATCCCTGAAGATCACGGCGACGTACATGGTGCGAATGACATGACCATGATCCGTGCCCGTACGGTGTGAGCATCGGAACGTTTCAAAATGCAATCCTGGCCCGTTGATTGCGCGTACAAGCTCTTTCAGCTCTGGCTCGCCTTCAAACTCAGGTATCTCATCGATGCGCTCCGGCTCCCTGGAAAGCCAAATCATTGGGTGGTGATCTTCTTCAAGATTTACGGCGTACGGCAGGTTCCTGTGCCCTGTAGTGAATGTCACCTGAATACTTGCGGTCTTGTCTGTTCCCTTTTCCATGAGCTTCGTGCGTCCGTTTAGTGTGGAAGCCGAACGATAGCACGGAGCCATATGCCCGCCACTGAGCGGGCTTTTTTATTCCTCATGCCCCACGGAGTCGAGCGCATGGAGTATCTACAGCGCCTGCTCGACAAGATCGACAGGTTCGAATTGCTGATCGCAGGACTGGTCGGCGCCGTGATCGCCAGTTGGTGGCACAAGGACGACCTGAACGACTGGCGAGCCTGGATGATCTTCCTCATCACCGGCATGGCCTGCTCGATCTACCTCACGAGCATGGTCAGCACCTACCTGGGCGTGACCGAGCCGAAGATCGTCGCCGGTATCGGCTTCCTGTTGGGCGCATTCGGCGGCTCGCTCCTGGCAGCCATCAATCGAGCCATTAAATCCGCTGACCTCTGGGCGCTCATTCGCCAGCGGTTCGGGGGAGGCAATCCACCATGAATCTTGAACTGATCAACTCCATCGCCTGCGGCCTTATCGCGGCCTGGGCGACTTGGTGCGTACTGAGCGGGAAGGTGAGGGACGGCATCCTCGGGAAGCTGATCTACTCGACGATCGCCATCAGTGGCTTCGTCGTCATGGCGCGCAGCCAGAACATCTTCTTCGGTCCGACCACTGCCGGCTTGACGCTGCATGTCGCCCTGGCCCTGGCCGGTGCCCGGCACATCTTCATGGTCACGTACTGGCAGCGGGTGAAGGTCTGGCTGTGTCGGACGCTGAACTGCGAGCACTGCATGAGCTGCCCGAAGGCGCCCGAAGGTATAGAGCGCCGCAAGCAGTAATCCGCGCCACGAAATCGAATGCGCCAAATCGTGGCGCGAGACAGGTCACATGAAAGAAGTTGACGCAGCCTGGATCAAGGGTTTCTGCACGGCAATTAGCATCGTCTGTCTTGTCGTAGCGATGTTTGGTTTCTTCGGGGCTTAGACCAATGAAAGTAATCGTCACCAAGCTACTGGGATCGGCTGAAGTCGAGTTTCTGCGTGATGGTGTGGTCGTTCATCGCGAGCGGTTCACCGGCAAGACCAACTCCCGGTATGAGCGCACCATTGCGACCCGGGAAGAGTTCGACGCCCACCGGTGCCGGTTTGTGACGGCCATGCCTGCTGATCGGGCATTCCAATATGAGGTAGCACCGTGACTCCCGCCAGGTGCGCCGCTTGCAATGGGTGCGGAGTGTCGTTGATTACGGACCAGCGCATTCCAATGTGCGGTACGTGCCAGGCAGTTAAGCCTCCCGAGCCACCACCCATGCGCCAACCGCTGGAATCGATGACCCCAAGCATTGGCTCGCTGCTGGTCGTGCTGGTGTTCGTCGCCGGTATGGCGGTAGGGGCCAAGATGGTCGGCGGCTGGTGAGGGGAAAATCAATCGAATGATCATTGAATGACGTTCGAATGCATTGAATGAATCGTTCTGCGAAAACCAACCCCATGAATGAGGCTGACTATGGCCCTATGCGGCGCATCCAAGCGCGGCAACGGGGAACCATGCAAGCGTCACGCGATACCGGGTTCCTCTCGCTGCAAGCTACACGGCGGCAAGAGTTCAGGTCCCAAGGAACAGAGGGGCAACAAGAACGCTGCAAAGCCCGGCTCGATCTACAGCCGATTCCTGACTGACGAAGAGAACGACATGCTTGCCAGCATTGAGCTGGGGCGTGTGGATGATGAGTTGCGGCTGACGCGAGTGCGCTTGATGCGTGCGCTGGCCAGGGAGAGCGAGTTCGGCAACACGCTTGAGGTGGAGTCGGAGAAGGAAGAGCCGATCCTGGTCAGCGGCAAAGAAACCTCGCTCACCTCAATCACGACTACGAGCAAGGTGCGCGACTACTCCAGCCTGATCGACCGGCTCACAGCGCGCGTTGAAAGTCTTGAGCGCACCAAGGAAGACCTTGAGACCCGCCGCCTCACCAACGAGAAGCTGCGCCGCGAACTGGAAGACCCGAATAAGGGCCTGCCCGAGCCCAAGCAAGTAATCATCGGGGTGGAAGATGCAAGCTGTCCTGATGCTGAATAAGCCCCAGTTCGAATTCATCAAAAGCCACAAGAAGTTCATGGCGTTCGTTGGTGGCTACCGGAGCGGCAAGACGTTTGTAGGTTGCGTGCGCATGTGCGTTAACGCGCTGGAGTTCCCGGGCATACCGCAGGGCTACTTCGCCCCGACCTATCCGCAGATCGCCGACATCTTCTACGACACCATGCCGGTGGTCGCTGAGGCGTTCGGCCTGTTCGCCGACATCGTGCCGAGCAAGAAGCGCGTGTACCTGCGTGACAACCGCGGCCGGTGTCTATCGACGATCGTCTGCAAGAGCATGGAGCATCCCCACCGCATCGTCGGCTTCAACATCGCTCATGCCCTGGTCGATGAGATCGACTGCATGCCGATCAAGAAGGCAGACAGCGCCTGGAAGAAGATCATTGCGCGGATGTCGACCGTTTGGCCGGGCCGCGACATGAACACCATCGACGTCACCACGACGCCGGAGGGCTTCAACTGGGTTTATCGCAAGTTCGTCAAGGAGCTTGCCGCCAACCCGAGCCAGCGCCCGCTGTACGGCATCGTCCACGCCTCGACACGGCAGAACGCGAAGAACCTGCCGAAGGACTACATCAAGTCGCTGCGTGAGTCGTACCCGGCCAACCTGGTGGACGCGTACATCGACGGCCTGTTCGTCAACCTCACCTCTGGCAGTGTGTACCCGAGCTTCTGCCGCAAGCAGAACCACACGCACGCAACGATCCGCCCGGGCGAGCAACTGCACATCGGCATGGACTTCAACATCAACCGGATGGCCGCGACGATCCACGTCATCCGCGACGGCCTGCCCATGCTGCTGGAAGAGGCCACAAGCCTGTTCGATACGCCGGCGATGATTATCGAACTGAAGCGCCGGTTCCCAGGACACAGCATCACGGTATATCCGGATGCCAGCGGCAAGAACCGCAAGAGCGTGAACGGCAGCGAGTCGGACCACAGCTTGCTCCGCGCCGCCGGCTTCATGGTGATGGTGAATCCTTCCAACCCGCTGGTGCGTGACCGGGTGCTGGCCGTGAACGCGATGCTCCTGAACATCGACCAGAAGCGTCGCTATCTGGTGAACACCGACAACTGCCCGGTCACCACCCAGGTGCTGGAGCAACAGGCTTACGCCGATAACGGCGAACCCAACAAGGACGGCACTGAAGACCCGATCGACGCACTCGGGTACTTCATTGTCCAGCGCTTCCCGATTGCGGGCAGCTACACACTCGCAAACGTGAGCAACTCATGAGCGCACTCAGCTACCTGAAAGACAGCCTGCAGAACCTGGTCGCAGGACTGGGTACTGCGCGCGACAAGGCGTCGCACTCGCACTACGCCATCCCTGAGATGGACGACCAGCAGCTTCTGAACGCCTTCCGTGGCTCTTGGACAGCACAGAAGGGCGTGACCATCCCCGCGGTGGACGCGTGCCGTAACTGGCGCAGCTGGCAGGCTGACAAGGCCCAGATCGAGCTGATCGAGGCCGAGGAAGAACGCCTGAACGTCAAGGGCAAGATCCTCGAGGCCCTATTGAAGGCCCGTCTGTTCGGTGGTGCTGCGGTGTTCATCGGCACCGGTGAGCGCGATACGGCATCGGAACTGAATCCTGAGCGTGTGCGGCAGGGTGGCGTGAAGTACCTCACCGTCATGACGCGCCGGCAACTCAGCGCGACCGAGATCGAACAGGACCCGCAAAGCCCGCGCTTCGGCAAGCCCAAGGCTTACCGGCTGCCGGGCAGCGTGGTGGAGATCCATCCGTCGCGCCTGGTCATCTTCATCGGAACGCCGCACCCTGACCCTGAGCTGGCGATCGGCACCGGCTTCGGCTGGGGCGACTCGGTGCTTCTGGCTGCTATGCCCGCCGTGCGGCACTACGACGAGACGGTGGCCAACGTGGTCAGCCTGGTCTACGAGGCCAAGATCGACGTCATCAACATCCCTAATCTGATGGCGAGCATGCAGGACAAGAATTACGAGCGCCTCCTGCTGGAGCGCCTGCGTCTTGCTGCGACCGCCAAGGGCATCAACGGCACGCTGATCCTCGACGGCGCCGAGACGCACAGCTCCAAGTCGGCCAGCTTCGGAAATCTGCCTGAGGTGATCGCCAAGACAGAGCAGGGCGTTTCTGGTGCGTTCGATATCCCTGGTACCCGCATGTTCGGCCAGTCCTCCACTGGTCTGGGCGCCAACGGTGAAGAGAACACCCGCAACTACTACGACAACGTCGCATCACGCCAGAAGCTGGAGATCAAGCCAGCAATGGGCGTTCTAGATGAGTGCCTGATCCGCTCAGCACTGGGCAGCCGGCCTAAGGAGATCCATTACGCGTGGTCGCCATTGTGGCAAGCAACGGCCAAAGAGCGGGCAGACATCGGCAAAACCACGGCGGATACCATCAAGACGCTGAAGGATTCCGGCCTGTTCCCTGCGGATGCGCTATCGGCGGCCTCGGTGAACCTGCTGGTTGAGCTGAGCGTTATGCCAGGACTGGAGGCCGCCATCGACAAGTTTGGCGATGAAATGCCGGACGAAGAAGGTGGTGACGATCTGCCTGTAAGCGAAGTCGATTCGGTGGCGGGCAGGAAGGATCTGTCCGACGCCGCTCCGCGCACGCTGTACGTCTCCCGCAAGGTCACCAACGGGGCCGACATCATCGCTTGGGCCAAGGCGCAGGGCTTTGAATCGACCGTGTCCGCCAATGAGCTGCATGTCACCGTCGCCTACAGCCGCAACCTGGTCGACTGGATGAAGGTCGGCGAGTCATGGTCGGGTGATGGCAAGGGCGAGCTCAAGATTGCACCTGGTGGCGCGCGGCTCATCGACAAGTTCGGCGAAGGCGCGGTGGTGCTGCTGTTCAACAGTTCCGAGCTGGCCTGGCGTCACGTCACCATCGTTGAGGCTGGCGCCTCTTGGGACTGGCCGGACTATCAGCCCCACATCACCTTCACCTACGAACCTGGCAGCGTCGATATCGACAAGGTCGAGCCCTACCGGGGTTCGATTGAGCTGGGCCCTGAGATATTCGAGGAGCTCGCCCCATGATCTTCACCGACTCCGTGCCAGTCACGGGCGTGCGGCGCACCGAGGACGGCTACCTGGTAGCCGAAGCACGCGTAGCCCGCACCGGCATTCAGGACTACCTGGGCACCGAGATTGACCCGGACAACGAACACGGCCTGCGCGATAAGCCGATCGTGCGCGTCTACCGTCCCGAAAGCGCGGTATTCCACGCTGATGCCATGCACTCCTACGCATACCGGCCAATGACCAACGGCCACCCGGGCGGTGAGGGCGTCAACTCCAAGAACTGGAAGGACGTCGCCATTGGCCAAACAGGTGGCGAAGTGGTCCGCGACGGTCAGTTCGTCAAGGTTCCCCTGGTGCTGATGGACGCCAAAGCAATCGAGGACTACGAGTCAGGCAAGCGTGAGCTCTCCATGGGATACGGCGCCGAAGTCGTGTTCCAGGATGGCGTAACCGGCGAGGGCGAGCAGTACGACTGCTACCTGGGCCCCATGAAGATGAATCACCTCAGCCTCGAGCATCGCGCTCGGGGCGGCATCGATCTACGCATCGGTGACCACAAACCAGACACCCCCAAAGGAGGCCATGACATGGCTGATGCACTGCGAAAACTCCTTGTCGATGGCATCTCCATTGATGTCACTGAACAAGGCGCCCAGGCCATCGAGAAGCTGAACACCAAGCTTGCCGATGCTGCCACCGCTACCAAAACCCTGACCGACGCGCACGCTACTGCGATCGCGCTGAAGGACGGCGAACTGGCGAAGAAAGACGCCGAGCTCGACGCCCTCAAGGCCAAGCAACTCAGCGATGCCGACATCGACAAGCGCGTAACTGCCCGCGCCGACCTGCTCACCAAGGCCAAAACCATCGCCGATGCCGACTACACCGGCAAGACCGACGCCGAGATCCGCAAGGCCGTCGTGGTCGCCAAGTTGGGTGACGCGGCCGTAGCCGGTAAGGCTGATGCCTACATTGACGCGCGTTTCGAGATCCTGGTGGAAGACGCCGCTAAAGACCCGGCTGGCGACCCCTTCCGCAAGCACATGATTCAGCAGGACGGCAAGACCACCGGCAATCCTGCGGCCGAAGCGCGCGCGAAGATGCTGGCCGACTTCAACTCCATTCAGCCCGCCAAGTAAGGAGCCATCATGGCCGCTTATCAAACGACTTACCCTGATCGTCCAGCCAAGGGCCTGCATGGCGCCTCGGCGAACGAAGAGATCAAGAACGACATCAGCCGCACCATCGAAAACGCCGCCGGTGTTCGCTTCGGCGAGCCAGTCCAGCGCGGCGCCGGTGACCATGGCGTTGTCCCATTCGCGGCCGGCGGCAAGTTCGTCGGCATCGCCAAGCTGACCCCGGCTGTGCCGGCGGTGAAAGCAGGCTCGACCCTGATCGACGGCTACCCGCAGTACTTCACCGCGCCCATTCGTGAACGCGGCCAGATGTACGTCACGGTGAGCGCCCCTGTAGTCGATGGCGATCCCGTCTACTACGTCACTGCCTCCAACACCTACACCAATGCAGCCGGCACCGGCATCGTTGGCCCGTTCGCGAACGTTTTCTTCGACACCACCGGTGCTGCAGGCGACATCGTGGAAATCTCCATCAAGAACCGGAGCGCTTAACATGCCCCAAGCATTCGCAGACGCTCAAGCAGCGTTGCCATTCGTTGTAGCCCAGGGCCGCAACATCGAAACCGCGATCTACGAGGCTCGCTATCCTGAGTACTCCTACCGCGACCTGATGCCTGTCGTCACCGAAGGCAACCAGTGGGCGATCGGCACCCAGTTCTACAGCATGCAACTCGCGGGCGAAGCCAAGTTCCTGTCCGGCGCCGCGAACGACATGCCGTTCAACAACGTTTCGTGGGGCGAAGGCTCGCACGACTACGCCATGATCGGCTCCGGCTGGGAATGGAACCTGGAAGAAGTCAATCAGGCCGCCCTGTATGGCCGCAACCTGAACGACCTGAAAGCCATGTCTGCCAGTCGCTCCACTGAGCGCCTGCTCTACGACATCGCCACTACCGGCAGCACCGAGAAAAACTGGCGCGGCTTCGTCAACCAGTCGAACGTGCAAACCATCACAGCAGCGGCCACCGGCACCGGCAGCTCCACTCTGTTCGCGAACAAAACTCCGCAACAGATCCTGATCGACCTGAATGGCCTGCTCAAGCTGGTGCCACAGGCTTCGAACAACGTCGAATTGGCCGACACGCTGTCTTTGCCTTTGGAGGTGATGGATTACATCGCCACCGTATTCGTGGGCGCCGAAGCAAACAGCCCGACCATCCTGGAGCGCTTCCGCACCTCCAACGTTTACACGGCGCGCACCGGCCGACCGCTGAACATCACTACCGCCGACTCCCTGTCGACCGCTGGTGCTGGTGGTGGCGGCCGTATCGTGGCCTATCGCAAGGCTTTGGACGTGATCCGCTTCCACCTGCCAATGCCTCGCATGGTGCTGCCGGTTCATCAGAAGACCATCATGGGCTTCGAGACCGGCATCATCGCGCGCACCGGCGGTGTTGAAGTTCGCTTGCCAGGCGCCATGGCGTACATGGACGGCGTGTCCGAGCCTGCATAAGGGGGTTGTCATGAAAGTTAAAGTCACCAACAGCGGGCTTTGCCCGCGCGCTGTGTGGGCCATGGGTGCGATCAAGCTGATCGGTATTGGCGCAAGCCGTGAACTCATCCTGGCCGAGGCTGAGCTCGATCAGATCAAGAGCATCGACGCGCTCAGCTTCGAGGTTTTAGAAGCCCCCGCCGGCGATGAAAAGGCCGATCTGATCGCCAAGCTGAAGGCGCTGGGCATCGATGCTGCCGGCAACAGCAAAGTCGAAACCCTCCAGAAGAAGCTGGACGAAGCCCTGTCCACCGCCGAAAAGCAGAAGGTCATGGATGAGCTGACCGCGCTGAACGTCGAGTTCGACAAGGAAGCGAGCCTGGAAGCGCTGCAAGCTGCACTGGCTGCCGCCAAAGCGTAACACCACGCAAAACCCGGAGCGCACGTCGCTCCACCTATTCGAGATATCCCGATGCCAGACTTTTACGGAATCGTCGCTGCTGCCGACGCCTATCACGCTGCGCGCGCGAATGCCGCATGGACCGGCGATGAAGTGGCGAAGCAGGCCGCGCTGATCCGGGCATCGGTCTACATCGACGGCCGCTACCGGAAGCTACTGGCCTCTGGTGTGTGGCAGTCATTGTTCCCCGGCGTGAAGACCGAGGGCAGAGGGCAAGCCAGGGAGTGGCCGCGGACCGGTGCCTATGACTACGAAGGCAATGCTATTCCGGCTGACCAGGTGCCCGTCGAGGTTGAGCAGGCCACGTACGAAGCGGCTCTTCGCGAACTGGTCGAGCCTGGCAGTCTCAGCCCTGACTTCGTATCGGCATCACTGGTCAAGCGTGAGAAGGTCGGCCCGCTTGAGACAGAATTTGCTGTATCGGTTGGCGCGGACGCCGCCGATTCGGTTCGCCCGGTGATCAGCATCATTGACGAGATGATCGCTCCCGTTCTGGTGGCTCGCTATACGCTGCCTGCGGTGTTTACGGTATGACCCCGGCGCAAATCATCCAGGCCATCGAAGGAATGGAGCCTGCGATGCAGCGGGCCTATCTGGAGCAGGTAAAGACGGTGGTCGGCGCGGCAACTGTTACGGAGGTTGAGCGGCTGATTGCTGAAGAGGATGAAGATGGCTTGGTGGCGCTGCTCAGCCTGGGCGCACTGTCTGCATTCCTTGAGCTGGCGCGATCGGTGTTCATCGCCGGCGCCAAGTTCGAGGTTAAGGCGATCGTGATCCCCCGTGAGCTTGGGCGTTTCGAGTTCGATGCCAGGCAGCCTGCTGCTGAAAAGTGGGTGTCGGCCAAGGCGGAAGAGATTCGCGCCAACGCATCCATCGATGTGCGCGCCGCTATTCGCGAAGTGATGGGTAGTCGCCGACGCATTGTCGGGTGGCCCAGTGCACAGCCTGCTGCGGCACAGGTCGAGGTCAGCGCCACACCAATGGTGCGCACGCCACGACAGGCAGCACTTGACCTGCTGGGTCGTGTAAGCGCGCAGACCGGCTCTCGGTCCGGTGGCGTTATCGGACTGCCTGGCAACTATGCACAGTACGTGCTGAATGCCCGGTCCCAGCTGCTGGGCGGTAACCCCGACGAGATGCGAAAGTACTTGCAGCGCAAGCGCCGAGACCGCCGCTTCGACGGAATCGTCAACAGAGCAATCAAGGCCGGAACGCCCGTCGCCCAGGCTGACGTGGACAAGATTGCCGGTCGCTACGCTGATCGCCTGATGAAGACCTATGCCGAAATGCTGTCCAAGGCCGAGGCGCTGGAGTCATTCGGTGCCGGCCGCGACCAGGTGTATGAGCAGTTGATTGCTCAGGGCCTTGATCGTGATTCGGTCACGAAGACCTGGCGCGACCGAGGCGACAAGAAGGTCCGCCACACGCACTCCGTGATGGGCGGCCAAGAGGTGCAGAAGGATCAGCCATTTCAGAGCCCTACCGGGGCGCTGCTTCGCTACCCGGGCGACACCAGCCTGGGAGCGGGGTGGAGCGAGCGCGCCAACTGCCGGTGCTCGGCCATCTACAAAATAAGGCGCAAGTGATGCTAGACATTTATGACCGCGCGAAGGCCCTGGCCACGCGCATGCTTGCGCCGCGTAGCAAGGGCGGGAAGGGGCTGGAACTGATCCTGCGCCGCGAGACCCTGGGCGAGTACGACCCAGATGCACCTCCGGTACCCAGCGAACTGGTAGTGAACGGCTCCGGCTTCCGTGAGGAATACGACAACAAGTACATTGATGGCACGCTGATCGTTCGCGGCGACGTCAAACTGCTGGTATCGCCGGTTCAGCTCAACGGGGCTGACATGCCTTTGCCCTTGAGCAATGACCGTATTCAGTTCGACGGCACCACCTACACGGTGATCGCCGTCGGCCCATGGAATTATGCCGGCCTGGCGGTTGGCTTCGAGCTGCAGGTGCGTAAGTAATGGCCAAACCTCACCACATGACCAGCCGCTACGGCGGGCTGAAAGGAAGTTTCGCTGAGAGCCTGGCAGCGTTCGCGGAACAGACCAAGGAAGCCATCGACGATGTGTTCCGTGAGGTGGTGATCGAGATCGGCACTTCGGTCATCCGCCTGTCACCGGTGGACACTGGGCGCTTCAAAGGCAACTGGCAGTTTACCGTGGGCGCCCCTTCAAGTCAGAGCCTGGACACTTTCGACAAGTCCGGACACGAGACCATTGCCACCCTGGTGTCCGAGGTCAGCAAGCTGGAGGCCGGGCAGGTGGCATACATCGTCAATAACCTGGTGTACGGCGTGCCGCTTGAGTATGGGCATTCCGACCAGGCTCCCGCCGGCATGGTGCAAATCACTCTGGCCCGCTTCCAGCAGATCGTCGAAGAAGCCATCAGGAATAACCAGGTATGAGCCACAACATCATCGCCGAGGCATTTGAGGCGCGATTGCGAGCCTGGGCCAAGGCACGAACAAAGCCGTTAAAGATTCAGGCCGAGAACGAGACCTACACACCAGCTTCCGGCGAGACGTACCTGCGAGCCTTCACGCTGCCGGCGGTGACAGCCAGCAACACGCTCGGCGGCGACCACCACCTGTACGTCGGCGTTTTCCAGGTCAACATCGTGGCACCGTCCGGCAAGTACCGGACCGAGGCGAGCGGCATTGTTGATGAGCTGGCCGCGCTATTCCCGGTGAATCTACGCATCCCTCGCGCTGGGCTGGTCGCTATCGTGCTTACGCCGGTCGGCCCGGGGCCAGGCATCCCTGACGGCAACACCTTCACTGTGCCGGCCTCGTTCCAGTATCGAGCCGACACCAACTAATTCGCCCGTTGGGCAAACCCAGAACCCGCCACTGAGCGGGTTTTGTCATTTCTGCAAAGAGGAAAAAACACATGGGCTTTCGACTCCCCAACGGCGCGACCCTGCAAATCGCTTCGACCTACGGTCCGGCGATCCCGGTCACCGCGCTGAGCAATGCTAACCCAGCGGTGGCGACCGCCGCGGCGCACGGCCTGACTGATGGCGACATCATTGCCGTCACCTCCGGCTGGACCCGCCTGAATGACCGCGCAGCACGCGTGGACAACAGCCTGACCGGCACTTTCGCCCTGGAAAACATCAACACCACCAACCTCCAGCCATACCCGGCCGGCTCGGGCCAGGGCTCTGTGCGCGAGGTGACCGGTTTCGTTGAAATCTCGCAGATCACCGATGTAGCCACCACCGGCGGCGACCAGCAGTTCCTGACCTTCGGCTTCCTGGCTGACGATGACGACCGCCAGATCCCGACCACCAAGAACCCGATCAGCATGTCGTTCACCGTAGCGGATGACCCGTCCTTGCCGTACGTCCCGGTGGTTGAAACCGCTGACGATGACAAGGTAACCCGCGTACTGCGCCTGAACCTGCCGAACGGCGACAGCATCCTCTACAACGCGTACGTGACCATCACGTCGACCCCGGCCTTGTCCCGTAACAACCTGATGACCCGCGTCATCACCCTGTCGCTGGCCGGCCGTCCAACCCGTTATTCCGCAGTGGTGGCGTAACCCATGGCCAAGATCAAGATCGCTCCAAACCCAACGTTCAAGGCCAAGGTGCAGATCCCCCGCGTGGGCGGTGATGCGGTGCCCGTGGACTTCGAATTCAAGTACCTGGACCGCATCGCGCTGTCGGCGCTGTTCGACCGCTGGAACACCGCGCGGGACGATCACGCAACCAAAGTGCAGGACGAGGGCATCTCCTGGCAGGACGCCACGGCCTCGGAAATCGCGCTGCAGGTCGAACAGCTTAAGGATATCGTCAGTGGCTGGGGCTTCGATGAGAAGCTGTCCGACGAAGCAATGACTGCGCTGGTCACCACGTGCGTGGGTGCACCCCAGGCGGTGTTGGCCGCCTATCAAGCCGCCTACCAGCCGGCACGCCTGGGAAACTGACCGGCGTCGCCCGCATCCTGTACGAGCAGGGGCCGTCAGAGGCTGAACTGGCGGCCTTCGGCATGACCAAGGCCGATATTCCCGATGAAGAGTACGAGGTCTGGCCAGACAACTGGCCGGCCTTTCTGCTGTTCGAGGCGATGTCCACGCAGTGGCGTGTGGGTATGGGCGGCGCCGTGGGCCTGGACTACAACGTCATCAAGCCGGTGGCCAGCATGATCGGTATCAAGCGGGGAGAGCTGTCACAGGCTTTCCCTGACCTTCGGATGATGGAAGCCGAAGCGATGCTGGTGATGAGCGAGAGCAAGTGAGCAGCCTATCGGAGTGTTCTTTGGTGCTACCCGTGGATGGTGGTAGATTGCCGGTATCTACCGGAAGGGATTTCATATGTTCGTTTTAAGGCTGATTGTTCTAGCGTTTCTTGCATTCTACAGTTACTCCATGGGGCAGGAGCGCGGAGGCCTGAATGCGTTCGGTGAGTTCGTAGTATTCAGTGGGATCGTATTCATTCCCGCCCTGTATATGCTCCCAACATTCGAGGCATGGCTGAGAAAACACTCCAACCTCACATCAATCGCACTGTTAAACCTTTTCCTTGGCTGGACGTTGCTGGGCTGGGTAGCGGCTATCGTGTGGGCTTTTAAGAAGCAGGAGCCACAGGTTTTGGCGAAAGCCGAGCCAGCGTACGCGCCTGTTTTTCCGCCGAAGGAGTTGCGCGAAACTAAAGCCTGCCCTTATTGCGCCGAAGAGGTGCTGGCTGCGGCTGTGAAGTGCAAGCACTGCGGGAGCGAAATCCCCGCATCCTGATTAGAAAAAGACAAATGACCCGCTTCGGCGGGTTTTTTTATGCCTGGGGAAAAAGATGACCTCCATTTCCGAGCTCGGTATCAAGGTCGATTCGACCGATGCGGTACAGGCTTCAACCGACCTCGATAAGCTGACTGCGGCCGGAGATCGCGCTGAAAAGTCAACGAACGCTCTAGGCGAGACGTCCGATCAGGCAAAGGCTCGCATCCTAGAACTAGCTAAAGCGGCAGTGGCCGCCCGAGAATCTCAGCAGAATCTATCCAGTGTCGCCACCGGCTTATCTGAAGCCCAGCAAGGCCTGATTACCTCAACGAATGGGTCTGCGCAGGCTCAGGCTCAGGCGGCGGCAGCTCAGCGCGCTACTGTGGTCACTACAGATCGCCTCGCAGTATCAAGTACAAAAGCGAACGCAGTAACTATCACCCAACAAAACGAGCTTCAACAGCTTCTCGAGCAGATTGATCCTACGACCAAGGCGTTGAACCGCCTCGACGAACAAGAGCGCAAACTCGCTCAACAGAAGAAGCTTGGGCTTGAGGCTGAGGTGTTCAGCGCTTACCAGGGGAAGATTCAGCAGACGAGAGAGTCGTTGACTCGATTTGATGACTCCCTGACGCGCACCGGAAATACCGCAAAACAAACAGCCGCCGCACTGCGCGGTGTTCCCGCCCAGTTCACGGATATTTTTGTATCTTTGCAGGGCGGACAAGCCCCGCTGACTGTTCTGCTACAGCAGGGCGGCCAACTCAAAGATATGTTCGGGGGTATCGGTCCTGCCGCCAGGGCGCTTGGCGGATACGTTCTCGGCCTGATAAATCCATTTACCCTCGCAGCAGCAGTGGTTGCCGCTCTGGGTCTCGCCTATTACAAGGGGAGCGAAGAGGCTGACTCCTACAACAAAGCTCTTATTTTTACCGGAAACGCTGCCGGAACTAGTGCCTCACAACTTGCCGTAATGGCACAGCAGGTCAGCTCCACAATCGGCACGACAGGGGCCGCTGCCGAGGTGCTCGCAAAACTGGCGGGTAATGGGAAGATTGCCAGCGGCAGTTTTGAGCAAATCACGGAAGCCGCTCTGCAGATGGAGCGTGCAACTGGCCGATCGATTGATGAAACCATCGCAGAGTTTGCCAAAATCGCGAAGGATCCGGTCGCCGCGGCCAAAGAGCTGAACGACCAATACCACTTTCTGACAGCGTCTGTGTACGCCCAGATCGTAGCCCTCAAGGAGCAGGGTGACACGGTAGCCGCGGCAAACCTGCTGACTGATACCTATGCCAGCACGATAGCCGCCCGGGCTGGACAGATCACTCAAAACCTCGGCTTGATTGAACGTGGCTGGAACTCCATTCGTGACGCCGCCAAGGCTGCGCTTGATGTGCCTTTGTCGATTGGGCGAGAAAAGGGGCTTGCTGATCAGCTTGCAGAAGAGCGCGCAAAGTTAGCGGACCTGGAAAAGAAATCCAGCGGCAACAGCATCGTTGCGAACAGTGCTGCAGTTACGAAAGAGAGAGAGCAGCTCCAACAGTCTATTCGCCTCAAAGAGGCTTACATTGAGATCGAAAAAAGGCAGAACAAGTACGTTGGAGATCGGCAGAAAATTCAAGACGAGGGTATCGCAGCTACGGAACGGGCCGATGCTCGTCATCTTGCAACGATGTCCAACGCAGAAAAGCGTGCGCTGGAAATCAAAAAGATCAACGAGGACACCGCGAAGATCAGGGCGGCGAACCCCGATGACAAGAGGGTAGACCCAAAATACGTTGCCCAGCAGATCAAGGACGTAAACGAAAAGTACAAAGACCCAAAAGGGTCGAGTACTCCGGTCGACCTAACCTCGTTCAACGACTCGAAGAATCAGCTCAATGCTGTCCTCAGCTACTACAAAAGCGCGGATAAGGAGCTGGAGGCGGCACAGAAGGCCGGGATCATCTCCCAGGAGAGCTACACGGCCCAGCGCATAGCTTTGCTCCAGCAGCAGGCGTCAGAGGTCAAATCCTCCTACGAGGCCGAGATCTCGGCTCTTGAGGATGCCAAGGGCAAGGCCGGCACCTCGGCTGCGCAGCGTATCCAGCTGGACCAGAAGATCGCCGACGCCCGGGCCAATATGGTCAAGGCTCAACAGGAGTCGGAAAGCGAGCTGGCGGTAATCGCCACCAATGAGCAGGGACGACTCAAAAAGCAAGAACTGGCCATCAAGTCGTACACCGACGCGCTTGATCAGCAGAACGCGGCGTTGCAGCGCGCTGGAAGCCGAGCTGCTCAAGGTGTGGGCCAGAGTGACCGCCAGAACGCCATTAACGGCGACCTCAACGGTATCTCTGATCGCGCCAACCAGCAGCGCCTGGACCTCGCCCGCGACAAGGCCGACGCTTCTCGCAACATGAGCGCAGAGGAGTACCAGGCCAAGCTGGAGGCGATAAACCGCAGTGAGCGCGACCTGACGCAGACCACGCTCAGCAACTACGAGCAGATGTCTGTGGCCCAGAGCGACTGGCGCAACGGTGCAACCTCAGCATTCAGCAACTATCTCGACTCTGCCAGGGACGTCGCCGGGCAGGCTCGAAGCCTGTTCACCAACGCCTTCAGCTCTATGGAGGACGCTGCGGCCAACTTCGCCACCAGCGGGAAGCTGTCGTTCTCGGACTTCACCAAATCGGTCCTGGCGGACATGGCGAGGATCGCCACTCGGCAGGCTGCATCCAGCATTTTATCGAGCGTAGCGTCAGCGTTTGGCGGTGGGGGCGCCAGCTTCGGCTCCAGCATCGGCAGCGCTCTCGTAGAAGGTAGAGCGTCCGGCGGCCCCGTCGATCCCAACACCTTGTACGAGGTGAACGAGAAGGGTCCTGAGCTTTTCAGCCAGGGCGGGCGGTCGTACCTGATGACTGGTGCCCAGGGTGGCAGCGTGACGCCGCTTATGACTGGTGGTGCTTCTATCGCTGCGGCTTCTGGAGGTGGTGGCGGGGGCGGTGGTGGTAACACCTACAACTTCCCCGTGTCGGTATCCGTGCAAACGGCAAGCGACGCCGGGAATGCAACGCAGGAAGACACCACGCAACTGGGCAAGGGCATTCAGCAGGCAGCCAAAACTGAGGCTGAAACCGCAATTGCCAAGGGCCTTCAGCCTGGCGGCTCAATCTGGCGAGTCATCAACGGGAGGTAACCATGGCGATTGAGACATTTACCTGGGCCACCCAGAACGGGGAGGCACCCGATATTACCTATCGGGTGCGAACCTCTCAGTTCGGGGATGGCTACAAGCAAGAGGTCGGGGACGGGATCAACAACAAAGTCGATTCCTACCCGATAACCCACACGGGCGGACAGACAAGAGCGCTGGAAATTATGGCGTTCTTCGACCGACACCAGGGTGCCAAGGCGTTCCTGTGGACCACGCCATTGGGACAGCTTGGCCTGTTCACCTGCAAGAACCCAACTCCTACGCCCATGGGCGGAGGCGTATTCAAAGTGACAGCGACGTTCGAACGCGCTTTCCATCCGTAAAGGTCAATCCATGTCGCTGATCAATGCTATCCAGACTCTTGAGCCTGGCAACGAAGTCATGCTGTTCGAATTGGACGGCAGCGATTACGGCGCCGATGTCCTGCGCTTCCATGGTCATGCAATCCCGCATACGCCTGCCGAACTGTTGGCTGCCGGCGTCGACTCCGACCAACTACCGGCCAAGTCGATCTGGTGGCAGGGCGAAGAGTACGGCGCCTGGCCCATGCAGTACGAGGGCAGCGAGGCGAACGGCGACGGCACGGCGGTGCGGCCCAAGTTGTCGGTAGGCAACGTGAACGGGCGAATCACTGCGCTCTGCCTGGCCTTCGAGGATCTGCTCGAGTTCAAGCTGACCATTCGTAACACGTTGGCCGAATTCCTCGACGCAGTGAACTTCGAAGGCGGCAACCCGACGGCGGACCCTACTCAGGAATCGATTGAGGTCTGGTACGTCGACCAGAAGACCAACGAGGACGGCGAGTCAGTCAGCTGGGACTTGGCCAGCCCAGGCGACGTCGGTGGCGAAACGATCGGCCGGCAGATGACCACGCTGTGCCACTGGTGCCTCACCGGTGGCTACAGAGGCGAAAACTGTGGCTATACAGGCCCTTACCGCGACAAGGACGGCAATCTCACGGACAACCCAGAGGAGGATGAGTGCGACGGCACGCTTGGCAAGGGATGCGACCCGCGCTTCGGTGTAGGCAACCCCGCGTCCTTCGGTGGATTTCCTGCTGTTTCACTCATTGCCCGGAGCTGAAAATGCGCAAACACATTATTGCGGCCATCCAGGCTCACGCGGCAGCCGAGTACCCGAAAGAGTGCTGCGGCCTGTTGCTGGCCGTGGGCCGGGCGCAGAAGTACTTCCCATGCCGGAATATCGCGACCGAGCCGAACGAAGAGTTCCGGCTTGAGCCTGAGGATTACGCCGCGGCGGAAGACGTGGGCGAGGTGATCGGCATCGTTCACTCGCACCCGGACGCCACCAGCCGGCCGTCATCGCGCGACCTGGCTATGTGCGAGGCTACGGCGCTGCCGTGGCACATATTGTCTTGGCCAGAGGGAGATTTGCGGACGATCACTCCGACGGGCAGCACGCCGCTGCTCAAGCGACCATTCGTGCACGGCGCCTGGGACTGCTGGCAGGTCTGCGCTGATTGGTATCAGCGCGAGTGGGGCTTGGAGTTCGAAGCCTTCCAGCGCGCCGATGGCTGGTGGGAGAGCGCAGACAACACCGGTCTCTACGAGGCGTACTACGCCGCCGCCGGCTTCGAGCAAGTCGACACCCCGCAGCGCGGCGACATGGTCGTGATGGAGGTAGGCCGCACGGCTCACCCAAACCATGCAGGGATCTACCTCGGCACTGACCCGGAACTTCCCGGCGAAGAGTCTGGCGTCTTCGGCCCCGGGCCTTTCGTCCTGCACCACCTTTACGGTCGGCCATCAGAGGTAATCGTCTACGGCGGCCCCTGGGTACAACGCACACGCCTAATTCTTCGCCACAAGGAGGCCAGATGAGCGCCATCGTCTACTCACCAATGACCACTATCAAGCTGTCCGGCTCGCTGGCCCAGAAGTTCGGCAGGCTGCACCGTCGCCAGGTTGCCTCGGGCGACACTTGGGAAAGTTTCCGGGCACTGAACGCCACCATTGAAGGATTCGAGGCCGAGATCCGCCGTCTTGCCCGCCTGGGTCTTCGCTTCGCCATCTTCCGCAACAGGAAAAACGTCGGGCCTGATGAATTCGGCATGGGAGGGGCCAGGGAGATCAGGATTGTTCCAGTCGTAGAGGGCAGCAAGCGCGGAGGGCTGATACAAACAATTATCGGTGCAGTGCTTATTGTGGCGGGTTCATATTTCGGGCAGGCCTGGGCTGTGCAGCTCGGCTTAGGCCTCGTAGCGGGAGGCGTCATACAGATGCTAAGCCCTCAAGCCAAGGGGTTATCACAAAGCGCATCCCCAGAAAACATGCCCAGCTACGCATTTGGCTCAGCCAAGAACACCACCGCCAGCGGCAACCCGGTGCCGATTTGCATCGGTGAGCGACGGTGGGGCGGGGCGATTATCTCGGCATCGATCTACGCCGAAGACAAGACATAACCACGACGCATCGAGCAAGCCGCCCAAGAGGCGGTTTTTTATTGCCTGGAGGAAATCATGGGCGCAGCAAAAAAGCTGGAAATTCACGGCGCCAAGGGTGGCGAGAGCAAGCCAAAGTCGCCTGTAGAGTCACCCGACAGCCTGCGCTCCACCAACGTGGCCAAGATCCTGATTGCCGTAGGCGAGGGCGAATTCGACGGCACGCCAACCGCGCGCGATATCTTCCTCGACAACACTCCAATCCAGGATGCCAGCGGTAATTTCAACTTCACCAACGTGAAGTGGGACTGGCGGCCAGGTTCTGTGGAGCAGACCTACATTCCGGGTATCCCGTCTGTCGACAACGAGACATCGCTGAATATCGAACTGCGCAACGGCACGCCGTGGGTTCAATCGCTGACCAACCTGCAACTGTCGGCGGCTCGCATCCGCCTGGCCACGCCGCGACTGGCGAGCCAGGACGCAGAAGGGAACATTGGTGGTTACAGCATCCAGTATGCTGTTGATGTGGCAACTGATGGCGGGGCGTATCAGGAGGTTCTGGTCGGAGCCATAACTGGCAAGACCACCACTCGCTACGAGCGATCCTTGCGCGTTGACCTGCCGCCGGCAACCAGTGGCTGGCTGATCCGTGTTCGCCGCATCACCCCAAACCAGAACACCGACAAGATAGCGGACAGCCTCTTCATCGCCGGCTACACCCAGGTGATCGACGCAAAGCTGCGCTACCCAAACACCGCGCTGCTCTTTATCGAGTTCGATGCCGAGCAGTTCACCAACATCCCGGCCGTGACCGTGAAGTGCAAGGCCCGCCGCTGGCAGGTGCCGAGCAACTACGACCCGGTGGCCCGCACGTACTCTGGCGCATGGGACGGCACCATGAAGGAGGCTTGGACCAACAACCCTGCCTGGATCACCTTTGGCATTTGCACCCAGGACCGTTTTGGCCTGGGCCGCCGCATCAAACCGTGGATGGTGGACAAGTGGGAGCTGTACCGCATCGCTCAGTACTGCGACCAGATGGTGCCAAACGGCTCCGACGGCGTTGAGCCGCGATTCCTGTGCGATATGAACCTGCAGGGTAAAGCCGACGCCTGGTCGTTACTGCGGGATATCGCCGGGATCTACCGCGGCATGACGTACTGGGCCCAGGGCCAGCTGGTCATGCAGGCTGATATGCCTCGCTCACAGGACATCGACTACGTCTTCACCCGGTCCAACGTCATCGACGGCAAAATTTCCTACGGCAGTGCATCGGCGAAGACTCGCTTCACCCGCTGCCTGGTCAGCTACGACAACCCGCTGAACAACTACGACACCGACGTCACCGTATATTCAGACTTGCCGCTACAGCGCCGCCTGGGCGACAAGCCAACTGAAATCAGTGCCATCGGCTGCACCCGGGCATCTGAGGCCCAGCGCCGCGCTAAATGGCTGGTGCTGAGCAACAACCAGGACCGCACCATCAGCTTCCGGACCGGCATGGAAGGCCGCATCCCCCTGCCTGGGTTCATTATCCCCGTTGCCGACTCGTTGCTGGCGGGCCGGGAGATCGGCGGGCGCATTGCGGCCGCGGCGGGGAAGGTAATCACCCTGGACCGCGACACGCTGGCCAAGGTCGGCGACCGACTTGTGATCAACCTTCCCGGCGGGCGTGCTGAAGGCCGTACCGTGGAAAGCGTGAGCGGCCGCAACGTAACTGTGACCGTTGCCTACAGCGAAGCGCCGGCAGCACAGCTTCAGTGGGCAATCGACGCTGACGACCTGGCAATCCCTCTTTACAGGGTGATGAGGACTGCGAGGACGCCAGAGGGCGATTACGACATCAGCGCCTTGCAGTACGAGCCAAGCAAGTTTGCCAGCATTGATACCGGCGCACGCCTGGAAGAGCGCCCAATCAGCGTGATCCCGATCACCGTGGTGCCGCCGCCGGAAAGCGTAACCGTCACGTCGAACGTGTCTATCGACCAGGGCCTGGCCATCAGCACCATGAACATCTCGTGGCCTGCTGTGAACGGCGCGGTCGCCTATGACGTGGAGTGGCGCAAGGACAGCGGCAACTGGATCAAGGTGCAGCGCACAGGTTCGACGAGCGTCGACGTCACCGGCATCTACTCGGGCGCCTATGTGGCCCGGGTACGCTCGGTGAGCGCCTTCGAAATCTCGTCGATCTGGAAAAGCTCAAACCTGACCAACCTGGAAGGGAAGGTCGGCCTGCCGCCGGCGGTGTCGTCCCTGACTACCACCAGCGAGCTGTTCGGTATCGGCATCAAGTGGGCTTTCCCGCCTGGAGCCGAGGACACCCAGCGCACCGAACTGTGGTATGGCCCTGCAAACGATCTGGGGGCTGCTACCAAGCTCGCCGACCTGGCGTATCCGCAAGCAGACTATCGCATGCAGTCTCTGCTTGCGGGGGCCAGTTTCTTCTTCTGGGCGCGCCTGGTGGACCGTACCGGAAACATCGGACCGTTCTACCCGGTAGTGAATGGTGTGGTTGGACAGGCCAGTTCAGATGCCGGGCCGATACTTGAGCAGATCAAGGGGCAGATCAACGAGACATCACTTGGCCAATTGCTCAACGAGCGAATCAACCTGATCGACGGGGATGGCCCTGGCTCGGCGAACAACCGCATCAGTATCGCGAAGCAGGAGCTGGAGGACCTGATCGACGAGGTTGTCGACTCGCTGGAGTACGACCCCGCGAAGGCCTACGCCCAGGGCGAGATCGTCCGGGTAGGTCAGCGGCTATACCAGGCGAACGCAGCGGTGCCCGCGAACACCGCACCACCGAACGCCACCTACTGGACCGACATCGGCACAGTGGTGCAGACGGTCAACGCGCTGGTGACCCAGGTTCAGCAGAACTCGGCCACGATCAATCAGCACGGCCAGGACATCACCGCCCAGGCTTCGCAGCTGAACGCGGTAAAGGCGACGGTGAACGATCCTGTCACCGGCGTGACCGCTACGGCCAGCGGGCTGAGCACCCTCAAGGCGTCGGTGACTACGCTCGACGACAAGGTCACCACCACGGCGCAGCGGGTTGACGGCATCTATCTGCAGGTCAACCCGCCGCTTCAGGGTGACGATAGCGCGCTGATGGGTTCTGAAGCCAGCTATGTCGGCGTCTGGTCCACTCAGTCCGCTCTGATCGAGGGCGATCTGGTGCAGGGCCAGCGCACGGATGTGGTGGAGGTAAGTGTTGCGAATACCGCCGCCGCAGTCATCGCCGAGCAAACCGCCCGCATCACTGCTGACGGCGCCCTGTCGTCCAGCATCGAGACCGTCAAGAACTCGGTGAACGGCAACACCCTGGCTATCCAAACGAACACCACGGCCATTCAAACGGTCGATGGCAAAGTGACGGCGAACTGGTCGGTGCGGATGCAGTATGAAACCGCAACCGGGCTCTACAAGTACGCCGGGGTAGGCCTGGGCCTGGAGAACGGCCCTGGTGGGTTGCAGTCGCAATTCATCATCGACGCCGACAGGTTCGCCATCGGCCAGGCCGGCACGGTGCCGTTTGCAGTGCAGGGCGGGCAGACGTTCATCAACTCAGCGTTCATCCAGGACGGCACGATCACCAACGCCAAGATCGGCAACTACATCCAGTCGAACAATTACGTGGCAGGGCTCTCCGGCTGGAAACTGTTCTTCGACGGGACGTTTGAAATCAACGGTTCGTTCGGGGGGCAGGCCCGCCAGGTCATCAACAACCGTGGCGGCAAAGTTTTCGATGCGGCTGGCAATAAGCGTTATCAGTGGGGAGATCTCGACGCATGAGTTTCGGCGCAAGGGTGTGGGGGCCTACGGGCCTCCTAGAACTGGATGAGACGTCGTTCACGGTCAGGGTTATATATTCTGGATTGGTCACAAGGACAGCAGGTGCTAACTATCTAGATATAGCCGTTTCTGGTTGTGATCCGTCCACATGTAACGCTGTTTCTATTCCCGTATCCCCATATCCCGCTGATCCAAGTTCACAAGATCTGAACGCAGTGCAACAGGAACCAGAGGTTTTAACTGGACTTGTACGGGTGTGGTTTATAAACAGAAACATTGCAGGTAGTGCGTCTCCTGCTCCCGCACTTGCGACCCAAAGATTGTTGGTTATGAGGTACAAGTAATGGGCTATGGAATGCAGTTCACAAACAACGAGAATACTGTTGTTTTGGATTCTGAGTTTTCCCGCTTGGTCGTGCTCCATCGGGGCGACTATAGCGGGCCGATCAATTTTCCGACCCCTATTACTTCTCAGGAACCGCCGCTTGTATTCATCCGACCAAACGGCTCTTTCACACTGAGCTATGCGAGGATCAACGGAAGCGCAGGCAACTGGACTGGATTTTCGTTTGTAGGGGGAGGGGCTGGCAAATACTTCGCCGCGGCGTTTTTATCGCAGCCGACAGCAAAATACGGCTTCCGCCTCTGGGATGGCAGCTCCAAACTTCTGTTTGACAGCGGCACACCTTGCGCGCAGTTCACCCGAACCATTTCGAGCTGGACGTTCATAGGTTCAAGTTCAACGGGACAGGGCACAACACAGATTAATTTTTCCGCAACCTCGCCTTTAAATACAGGCGACTACATGATGATAAATAATATCGGCATGGATGTAAGTGGGGCGAATATTCGCACAGCGAAGCTTTATTGCACTTGGGACTATGCGAATAATCGGATTGTGATGTTTACCGTTGGTGTATCAAACGTCACGTCTTTGTTTGTGCCGGTAGTTTTTGCAAAGCCAGTCATTTGAAAACGCAGAGAGTATTTAATAATGGCAAGACAAGAAATTAACCTGGGAACAGCGCCAACTGGTGCAGGCGGAGACACCACTCGAACCACTGGCGTTAAAATTAACGCAATGACGACTGAGCTGTATGCCCGCAATGCGTTGTTGGGCACGGCTTCAAACCGAAACGTTGGTATAGCAGTAGGAAATATTCAGGATGTCGGCGCCCCTGCGGCAATGGTCGGCAATTCGGCCTTTGCAGAAGTTGGTAGCCACTTCGTTGCCTATGGGGACAACACAACCAACGCACCTTCTACCGGCGTGTATTGGGCAGGTATGCGTGCGCAGTTTCCATTCCAGAACTGCGCTATGGACTTGGTTGGACAAGTTCTGTCGACCGGCAGCATGAATCTGATGTTTCGAACCGTCGCAGGTAGTGGCGCGCCAGATCCATGGCGCAAGATCTACCACGACGGCAACACCACCCGTGCCGCTGACGGCACCTTGAAGGCGATCTGATCATGACAAGAGCAGCAATCAACGTTCTCGGCGCAACCGGTGCGACGTACGACTTCGTCACCCAGGGCGACACCGCTGTAACTTCGGCGCGACTTTCGAAGGGGGTATACCAAATCACCGGCTGCCTTGGCATGGTCCCGTTCCCACCTATCGACGACGGATGGGGTTACACAGTGAACCAGGTGGACGGTCGGGCTGACGTGGAGACGGACTTCGCGGACGGCCTCCTGACCGTGACAGTGACCAAGGACGGCCAGCCGTACGACCTGAAACACATGATCACCCTGCACATCCTGGTGCCGGACTCGCTGGCCGTGGAGATGCCGGTACCCGAGCAGCAGCCAGTCTTGCCCGCTGACGGCTGATCTCAGCCCAAACACCGATGCCCGCCTTGAGCGGGTTTTTTATTGCCTGGAGAAAGCCATGCCAATCACTGAGCAGCAGCTGCTGCAGATCCTCCCGAACGCCGGCCGCCAAGCTGGCGTTTTTGTTCCTGTACTGAATACGGCCATGGCCAAGTACGCAATCGTCACGCGGCTGCGCATTGCTGCGTTCATCGCCCAGATCGGGCATGAGTCGGGACAGTTCCGCTGGCTGAAAGAGTTGTGGGGCCCCACGGCGCAGCAGGCCCGCTACGAAGGGCGCGCCGACCTGGGCAACAAGGCCAATGGCGATGGCTTCAAGTACCGTGGCCGTGGCCTGATCCAGATCACCGGCCGGGCCAACTATGCTGCATGCGGGGAAGCCCTGGGCCTGGACCTGATCAACAATCCGGACCTGCTCGAGCTGCCCCAACACGCGGCGATGTCGGCCGCCTGGTTCTGGTCTACCAAGGGGCTCAACACGCTGGCAGATCAGGGTGAGTTCACGAAGATCACGCGGCGCATCAATGGTGGGCTCACAGGTCAGGCCGACCGACAAGCCCTGTACGACAAGGCGCTGAAGGTGCTGGCATGACGCCGGTACAGAAGATGGCCAGCCTGGCGGTGCTGATCCTGCTGGCCATGGCCGTGAGCTTCGGCGCCGCCTGGCAGGTGCAGGACTGGCGGTATGACGGGAAGCTGGCAAAGCAGGCTGGTCAGTTCCAGACGGACCTCGACGCGATCGGCAATGCCGCGACCGCCCAGGCCCGTGCCGAACAAGACAAGCGCCTGGCCACCGAACAGCAACTGGCCGCTGCCGATCAACAACACACCAAGGAATTATCCGATGCCCAGCGCAACCAGGCTCTGCTGCGTGACCGCCTTGCTACTGCTGATGTGCGGTTGTCAGTCCTTCTCGACGCCACGGATTCAGCCAGTGGCTGCTACGTGCCTGCCACCCCCGGCGCCGTCGGCGTGGTTCATGCAGCCCGTCGAGCCCAACTTGACCCGGCGCATGCTCAACGAATTATCGCCATCACCGACACCGGCGACCAAGGATTGATCGCGCTACGGGCATGCCAGGCGTACGTCAGGGCTGTGGCCCCCTGAGTACGCTCAACTCCAGCAGTAACCGCTGATTCTCCCTGAGCAGGTGATCGCGCTGCCCAGCAACCAGGTCGATGGGGCGAAAGTTTCCTGTCTCAGGAGGCTCCTGATGAACCCCTGATAAGCGTTCCCGGGCGTCCTTGAGAGATCTTTCGGCACGAGCCTTGGCTATGAGCAGCGTGTCATTCATCTGCACCAGCCCGGCAATATTTGCCCGAGCCTTGGCCAGGTGCCTCTGAAGGTCGTTTATCTCATCCTCGAGCATGGCCGCATGGTGCTTGTACATTTCCAGGGGCGTAGGGCATCCAAGCCACTCGCAGGTGTCTTCATCGATGTTCATGGGGTGTGCTTCCGAATGCTGTATGCGCATACAGTAATCGAGGTTTGAAGGTTGTGCGATTTGAGGCGACGAGCTGTAGGGGTTTTGGGTTGGTGTTCGGTCGGCAGGACGCCGGGGAAGGGGGAGATACTGTAGGAATATACAACGCTAAGTTATTGATTCTTATAGGGTGAAACGTGGACTTTGGCAGCTTCCGAAATGGTGTATTTTCCATTATAGATCAAAAGGTTACTGATGTTTCGTGGTCACCTTGACATGGTGGGGGTCGTTGGTTCGAGTCCAATCGCGCCTACCAAACAAAATCCGCTCTGCTGGGCGGTCTAGAAGGGCTCACCGAAAGGTGGGCCCTTTTTTGTTGTCTGTCGTTTGGGTGTGTCGCTAGGAAAAGCCAGGCAAACCTCTCAGGTTCGGTCGGTATCCAACAGCGCGTACATCTCAAAGTCCCCGGGGCTGCCACGCACCATACGGAATGACCTCAGCGTTCCTTCGTACTGAAACCCGCATTTTTTCAGGACGTTGGCCGAGCGAGGGTTCGTCACGAGAACGGTGCCTTGTACCCGCACAAAACCATATTCCAGGAATGCCCACTGAGTTATCGCAGCGCAAACTGCACTGGCAATGCCTTTGCCCCAGTAAGCAGGTGAGAGGTCATAGGCTATCTCCGCGCTTCGGTTCTTGTCGGAGATCGTGTGGAACCCGATTGTGCCGATGAGTTCGCGGTTTGCCCCATGAGTGATGGCCAGGCGCCTGTTTGAAGAAGGACGGGTCGAGTCCAGTTCGTCAAATAATGGCAAAAGGTCATTCTCGTTTTTCAGGTCCCAGCTTGTGTGTTGAATGACTTCTCTTTGTGAAAGGTAGGCATACCACGCAGGTATATCTGATCGCTCCAGTTGTCGCAGGGAGATATCCAGATGGTCCACGGCTGGAGGTTTTTGAATTTGCATGTTGGCGCTGATCCTTAGCCTGAGCGGAAAGCAGTCAGGGTAACGCCGTTGCATGCCATTTATGAAGACGTACCGCCTCGTCGCTGCCTGACTGGAATCACAGGCAAAGAAAAGCCCGCGATGGGGGCGCGGGCTTTAGAGTTTCACCAGGAGCAGGCAAACCATAGGTGTTCATCTGTGAAAGGAATGTGAAAGGGTTTCAGCGCCCAACGTTTTCACCCGCCAGAGCCAGGTTACCCAGCACCTCATCAATCAGCCCAAGCTGCCAGTTGAAGTACGGATTGAACGTCAACCGCGCGTGCATCTTGCCCGGCTCGCGATAACCCCAGTCCGAATACCACACCTCTGACCCCTGTTCGCAGGCGCGGGTGGCGTCTTCCGTCTGGCCGTTCCAGCAAAACCGCAGGCTGCCCTGTTCGCCGTAGAGCGCGTTGTCGGGTGAGAACAACAACCCCATGTGTGAGAACTGGCTGATCCGCAGTTCCGGCACGTAGTCGGTGCGCGCTTTTATCCGCTGTGTGTCCCAGGCGCTCTCCGGCAGTGTTCCGTACCAGGCCAAGCGGCTGTAGGGATTACTGAAGCGTTGCTGGAAGGTCTCCAGCACATAGTTCGTATCGAGCACTGAGTCGTGGGCTGCGACGGCAATGAACACCGGTTTGGCGTAGGGACGACGCTCCAGGTCCTGGCGAGCCACTCGGCTGCTGCGGTAGAACTGGGCGAAGCCATTGGTGGGGACGGTCATGTAGCGCACCAGGCTCTGTTGTGGCCGGCTTGCGTCTGGCGCCAGCAGCCACGGGCGTGCCCAACTGATCAGGGGGGGCAGCCAGTCGTAGGTCATGCTGGACTGGAAGGCGGGGGAGAACAGCAGCAGCCCGGCGACGTCGTCGTGTTTGTAGGCGTAGTCGAGGACCAGGTTGGCACCGGTGGAGAAGCCACCGAGGTAAATCTCGCCCACTTCTGCGCGAAGGATCGCGGCCTGTTCGTCCACCACCCGGCGCCAGTCTTCCATACGTACTTGCAGCATGTCGGCCGGTTGTGTGCCGTGGCCGGGCAGCAGCACGGTCCTTACCAGGAAGCCGCGGGCAGCCAGTGCGCTGCCGATATCGTGGAAGGACCAGGGTGAGTCGCCGAGGCCGTGCACCAGAATGATCCCGCGCTTAGGGGCGCCTACGGGGCGCCATTCTTGTGGTGCGTTCCAGTTGAGTTCGGCTTCCCTGTCGGTGCCCTGGAAGTCGCGATGGTCCCGCAGCCATTGCAAAGTATCGAGACGGTACGCTTCGAATGATTTCTGGCCCAGCGGCATGCCCGGTTCTGCGATGGCGCTCGTGCAGAGCAAAAAGGCGAGGATGCCGCCAGCAACGCTCCAGAGCGTTTTGCGGGGCTGCATATAAGGTTTTTTGTTCAAGACAGGTTCTCAGCGGAGCGTAACCGTAAGGTCATGCACGATAATGACCTGCCTTGTATCGCCGATAGTGCGAAACAGTAGCAAGACGTTTCTTATGACCTCAGAAACGGTCTAACCGATAGGGCTCAAGTGCCAGCAACTCGTTGGGCGCAGACGTTGCCAGCTGTGCAATCAACTCCGCCGTCACCGCCGCCTGCGTCAGCCCCAGATGCTGGTGCCCAAACGCAAGCAAGACCTTGCCATCGCACACCTTGTCGATGATGGGCAGCGAGTCCGGCAGGGAGGGGCGAAACCCCATCCACGGCGTCGCATCTTCGGCACTCAAATCACGACGAAACAGCCCCTGACTCAGCCGGTGCAACTGCCACGCGCGCTCCATGTTCGGCGGGCGATCAAGGCCTGCAAACTCGACGGTACCTGCCAGCCGCAATCCTCCATCCATGGGCGTCATGATGAACTTGCGCTCCAGTGACGTGACGGCGAACGGTAGCCGCCCTTGCTCATTGGGTAGCATCAAGTGATAACCGCGCTCTGTATCCAGCGGGACCTTTTTACCGGTCAGTTCGGCGGTCAATTTGGCCGAATGCGCACCGCAGGCGATCAACACCTGACGCGCCGCGACCGCGCCTTGGTCGGTCCTCAGCGAAACACCGTGCTCATCCAGCTTCCCACCCAAAACCGAGTGCTTGAGAAATTGCACCCCGCAGGCCTTGGCCGCTTCCACCAGTTCACACACCACCCGGTAGGGGTCGAGAAAATGCCCGGTGCGGGGAAAGAACAACCCGCCCTGAATTCCTTCGCTGAGTTGCGGCGCTACCTTCTGTACCGCACTGGCCTGCCAGTAATCCACCGGCACTGCTTGCTGGCGCATGCGTGCCTGCAAGGCGTCGATGGCCTGACGGGAGTCGGGGCGCTCGAAGATCAGCAACGAGCCGTCTTCGCGCATCAGCCCGGGACGATTGATGCTTTCCAGCAGCCGGTGCCAGGCGCCCAGGCTACTTTCGTTGAGGGCACGGATCCCGGCGACGGTGCGCTGGAAGGCCGCCGGGCGCAGGTTCAACAGCAGTCGGGTAAACCACGGCAGCGCACGTGGCAGGTATTTCCAGTCCAGGCGCAGCGGGCCCATCGGGTCCATGAGCATGGCTGGCAAGCGTGTAAGGATCGACGAATCCGCGATGGGAAACACTTGCTCGGTTGCCAGGTGCCCGGCGTTGCCGAACGAGGCACCGTGGCCGGGTTGCTGTTGGTCGATGACCACCACTCGCCGCCCCTGGCGTGCCAGTTGCAGCGCGCAGGCGACACCGATGATGCCGGCCCCGACCACGGCGATGTCTGGAATGACGTTATCGCTCATGGCCTAGGCTTCTCTCTGACCGTCGAGCAAGCGCCGCAACAACAATGGATTGCCATGTTGCAGTGCCGTCGGCAGCAAGCCGTCCGGGAAATCCTGATAGCACACCGGCCGCAGGAATCGCAGGATGGCGGCGGTGCCCACCGAGGTGGTGCGCGAGTCCGAGGTGGCCGGGAAGGGCCCGCCATGCACCATTGCATCACAGACTTCCACGCCGGTCGGCCAGCCATTCACCAGCAAGCGACCGGCCTTGCGTTCCAGGGTCGGCAGCAATGCGCGGGCGGCGTCCAGATCGTCGCCATCCAGATGCAGGGTGGCGGTCAACTGGCCTTCCAGGTGTTCGCTGACCTGGCGGACTTCATCGGCGTTGGCACATTGCACGATCAAGGAGGCGGCGCCGAAGATCTCGGCCTGCAGGCCGTGGTTCGCGAGAAAATCTTTTGCGTGGGTCACAAACAGGTGGGCCTGGCCTTGGTTCGGGCCTTGCGCCGCCAACCCTTTGCCCGCGACATGAGCCTGCTTCGCCAGCACGCTGATGCCGTCTTCATAAGCCTTGAAGATCCCCGGTGTAAGCATGACCTGGGCAGCGCTGCCCTGAAGCAGATTGGCAGCGCTGTCGATGAAGTGGTCCAGCGCCTGCCCCGCAACAGCAATCACCAGTCCGGGATTGGTGCAGAACTGGCCGGCGCCTTGGGTCAGGGATGCGACAAATCCCTGGGCCAAAGCTTCACCGCGTGCGCTCAACGCGGCGGGAAACAGGTAGACCGGATTGATCGAACTCATCTCCGCATATACCGGAATCGGCTCGGGACGCGCCTGGGCCGCTTGGCACAAGGCGATGCCGCCGCTGCGCGAACCGGTGAAACCCACGGCCTTGATACGTGGGTCACAGACCAGCGCAATACCCACTTCGCGTCCCGAGCCGTATAACAGCGAAAACACACCGTCAGGCAAGCCACATTGCTGAACGGCCTTGGCCACTGCGCGACCCACCAGTTCGCTGGTGCCAGGATGCGCTCCGTGAGCCTTCACGATTACCGGGCAACCGGCCGCCAGTGCCGAGGCGGTATCACCGCCGGCCACCGAGAATGCCAGCGGAAAATTACTCGCACCGAACACCGCCACCGGCCCCAGCGGCACCTGGCGTTGGCGCAGGTCCGAGCGGGGCAGGGGCTGGCGATCAGGCTGCGCGGTATCAACCCGCACATCCAGCCATTCACCCGCGCGCACGGTGCGGGCGAAGGTGCGCAGTTGGTGACAGGTGCGCCCGCGCTCGCCCTGGATGCGTGGGCGGGGCAGGCCGGTTTCGGCCATCGCCCGTTCAATCAGCTCATCGCCCAGGGCTTCGAGTTCATTGGCGATGGTTTCAAGGAATTCGGCGCGAGCCGCCAATGGCGTTTCGCGGTAGGTATCGAAGGCACTCCATGCCAACGCGCAGGCTTGTTCCACATGCTCGGTGGTGCCGCCGGCGTAGGCGGGTTCCAGTGCAGTGTCGGTGGCAGGATTGATCGCCCGGATTGCCTCGCGGCTGCCTGGAATGGAATGCTGACCAATCAGCATGGTGCCCGTCAGAGTCATGGCGTAGTCCTGAAAGTAAAGATGGGCTTGGCAAAGAGAATCCACTGTGGGAGCTGTCGAGCCCGAGCGAGGCTGCGATGCAGGCGCTGCGGTCTGGCAGGTACAGCGCGGTGATCCCATCGCAGCCTCGCTGGGGCTCGACAGCTCCCACATTTGATCTTTGCTGCCTTGAGTAGTGTTAAACGACGTTTTGCTCAGCCGACCAGTTGGCATACCACTGGCGGAACAGCCCGTACTGGTTCTCGGCATAACGACGCTGGGCATCGCTCAGGGCATCGGTCTCGTTGAAGTGCAGGGTGTATTCCTTGTCGCCGTTGAGCACCATCAGATGCTTGTAGAACAGCACCAGGTCGCAGCCTTCGTCAAAGGACGACAACACCGCCAGTGCCGACTCCAATTCACGCGCCTGGCGGCGTGCGGTGGCGTCGCCCTTGGCGGCTTTCTTGCTCAGGGCCACCAATTGCAGGACTTCCCGTGGCAGCGCGTTGCCGATGCCGGTGATCGCGCCGGTGGCGTTGCAGTTGACGAAACCGTGGACCACCTGGGTATCCACGCCCACCATCAAGGTCACCGCATCATCTTTGGAGGTGATGTGTTCGGCCGCGTAACGCAGGTCTGCAGCACCGCCGAATTCCTTGAAACCGATCAGGTTCGGGTACTCGCGACGCAGCTCAAAGAACAGGTCGGCGCGGGTGGCGAAGCCGTAGTAAGGGCTGTTGTAGATCACCGCCGGCAGGTTCGGCGCTGCCTTGAGGATGGCCGCGAAGTGATCCTTCTGCGCCGTCGCCGAGGCGCCACGGGACAAAACGCGCGGGATGACCATCAAGCCGTGGGCACCGACCTTCGCCGCATGCGCCGCATGGGCCACCGCTTCACGGCTGTTGACCGCGCCGGTGCCGACGATGGTCGGTACCCCGGCAGCCACCAGGCGCGCCACGCCTTCCTGGCGCTCGGCTTCCGTCAGCAACGGCCAGTCGCCCATGGAGCCGCAGTACACCACCGCGCTCATGCCGATATCGATCAGTTCGCGGCCCTTGGCGACCAGGGCGTCAAAGTCCGGTTTGCGCTGGGCGGTGCACGGGGTCATCAGGGCGGGGATGCAACCGGTGAAGATATTGGTGTTCATTGTTTCAGCTCCAGTTTGATTGAAGGGGCGGGGGCGGTTCAGATGCCCCACGCGAAGGGATCCTGTTCGTCGATCAGCAAGGTGCTGTCGGCGGTCATGTAGGCGCGGCCGGTGATGGAAGGGCGTACACGCTCGCCTTCCCATTCATAGCTGCCTTCGAATTGGCTGCCGGTGATGCTGGCTTGTATCCACGGTTCACCGGCGGCGAGTTTGCCGTCGGCCGCCAGGCACGCCAGCTTGGCGCTGGTGCCGGTGCCGCAGGGCGAGCGGTCGTAGGCTTTGCCCGGGCACATGACGAAGTTGCGGCTGTCGGCCTGGGCGTCGTCGGCGAACAGTTCGATATGGTCGATCAGCGCGCCGTCTTCACCGTGGATGCCCTGGGCTTCGAGGGCCTTGAGCATCGCCCAGGTGTAATCGGTCAGGGCCTCGACGTTGTCCATTTGCAGCGCCTGCCCGTGTTCGGAAACCAGGAAAAACCAGTTGCCGCCCCAGGCGATATCGCCGTAGACCCGGCCATGCCCGGGTACGTCCACTGGCACCTGCTGGCGATAGCGGTAGGCGGGCACATTGCGCAACGTCACCGCGCCGTCGGCGTGCAACGTGGCGCTGACCGGGCCGACCGGCGTGTCTATCTTGTGCACCCCCGGCGCGATCTGCCCCAAGTGATGCAGCGAGGCAACCAGGCCGATGGTGCCGTGGCCACACATGCCGAGGTAGCCGGCGTTGTTGAAGAAAATCACGCCGCAGGTGGCATCGGCCGAGACCGGCGCGCAATACAGCGCGCCCACCAGTACATCGTTGCCACGGGGCTCCAGCAGGCACGCTCTGCGCCATTGGTCATGGTGAGTGCGCAGGTTGTCGAGCTTGTCGGCAATGGTCTCGCCGGCCAACTCGGGAAAACCTGTCATCACCAGGCGCGTGGGTTCGCCGCCAGTGTGGGAATCAATGATGTGAACTCGTTTCATAGAACAATCCATTCAGTGGTTGGCTGAGGCTCAGGAAGCCAGCTGCACGCGGCCGATGTCGGGCTCAGGGGCTTCACTTTCGTCATCTTCGGTTTCCAGGCGAACCAGATGCGCCGGCACGCCGGTGGCCGCGCCCCAGTAATAAATACCCAGCGCGCAAGCGGCGACGACCAGGGTGTCGAATGGATGGCTGAGGATGCCCAGGCCACCAAAGCTGCCGAGCTTCGACAGGATGATGGTCACGGCATAGAAGCCGATCAGCCAGGCGGAGGAGCGAACCTGGCGGCCCAGGCTCAGGTGCAGGGTCGGCACAAAACGGCCGCACAGCAGGTACACCACAAACATCAGGATCTGCAGGCCGAGCAGCCACGACACGGTGCTCCAGCCCGACCAGTAGACGATCAGCGCGGCGATGATGAACGACAGTGGGCCGAGCAAACCCATCCACTTGACCCGGAACGGGCGCGGCAGGTCGGGCGCATTGCGGCGCAGTGCAGCCACGGACACTGGCGCCACGGCGTAGCTCAGCACCAGTGCGGCGGACACCACGTTGATCAGCGCTTCCCATGACGGGAAGGGCAGGGTCCAGAACACCGACAGGCCAAAGGTCAGCCACAGCGCCGGGCGCGGGATGCCGGACTTTTCATCAATGCGCGTGAAGATTTTGAAGAAGGTCCCGGTTTGCGCCCAGCCGTAGATCACCCGTGGCGTGGCGTTCATGTAGATGTTGCCGCAACCGCTGGGGGAGATCACCGCGTCGGCCACGACGAGGTAAGCCAGCCAGCCCACACCCAGGGCGAGGGCGATGTCGCGGTATGGCAGGGCCAGTTCCTTGGCGACGCCGGCCCAGCCGTTGGCGAGCATTTCGGTGGGAATGCCGCCGAGGAATGCGGTCTGCAACAGTACGTAGATCGCGGTGGAGAGCAGCACCGACAGAATCAGCGCAATCGGAATGGTGCGTTGCGGGTTCTTCACTTCGCTGGCCACCGAGATGATCGGCGTCAGGCCCAGGTACGCGAAAATCACCCCGCCGGCAGACACGGCCATTTCAATGCCCGACAGGCCGAACGGCGCAAAGCCTTGGGTATGGAAATTCTCTGGCTTGAAGAAGGTGAACAGCACGCCGATCACCAGCAGCGGCACGATGAACTTGAACACGCTGACCAGGTTATTGGCCATGGCGAAGGTCTTCACGCTGCGGTAGTTGAGGGCGAAAAATAGCGAGAGCAGCGCAAATTGCACGAACCAGCCGAGGACGGTGGGGTTGCTGGAACCCGCCTGCGTCAACTCGGGAAACCAGGCCGCGGCGTATTGGCGCGAGGCGACCACTTCAATCGCCACCAGGCTTGAAAACGCGATCAGCGTGATAAAGCCCATCAGGTAGCCCAGCAGCGGGCCGTGGGAGTAAACCGGGTAGCGCACCACGCCACCGGCGCGGGGCAAGGCCGCCCCCAGTTCGCAGTACACAATGCCCAGCAGCAACACGGCGAAGCCGCCCAGCAACCAGGAAAAAATCCCCGCCGGCCCGGCGATGGCAGAGACGTGACTGGCCGCGAACAGCCAGCCCGAACCGAAGATCGCTCCCAGTCCGATAAAGGTGAGGTCGATCAATGAAAGCTGTTTCTTGAACTTGCCTTGGGCTGACATGGCGGCGCCTTCTTGTGGGTTATTGGATAGGCATGCAGTGGCCATACAGTGAACCCATCAACGGCGCTGCGATTGATGTTTTGCGCAAGCTGCGATGACGAAATCAGCACAGTTTCGATCACTCGACACGCAGGCGCCCATGGGGCAATCTGCTCGCCAGGCACCGCCCGCCGGGCGTCTGGTCTATCCGCTGAAAGCAGGAGAAAGCGTCATGATGCAGAGCGCGTTCGCAACCCTGTGCCAAGGGCGCGAGTCCGACCGTCCGCACACCATCGAAGAATTACTGGCCGGCGTCAGGCTGCTGTTGCCGATGCTGGACGTGATTCCCAATGCCGCGATCTTTATCAAGGATGTGCAGGCGCGCTACGTATTGGCCAACCGCACCCTGGTGCAGCGGTGCGGGTTGAAGGACTTGCAACCGTTGCTCGGGAAAACCAGTGCCGAGGTCTTTCCCGCGCAGTTGGGGCCCGGCTATACCGAACAGGATCGACGGGTGCTGGAGCAGGGATTTGTGCTGGAAGACCAGCTGGAATTGCACCTCTACGGCACCCGCGAGCCGGGTTGGTGCCTGACCCACAAATGGCCGCTGTACAGCCGCGACGGCGCGATTATCGGCCTGGCGGGCATCTCGGTCGACCTGCAAACCGCCAGCGAAACCCACCCGGCTTATCAACGGCTGGCGGCGGTGGACGAGCACATCCGGGCGCATTTCAATCGGCGTGTCACCCTGGGTGAATTGACGCGGATTGCCGGGATTTCAGTGGCGCAGCTGGAGCGCTACTGCAAGCGCGTATTCCACCTGACGCCGCGCCAGATGATCCAGAAGGTCCGCCTGGAGCATGCGCATCGCTTGCTGCATACCGAGCTGCCGATCACTGACGTGGCGTTGCAGTGTGGGTACACCGACCATAGTGCGTTTACCCGGCAATTCAAGGCGTTGACCGGGTTTACGCCGCGCCAGTATCGTCAGGCGACCGGTGGGCAGTGATGTCTAATTGGATCTACGTGAATGTCATGAGCAGCGGTGGCGCCAACAAGGAGGGTGCCAACGCTCTTCGCAGTTGCGCAAATCTGGTCAGTTTTATCCCTGCCGTTGGCGCGATTTATCAAGTCATCCAGTCCGTGCCCGTGAGTGGCTGCGTGGTGGATATCACCGACAAAACTACCGGGCACTCTCCTGATTCGTTCAGAAGAGAAGCGGTCGTGCCCGTCTTCAACCATAGCCGTGTTCAAACTGTCAGGAGTCCAACGAGATGGAATCGGCGATAGAGTTATCTTTCGAGGTTACCGAGCAAGAGCGCCAGGCCATTCTCCAGCCGCTGCGGGAATACAACATCAGCCAATGCGGCGAGAACCCGTTCGAAACCTTCGGGTTGTTGTTGCGCGATCCCGTGAGCGAGGAAGTGGTAGGCGGCCTCTACGGGAAAATCTCCTATGGCTGGATGTTCGTTGAGCTCTTGAGCGTGCCGGAATCGCTGCGCACCCAAGGCATGGGGTCGCGGCTGATGCGCGCGGCGGAGGCGCTGGCACGAGAGAAGGGCTGCGCGGGGATCTGGCTGGACACCTTCAGCTTCCAGGCGCCCGGGTTCTACCGGAAGCTGGGTTTCAGCGAGTTCGGGCATATCGCCGACTACCCGCCAGGGCACACGCGCCACTTTTTCCAGAAGCATCTGGCTTAGCGCTTACAGGCAAGGCTCACCGTGACACACAACCCGGTGTTGTTGATTTCATCGGTGAAGCCCAATTGCACCCGCGCTCCGGTTCGCTCGGCGATCGCCTTGACGATCGAAAGGCCGAGCCCCGAGCCGGCTTCTTCAGTCCCCAGGCTGCGATAAAACGGATCAAACACCCGCGCTTGTTCATCGGCCGCGATTCCCGGCCCGGTGTCCTTGACCTGCAACCGCGCGAAGCCCTGCACCTGCTCAACCGACAGATCCACTCGCCCGCCTTCGGGGGTATAGCGGATCGCGTTGTCCACGAGGTTCTTGACCAGGGTGAACAGGTCCAGCTCGTTGATAATGACCTGCACGTCCTCGACACTTTCCACACCGATATCGATGCGCTTGCGTTCCGCCAATGGCAGCAGGTCTTCCAGCACCTGGCGATACACCGTGTGTACGGAGACCGGCGCCTGTGGCCGGTTTGCGGCAGATTGCGCGGCGGCCAGGGTCAGCAACTGATCGATCAATTTGCGCCCGCGCTCAATGCCCCGAATCAACGGCAGCAGGCGGTCGCGGGCTTGGGTTGGCATCTCGCTGGCCGACAGTCGCTCGGCTTGCAGCGACAGCGCCGTCATCGGCGAGCGCAGCTCATGGGCGGCGTCGGCAACAAAGCGCCGCTGGCTGTCCATGGACTGCGCAACACGTTCGAGCAGGCGGTTGATGGCGACGACAAATGGCCGTACCTCGGTGGGCAAATGCTGTTCATCAATCGGGTGCAGTTCCTGTTCGGCTCGCTGGTCGATTTCCGCCGCCAGGGTGGCGATGGGGCGAAACAGTTTGCGCACCAGGTCGCTGACCACCAATAGCAACACCGGAAACAGGATCAGGAACGGCAACAAGCTGCGCCAGGCGCTCTCGCGGGCGTCCTTGTCGCGGCCGCCGGTTTCCTGGGCGACGGCAATGCGCTCACCGCGTGCGGTGGTGCGGACCAGCACGCGAAACGCTTCGCCGCCGACCTCGACCGTGGACAAGCCATCGGCCAGGCTCGTGGGAAGCGGCAGCGGTATCACCTCATCGTTGCCGGCCACTGCATGCTTGCCATCGGCCAGGTATTGAATGATCACCCTAGACTCTTCGTCATCGCCTTCGATGCCTTGGCCTTCGGGGTAGCGCAGGGTCATGTGCTGGCGGTCGAACAGCACGGCGACCTGGCGCAGGGTATCGTCCTGCAGTTCGTGGGCCTCATCGAAAGCCGAGACGAACGCGAACACGCTGGCGAGTGCCGCTACCAGCAGAATCGCCAGCGCCAGCGCCACGGAAAGCCTGAGCTGGACGGACTCGGTCAAACGTTTTTTGAAACCATCCATCCCATGCCCCTGACGTTCTTGATGACGTGGCTGCCCAGCTTGCGCCGCAGGGCGTGGATTAGAAACTCGATGGCGTTGCTTTCCACCTCATTGCCCCAGCCATACAGGCGGTCTTCGAGTTCGCTGCGCGAGAGGATTGCTCCCGGACGGATCAACAAGGCCTGCAATAGCGCGAACTCGCGGCTGGAGAGGGCCACGCCGCTGTGTTCGTCGGTGCTGGCTTCCTTGGAGAGCAAGTCCAGTGAGACCACGCCATTGCCCAGCAAGGGCAGCGCGGCGCCGCCCTTGCGCCGCAGCACCGCGCGCATGCGCGCCAGCAGTTCGGCCATGTCGAAGGGTTTGAGCAGATAGTCGTCAGCGCCGCCGTCGAGGCCGCGCAACCGGTCGTCGAGGCTGTCCCGGGCGGTGATGATCACCAAGGGCACAGGGTTGTTGCGCGCGCGAATACTGGACAGCACGTCGAGACCGTCCTTGCCGGGCAGGCCGAGATCCAGCAGCACCAGGTCGTAGGCATGGGTGTCCAGTGCGGCGAGGCCGGTGAGGCCGTTCTTGACCCAGTCGGCGGCGTAGCTCGCGTCGGTGAGGGCGCGCTGGATTGCGTCGCCAATCATCGGGTCGTCTTCAACCAGCAATATCCGCATGAAGCGCTCCTGCATGAAAGAGGCGCGAGGGTGGACCGTCGCGCCTGTAGTGAAGCACCTATGGGGCGGTTTGTCCGCCGAGGGGTTATGGCTTGGCCTTCATCGAGTCAAACGCTTGCATCAACGTGTCCATGGCGGCCTTGCAATCGACCTGGTTCGGGGTGCCGGCACGCAGCGCGTCCAGGGCGTGGTCGATGGCCTTGTCCAGCACATGCCAGTCACTGGCGGCGCGGGGTTTGATCCCGGCTTCGGCCGAGTCCCAGGTGGTTTCCAGGTCCTTGATCCGGGCTTTGGCGCCGGGAAGGTCATTCTTGCTGACGAGGGCGGTCACGTCCGCCGCGATGGTGCGGAACTCGCTCAGGTCGCCCAGTTTCGAGCCCGACTGACTTTGGGTGGACACGGCATTGCCAGTGGTTGCAGCCGGCTTGTCGGCAGGTTTCGAACAGCCGGCGGCGATGCCCAGCAAAGCGATCGACGAGACGATGGCAACGCGGCGAATAAGGTTGTGTGCAATACGCATGAGGACGTTCCTGATGGAGTTATTGAGTGATGGATTTACGGTGGCCGACGCTGATTTGGGCGGCGGTCACCAGCAGGACGATGACGCAGAGGAAGATCGCGCTGGTCCAGGTGGCGCCCATGCCCAGGCCGCCATAGGTCTTGGCCTGGGTCAGCAAGTCACCCAGTGACGCGCCGAACGGACGGGTGAGGATGTAGGCGATCCAGAAAGCCGGCACCACGTTGGCCCCCATGCGCCAGGCCAGCAGCATGGCGGCGATCAGGGCGGCGAAGATCACGGCACCAAGGGTGAAACCCAGGCCCAGTGCCTCGGTAGCCAGGTCGCCGGCGGCGGTGCCGAGGGCAAAGGTGCAGAGCACCGTGGCCCAATAGAACAACTCCCGTCGCGGGGTGACGATTTCACGGATCGAGAGGGTGTGCTCCGACCGGTACCAGACCAGGAAGTTGACTGCCAGTAACACCGAGAAAATCGCCGTGCTGGTGTAGAGGCTGACGTCGAGTTTGTCGGTGAGGATGTCGGTAATCTGCGTACCGACGATGCTCACCAGCACCACCGTCAGCCAGTAGATCCAGGGCGTGTAGGCCTTGGTGCGCAGTTGGTAGAACAGCGCGATCGCCAGCAGCGTCGCCATGCCGACGCTGGTCCAGCCGACGCCGAAACCGGCGTCGACGGCGAGAAAGTCGGCGCCGGTTTCGCCCACGGTCGTCGACATTACTTTGATCACCCAGAATGACAGCGTCACCTCGGGCACTTTGTTCAGCCAACGGGCTGCTGTGGCATTCATCGGGGTTACCTCTCCTGTACGCGGCAAGTGGCGCAGGGGAGAAGGTACGGCACGACACTTAGCTGGGACTGAGGTCCGTCAGTACGTGTGCCCGGCCTACGGTTGTGAGGTGCACGACACTGCCGGTCGGCGGTGCCTGCAGCCCGGAACTGCGCACCAGCAAGGATCGACCTGTGCCCGATTGCAGGGCCACGGTCAGGGTGCAGGTGTTGCCGCCAAAATCACGCTCGGTCACCACGCCCTGACAGCCTTCAGTCGCTGGCTCGCCCAGGCTGATGTGCAGTTGCTCGGGGCGCAACATGATCTGTGCCAGCCCGTGGTTACCCAGGCTGTTGACCGCGATGCGGCCCAGGTCGCAATGGGCCCAGCCACCTTCGATGCGGGCGGGCATCAGTACGGCATCGCCGAGAAACAGGGCGGTCTGTTCGTCCCTGGGAAACTGATACAGGTCCATCGGATTGCCGGATTGCACCAGGCAACCCTGACGCATCACCGCCAACTGATCGGCGAACGACAGGGCTTCGCTCTGGTCGTGGGTCACCAGAATGGTGGTCACACCCGCGTCTTCCAGGAGCCTGGCGACCATTTTGCGCATCGCCGCGCGCAAGCCGGTATCCAGGGCGGAAAAGGGTTCATCCAGGAGCATCAGCCGTGGCTGTTGTGCCAGGGCCCTGGCCAGCGCCACACGCTGTTGTTGGCCGCCAGAAAGCTCATGGGGCCAACGCTTGGCCATGCTGGCGTCAAGCGCCACGCTGTCCATCAGTTCGGCAATTCGCTGTTGCCGCACATCGCCCTTGGCTTTGAGGCCGAAGCCTATGTTGTCGGCCACCGTCATGTGCGGGAACAACGCGCCATCTTGCGGCACGTACCCGATCAGGCGTTGATGGGCCGGGACTTCATGCTGCTCATCCACCAGTACCTGGCCATTGAGGGTGAGGCTGCCGGAATCGGGAAATTCGAAGCCGGCAATCATCCGCAGCAAGGTGGTTTTGCCTGAACCGGAAGGCCCGACGATAACCGTCCGGCTGCCGGTGGGCACTGACAGGTTGATGTTTTCCAGGGCGCGTTGGGTGCCGAAGGATTTGCAGATCGCGGTGAGTTCGAGAGCGTTCATCGGCCAGCCGTGCGTTTGGATTGGTGATAAAGAAGACCGGTCAGCGGCAGCGACAGCAGGATCATCAGCAGCGCATACGGGGCTGCGGCTGCGTAGTCGATTTCACTGGTCATGGCCCAGAAACCGGTGGCCAGGGTGCGGGTACCGTTGGGGGCGAGCAACAGGGTAGCGGTCAGCTCGTTGGTGATTGCCAGGAACACCAGCGCGGCCCCGGCGGCGGCACCCGGTGCGGCCAGGCGCAAGGTGATCAGCCATAGGGCGCGGCCAGGAGAACGGCCGAGGCTGCGGGCCATGTTTTCCAGCTCTACCGGTGCCTGGGCGATACCGGCGCGCAAGCTCACCAGCGCCCGTGGCAGGAACATCAGCATATAGGCCAGCAGCACAGTGATCGTGGTTTGGTAAATCGGCCGGGCGAAGTGGATAGTCACCGTCACCAGGGCCAGCGCCACGACGATACCGGGCAGCGAGCTGGTGATGTAGTTGCAGCTTTCCAGCACCCGCTGCAAGCGGCCTGGTGCACGAATCGACAGCCAGGCAATCGGCACCGCTGCGCAGGTCGTCAGCACCGCACCGGCGATGCCCAGCAGCAGGGTTTGCTCCAGCGCCGGCAGCAATTCCCCCAACTGCCAGACCTCGCGGCCACCGGCAATCAACCATTTGCCCAGGGTGATCAGCGGCACGCCGAGGGCCAGCAGGCAGGTCACGGTTTGCAGGCCCAGGGCGAGGGCGGTGGTGCCCGCCTTCAAGCGTACGATTCGCTGTTCCCGTGCGCTGCCCGAGCCGACACGGGCGTAACGGGCATTGCCCCTTGCTGCGGATTCGGCGGTGAGCATCGCCAGGCAACACAGCGCGAGTACCGCCGCGAGCATGTTGGCCGCCGGGCCATTGAAGGTGGACTTGAACTGATCGAAGATCGCCGTGGTGAAGGTGTCAAAGCGGATCATCGCGTACAGCCCGTATTCGGCCAGCAAGTGCAGGCCCACCAGCAGCGCGCCACCGCAGATCGCCAGGCGCAATTGTGGCAGCACCACCCGGAAAAACACCGCCCAGGGTTTTAGCCCGAGGGATTCGGCCACGTCCTCGATGGCAGGGTCGAGCCGGCGCAGTGTCGCCGCCACTGGCAAGTAGAGAAACGGGAAATAGGCAATCACCGACACCAGCACGCCCGCCGGCAGGCCGTGAATCGATGGCACCAGGCTGACCCAGGCGTAGCTGTGAACAAACGCCGGTACCGCGAGCGGCGCGACGGCCAGTAGCGACCAGGCGCGACGCCCGGGCAGGTTGCTGCGCTCCGTGAGCCAGGCCAGCGCGACGCCCAGCACCACGCACAGGGGCAGGGTGATCAGTACCAGCAACACGGTATTGACCAGCAATTCGCCCACTCGCGGTCGTAACACCAAGGCAGCGATCTGCGCCCAGCCAATCTGCCAGGACACGCCGATCACAAAGGCTATCGGCAACAGTGCCAGCAGTGAGACCCATACGGATAAACCGGTCACCCACGCGCCGCCGCGGCCTTTGAACAGGCCACGGGAGCGTCGGGCAGAATGGGCGGGCAGCGCGTGCGCGATACCCGGCGGCAGGGATTCAGGCAGCAATCAGAGCAGTCCGGCCTGGGTCATGAGTTCGACGGCTTTTTTGCTGTCGAGTTTGGACGCGTCGACTTTCGGTGCATCGAGTTGCGCCAGTGGCACCAGTTTCGGGTTCGACTGGGCACCCTGGCCCACGGCGTATTCGAACGAGTTACCGCTCTCGAGAATCGCCTGGCCGTCTTTGCCGGTGATCCATTTCAGGAACGCCTGCGCTTGTTCCGGGTGTTTGCTGGAGGCCAGCACGCCGCCACCGGAGATGCTGACGAAGGCACCCGGGTCCTGGTGCTTGAAATAGTGCAGCGCGGTGTTCTTGCTGTTTTCGCCGGTCTTGGCCTGATCGACGAAGCTGTAGTAGTGATAGATCACGCCGCTGTCGACCTGGCCGGCGTTGACGGCTTTAAGCACTGCGCTGTTGCCGCGATAGATGGTGGCGTTGGCTTTCATCGCCTTCAGCCAGTCGAGGGTGGCGGCTTCGCCTTTGAGCACCAGCACGGCGGCGACGATAGCCTGGAAGTCGGCACCGGCCGGGGAGGCGGCCCAGCGGCCTTTCCAGCTTGGCGCGGCGAGATCGAGCAAGGACTTTGGCAGGTCAGCTTCTTTCAAGGTGTTCGGGTTGTAGACAAATACCGTGGAGCGTGCGGCGATCCCCAGCCACTTGCCTTGGGCCGGGCGATAAGCGGCGCCGACCTGTTCCAGCGTGCCCGGTGCCACGGGCGCGAACAGCCCTGCGTTATCCACCAGCACCATGGCCGGGGAGTTTTCAGTGAGGAATACGTCTGCCGGCGAAGCGCTGCCTTCCTGGACGATCTGGTTGCCCATCTCGGTGTCGTCGCCATTGCGCACGGTCACCGGAATGCCTGTTTCCTGGGTGAAGCCTTCAACCCAAGCCTTGGTGAGGCTTTCGTGTTGGGCGTTGTAGACCACGATGCCCACCGAGTCGCTCGCCGCATAGACATGTCCGGCGCTGACCAATGCAGTGGCCAACAGGGCCTTTTTCAGAAAGGAAGGGATGCGGGTAATCATGCCGGGCGAACTCCTGGGCTCTTATCGTTGGGCGATGCAATTAATTCCCGGGCAATAGGAATCATTTGCATGTTTTGGCGCGGCGAATGTAGAGCGGGGAATGAGAAAAAAACGTCAAATAAATCGTTAATCCTCGTGATAAGAACTCGCGAAGCGGGTCTGCATCATGGCAGGGCGTTATCTCGCTACAGACCGCCAGGTCACCAGGCCGTCCAGGCCATGATCGGACTTCAAGTACCGAAGCACATTCTGCGCCTGGGCCTTCTCCTCAAACGGGCCGACAAAGGCGTGAGGTGCTTCATCGAGCACGGTGGGTACATCGAGCGCCTGCAACTGCGCAACCAGCTCGCCAAACGCTGTGTCGGTATCGGCGGAAAGACGCACGACCCAGCCGCTGCGATATTTCAGGGGGATGGGCTCTACCTCGGCGCCACAGTGCTTGCAGTGCGCGGCGGCGGCTTTGATCGGGCTGGAACAGGCAGGGCAGGGGCGCAGGTCTTCGTGTACCAGGGCGTCTACACCGGTCTTGGGAACGCGTGGCATCAGCAGGAGGACGATCAGGGGGATCAAGGGCACGAACAGCCCTATCGCAAACCATCTTGGCCCTGATCTGCCGCGCTCGCTGGCGAGGTAGGCGGTCACGGCGGTGACTGCCAGCCAAAGGGAAAGGTAGATGCTCATGTGCACGTCCTTGTCTTGATTTAGCGGGAGTGATGGCGACGCTGAGCCTGTTCAGCCCCGCGTCGCCATCGGCAGCGCAAACAACAGGGAGGCCGCCAGGTGCTTACTGCGCCTTGGCGTTCTTGATGTCCGCAATCACCTGCTTGGCAATCGCCTGGACCTGCTTCTGGGTCATGGCCGACGCCACGCCTTCCCAGGCTGATGACTCGGTTTCATAAGTGCGTGCGCCCAGCGGTGCACCGGATTTCAAGTCGGAAAAGTCAGCCTTCGAGAACACCCAGGCATTACCCACCAATGCCCCAGCAGCGTAGCGGCTGCCGGCCGTCAGGTAACGAAACTTGCTGACGTTAATGGTGATGCCCACCCCGTCGGCACTGCCGGTGTTGATGGTGGGTGTTTCCTTGAGGCTATAACCGGCTTGTTGCGCCTCGGTTTGCAGGGCCGCGCCCCATTGTTGCTTGAGCAGTGGCCAGTCCTGGTTTTGCTCGACAGTGGTGTTGCCCTTGAAGCTCACGACCAGGTTTTGTTTAGCCGATTCCGGGATGGCCAGGGTGTCTGCACCACCGCTTTTTACCTTGGCTGCACAGCCACCCAGCATCGAGAGGGCAACAGCGAACGACAGGGCGTAAAGCGCCTTGGAGGTTTTCATTGAATTTCCGTATCCACAACAATTGAGAAAGGGGGAGGCCACCGCATCGGATGGGGCGGCTACGATGCTTGAACCTCCCGGCGTCTGGCAAGCGATGACTGCCAAATGCCCTCTAACACTTCAAACACCCACAAACTTTATTGGATTGCAGCAACAATTTTTCTTGTTGGACACCTCCCTCCCCAAGCAGCAAAGATGCCGCCACTGACGCTCGACCTTCCAGGTCAACAATAAAAAATCGAGCCGGGCTGCACGCCGTTTTCTTGCAGTGAACCCTTTGTTCACTACCTGCTTTACTGGCGCCGCAGCGCGCACTTAAGGACCTCACCACCATGCAAACTGTTGTGAACCTATGGCCGCTGATTGGCGTACTCGTCATCGTGGTCGGCTTTGTGTTGCGCTTCAATCCGCTGCTGGTCGTCACGGCGGCAGCGATTGCCACCGGGTTTGCCGCCCACTTCCCGCTGGAAAAGATCCTCGCCACCATGGGCGACGGCTTCCTCCAGACCCGCGCCTTGCAATTGATCCTGTTGTTGCCCCTGGCCGTCATCGGCTTGCTGGAGCGCCATGGCTTGCGCCTGCATGCGCAAAACTGGATCGCGCGCTTTGAGCGGGCCACGGTCGGGCGCTTGCTGATCATCTATCTGTTTGTGCGTGAATCCACAGCGGCCATGGGCCTGACGAGCCTGGGCGGGCACCCGCAGATGGTGCGCCCGTTGCTGGCGCCGATGGCGGAAGGCGCGGCGGAAAAACGCTATGGCAAACTCCCCGACAAGCTTCGCCACAAGGTCCTGGCCATGTGTGCTGCGACCGACAACGTGGGGCTGTTCTTTGGCGAGGATATCTTCGTCGCCTTTGGTGCGATTGCGCTGATGCACACCTTCCTGCTGGGTTCGGGGATTGATGTCGAGCCTCTGCACATCGCGGTCTGGGGCATCCCGACGGCGATCTGCGCATTCATTATTCACGCCATCCGCTTGCATCGCTTTGACCGAATGCTGACCCGAGAGCTGTCACCGGCCAAGCAGTCGGAGTCGGTGCAATGATCATTTCCATTGAATACCTGTATTGGCTGGCTGGCATTCTGCTGGTGATCACCTCCGGGATGATCCTGATGGATCGCACCCACCCCAAGCGCTGGTCGAGTTCGTTGTTCTGGCTGTTGTTTGCCATTCCGTTCCTGGTGGGGGAGCGTCTGCCCTCGGTAGTGGTCGGCGTGGGCGTGGTGGTGATGGCGCTCATCGCGGGCCTGGGCGGCGTAGGCCGCGGCGCGCATGCCCAGTTGCATGACAAGGCCGCACGGGCCAGCGCTGGTCGCCTGGGGCATAAACTGTTTATCCCGGCCTTGGCCATTCCGTTGACCACGGTGATTGGCTCGGTGCTGCTCAAGCACACCGAAATAGGCGGCGTGCCGCTGCTGGACCCGAAGAACACCACCTTTGTCTCCCTGGGCATCGGCTGCCTGATTGCACTGGCGCTGGCCTGCTGGCTGACGCGGGACACCCCGGTGCAAGCCCTTCGCGAATCCCGGCGCCTGACCGAAGCACTGGGCTGGGCGATGGTGCTGCCGCAGATGCTGGCGATGCTAGGGTTGTTGTTCAACGAAGCGGGCGTGGGCACGGCCGTGGCGCACATCACCACCACCTACATCAACCTGGATTACAAGCTGGTAGCGGTGATGGTGTATGTGTTGGGCATGGCGCTGTTTACCGTGATCATGGGCAATGGCTTTGCCGCCTTCCCGGTGATGACCGGCGGCGTGGGTGTGCCGGTGCTGGTGGGTATCTACGGCGGTAACCCGGCGGTGATGGCCGCCATTGGCATGTTCTCCGGTTACTGCGGTACGTTGATGACACCCATGGCGGCCAACTTCAATATTGTCCCGGCAGCGTTGCTGGAGCTGCCGGATAAAAACGCGGTGATCAAGGCGCAGATGCCGACCGCGTTGATGATGCTGGTGGTCAATATTGTCCTGCTTTACCTGCTGATGTGAGGCTGTAATGCGCACTGTATTGCTGACGGGTTTCGAACCGTTTGACCAAGACCTTATCAACCCGTCCTGGGAGGCGGTACGCCTGTTGGAGGGTGTGCAGTTGGGCGCTGATGTGCGGATTGTCGCGCGGCAGTTACCCTGTGCTTTTGCCACGGCGGGCGAGCGCCTGGCTCAGCTGTTGGCCGAACATCGCCCGCAGATGGTCATTGCGGTCGGGCTGGGCCCCGGGCGCAGTGATATTTCCATCGAGCGGGTCGCGATCAACCTCAACGACGCGCGTATTCCGGACAACCTGGGTCAGCAGCCTGTCGACACGGAAGTGGTGCCCGGCGGCCCTGCGGCCTACTTCGGTACCTTGCCGAGCAAGGCCATGGTGAGGGCCGTGCGCGAGGCCTGCATTGGGGCCAGCGTGTCGCAAACCGCCGGCACTTTCGTGTGCAATCAGGTGTTCTACCTCTTGCAGCACGCACTCGCCGGATCAGGGGTACGTAGCGGTTTCATCCATGTGCCGTGGCTGCCCGAACAGGTGGCGGGCCGCGTACCCGAGCCGCCCTCGATGGCATTGCCGATGCAGGTTGAAGGGTTGCGGATTGCGCTGCTGACGGCCTGGAATACCCCGGTGGATATCACTGAAGCGGGTGGGCAAGTCAGCTGAGGTTTTCGGCTTCGCGTCCCGGGAAAAACAACGCGAAGCACGTCACACCGTCCTCGCTGCTGACGCTGTAGCGCCCGTTGTGCAACTGCATGATGGTCGCGACGATGGACAGCCCCAGTCCATTGGAGTGCGCCGAGCGTTCCCGGGATTCATCCACCCGATAAAACCGCTCGAACAACCTCGGCAAGTGCTCCGCCGGGATGGTTGCCCCGTGGTTAGTCACCGTCAGGCTGATGCCCTCGGCGCCGGGCGTGGCCTGAATCAACAGCTCGGAACTCGGCGCACCATATTTGATGGCGTTGGCGCACAGGTTGGCCAGGGCGCGGCGCAACAGCATCGGTTCGGCCCAGATCACGCCTTCGCCCTGGGCAAGGATGCGGATGTCGACATCGCCCGCCAGGCCTTCGAAGTAGTCGGCCATGCGTTCCACTTCATCGGCCGCATCCAGTTCCTGGCGTTGGCGCAGGGCGCTGGCGGGGTCGGTACGGGCCAGGAACAGCATGTTGTCGAGCATGCGCGCCAGGCGTTCAAGCTCTTCGACGTTGGAGGCCAGCAGTTGCTGGTAGGCCTCGACGCTGCGGTGTTGCTGCAACGCCACCTGGGTTTCCCCCAGCAAATTGTTGATGGGCGTGCGCAGTTCGTGGGCCATGTCGGTGGAGACCTGCCCCAGTTGCACAAAACCCTTGGCCAGGCGTTCGAGCATGGTGTTGAACGAGTCAATCATCGGCAGCAGTTCTTTCGGTGCGCCCTGGCTGTCGAGGCGCGCGGCGAGGTTGCCGACGCCGATGCCTTGGGCATGCACCGCCAGGCGCCGCAACGGCAGCAAGCCACGATGCACCATCAGGTAACCGACCACCGCCAGTACCAACGCGGCGATGCTGGCGAGGATATAGACACTCAGCCGGTAGCTGGCGAGCACGGCGGTGCGCTCGGTCATCAGGCGCCCGGTGGTGACTTGCAGGCTGCCCAGGTCGCCCGAATCAATGGTGGCGGCCAGGGTGGAGAAGGGCACGCCATTCACCCCGGGCAAGTGCTGCACGTCGGCGAATTCCAGGGTGTGGTCCCTGGGTACCGGTTTGACGGTGGGCATGTCGATGTTGCCGGGGTTCACCTCCAGCAGCGGCTTCTGCCCGGGCGCGGCAATGCTCAGCACCGATTCGCGGTTGCCGAGCATGTTCTGGAACAGCTCTGGCTTGGTCTTGATCAGGTCCAGGGTGTTGCTGTCGTTCAGCAGGTTGCGCAGTTGGTCGACGCGGTAAATCAGCGCGGCATCGTCCCGGTGGACCAGCTCGCGCTCAAGGTCGCGGTACAGCGCCACGCCGAGGGTCGCCAGCAGGGCGAACGCCAGTAAGGCAAAGATCAGCGCCAGGCGCAGTGTCAGGGAATAATGCCGAGGCTTACTCATGGCTGCGTATCGAAGCGGTAGCCGATGCCGCGCACGCTGTGGATCAGCTTGAGCTGGAACGGGTCGTCGATTTTCAGGCGCAGGCGGCGCACGGCCACGTCGACCACATTGGTGTCGCTGTCGAAATTCATGTCCCACACCCGCGAGGCGATCAGCGAACGCGACAGTACCTGGTCCTGGTGGGTGGCGAACAAGTGCAACAAGGCGAACTCCTTGTTGGTCAGGGTGATGCGCACACCGCCGCGGGTGACGCGGCGCTTGAGCACGTCGATCTGCAGGTCGGCGATCTGCAGTTGTTCTTCTTCACGGCTTGGCCCGCGCCGGGTCAGGGTGCGCAGGCGCGCCACCAGTTCGGCGAAGGAAAACGGCTTGATCAGGTAATCGTCGGCGCCCAGTTCCAGGCCCTTGATGCGGTCGGCAATGTCGTCCCGGGCGGTGAGGAACAGCACCGGTGTGTCGGCTTCCTTGCGCAGGCGACGCAGCACTTCCCAGCCGTCCATCTTCGGCATCATCACGTCCAGCACGATCACGTCGAACGGGGTTTCCAGGGCCTGGTGCAAACCGTCCACACCGTCGCGGGCGAGGCTCACGGAGTAACCCAGTTCCTGCAGGCCGTTAAGCAGGTAGTTGCCCGCCTTGGGCTCGTCTTCGACTACGAGGATATTCATGGGAGTTGCCCTGGTGATGTGCCGGTGTTTCGTGGCGCAAGTGTAGCCCGATCAATTGTCATTGGGGCAGCCGATGCCCTGTACTTGATAGTCCAGCACGTGTTCGCGGCCTTGGCTGTCGAGGTAGTCGAGGCGGGCGGGGACAATGCCGCACTGGCCGTAGGTGTCGGTGCTCGACAGCACTTTGGCCACGTCCATGTGCATGAAGAAGCCGGGCGTGTCATGGATGACCGGGGTGGTATCGGCAAACGCCGAGCCGGTGGCGAGGAGGGCAGCAAAGCCGAGGATAAACAGTTTCATGGCGGTATCTCTCTTTAAGGGTTGGCTGCCGGTATCCGGCAGTGAGTTCACAGTAACCAGGCGACACAAACAGCCAACCAACAGGATGATGACAAGATCGTAATGAAGGGATCAGGGCTGGCGGCCGGAGGCTTCGAGGATCAGGTCGGTGATTTCCTTGGCGTGGGAAACCAGCGACAAGTGGCTCGACGGCACTTCGATGGTGGTGGCGTTCATGCGCTTGGCGAGAAAGCGTTCCAGGTCCGGATTGATGGTCTGGTCGTTGCTGGACACCGCATACCAGGACGGTTTGGTGTGCCAGGCGGCGTTGACGGTGCGGCCGCTGAACAGGGTCTTGGCGATCGGTTGTTGTACGGCGTACAACTCCATGGCCTTGGCGCGGGGCACGTCGGCGGCAAAGTATTTGAGGAAGGCGTCCTGGTTCAGGGTCAGGTAGCCGTCGTGCTCCACCACACCGGCACGTACGGGTGTGCTCGGGTACTTGGCGGACAGGGCGACGAAGTCTTCGTTGGCGTCCGGAGCGCGGGCGGCGACGTACACCAGAGAGCTGACCTTGGGGTTGACCCCGGCGTCGCTGACCACGGTGCCAGCGTATGAATGGCCGACCAGCACGGTAGGGCCGTCCTGTTGATCGAGTACGCGATTGGTGGCGGCAACGTCATCCGCCACCGAGGTCAGCGGGTTTTGCACCGCGGTTACGTGCAAGCCGGCGGCCTGTAGGCGAGTGATCACTTCGGACCAGCTGGAACCGTCAGCCCAGGAGCCGTGTACCAGCACTACGTTATTGGCTTTCACCGGTGCAATCGGGCCGGCCACGGCGGCGCCGGCACCCAGCATCAACAGGCTGGCAGCGATCAGGCAGAGTTTGCTTACAGGTTTCATCGGGCGGGCTCGCTTCTTTATCAGTGGGAAGTTGGGTCACCCGCTGTGGGTGACTGACGACTTCACTGTATGAAGTGAGGGTGCTGGCAACACTGACAGCTTAATGACAAGTTTGTAATGCAATGGGCAGCCTGGAAGCTGCCCTTGTTGGACGGTGACCCTTCAGACAGTACGGGCTGCCTGCAGGCGTTCAGCGCCACCTTCCGCCAGGCCGCGTTCGTGCAGGCGGTCGGCGCCGCCCTCGGCGAGCAGATGGGACGGCTGGTCTTTGACCGCGGCGGCGTGGGTGTTGGCCGACGCCATGGATGACAGCCCAAGGCCCGCGACGACAGCCAGGCCGAATACCAGGGACGATGCTTTCAAGAGATTGAACATGATGAGGCTCCTACGAGTGAGCCAGCCGGATTGGCTGGTGGTCGTAGTTAATCCCCGGGGTGTATCCGCCATGTGTGCCCGGGCGTGGCGAAATGCGGGTTCGCGTATCCAGACAGGGTTCCCATACAGTCCGATACAAACCACGGGAAGGTTTACAGCGTTTGGGGTGATCCGTAGATTGCATCGGGCAAGTGGTTCGTCAGTACCCAAGACCGGGCGACGAAAACATGAGGAAACCGAGCAGTGTCCACCCGCGATTCAGCTGTATTCGCCAACCGTTACCGCGCCTTCCTGTTCGATATGGATGGCACGCTCCTGAACTCCATTGCCGCCGCCGAACGGGTATGGGCGACCTGGGCTGAACGCCACGGGCTGGATGTCGCGGCCTTTCTGAAGACCATTCATGGCGCCCGGGCTATCGATACCATCACCCGTCAGGCATTGCCCGGGGTTGACGCGCAGGCGCAGGCGCAGTGGATTACCGAGGCTGAACTCGAGGATGTAGAAGGGGTGGTGGCGATTGCCGGCGCGGTGGAGTTTCTCAACGCGCTGCCCGGGGATCAATGGGCGCTGGTTACGTCCGCACCCAAGGCATTGGCTCTGCGCCGTATGCAGGCGGCCGGGATCAACCCACCGGCGGTGTTGGTCACCGCGGAGGATGTCGCCAGCGGCAAGCCGGATCCGGCCTGTTATGTGCTCGGTGCCCAACGGTTGGGAGTGCCGGTGCAGGACTGCCTGGTGTTTGAAGATGCCAGCGTCGGGATTCGTGCCGCAGAGGCGGCGGGGGCCGACGTGATGGTGGTGACCTCGACGCACCATACGCCTATGGTCACGGAACACCCCTCGATTGCCGGGTACGAGCATTTACAGGTTTTGCGGGACGAAGCCGGGCTGTTGCACCTGCAGCGCCTGACGTAAAAAAGGCCGATCCGGTTAACCGGATCGGCCTTCTTCATAAACGGACGGTTCCACAGACGGTCAGGACGAGGCTTTCCGGCGATCACTGTGAGGGGCTCGTCGACACAATTTTCGATGAATGGCAGCCTGGAGGGGCTGGAGGCAGAAGACAAACAAGTACGCGCCCAGGAACAGCGTCAGGTCCAACCAGGAGTAGGCATTATCGGAGATGCCCTCCATTTCGTACCGCACGGCATACTCCAGTCCGAAAAAGACCACGGCGATCAGCCCGGCGATCGTCCAGGACTTGGATAAAGAAGGCTGTTTATCAGGACGCCTCATCAACGTGCTCCTTGGCGCGCTGCAGACTGTAAAAGATTTGTCACGAGATTCGGCTCTGGAAAACTCAACAAGTTCCATTTGTATGCAAGCTGTTTCATGCGTAAAGGGCACCCAGCGGCTATTACTGTGAAGGGTTCCTGCCTTCCGTCATGCAAAGGGAGTACGCCTTATGTTCGTTCAGTGGTTTCTTGCCGCCGTCCATTTACTGGCATTCGCTATGGCATTGTCGGCTGTGCTAGCCCGCGGCAAGGCCTTGCGCAGCCTGGTGGAGAGTGAACCATCCACCGTGCGTCGCGTATTGATCACGGACAACATCTGGGGCGTCAGCGCCCTGATTTTATTGATAACCGGTGGCCTGCGGGCGTTTGGCGGCTATGAAAAAGGCAGTGATTATTACCTGCACCAGCCGTTGTTTCACGTGAAGATGACGCTGCTGGTATTAATTTTGTTACTGGAGCTCGCGCCGATGATCCGCTTTATCAAATGGCGCATCGCTTTGGCTCGCGGCGCGCATCTCGATTTGCACCAGGCAGGTCTTTTTGCGCGCATCAGCCACCTGCAGGCGTTGCTGGTGGTGCTGATGATGATTGCAGCGACGGGAATGGCACGTGGCGTAGGCCTGGGGTAACAGTGGGCTGGCGCTGGAATAAGGGAATAGGGCGCGCTGGCCACGGGAAGCCGCGAGCAGGCTAAAGGAGGTTTTCGCCAGCCGTTACAGTGAACGAAAGGGCTGGCTACTGGAGGCGCTTCAAGGTGTCTGGTTTTTATCCGGAGCCGTCAGGCCCGCCTGGATACGTTGGTAGATCTCCTCGCGATGCACGGCAACGTCCTTTGGAGCATTGATGCCGATTCTTACTTGCTGGCCGCTAACGCCCAGGATGGTGATAGTAATGTCATCACCGATGTTTATGCTTTCACCGACTTTGCGGGTGAGTATCAGCATGGACTTCTCCTTGATTGCTTTGAAGGACACATGTTTCAGACAGGGCAGATGTCGGATGTGTGTAGCTTACTGCGAAGCGCTTCCCTGTGGCTGCCTCTTTTAGGACGCATAGAGGCGGCATTAATTCCCATGCCGCCATCATACAGGTCTGCGATACATGATTCGCATTGTTTAAGCCAACGTTTATGACGGCCAGAATAGACAGTGAATGATAAAGTCGCCTCTTTGATCCTCTAAGGAGCAGGGTAGTGCGTAAAGTAGCGATGGCAATTGCGGTGTTGGCATTGGCCGGTTGCGGTGAAGGTAAAAGTGTCGATGCCCCCAAGGCCAGGCCCGCCGTTGCCGAGGCGCCCGCCCAGGCCCAATCAGCGGCCGGTGCGATCGCCGCTCAAGAGTGGGATGTATGGGTGGGGCCACCGGATCACAAGCTGCAAGCGATAACTGACCTGACCGCGTGGTTGCTGGAACACGGTTTCAGTTTCTATCTGACAAAGGAAGACGGTAAGGATCAGGTGCTGTTGGGCCCGTTCAGCACCAAGGCCGAGGCAGAGGCCAAGCAGGTGCAGTTGACCGAGAAACTCGCCACTGCGAAGAAAAATGACACCGTGTCCGAGGTCATCGAACACAAGGTTGCGCAGTAAAGGATCGGCAAGCGGGAGTCCATGGCGCTCCCGCTTTTTACATTCAACCGCAGGCTTTCAAGTTCACCGGGCCGACAAATTCATTGCCGCGCCCCATCACGCACGCCACGGTTTGATTGCGCTGGCGTTCCCAGGGTTGTACCGGGTAGGTCTTGTTCCAGGCTTCGTAGAGTTGGCGGTCCTGCTTCGACAGGCGCAGGCCATACTGCTTGCTCATATAGAAGTACGTACGGGCGATCATCCCGCGAATGGACGGGCGGGGCATAACCTTCTTGGCCTTGAAATCCACCTGGGTCAGGCACGATCCATATTGCCCGCTTTGTACCGGCAGCCAGCCAAAACTGAAATTGTTCCGGTCGCCATTGACCTCGCCGATACTCGGCACCAAGTTGTGCAGGTCGGCCTCAGCGCGCTTGTACACCGCATCCTTGCGGGTGCAGTTCTTGCGCCCGCCATCCTGCCAGCACTGGCGCTGATGGCCGATCTGCCAGGCCGGAACAATGTGTTCCCATTCAATGCGTGCTGCCCGGTTGGCGTTCTTGCGCGGGACATAGCCGCAGGCTTTCAGGTCCACCCGGTTACCGTTGTATTTGCAGCCGCAATAAAATTCCGTGGATTGCGGTTCATACAGCTTCCAGGCGATTTTCTTGGCTTCGCTGAACGTCTTGGGCGCTTGGGCGTGAGCGGTGACAGCAAAAAACACAAACAACAGACTGATAAAACGGGCACTCATTGACTCAATCTTCCTTCGGCACAACCCAGAAAATCTGCACGCCACCGTCATCGCGATAAGCGAGGGTGACGTTGTCGTTTTCTGCGATTTCCTCCAGTAGTCGTGCCCATTCGTCTTCCGGTTCCTCGGGTAAACGGAAAATCAGCGCCGCCTTGTTCTTTTGAGCGTTGGTGGAATTGATGATTTTTTGCACGCGAACGGCCAGGCGTTGGTAGGCGTCAGGCGCTGCGGGTGCTGCGGAAGAGGGCTTTGCCACGGAGTATTCCTTATTAGGCTGTACGTGCATACAGTATTTAACTGTGGGCAATTTCGCAACTGCTTAAAATCCAAGAAGTTCTTCTGACAGTGGTTTTGCCGATTTGGTGTAGGAGGGCTTTGGTTCTCAACGGTTTATTGCGCGGGGGGTAAAGCGGGGGAATTTGGACCCGCTCGCGGTGCGCCACGAGCGGGATGGCCCAACCGTTACCGGCCGGGCCTGGGAGCGATCAATATTCCCAGAACATCCGTTGCAGTTCCTTGCTGTCCTGGGTCTTGGTCAGGGCGACCATGGCCAGGATGCGGGCTTTCTGCGGGTTCAGATCATGGGCAACTACCCAGTCGTATTTGTCGTCAGGCTGTTCGGCGTTACGCAGAACGAAACCGCCGGCATTCACGTGGGAAGAACGAATGATCTGCACGCCTTGCTTGCGTAGTTCCTGCAGGGCTGGCACCACCTTGGACGATACTGAGCCATTGCCGGTACCGGCGTGGATGATGGCTTTTGCGCCGGCCTGGGCCAGGGCCTTGTAGGCGGTGTCGCTTACGTTGCCATAGGAGTAGGCGATTTCGACGTCCGGCAGACTTTTGATGGTCTTGATGTCGAATTCCGAGTTCATGGTGTGGCGTTTGGCTGGCAGGCGGAACCAGTAGGACTTGCCTTCCACCACCATGCCCAGCGGGCCCCATGGGCTCTTGAACGCTTCAGTCTTGATGTTGATCATTTTGCTGACGTCGCGACCCGACTGGATCTCGTCGTTCATGGTGACCAGCACGCCTTTGCCGCGGGCGTCTTTGCTGCCGGCGACGGCAACGGCGTTGTACAGGTTGAGCATGCCGTCAGCCGACATGGCGGTGCCTGGGCGCATCGAGCCGACCACGACGATTGGCTTGTCGGTTTTTTCCACCAGGTTGAGGAAGTAGGCAGTCTCTTCCAGGGTGTCGGTACCGTGGGTGATCACGATGCCGTCGACGTCCTTGCTGTCGGCCAGCTCGGCGACGCGGCGACCCAGTTGCAGGAGATTTTCGTTGGTGATGCTTTCGGAGGCAATTTGCAACACTTGCTCGCCGCGTACATTGGCGATCTGACTAAGCTCAGGAACACCGGCGATCAGTTGTTCGATGCCGACTTTGGCGGCCTGGTAGGTCGCGCTATTGGCTGCGCTGGCGCCAGCGCCGGCGATGGTGCCGCCGGTGGCAAGGATCACCACGTTGGACAGTTTTTGCTGGGTTTCAGCTTCTTTTGCCTGAGCAGCAACAGGGAACAACAGCAGGAGGGCTAACGCGCCCGGGACGAAAGTTTTCAACGCAGATTTCATTATTCTTCTCTCTAGTTTTTGATGAGTGCTGATGCAGGTTCATCTAGAAACACCCGGGCGGTTCTGTACGCCGCGAGGTGCTGAGTAAGAGCAGGATTTGTACCAGCGGTATTTTGTTTGGTAATAGAATTTAACCTATTGATTTATATCTATATTTGTTTGATTTTTAAGCAAGGGACTTCGTCTTTTGTCCGGCTTTCCGAACAAAACGGCGTGCGAATGTTCGGTTGTCCGAAAAGGATGACGGAAAAGTTTGGTTTTAAACGCAGAAGGCACATCGCGACCTGTCGTTTCAGAGAACGATCAAGCGGCATCGATGTTTAGGGAGGACAGCCAATGGCTGCGAGGGCAGGGCGTAGAGCGGATTCATCAAAAGGCTGTTTTCTCCCGTTGACAAATCCCGACAAGCTTCTCATAGTTTGATCTAACGCAAACGTTTGCGAGATGTTTCACGGGCTGCTCTTGGCGTGTCGTGAAAGCTCGTATCAGTCGCCCGGGTGGGATGGCTGCCGAAGCGTTCTTCGGTGCAAGCGTTGCTCACAATAATCATAAGATCGGAGTGAACCCATGAAGCTGCCATTCGCTGGACGTCTTCTTGCTGTCGCTGTGCTTGCTGCCGCATCCGCTGCCCTGCCTCTTTCCTCTGTATTTGCTGCCGAGACCGCCGCCAAACCCAAGGTCGGCCTGGTCATGAAATCCCTCGCCAACGAATTCTTCGTCACCATGCAGGACGGCGCCAAGTCTTACCAGAAAGAACACGCCGCCGATTTCGACATGATCACCAACGGGATCAAGAACGAAACCGATACCAGTGCCCAGATCGATATCGTCAACCAGATGATCCTCGCCAAAGTAAACGCCATCGTGATTGCACCTGCGGACTCCAAGGCGTTGGTCACTGTGCTGAAGAAAGCCTCCGATGCAGGCATCAAGGTCGTCAACATCGACAACCGCCTTGATCCGCAAGTGCTGAAAAGCAAAAACCTCGATATCCCGTTTGTAGGCCCGGATAACCGCAAAGGGTCCAAGCTGGTGGGCGACTATCTGGCCAAGCAGTTGGCTGCGGGTGACAAGGTCGGCATCATTGAAGGTGTGCCGACCACCACCAACGCCCAACAGCGTACCGCAGGCTACAAAGATGCGATGGACGCCGCCGGCATGAAGATCGTCTCCACCCAGTCGGGTAACTGGGAAATCGACCAGGGTCAGAAAGTCGCATCCGCCATGCTGAGCGAATACCCGGACCTCAAGGCATTGTTGGCCGGTAACGACAACATGGCGCTGGGCGCTGTCTCTGCCGTACGTGCGGCAGGCAAGGCCGGCAAGGTGTTGGTCGTGGGCTACGACAACATCGAAGCCATTAAACCCATGCTGCAGGACGGCCGCGTATTGGCGACCGCCGACCAGGCAGCTGCCCAGCAAGCGGTGTTCGGTATCCAGAACGCGCTCAAGCTGGTGAAGGGTGAAAAAGTCGACGCCAAAGACGGCGTAATCGAAACCCCGGTCGAACTCGTCCTCAAGAAGTAATTCCCCGGCAGCACCAAACAGCGTCCGCTCACTCGAGCGGACGCCTGGAGACGTTCCTATGTCATCTTCCGCACCGAACGCTGTCCTCTCGGTCAGCGGTATCGGCAAGACCTATGCCCAACCGGTTCTGTCCGACATCACCCTGACGCTCAATCGTGGGGAAGTGTTGGCGCTTACCGGTGAAAATGGCGCGGGGAAAAGCACCCTGTCGAAAATCATCGGCGGGCTGGTCACGCCGACCGACGGCCAGATGCAGTTCAATGGCCAGGCCTACACGCCGGGCAGCCGGACCCAGGCTGAAGAGCAGGGCATCCGCATGGTCATGCAGGAGCTCAACCTGTTGCCGACCCTTACCGTCGCCGAAAACCTGTTCCTCGATAACCTGCCCAGCCACGGTGGCTGGATCAGCCGCAAGCAACTGCGCAAGGCCGCGATTGAAGCCATGGCGCAAGTTGGCCTGGACGCCATCGACCCGGACACTCTGGTCGGCAGCCTCGGCATCGGCCACCAACAGATGGTCGAAATTGCCCGCAACCTGATTGGCGATTGCCACGTATTGATCCTCGATGAACCCACGGCGATGTTGACCGCCCGTGAAGTCGAGATGCTGTTTGAACAAATCACCCGCCTGCAGGCCCGGGGCGTGGCGATTATCTATATTTCCCACCGGCTCGAAGAGCTTGCCCGTGTCGCCCAGCGCATTGCAGTACTGCGTGACGGCAAGCTGGTGTGTGTCGAGCCGATGGCCAACTACAACAGTGAGCAACTGGTCACGCTGATGGTGGGCCGCGAACTGGGCGAGAAAATCGACCTGGGCCCGCGCACCATCGGCGCGCCGCTGTTGACGGTCACAGGCCTGACCCGCTCGGACAAGGTCCGCGACGTGTCCTTTGAAGTGCGTGCCGGTGAAATCTACGGCATCTCCGGCTTGATCGGCGCTGGCCGTACAGAATTGCTGCGCCTGATCTTCGGTGCCGATATCGCCGACAGCGGCACCGTGGCCCTGGGCACACCCGCGCAAGTCGTCAGCATTCGTTCGCCTGCCGACGCGGTCGGTCATGGCATCGCCCTGATCACCGAGGACCGTAAAGGCGAAGGCCTGCTGCTGACGCAATCCATCGGCGCCAATATTGCCCTGGGCAACATGCCGAAGGTCTCCAGCGGTGGCTTGGTGAATAGTCGTGACGAAACCGCCTTGGCCAAGCGCCAGGTCGACGCCATGCGCATCCGCAGTTCCAGCCCGGCGCAATTGGTGTCGGAGCTGTCGGGCGGTAACCAGCAGAAGGTGGTGATTGGCCGCTGGCTGGAGCGCGACTGCGAAGTGATGTTGTTCGATGAGCCGACCCGGGGCATCGACGTTGGCGCCAAATTCGATATTTATGCGCTGCTCGGCGACCTGACCCGCCAGGGCAAGGCGCTGGTGGTGGTGTCCAGCGACCTGCGTGAGTTGATGCTGATCTGCGACCGCATCGGCGTGCTTTCCGCCGGGCGCCTGATCGAGACCTTCGAGCGCGACAGTTGGACCCAGGACGAATTGCTTGCCGCTGCTTTTGCCGGCTATCAGAAACGTGATGCGCTGCTCAATGACGCAGCGCCTAGGAATACCCCATGAAAACCATTTCCTCCCCTGCAAAACGTGGCGGCAACTTTTACGGCCTGGGCACTTACCTTGGCCTGGCCGGTGCTTTGCTGGCGATGATCGCGTTGTTCTCGTTCCTGAGTGACCACTTCCTCTCGTACGACACCTTCAGCACCCTGGCCAACCAGATTCCCGACCTGATGGTGTTGGCGGTGGGCATGACCTTCGTGCTGATCATCGGCGGTATCGACCTGTCGGTGGGGTCTGTGTTGGCCCTGGCCGCATCGGCCGTCAGCGTAGCGATTCTCGGCTGGGGCTGGAGCGTGTTGCCGGCAGCCATACTGGGCATGGGCTGCGCCGCGTTGGCCGGGACTATCACCGGTTCCATCACCGTGGCGTGGCGCATCCCGTCGTTCATCGTGTCTCTGGGCGTGCTGGAAATGGCCCGCGGCGTGGCGTACCAGATGACCGGCTCGCGCACCGCCTACATTGGTGATTCGTTTGCCTGGCTGTCGAACCCGGTGGCCTTCGGGATTTCGCCTTCTTTCATCATCGCGTTGCTGGTGATCATCGCCGCGCAGCTTGTGCTGACGCGTACCGTGTTCGGTCGCTACCTGATCGGCATCGGCACCAACGAAGAGGCCGTGCGTCTGGCGGGTATCAATCCAAAGCCCTACAAGATCCTGGTGTTCAGCCTGATGGGCCTGCTGGCCGGCGTGGCGGCACTGTTCCAGATTTCGCGCCTGGAAGCTGCGGATCCAAACGCCGGTTCCGGCCTGGAATTGCAAGTGATTGCCGCCGTGGTGATCGGCGGTACCAGCCTGATGGGCGGGCGCGGCTCGGTGATCAGTACCTTCTTCGGCGTGCTGATCATCTCGGTACTCGCGGCAGGGCTGGCGCAGATTGGCGCCACCGAACCGACCAAACGTATCATCACCGGTGCCGTGATCGTGATTGCGGTGGTGCTGGATACTTACCGCAGCCAGCGCGCCAGTCGGCGAGCCTGAGCCATGGCAACGATCAAGGATGTGGCGGCGCTTGCGGGGATTTCCTACACCACGGTGTCCCATGTGGTGAACAAGACGCGCCCGGTCAGCGAGCCGGTACGGATCAAGGTCGAGGCGGCCATCAAGCAGCTCGACTATGTACCCAGTGCGGTCGCGCGATCGCTGAAGGCCAAGACTACCGCGACCATCGGCCTGTTGGTGCCCAACAGCCTCAACCCGTATTTTGCGGAACTGGCCAGGGGCATCGAGGATTACTGCGAGCGTAACGGCTATTGCGTGATCCTCTGCAACTCCGACGATAATGCCGAAAAGCAGCGCAGCTACTTGAGGGTGCTGTTGGAGAAGCGCATCGACGGCTTGATCGTGACCTCGGTAGGCGGTGATGACAGCGGCCTGGCAACGGGCCTGAAAGCGGTGCGTACGCCGATGGTCATCGTCGACCGCGCGCTGGACGGGATCGATGTGGACCTCGTGCGCATCGACCACGAACAGGGCGCCTACCTGGCGACCCGTCATCTGTTGGATTTGGGGCACCGCGACATTGCCTGCATTGGTGGCCCGAGCCATACCCGCGTGGCGCAGATGCGTATGGCGGGTTACTACCGCGCGCTGGCCGAGGCGGGGCTCGAAGTGCCGGCCGGTCGTGTGCTGGAGAGTGACTTCACCAGCACCGGTGGTTACGCGGCGGCAGCGCAATTGCTGGCGGATAATCCCCCCAGTGCGATTTTTGCCGGCAACGACATGATCGGCTTCGGCGTATTGCGCGCGGCTGCCGAACGTAATATCCGCGTGCCCGGTGAGCTGTCGGTGATCGGGTTCGATGATATTCAAATGAGCCAGTACGTGTACCCGGCGCTGACCACGGTGGGCCAGTCGATCCTGCAACTGGGAGAGATGGCGGCCGAGATTTTACTGCGACGAATTGCGACACCCCAATTGCCGATCGATCAACGCATCGTGACGCCGAGTATTGTTCTGCGCGAGTCGACGGCGCCGTTGGCCGGTGTGTTTGCCCAATACCGCTGAACCGAATTGATGAGTACTGATGTATGCCAGCAAAAGTAGTGGTAATAGGCAGCCTGAACATGGACCTGGTCACCCGGGCCAGTCGGCTGCCCCGCGCCGGTGAAACCCTGATCGGCCAATCGTTTTCCACCGTTCCCGGCGGCAAGGGCGCAAACCAGGCGGTCGCTTCGGCGCGTCTTGGGGCCGAAGTCGCGATGGTCGGTTGCGTGGGTACCGATGCCTACGGCGCGCAATTACGCGAAGCATTGTTGGTGGAAGGCATCGATTGCCAGGCCGTCAGCACCGTCGACGGTTCCAGCGGTGTGGCGCTGATCGTGGTGGATGACAGCAGCCAGAATGCGATTGTCATCGTCGCCGGCAGCAATGGCGAATTGACCCCAGCCAAATTACAGACCTTTGACAGCGTGCTGCAGGCTGCCGACGTGATTGTCTGTCAGCTTGAGACGCCGATGGAGACTGTTGGCCATGCCCTCAAACGCGGTCGCGAACTGGGCAAGACGGTGATCCTCAATCCGGCACCAGCCAGCGGTCCTCTGCCTGAAGATTGGTACGCCGCCATCGATTACCTGATTCCCAACGAAAGCGAAGCCTCGGCCTTGAGTGGCGTGGTGGTGGATTCACTGGACAGCGCCAAGGTCGCTGCTACGCGTCTGATCAAGGCCGGTGCCGGCAAAGTCATCATTACCCTCGGCTCCGAGGGCGCATTGTTTGCCGATGGCCAGGGCTTTGAGCACCTGATGGCGCCCAAGGTCAAGGCGGTCGATACCACGGCTGCCGGTGACACCTTCGTCGGCGGTTTTGCGGCGGCGCTGGCCAGCGGCAAAAGCGAGGCCCAGGCCATTCGTTTTGGCCAGGTGGCTGCTGCGCTGTCGGTCACCCGTGCGGGTGCGCAACCCTCCATTCCTACATTGCATGACGTCCAAGGTTTTGTGCCCTCATGAAAAAGACTCCCTTGCTTAATATCGCGCTGTCGCGGGTGATCGCATCCCTTGGCCACGGCGACATTCTGGTGATCGGTGATGCCGGCCTGCCGGTGCCGCCGGGTGTTGAACTGATCGACCTGGCGCTGACCAAAGGTATCCCGGATTTCGTCAGCACCTTGCGCATTGTTCTCAGTGAAATGCAGGTGGAAAGCCACGTGCTGGCGGAAGAAATCCTGCTCAAGCAACCGCCGGCCCTGGCTGATCTCAATACCCTGACCGAACAGGCCGCTCTCGGCGAGCGCCGCCTGCTCAGCCATGAAGAGTTCAAGCAGCTCAGCCGCAAGGCGAGGGCGGTGGTGCGCACTGGTGAGTGCCAGCCTTACTGCAATATCGCGCTGGTCTCCGGCGTAACGTTCTAGAATTCCCAACGACAAGGAGTGCGTCATGCAACGTGGTACCCAAACCCTGCGACACCTTTTCCGGAGTGTGCTGCTTTTGTCCTTCCTGACTGCTGCAAGCGCCCACGGGGCGGAAAAAATCGACCTGATCATCGATACCGACCCCGGTGCGGACGATGTGGTGGCCTTGCTGTTCGCCATGGCTTCGCCCGATGAGCTGAACATCCGTGCGCTGACCACCGTTGCCGGTAACGTGCGCCTGGACAAGACCTCCCGCAATGCGCGCCTGGCTCGCGAGTGGGCAGGGCGCGAGGACATCCCGGTATACGCCGGTGCACCAAAACCAATGCTGCGCACGCCGATCTACGCCGAAAACATCCACGGCAAGGAAGGTATCTCTGGCGTCACCGTGCATGAGCCGAAGAAAGGCCTGGCCGAAGGCAATGCCGTTGATTACCTGATCAAGACCCTGAGCACCGCCAAACCCCACAGCATCACCATTGCCATGCTCGGTCCACAGACCAACCTGGCGCTGGCGTTGACCCAGGCGCCGGAGATCACGCAAGGCATCAAGGAAGTGGTAGTGATGGGCGGCGCGCACTTCAACGGCGGCAATATCACGCCGGTGGCCGAGTTCAATCTGTTCGCGGATCCGATCGCGGCCGAGATCGTGCTCAAAAGTGGCGTCAAGCTGACTTACCTGCCGTTGGACGTGACCCACAAGGTCCTGACCAGTGACGCACGCCTGAAGCAAATCGCTGCGCTGAACAACAACGCGAGCAAGGTGGTCGGCGATATTCTCAATGAATACGTCAAAGGCGACATGGAGCACTACGGCATCCCGGGTGGCCCGGTGCATGACGCTACCGTCATTGCCTACCTGCTCAAGCCTTCGCTGTTCAGCGGCCGTGAGGTCAATGTGGTGGTGGACAGCCGTGAAGGCCCGACCTTCGGCCAGACCATCGTTGATTGGTACGACGGCCTGAAACAACCGAAGAACGCATTCTGGGTTGAAAACGGCGATGCCCAGGGCTTCTTCGATCTGCTGACTGAGCGTCTTGGTCGCCTGAAGTAAGCGCTTTACCGGTCGGCGTTCGTCGGCCGGGTCTTATTCGCGCTCGGGGTCTGGCGCCCCCATGTGATCGGTCGGGTATTTCTCGAATACCTGGCCGATGAATGCCTGCGCGGCCTGAGTACCCAGTTCCTTGACCAGCAGGTCGATACCGATGATTGCCAACTCCTCCGGGCTGCCCGGGCTATAGGAGCTTTGCCCTTGGGGCCACTTGGCTTTGATGTCGGCGTGGATCGTGACGATGGTCATGGGGGTCTCGCGAGGCTGGAAGGCGGTTGGTGCTGTCTTGCGAGTGGAGTTAACCATTTTGCGCAGCGTTTGGCACTGCTACTTAGGCATGAGGGGAGGGCTGTGCGACACTGTCCGCCTGTTTAATTGCCAGGGCAAACCGCGTGCAGATCGATTTGAACAACCCCGAGAACCTGACGCTGGAGGCTGTGAAACAGTTGCTGGCCTCCGCCAGTGACAACGTTCACACCCAATTGCGCGTCACCAAAGCCGGCATTGCCTACCTATCTTCGGGCGTGGTGGGCGGTGTTGATATCGACGGCCTGCTGTTTCGTCTCGAAACCTGGGCGGCGGGTTCCGGTTATGTCGGCAACGTCGCAGCCAGCGACGAGGTGTGGGTGATGCAGATTTTCAATGCGCTCAAGCAGAACTGGCCGACGCCGCCGTTTGATTACATCGACATCTACTGAGCGCGTTCATATCTGGTGACGATTGATTCGCTGGTACCCAGCGTCGACTCAGGCAGACTGGCCAACGGCCAATTGTGACAATTCGGAAACCAATCGGCCAAACCGCGGTCGCACGGTCTCTGCCCATTTTTTCTTAAAGGAGGCTTCATGCCTTGGAAGCTCGCATCATTCGGTACTTTGTTGGCTGCGCTTGTCTTGACGGGTTGCAGCACCCCGGGTACCTCTGAGCCAGCCAAAGACACTGCCGTGACCGATGCTGGTCATAGCCGCTGTGAGGCGAAGGCTGCCGAGTTCGCAATCGGCCAGAAGGCTTCGCCGCAACTGCTGGAACAGGCCCGTAGCCGCGCCGGTGCGCAGAACGCACGCATTCTCAAACCAGACGACATGGTCACCCTGGAATACCGCTCCGATCGCCTGAATCTCAATACCGATGACAACCTGGTGATCAATCGCGTCAACTGCGGCTGATGGTTTCAGCGCTTTTCTCCAGGCCATAAAAAACCCCGTCACATGGACGGGGTTTTTTTAGTTCGGCGCAGAATTACTCTGGGCGAACCTGTGCAGCTTGCATACCCTTTTGGCCTTTCTCAGCCACGAAGGAAACGGTTTGGCCTTCTTTCAGGCTTTTGAAACCGTCGCTTTCGATAGCTTTGAAGTGTACGAACAGGTCGTCACCGCCACCTTGAGGAGTGATGAAGCCGAAGCCTTTTTCATCGTTGAACCATTTAACGGTGCCGGTTTGGCGATTAGACATGGTGTATCTCCAAGAAACATATATTTTCAGTAGTGCTGTGCTGCTCAGGCCAACTGGGCACACCGAGCTATCATAGTCGAAATGTTCGGCTTGGGAGCCCCCCCAAGGCATTGTTTGCTATTCAATCGCGTTGCGTTTCGTGCCTTGGTTGGCTGAAAGCCCCGATCTACGGGGCTTCTAAGCGAAATATCAGCTAGTAAAAAAAGCCGTAAAAGCTGCGTAATTTGTGAGAAATGGCAGTTTTCAGGGCGATTTCTGGTCCTTTAGCCGGTCTGGCGGGGTGTAAAAATTACTTTTTCTTCACGACTTTGCAGGACGAAATAGCCGCGACAGCTTTGTTTTTCAGCGCGGGATCTGCGTTCTGGTTGGTCATGAGTTCCTTGATCTCGGCACTGCTCAATTCGGCATTGATCTTGTCCGCGCCACATTCGCAATGGTCTTTGGCGGTTTTGGCATCAACGCTTTGCTGGGCGGCTGAACTGCAATCCTTGATGAAGCTGTCCCGTGCACCGGCAGGCCAGTTCGACGGGGCTGCGGCGTGCGCACCCAGGGACATGAGGGTCAGGGATGCAGCAAGGGCGAAAGTCGAGGTAAAACGCATAATGAAATGCTCCTGGAGTCATGGACGAACGGTGATTCTCGGTGTGTTTGAGGCTCGCCGTACAGTTCAAGTTCACTTTTGCCCTTAAAAGCCGGGAATTTGCGTTTCGTTAAGCGGCGCCGACGCCATGACCGTTCATCTGTGCTAGCATCTTCCGCTTGGCTATTTTCCGGCGCGCCCTATGCCGCCTCGCCAAGGTCTTTTTTGTTTAACTCCAGTCACTCTGGTTCGATTACCGGTTGGCCGAAAGGCTCCTGCCGCTGTAAGGCAGGCGTTCATCATTGAACGGCCTGGTGTTGGATCTTGTACTGGCTCATCCCAACCCACGTGACCTTTGGTAGGGGTCACCACTAGGAGAGGAGGCGCCATGCCAACTATTACTCTTCCCGACGGCAGTCAACGTTCATTCGATCATTCGGTTTCCGTAGCCGAGGTCGCCGCATCCATTGGTGCCGGCCTGGCCAAGGCCACCGTGGCCGGCAAGGTCGACGGCAAGCTGGTTGACGCCAGCGACCTGATCACCGGCGATGCCAGCCTGCAAATCATTACGCCCAAGGATCAAGAGGGGCTGGAGATCATTCGCCACTCTTGTGCGCACCTGATTGGCCACGCGGTCAAGCAGCTGTACCCAACCGCGAAGATGGTCATCGGCCCGGTCATCGACGAAGGCTTCTATTACGACATCGCCTACGAGCGTCCTTTCACTCCGGACGACCTGGCGGCCATCGAGCAGCGCATGCATGCGCTGATCGAAAAAGATTACGACGTCATCAAGAAAGTCACTCCGCGTGCCGAAGTGATCGACGTGTTCACTGCTCGCGGCGAAGACTACAAGCTGCGCCTGGTGGAAGACATGCCGGATGAGCAGGCCATGGGCCTGTATTATCACGAAGAATACGTCGACATGTGCCGTGGCCCGCACGTGCCGAACACGCGCTTCCTCAAGTCGTTCAAGCTGACCAAACTCTCCGGTGCCTACTGGCGCGGTGACGCGAAGAATGAACAGCTGCAGCGGATCTACGGCACTGCCTGGGCTGACAAGAAGCAGCTGGCAGCCTACATCCAGCGCATCGAAGAAGCCGAAAAACGCGATCACCGCAAGATCGGCAAGCGCCTGAACCTGTTCCACCTCCAGGAAGAAGCGCCGGGCATGGTGTTCTGGCACCCGAACGGCTGGACTCTGTACCAGGTGCTCGAGCAGTACATGCGCAAGGTTCAGCGCGACAACGGCTACCTTGAGATCAAGACGCCGCAAGTCGTTGACCGCAGCCTGTGGGAGAAATCCGGGCACTGGGCCAACTACGCCGACAACATGTTCACCACTCAGTCGGAAAACCGCGACTACGCCATCAAGCCGATGAACTGCCCGTGCCACGTACAGGTGTTCAACCAAGGCCTGAAGAGCTACCGCGAGTTGCCGATGCGCCTGGCCGAGTTCGGTGCCTGTCACCGTAACGAGCCATCGGGTGCCCTGCACGGCATTATGCGCGTGCGTGGCTTCACTCAGGATGACGCCCACATCTTCTGCACCGAAGAGCAGATGCAGGCCGAATCCGCTGCGTTCATCAAGCTGACCATGGACGTTTATCGCGATTTCGGCTTCACCGAAGTCGAAATGAAGCTGTCCACTCGTCCGGAAAAGCGCGTGGGTTCCGACGATCTGTGGGATCGCGCCGAAGCTGCACTGGCCGCAGCACTGGACAGTGCGGGGCTTGCGTACGACCTGCAGCCGGGCGAGGGTGCGTTCTACGGTCCGAAGATCGAGTTCTCGCTGAAAGATTGCCTTGGTCGCGTCTGGCAGTGTGGTACCCTGCAGCTCGATTTTAACCTGCCGATCCGTCTGGGAGCCGAATATGTCTCCGAAGACAACAGCCGTAAACACCCGGTTATGCTGCACCGGGCGATCCTCGGCTCGTTCGAACGGTTCGTCGGGATCCTGATCGAGCACTACGAGGGTGCATTCCCTGCGTGGCTGGCTCCGACCCAGGCAGTGATCATGAATATCACTGATAAACAGGCAGATTTTGCCGCTGAAGTTGAAAAAACTCTCAATGAAAGCGGATTTCGTGCCAAGTCCGACTTGAGAAATGAAAAGATCGGCTTTAAAATCCGCGAGCATACTTTGCTCAAGGTTCCCTATCTTTTGGTTATCGGAGATCGGGAAGTCGAGATGCAGACTGTCGCTGTGCGTACTCGTGAAGGTGCTGACCTGGGCTCGATGCCCGTCGCCCAGTTCGCTGAGTTCCTCGCGCAAGCGGTTTCCCGGCGTGGTCGCCCAGATTCGGAGTAATTATTATTAAGCGTGAAATGAGACAAGATAAACGAGCTGCACCGAAAGCCCCGATCAACGAGAATATCTCGGCACGCGAGGTTCGGTTAATTGGCGCTGACGGCGAGCAGATTGGCATCGTCTCGATTGATGAAGCGCTTCGTATTGCTGAAGAGTCCAAATTGGACCTGGTGGAAATCTCCGCCGATGCAATCCCACCCGTTTGCCGGGTGATGGACTACGGCAAGTCGATCTTCGAGAAGAAGAAGCAGATTGCCGCGGCGAAGAAGAACCAGAAGCAGATTCAAGTAAAAGAAATCAAGTTTCGTCCAGGGACGGAGGAAGGGGATTACCAGGTAAAACTGCGCAACCTGGTACGTTTCCTGAGTGATGGGGACAGGGCCAAGGTATCCTTGCGATTCCGCGGCCGTGAGATGGCCCACCAGGAGCTGGGGATGGAACTCCTCAAGCGGGTTGAAGCTGACCTGCTCGAGTACGGTTCGGTCGAACAGCATCCTAAGATGGAAGGACGCCAGCTTATTATGGTCATCGCCCCGAAAAAGAAGAAGTAATCAATAGGGCACGGCAGGCCTTCTGATTATGTTTATCAACTGAATGCGGAGTACCGAACATGCCAAAGATGAAAACTAAAAGTGGTGCTGCTAAGCGGTTTCTGAAAACTGCTAACGGTATCAAGCACAAGCACGCTTTCAAGAGCCACATCCTGACTAAAATGTCGACCAAGCGTAAGCGTCAACTGCGCGGTAGCAGCTTGCTGCATCCGTCTGACGTTGCAAAAGTCGAGCGCATGCTGCGCCTTCGTTAATTTTAGTCAAGAATAGAGGAAGTAACTCATGGCTCGTGTAAAGCGTGGCGTCATGGCGCGTAAGCGCCACAAGAAAATTCTGAAACTTGCTAAAGGCTACTACGGCGCGCGTTCACGCGTATTCCGTGTTGCCAAGCAAGCGGTTATCAAGGCTGGCCAATACGCCTACCGTGACCGTCGTCAGAAAAAACGTCAGTTCCGCGCTCTGTGGATCGCTCGTATCAATGCTGGTGCACGTGTTAACGGTCTGTCCTACAGCCGTTTCATCGCTGGCCTGAAAAAAGCGTCCATCGAGATCGACCGTAAGGTTCTGGCTGATCTGGCAGTGAACGAAAAAGCGGCGTTTGCTGCGATTGTCGAGAAAGCTAAAGCCACCTTGGCTTAAGTACCCCCGACAGTCACCCTGGGTCGCTTCCGCGGCCCAAGGTGTTAAACGTCTTAAATAGGGGAAGAGCCTTCAAGCTCTTCCCCTATTTTGTATCTGGAGTCTGTACATGGAAAACCTGGATGCGCTGGTCTCTCAAGCACTAGAGGCTGTGCAACGCGCAGAAGATATCAATGCCCTGGAGCAAATCCGGGTTCACTACCTTGGCAAAAAGGGTGAATTGACTCAGGTGATGAAGACCCTGGGGAATTTGCCGGCTGAAGAGCGTCCGCAAGTCGGTGCGCTGATCAACGTGGCCAAGGAGCGTGTTACAGAGGTTCTCAATGCGCGCAAGGCGTCGCTCGAGGAGGCCGATCTTGCGGCCAAGCTCGCCGCCGAGTCCATTGACGTAACCCTGCCTGGCCGTGGCCAGACCTCGGGCGGTCTGCATCCGATTACCCGGACTCTGGAACGTATCGAGCAGTTCTTCACCCACATCGGCTACGGCATTGCCGAAGGCCCTGAGGTCGAAGACGACTATCACAACTTCGAGGCGCTCAACATCCCAGGCCACCACCCGGCCCGGTCGATGCATGACACCTTCTATTTCAATGCGAACATGTTGCTGCGCACCCATACCTCGCCGGTACAGGTCCGCACCATGGAATCGCAGAAGCCGCCGATCCGCATCGTCTGCCCAGGCCGTGTGTACCGCAGCGACTCCGATATCACCCACTCGCCGATGTTCCACCAGGTCGAAGGCCTGCTGGTTGATCGCGACATCAACTTCGCCGACCTCAAAGGCACCATCGAAGAGTTCCTGCGGGTGTTCTTCGAGAAGGAGCTGGCGGTGCGTTTCCGTCCCTCGTTCTTCCCGTTCACCGAGCCATCCGCTGAAGTCGATATGGAATGCGTGATGTGCAGCGGTAAAGGCTGCCGCGTCTGCAAACAGACCGGCTGGCTGGAAGTGATGGGTTGCGGCATGGTTCACCCCAACGTGCTGCGCATGTCCGGGATCGACCCGGAAGAATTTTCGGGCTTTGCCTTCGGCATGGGCGTTGAGCGTCTGGCCATGCTGCGTTACGGCGTGAACGACTTGCGTCTGTTCTTCGACAACGACTTGCGGTTCCTCGCGCAATTTCGCTAGTCGTAACGGATCTTTAGGAGAGCAGGATGAAATTCAGTGAACAATGGCTGCGTGGCTGGGTAAGCCCGCAGGTAAGTCGCGACGAGCTGGTTGCCCGTCTGTCGATGGCCGGCCTTGAGGTCGATAGCGTTACGCCGGCCGCCGGTGTTTTCAGTGGCGTGGTAGTGGGCGAGGTGCTGAGCACCGAGCAACACCCGGACGCTGACAAGTTGCGTGTGTGCCAGGTCAGCAACGGCGCGGAAACCTTCCAGGTCGTGTGCGGAGCGCCAAACGTGCGCCCGGGCCTGAAAATCCCGTTCGCCATGATCGGTGCCGAACTGCCAGGCGACTTCAAGATCAAGAAGGCCAAGCTGCGTGGCGTTGAGTCCAACGGCATGCTGTGCTCCCAGGCGGAGCTGCAGGTCGGTGAAGGCAATGATGGCCTGATGGAACTGCCGGCCGACGCGCCGGTGGGCCAGGATATCCGTGTCTACCTGGAACTGGAAGACGCCAGCATCGAGGTCGACCTGACCCCGAACCGCGGCGACTGCCTGTCCCTGGCGGGCCTGGCCCGTGAAGTCGGTGCGCTGTACGCCGCCACCGTCAGCCGTCCGGTGGTTGCCGCCGTGCCTGCCGTGCACGACGAAGTGCGTTCGATCGAGGTGCTGGCCCCTAACGCCTGCCCACGTTACCTGGGTCGTGTGATCCGTAACGTCGACCTGTCCAAGCCAACCCCGCTGTGGATGGTTGAGCGCCTGCGTCGTTCCGAAGTACGCAGCATCGATGCTGCCGTCGACATCACCAACTACGTGATGCTGGAACTGGGTCAACCGCTGCACGCTTTCGATCTCGCTGAAATCAATGGCGGCATTCGCGTGCGCATGGCCGAGGAAGGCGAGAAGCTGGTACTGCTCGACGGCCAGGAAGTCAGCCTGCGTGCCGACACCCTGGTGATTGCTGACCATTCCCGCGCCCTGGCGATTGCCGGCGTGATGGGTGGCGAGCACAGCGGCGTGTCCGCAACCACTCGCGACATCTTTCTCGAAAGCGCCTTCTTTGATCAGATCGCCATCGCTGGCAAGGCCCGTTCCTACGGCCTGCACACCGACGCCTCGCACCGCTACGAGCGTGGCGTGGACTGGCAACTGGCCCGTGAAGCCATGGAGCGCGCCACTGGCCTGCTGCTGGAAATCACTGGCGGCGAAGCCGGCCCGATCATCGAAACCGTCAGCGAGCAGCACCTGCCGTCGGTTGCACCGATCGTTCTGCGTGCCAAGGCCGTTGAGCAAATGCTCGGCCTGGTGATCGAGCCGGTTGAAATCGAGCGCCTGCTGTCGGCACTCGGCCTCGGCATCTCTGCAGGTGAAGCAGGGCAGTGGCACGTAGAAGTGCCAAGCCATCGCTTCGATATCAGCCTGGAAGTCGACCTGATCGAAGAGCTGGCCCGCCTGTACGGCTACAACCGCCTGCCGGTTCGTTACCCGCAAGCGCGCCTGGCGCCGCAGCCGAAAGCTGAAGCCCGTGCACATCTGCCGGAACTGCGTCGCCTGCTGGTTGCCCGTGGTTATCAGGAAGCGGTGACCTACAGCTTCATCGATCCGAAGCAATTCGAACTGTTCAACCCGGGTGTCGAGCCGCTGTTGCTGGCTAACCCGATCTCCAACGACATGGCCGCCATGCGCTCGTCGTTGTGGCCTGGTTTGGTAAAAGCGCTTTCCCACAACCTGAACCGTCAACAAGACCGTGTGCGCCTGTTCGAAAGCGGTCTGCGTTTTGTCGGTCAGTTGGACGGCCTGAAGCAAGAGCCGATGCTGGCTGGCGTCGTCTGCGGCAGCCGTCTGCCGGAAGGCTGGGCACAAGGCCGCGACACCGTCGACTTCTTCGACGTCAAGGCCGATGTGGAAGCGGTGCTGGGCTTTGCCGGTGCGCTGGATGCCTTTACCTTCACCCCTGGCAAACACCCGGCGTTGCACCCGGGCCAGACTGCACGTATCGAACGTGAAGGTCGCCTGGTGGGCTTCGTTGGCGCGATTCACCCTGAACTGTCGAAAACCTTGGGGCTGGACCGTCCAGTCTTCGTTTTTGAGCTAGTCTTGGCTGAAGTGGCATCGGGCAAAATGCCTAAATTCAGCGAGTTGTCGCGTTTCCCTGAAGTGCGACGTGATCTGGCGTTGATTGCCGATCAAGGTGTTGCGGCCAGTGCTGTTCTGGACGTAATCCGTGAAAATGCAGGGGAATGGCTGACAGACCTCAGGCTATTTGACGTCTATCAGGGTAAAGGCATTGATCCGCATAGAAAAAGCCTTGCAGTTGGCTTGACCTGGCAGCATCCATCGCGCACTCTTAATGACGATGAGGTGAATACGACGACACAAAATATCCTCACCTCGCTCGAACAAAGGTTGAACGCCACGTTAAGGAAGTGACGTATGGGGGCTTTGACGAAAGCTGAGATGGCGGAACGTCTGTATGAAGAGCTGGGCCTGAACAAGCGCGAGGCCAAGGAATTGGTCGAGCTGTTCTTTGAAGAAATCAGGCACGCTCTTGAAGACAACGAACAGGTCAAATTGTCCGGTTTCGGCAATTTTGACCTGCGGGACAAACGCCAGCGGCCTGGCCGCAATCCAAAAACGGGAGAAGAAATCCCGATCACGGCTCGCCGTGTGGTCACCTTTCGTCCAGGGCAGAAGTTGAAGGCCCGAGTTGAGGCTTATGCTGGAACCAAGTCATAACGACGAACTGCCCGTCATCCCAGGCAAACGCTACTTCACCATTGGTGAAGTCAGCGAGCTCTGTGCGGTAAAACCGCACGTGCTGCGCTATTGGGAGCAGGAGTTTCCTCAACTCAACCCCGTCAAACGCACCGGGAACCGTCGGTATTATCAGCGCCAGGATGTGCTGATGATCCGACAGATCCGTGCGTTGCTGTACGACCAGGGGTTCACCATCAGTGGCGCGCGCCAGCGTATGTCCGGTGATGAAGCCAAAGACGACACCACCCAGTACAAGCAAATGATCCGCCAGATGATCTCCGAACTCGAAGATGTGCTGGTGGTTTTGAAGAAGTAATTCCGGCTTTTAAAATACTTCCACATTTCAAAAGCTTGCGGTATATTCCTGATCGCTTCGTTGCGAAGCGAACCCAGTAAAACGCCTAGTCGGGGCGTAGCGCAGTCCGGTAGCGCACTAGCATGGGGTGCTAGGGGTCGAGTGTTCGAATCACTCCGTCCCGACCATATATTTCAATGAAAAGGCCAATGCACACAGCATTGGCCTTTTTCATTTGCGTGACTTTTGCGGGATGCCCTTATTTCCCCGCTTGCCTTAACTTGCCGATTAAACTTCCAAGACAATCCTCACTTGAACAAGCACCGATCCCGGCGGTAACTCGTCACAAAATCCTCAATGGTCGGCAGCGGGCCGAACAGTTTCTGCTGCCGTTCGATGATCGTGGCTGATATAGCCGCTTTTTCGCACCCACGACAACACGGCAATGCCGTCCCGGAGCGATGGAGCGGGCCTGGCATCAACGGCCTCAGCAACGTGACCAGACGCGAGAATGCAGGTTTCGCAACGACGAGCCGACCCGGCACGCGTATGAATGCCGCCGCCACCATTGGTCCGGTAGGCGACATCGCAGAAGATATCGACGCTTTGATTCAGCACCGAGGCAGGCAAGTCGGGTGCTGCTTCAATGGCGTACCGCGCCAGGTCAGGTGAGTAGCCTTCAAACGCGTGGTCGGACGTGCGCTCCGAAGTTACCAGGCCTCTCTCCAGACTCGCCCTCACTCCCCAAAAAACACCAACGCCCGCACCTCGATACTCCTCCTTGGCGGTGCATCCACCGGCGTAGTCGGGTCATCAAACGCCGTATGTGCGCTGCGCCTTGCAACATCGCTACGCGAGTCATGGATCTTCAACAGCAGCACCTCATCCGGCCGCAACTGCGGGTAGTAATACCAGCGATGTGCGGGATTGGCCTTGACCGAAAAAGTCTCGCCAACCTTGTCCCGATACACCAGGTCGCTGGGCAGCAAGTCGCTCTCGGCCATGCTTCGCGCATCGCACAGGGCGAGTGGGGTACTCAGGACCGGCGCACCAATCGGCCGCCAGACGTTAATAATCGCAAACCGTTTCAGCAGCCGCTGTTCAGCCTCATCCGCAGGCAAATGATCACGTACCCTGCGAATCGCCGAGCGCTCGGTCTGGTCGTTATGCACGTACCGCACCGGCTCACGCAGCCCGCGGTCCTCGCGTCCGTGCTCGTCCACCCGGATGGTGTGGTCGAAGATCACCACTTTCACCGCTCCGGTCTGTTGCTTGAGCAAGGCTTCGGTTTCCGGATAGTAGTGTTCACGGACCTGATCATCGTTTTCCAGGTCAGGCACCGTGCTGGTGTGGTCGATCCTTTCGAAACCGTTGCGATCCAGATGAGCCGGTTCGTCGAGCAACCGGGCGTTGTGAATACTCACTTGGGTGGGGTCCAGCACGCCGTTGCGCTTGGGTGTGCCGTCTGGCTGCGGAAAGGTGTAGTTCACCGGTCGCTCGCCGGTGTCCAGCAGGTAGTTGAGTTCGCCGATGACCGATGGCGGGGCGAGATGAGTCTGATGAGTTCCCATGAACAATCCTCCAGGCGTGAGGCGGTTTTCAGAAGGGTTCCTTGAAGGGCCGCAGGTCCAGTTCCTGGGTCCAGGCGCTGCGCGGTTGGGTGTGCAGGTACCAATAGGCGTCGGCGATGTCTTCGAGTTTCAGCGCACCGTCTTCCCCCAGTCGCGCCAGGTAATCCGGGGCCCGGCTTTGCACGCGCTCACCGTCGATGGCGCCATCGATGACCACATGGGCGACGTGCACGTTTTGTGGCCCGAACTCGCGGGCAAATGACTGGCTCAGTGAGCGCAAGCCCGCCTTCGCGGCAGCAAAGGCGGCGAACGGTGGCTTGCCTCGCAATGAAGCGGTAGCCCCGGTGAACAACAGGCTGCCGCCACCACTGTCGAGCAGCAAACGGGTGGCCTCGCGGGCAAACAGGAAGCCGCCCAGGGTCGAGGCCCGCCAGGTCTGCTCGAACAGCTGCGCGCTCAACTCCAGGGTGGGCGCTGCGACGGAGTTGCCGACATTGAAGATCGCGGCCTTGAGGGGGCCCAACTGGCTGATCTGCTGGCTGGCGGCGATCACCTCGGACTCGATTCCCGAGTCCGCCACGATAGCTACCGCATCCCCGCCGAGCGCACGGATGCCCTCGACCACAGCCTGCAACTTGTCGGGGCTCCTGCCGCTGACAGCCACCTGCAAACCCTCCCGCGCGAAGCGTCGCGCCAGCGCCGCTCCCAGGCCGGCCACGGCACCCACACCGGCAACCCACACCACAGGCTCGGATCGAGACTCAGACATTAGCCACTTCCTCAATGAGATACGTGGCTAACAATTTACCCATCGCCGGGCGTGAGGAATAAGAACATCGACAGCTAAGGTTATGCGATGACTCAATAGCGCATTTCCACCGCCACATAAGCCCCAATCCCATCCCCCGGATACAACGACGCCGTATCCTGGCCCTTCGCGTCATACAACGGCTGCACCGCAGTCACGTACTTCTGATTGGTCAGGTTCTTCACATCCAGCGACACCTTCCAGTCCTTGCTCGGCGTTTCATACCCCACGTTCGCCCCGAAGATTGTGTAGGAGGGCGCGTAGAAGCTATTGGCATAGTCCACCGCCGTACGCGAAGCCGACTGCACGTTCACCCCGGTATAGAAGCCCGCCGGGTGCTGATACTGCACCTCGCCCTGATAGATATGCTTCGGAATTCCCGGCAGTTGGTTGTCGCCGAAGGTCGGGTCGTGCCGGTAGTAGAAGTCGTTGTAGGTGTACACCTGGCGCAGGGTGATTTTTTCACCCGAGGTGTTTTCCCACAGGCGCGTATTCAAGCCGGCCTCGATCCCTTGATGGATCGTCGGTGTGGCGTTGAATGCACCGGTTACCGCCGCTGCGGTGGAGGTGGCCGGAATGATCTGCACGTTGAGCAATTCATTTTTCACCCACGAGCGGTAGAGCGCCAGGCTGCCGTCGAAGATGCCCGATGAACCCTTGATCCCGACTTCCACGGTATTGGCTTTCTGTTCCACCAGCGGCCGTACGTACGGCGAGGTCGGCCCGGAGCCGGAGTATTCCCACGACGCCGGTGGGTCGACGGAGCGGCTGACGTTGGCGAACACTTGCAGTTGCGGGGTGAACTCGTAACGCACGCCGATTCGCGGTGCCAGGCTCCAGTTGTCGTAGGTGACATCGCTCGGGTACGTGGTGGTGTTGGCCACCAGGGCTTCCTTGACGTCGGCATGGCGCCGTACGTTGATCGCCGAGACGCCACTGGTCAGCCATAGGCCGTCCACCAGTTCCAGGTCGTTGCCCACGGAGAACACGTGATCGAAAGACGAGCTGTAGTCGACGAACTTGCGGGTCTGTTTGTTGGCGAAGGTGGAGTCGACCTGGCCCTTGAGGTGTTCGGTGGAGGTGAAGGCCAGGCTGGAGCGGCTTTCGTGGCCGAACAGGGTGTCGCGGCGGTCGTAGTTGATCACCGCGCTCAGGTCATGCCAGTCCCAGTAGCTGGGGTTGCTCGGGCTGTTCGGGCTGTTGTTGTGGGCGTACTGGTAGTAGACGAAGCCCACCGACAGGGTGGCGTCGTCCTCAAAGGTGTAGGTGGTCTTGCTGCCCAGCCATACGCTGCCGGGGCGACGGCTGCCGGCGCCGCTGCTTTCGGCGGTGGCACTGGCGCGGTCGGAGTGGTGCTTCACCGCATCCAGGGTGGTGGCGCTCGGGTCGTTGTGGAACTCGTCGCGGTAACGCAGCATCACCCGGGATTCGAGTTGCGGGCTGAAGCGGTAGCCAAAGTTCGCCACTACGCCCTGGCTTTTCGACAGGCTGTAATCGCGGTAGCCATCGCTGCGGTAGTTGTCGGCATTCAGGTAGTAATCGAACGCGCCCTCGACGCCGCCGACACTCAGGCTTTGCTTGTTGTAGCCGTAGCTCCCGGTTTCCGCGCGCACCCGTAGCCCGGGCGCGGTGTAGCCGGTCTGGTTGACGAAGTTGATGGCGCCGCCAAGGCTCAGTGCGCCGTACTGGAAGGCGTTGGCGCCGCGCAGGATTTCGGTGTAGTTCACCCCCGAGCCGTTGAGGAATTCGTAGGGTGTGCCGCCCGGGCCGGTGATCGGCAGGCCGTCGAACAGGAACTTGATGCCCTCACGGAAATACCCCGGCGAGGTGTTGGCCCCTGAGCCACGGATGGAGATCTTGGCCGCGTCATTGCCACCGGTGGACTGCACGAACACACCCGGTTGATAGGCGAGGGTGTCCTGCAAGGTGGCGGTCCGTCCCTTGGCCACCTGTTCGCTGTCTACCACGCTGGTGCCGCCGGGCACCTCGGACAACTGACTCTTTGCCGCCTCAACGGGCGTGATTTTTTGTGCCTCCACCGTCACGGTCTTTAGCCGCGTACCGGTTGTCGGTGTGACCTCATCCTCTGCCTGTGCGCTGGCGGAAAAGACCAGGGCCGAGCCCAGTCCCAGCATCGCCAGCCAAGTGGCTTGCCGAACGGCAAGTGTCAACTTTTGCAACTCTCCCCGAAAGATCGGATCCATTAAGCGTGTTCCTTGTGAATAGATAAATGAGCCCCAGCTTTCTATTCGAATAGTCATGCCTGTTTCGCTCTGAGCAGTTTCTATGCCAATGCTATTTTCCAAGAATTACGGGCGCTTAGTGGGGGAGAAGTGTTCTGCGGGATACTTTGTTTTGAATCAGTGTTTAATTTTCAACAGTTAACTCTGTTGGCCGGATTTGCTTCAACTGTCGCAAACGCAACAGTTGATAAGCAGTGTGTAAAGCTACCAACAACTTAAGGTCGTATAACGGGTATAACCATATAAGTGTTTGCTATGGATTTTCCCGGTCTGTAAGGGTTTCGTACCTGTTTAGTGATCAGGATGGCGTTTCTGAAAGTCTGGCATGCTCACTGCATTACAGCCTGTAGTTGCAAACTTTCAGTGTTTATCGAGTTCCTCTAAGGAAGCGTCATTGACAACCATTCTGAAACTGTCGGCGGTTATATCACTGTCCCTGGCGATCAATGCCTGTTCACCGGCTGCGGCACCACAACATGAAACTTCGGTGGCTGATGGCACTGTGACTAACGGTGTGGTGACTTATTCGGCGACGGACTTTTATGAGCCTTCACCGGGTCGCAGCGGTGGAACTTTGCGAGTGTCCGCCGCCTCCGACGCCGGCAGTTTCGATGTTCACGCCTTATCCAACGGCAACATCCAATGGATGGGCCGAATTCTCTACGACTGCCTGGTGTACCAGGACGAGCAGGGCAATATCAGCCCATGGCTGGCCCGTTCCTGGGACATCTCCGAGGACGGCAAGACCTACACCTTTCACCTGCGCGATGACGTGACCTTCAGCGACGGCGAGAAATTCAACGCCCAGGCGCTGCAAACCAACCTGGAGCACATGCGCGATCCGGCGACCAAGTCCCCGCTGGCGGCGGCCTACATCGCGCCATACCTGGGCGGCAAGGTCATCGATGACTACACCTTCGAAGCCCACTTGCGTGAACCCTACACACCCCTCCTCGACGTGCTGGCGCAGTCCTGGCTGAGCATGATCTCGCCAAAACAGATCCGCGAAGCGCCCAAGACCATCGCTGAACATCCCATCGGCAGCGGCCCGTTCCTGTTGCAGAGCTACACCCGTGACCAGGGTGCGGTGTTCATCAAGCGCCCCGGCTACGACTGGGCACCACCGGTGACAAGGCATAAGGGGGAGGCCTACCTGGACCGCATCGAGTTGAGCTACGTCCCCGAAGCCATGATCCGCTTCACGGCGCTGGAGTCCGGCCAGTCGGATTTCGCCCTCGACGCGCCGGCCCAGAACGCCGCTGCGATCCGCGCCAACCCGAACCTGGTGATGCGCAGCCGGATCCGCAAAGGCAACCCGAGCCGCAGCATGACCTTCAACGTTGAACAGCCACCGTTTGACGATGTACGCGTGCGCCGCGCAGTCGCCAAGGCCATCGACCGCGAAGGGTTGGCGTGGATTTCCGGCTTCGGCGAATACATCGCCAAGGCGGATTTCCTGGCGGCCAACACCCGGTTTTATCAACCCAACAACGACGCCCTGGCCTACGACGTCAAAGCCGCTAATGCGCTGCTGGACGACGCCGGCTGGACCGGGCGCGATGCCCAGGGTTATCGCACGAAGGATGGGCAGCGCCTCAAGGCAACAATGCTGTCCTATGACAACCCGGCGTTTCCCGCCAGCGTCTCGGTGGCCATCCAGGCCGACCTGAAAAAAGTCGGGTTTGAGATGCCCATCGAAATGCTGCCGCTGACCCGGGTGACCGAGAAACGCTACGCCGGGAAATTTCAGGCACTGGCCGGCGGTTACTGGCACACCAACACACCCGACGGCCTGTTCGTGCTCTATCACAGCCAGGCCATCAGCACCGACAAGATCATCGGCCAGAACGTCGGGCGCTTCCGTGATGCCGAGCTGGATCGGGTACTCAGCGCCGCTCGCCAATCCCGCGACCCGGTTGAATTGCAGGCGCTCTACGGCGAAGCGCAAAAGCGCCTGACCGAAACCGTCCCGGCGGTGCCTTCGGTGGAAAGCCAGGTGCTCACCGCGTATGGCCGGCAAGTTCAAGGCGTGATTTTTGATACCTCCCACAACGTACCGTTCTTCACCAGCATCTGGCTGGACCGGGGGCAACCATGAGCCTGTTCAAATCCATCGCCTGGCGCCTGCTGGCGGGCATCGGCGTACTGTGGGGCGCTGCGACGCTGACCTTTCTCGCCGTCAATTTCAGCGGCGGAGATACGGCGCTGGCAATCCTCGGCGGCCCGGACTCGATGCCCACACCGGAGCTGCTGGCCCGGGTGCGTGCCGAATACGGCCTGGACCAGCCCCTGATCGTGCAATACGGCAATTACCTGGTACGCCTGGCCCATGGCGACCTCGGCGAGTCCTATCGCCTGCGTATTCCGGTGCAGCAGGCGATTGCCGAGCAGATCGGCGCCACCATTCAACTGTCCTTGAGCGCCGCGCTGCTGGCAGTGGTGTTGGCCCTGGTGTGCGCGATCCTCACCGCCAACCGTTCGCGCTGGGTGCGCTCAGTCGTCTCCGGCAGCGAACTGGTGCTGTCGTCGGCGCCTTCGTTTGTGATCGGCATGTTGTTGTTGCTGGTGTTTTCGTTTCATTGGCACTGGTTGCCGCCGTCCGGTTCCGTAGGCTGGCGCTCCTTGATCCTGCCCTCGGTTGCGCTGGCCTTGCCGGTGGCTGCGGTGCTGACCCAACTGCTGCGCCAGTCCCTGGAAGACACCCTCGAACAACCCTTTATCGCCATGGCCCGTGCCCGCGGCCTGTCCGAAACCGCCGTGCGCCTGCGTCATGCCTTGCGCCACGCGCTGGTGCCGTTGGTGACCCTGGCCGGGTTCGTGTTCGCCAGCCTGCTGGGCGGCGCGGTGGTGGTGGAATTGCTGTTTGCACGCCAGGGCATCGGGCGCTTGATGCTCGATGCCACCAGCAACAAAGACGTGCCGATGGTGCTGGGGGTGACCCTGCTTGCGGCCACGGTGTACGTGCTGGTGAACCTGGCCGTCGATTTGATCAACCGCTGGATTGACCCCCGGGCCAATCAGGCGTGAGTGTCTTTGAAGAAGGAAAAACCATGAGTGCTTCGATCCCCGCTGCGGTGAGTTATGCCGACTTGCACCAGCGTTTTGCCGACGTATTTGCACGGATAGCCGACACCGCCGTCGCCCGCGAGCAGCAACGCGAGCTGGCCCATGACGCGGTGGCGTGGCTGCGGGAGGCCGGCTTCGGTGCCCTGCGTGTGCCGCAGGCATTGGGCGGCCTGGGCGCGAGTTTGCCGCAGTTGTTTCGCCTGTTGATTGAACTGGGGGAGGCCGATTCAAACCTGCCGCAGATTGTGCGCGCGCATTTCGGGTTTGTTGAAGGCCGGATTTCCAGCCGTGACAGCGAGTCCCAGGATTACTGGTTCGCCAAAGTCGTCGACGGCGAACTGTGGGGCGCCGCCATGGCCGAGCGCACCGATACCACCCGCAACTCGGTGACCCTCAGCGCAGTCGATTCCGGCTGGCAGCTGGACGGCGAGAAGTACTACTGCACCGGCACGCTGTACGCCAACTGGATCGCCGCCGTTGCCCTGGATGGCGAGGATTTTGTCAGCCTCGCGGTACGTACCGATGCGCCAGGCGTCACCGTCGAGGATGACTGGGACGGCTTCGGTCAGCGCCTCACCGGCAGCGGCACCACCCGCTTCAAGGCGGTCGACGTACCGGCGCAGCACATCGTGCGACGCTTCAAGAAAGACGAGCTGCGCGCCGAGTCCTACCTGAGCGCGTTCTACCAGCTGTTCCACCTGGCGACCCTGGCCGGCATCGCGAATGCGGTGCTGCGCGATGCCACCGAATTCGTCAAAGGCCGCACCCGCGCGTTTGGCGTGCCGGGGCAATCGAGCCCCAAGGATGATCCGCTGGTGCAGCGGGTGATCGGTCGCCTGTCGAGCCTGGCCTATGCCGCTCGCACCCAGGTGCTGGCCGTTGCCGAGGTCCTTCAGGAGGTGCACGAAGCAGAGCAGGGTGGCTACGCCAACGAAGAGCATTACACCGAGGCGGAGATCCGTGCCTATCAGGCGCAACAGATCGTGCTGGAACAGGTGCTGGAAGCCACCACGCTGCTGTTCGAAGTCGGCGGCGCCTCCGCCACCAGCGAGTCGCGTCGCTTCGACCGGCATTGGCGCAACGCGCGCACCCTGGCCTCCCATAACCCGGCGATCTTTCGCGAACGCGCCCTGGGCAACTACTACCTCAACGACGTCACCCCCACCGCCGCCTGGCGCAGTCTGCAAGCCGCCGACGCCGAGCAGCAGGCCGCTCGCGACGAAGCGAGTGCGGTATGAGCCTTCAACCCTTGAATAAAAAAGGATCACCCATGCGTTACCGCCAACTGGGCCACAGCGACATCCAAGTCAGCGTGCTGGGCCTGGGCACCATGACCTGGGGCCACCAGAACACCGAAACCGATGCCCATCAGCAGATTGATTTGGCGCTGGCCGAAGGCATCAACTTCATCGACACCGCCGAGATGTACCCCACGCCCACCAAGGCCGAAACCTGGCGCACCACCGAGCGCTATATCGGCAGTTGGCTGGCGGCCAGTGGTCGCCGGGACGAGGTGATCCTGGCGAGCAAAATCGCCGGCCCGGCCCGTGACCCCAGCAGCCAGCAGCACATCCGCGACGGCCTCAGCCACCACGACCGGCGCAACATCGTCGAAGCCCTGGACGGCAGCCTCAAACGCCTGAACACCGACTACCTCGACCTCTACCAACTGCACTGGCCCGACCGCACCACCAACATCTTCGGCCAGCGCGAATACCCCTATCAGGCAGACAACCAGAGCGTGGCCATCGAGGAAACCCTGGCGGTGCTGGCCGATCAGGTCAAGGCCGGCAAGGTGCGTCACATCGGCGTTTCCAACGAAACCCCGTGGGGCGTGGCCGAGTTTCTCAAGCAAAGCGAACGCCTCGGCCTGCCGCGGATTGCCAGCGTGCAAAACCCCTACAGCCTGCTGAATCGCCTGTACGAGGGCGGCCTCTCGGAGTTCACCCACCGCGAAGGCGTCGGCCTGCTGGCGTACTCGCCGCTGGCCTTCGGTGCGCTCACCGGCAAATACCTGGGCGGCGCACGTCCCGAGGGTTCGCGGCTGTCGGCGGTGTACCGCACCTTCAACCGCTATGACAGCGCCTCGGCCCAGGAAGCCATTACCGGCTACGTGGAAATTGCCCGGCAACACGGCCTCACCCCGGCCCAGTTGGCCCTGGCCTTCATCATCGACAAACCCTTCGTCACCAGCGCGCTCACCGGGCAAACCAGCCTGGCGCAATTGCGCGACAACCTCGGCGCGCTGGACGTGAGCCTCAGTGACGAGATCAAGGCGCAGATCCAGGCCATCCACCAGCGCATTCCCAACCCTGCGCCCTAGAACGAGGAGCCTGGCATGACGCAAACCATTGAAACGTTGAGCGGCATTCGCCCGTTGCGTCTTGCCGGGCTGACCCGGCTGCGGCCCGGCCTGTTGCTCGCCGGGGTGTTTGTTGCCCTGTTGCTGTTGGCCGCCGTTGTTCCGCAATGGCTGGCCCCCTATGACCCGCTGGAGGCGTCGGCGCGCCTGGCGTTCCAGGCACCGAGCAACGTGTATTGGCTGGGCACCGATGAGAACGGGCGCGATGTGCTCAGCCGGTTGATTTATGGCGTGCGCTCGTCGCTGTTCATGGGCATCGCCGCTACGGCGCTGGGACTGGCCTGGGGCACCTTGCTCGGGTTGATCGCCGGCCTTGGTCCGCGCTGGCTGGATGGCGCCCTGATGCGCGGTATCGACGTGTTGCTGTCGTTTCCCGACCTGTTGCTGGCGCTGGTGATCATCACGTTTTTCGACCAGGGCACGGCCAACCTGATTCTCGCGATAGGCATCGCCGGCGTGCCGCGTTATGCGCGGCTGGTGCGGGCGCAAACCCTGAATGTGCGCAACGCCGGCTACGTCGAATCCGCTGTCACCCTCGGCCAATCCCATCTGGCGGTGGTGCTGCGGCACATCCTGCCGAATGCGTTCAAGCCGGTGCTGATCCTCGCCACCATCGGCGTCGGCGGCGCGATCACCGCCGGCGCCGCCTTGAGCTTCCTCGGCTTTGGCGCACCGCCGCCGGCGCCAGAGTGGGGCGGGATGATGTCCATCGGACGCAGCTTCCTGGCCAATGCGCCGTGGCTGGTGGCCTGGCCCGCCCTGATCATCACCCTGACCGTTGTCTCCATCAGTGCCATCGGCCGCGAACTCTTGCGCCGCAGCGAAGGAAAGCCCCTATGACGATGAACATCCACACCCTCGGCCCGCTGGTCGACATCCGCGACCTGACGGTCCGTTTTGGCCAGGCCGAGCCGGTATTACACGGTGTCAGTCTGCAGTTGCATCGTGGTGAATGCCTGGCGCTGGTGGGGGAGTCGGGCTCCGGCAAAAGCGTCACCGCCCGCACCCTGGCCGGCCTCACGGGCAAGGACGCCCACGTCCAGGCCGCCAAGCTGGCCTTCCAGGGCGTCGACCTGCGCCAGCTCAATGAGCGGGCCTGGCAGCAACTGCGCGGCGCGAGCATCGGCTTTGTGATGCAGGACGCCCTCGGCGCGCTGGACCCGCTGCGCCGCGTCGGTGCCGAGATCGAAGAACCGTTGCACCTGCACACCGCATTGGGCCTGGAAGCGCGCCGCCTGCGGGTGCTGGAACTGCTGCGGGATGTGGGCGTGCCGGAACCGGAACTGCGCGCCAGCCAATACCCCTGGCAACTTTCCGGTGGCTTGCGCCAGCGTGCGTTGATCGCCTCGGCCATCGCCTGCAACCCACGGCTGATCATTGCCGATGAACCCACCACGGCACTGGACGCCACGGTGCAGGCCCAAGTTATCGCGCTGCTGGAAAGCCTGCGGGGTGAGGACAATGCGCTGCTGATGGTCAGCCATGACCTGTCGGTGGTCTCGCGCCTGGCCGATCGCGTGGCGGTGATGCGCCACGGGGTGATCGTGGAGGAGGGCAGCACCGAGCAGGTCCTGCAAGACCCGCGTCATCCGTATACACAACTGCTGCTGCGGGCGGCCAAGGCCGTGCACTTCCAGCCCACACGGCGGTTGCTCACGGCGGTCGAACCCGAGCCTGCGCCCCAGGGCGAAGTACTGCTGGAAGCGCGTGATCTGTCCAAAACCTTTGTTGGCCCCGACGGCAAGACCCGCACGGTGCTGAACCAGGTGTCGTTGCAACTGCGTCGTGGCGAAACCCTGGGAGTGGTGGGCGAATCGGGCTGCGGCAAGACCACCTTGACCCGCCTGATACTTGGCCTGGAAACCGCCGATGCCGGCGAGGTATGGATCAAGGGCCAGCGCTGGTCCGACCTCGACACCCGGCAAAAACGCGAAGCCCGGCGTGCGGTGCAAGTGGTGTTCCAGGACCCCCTCAGCTCCTTCGACCCGCGCTACACCGTGCAGCGTGTGTTGTTCGAAGCGCTGGTGGTGGCCGGCGTTCCTCGTCACATACGACGCGACCGTGCCCTGGAACTGCTGGAACTGGTGCGCCTCGATGCCAGCGCCTTGTCCCGCCGGCCTATCGAACTCTCCGGCGGCCAACGCCAACGGATTGCGATTGCCCGGGCCCTGGCTTCCGAGCCCCAAATCCTTATCTGCGATGAACCGGTCTCGGCGCTGGACGTGTCGGTACAGGCACAGATCCTGGAGCTGCTCGACGACCTCAAGCGCCGCCTCGGCCTGGCCTGCCTGTTCATCTCCCACGACCTGGGGGTGATCAACCACGTCAGCGAGCGCGTGCTGGTGATGAAGGCCGGCGAAGTGGTGGAGTCCGGCTCGGTACGCGCCGTGTTCGACCGCCCGGCCCATGCCTATACCCGCGCGCTGATCGACGCGATCCCGACCCTTGAAACCGACTACACGCCAGTCCCGTTCTACCTGAACGTCGCGATCTGACGTATTGGAAAACGTATCTACGAAAGGAGTGCTCCAGGTGCCCAAGCAACTGCACGTGAATTTGTTTGAGATGAACTGCGTCAGTCACATCGTCCATGGTTTGTGGGTGCACCCGGACAACAACCGGCACCGCTTCAACGACCTCGACTACTGGACCGAGCTGGCGCAATTGCTGGAATACGGCACCTTTGACGGTGTGTTCCTGGCCGACGTGATTGGCACCTACGACCGTTTTCGCGATGGCCCTGAAACCTCGTTGCGTGAAGGCATGCAGATCCCCAGCAACGACCCGCTGCTGGTGATTCCGGCGATGGCCGGGGTGACCAAGAACCTTGGTTTCGGCGCGACCTTTTCCACCACCTACGAACCGCCGTTCGCCTTCGCGCGGCGCATGAGTACCCTCGATCACCTGACCAAGGGGCGGGTGGGTTGGAACATCGTCACCTCGTACCTGCCGAACGCGGCGCGCAACTTCGGGCACGACACTGAGGTGGTCCATGATCACCGCTACGAGATCGCCGACGAATATCTGGACGTGTTGTACAAACTTTGGGAAGGCTCCTGGGACGACGACGCGGTGATTGTCGACCGCGAGCGCCGGATCTACACCGATCCGGACAAGGTGCGCTATATCAACCACGTAGGGGAGCACTTCAAGGTTGCCGGTCCGCACTTGTGCCAGCCTTCGCGGCAACGTACGCCGGTGTTGTTTCAGGCCACCGGGTCACCGGCGGGCATCGAGTTTGCCGGGCGGCATGCTGAAGTGGTGTTTACCGGGGGTAATGATGCACCGGCGGTGCGGGCGAATATCCAGGCGATGCGGCAGAAGGCAGTTGAGCATGATCGCGATCCGGCGGGGTTGAAGTTTATTGTGATGGCGGGGGTGATCGTCGGGCGTACCGATGAGGAGGTGAGTGCCAAGCTCGACAGTTATCGCAGGCTGGTGAGTGTTGAGGCGTCGCTGGCTCATGGGCAATCGGCGATTGATTTGACGGCGTATTCGCGGGATACCTTGATCAGTGATCTGGTGAGTCGGCGGGTCAAGGGGTGGGAGAGTTTGAGCCGGTACAAAGCGGACTCCACTGTGGGCGCGGTCTTGGCCCAGCTTGGCGGCTTCAACCGTGAGCGTTTTTTCGTTGCCGGTACACCTACGGTGGTGGCTGATGCGATTGAGAAATGGCTGGATGAGGATGGGATCGATGGGATCAACCTGAGGCAGTATCTGTCGTTTGAAACGGCGCGGGATTTTATTGAATTGGTGGTGCCGGAGTTGCGTCGTCGGGGGCGGTTTCGTGAGCGGTACAACGAGGGGGAGACGCTGCGGGAGCGGTTGTTTGGGGCCGGGCGGGCTCGGTTGCCGAGTGATCATTTTGGCGCGCGTTATCGGGATCCGGCGGCGTTGCTGAAGCCGGCGTTGCCGTTGCGGTTTCCGGCGTGAGTGGTGTGCCTGAGGGGGTTCTGTATTTCAGGGCTGCCAGGGTGGAAGATGCGCCGCGGTTGGCGCACATTCATTTGCAGACCTGGCAGGCTGCGTACCGGGAGATTTTGTCCGAGCGTTTTCTTGCTGACCTGAACAGCGGGGTGTCACAGCGCACGGCGTTTCTGGCCCAGGCCATAGGTGGTGGCACCTTGTCGGTGTGGGTGGTGGAGTTGGACGGGGAGCTCGTGGCGTGGGCGTCGTTTGGTAGCAGTCGGGATGTGGATGCGCCGCCGGTTACTGGAGAACTGCGTGCGCTTAATCTGTTGCCTGGGATCTGGGGGCAGGGGATTGGTACGCGGCTTTGGGGGCGGGTTCGGGAGCAGTTGATCGAGGCCGGTTTTATCAGTGCGACCGTTTGGGTGGTGCAGGGGAATCGGCGTGCTCTGGGTTTCTATCGGGCGCTTGGGTTTGTGGCTGAACCGCATACGGCTAAGACTGTGGTGGAACATGATGAGCCGTTGCCGTTGGTGCGATATCGGGTGCAGCTTAAGGTTTTTGTGGGAAATGAAGTTTGAGTACATATCCGTTATTTAGGTAACGGCGGCTTATGGTTCCGCTCTTACAGCGGGTCACTTTTGGCAAACGCCCGGAATGCCGGCCCAGCCAAAAGTAACCAAAAGGTCTTTGCCCCACCACTCGGTGCCTCGCCTAGGCTCGGCATGCCCGCACTCCGGCCCGGTTCCGCGGGCCGCCGCGACGGGCCATCCATGGCCCGGCGCGGCTAAATCGGCATCCCTGCCGATTTAGCCGCTCCACCGTGCCTACTTGCGGCCATCGTGGTTGACGGGGCCTGCAGATCAAAATCAAAAGCAGATCAAAAGCAGAGCACAGCGGCCTACCGGCCGGCTTGAGAGTGGTGAAGCAAAAGCCAAATCAAAAGCTAAAGCGGGCACGGTCAAATGTGGGAGCTGGCTTGCCTGCGATGGCATCAACTGGGTGTACCTGATGCACCGAGGTGTTTGCATCGCAGGCAAGCCAGCTCCCACAGAAAAGCAGCTCTGCTTTCGCTCTGGCCTTTGATCTGGCTTCTAACACTCAAGCCGGCCGGTAGGCCGCTGTGCTCTTGCTTTTGATCTTGATTTTGATCTTAGGCGCCCCGTTAAACCACGCTGGCCGAACGCAGGCTTTGGAGCGTGGGTAACCTGGCAGGACGCCAGGTTAGCCGTCCTGGGCCATGGATGGCCTATGACGGCGGCCCACGGTCCAAAGCCGGAGTGAGGGCACACCGAGCCTGGGCGAGGTGCCGAGTGGTGGGGCAAGAGCGTTTTGCTTACTTTTGCGCTTTTCAAAAGTGAGCCGCTGTAAGAGCGGAACCAATAGCGGCCGTTACCGCAGCAACGGATATGTATTCCCCCCAAGGCCAGATGTTGCCTGGCCAACAGTTGCCGCACACATTGTCGTTTTCAGCCATCACCTAAACCCCCAATGCCCCCTGTTTACGGCCCCAAAAACCCGGCATGCCTTGTGCAATGACCCAGTTCCCGGACTTTAGGCCTCAGTCATCATGCAAGAACCCGCCCCTTACCCGCGACGATCAACCCCGTTGCTTCTCATCGGCACCGCCACACTCTGCAGCCTGCTGCTCGGCTGCGGCCAAAGCAGCTCCACCGTCACCCGCAGTGACCAACCAGTAAAGGGCGGCACCCTGATCTACGCCACCGACCGCGAACCCACCTGCCTCGACCCCCACGTGGCCGGCGACATGCCCCAGGTGTTCGTCGCCCAGCAATACCTCGACTCCCTGGTCTCAATGGACACCGACGGCCGCATCGGCCCCTGGCTCGCCAAGACCTGGGAAGTCTCCCCCGACGGCCTGACCTACACCTTCCACCTGCGCAACGACGTGCACTTCACCGACGGCACCCCGTTCAACGCCGCCGCGGTCAAGGCCAACCTCGACCACATGGCCAACCCCAAGACCCAATCCAGCACCGCAGGCGGCTACATCCGCCAATACCGCAGCACCGACGTGCTCGACGAATACACCGCAGTGGTGCACCTCGCCACGCCTTACGCCGCGTTCCTGGAAGTGTTGGCCCAAGGCTTCCTCGGCATCGAGTCCCCCACCGCACTGCTGCGCTCCCGCGACGTGAACTGCGAAAGCCCGGTCGGCAGCGGCCCGTTCAAGGTCGTGCGCTGGGACCGCCAAAGCCAGGTCGAACTGGTGCGCAACCCCGACTACAACTGGGCCCCACCCACCGCCAAACACCAAGGCCCGGCCTGGCTCGACCGGATCGTCTGGAAGTTCATCCAGGAACCTTCCGTGCGCTTCGCCTCCTTGCAGGCCGGCGAGGTCGACGTAATCGAAGCCTTGCCCCCCGAATCCCACGAGGCCGCGCGACGCAATCCGGACCTGACCCTGGTGATCGCCCAACGCCCCGGCAACCCCACCAACGGCACGCTGAACATCACCCGTGCGCCGTTCGATGACGTGCGGGTGCGCGAAGCCTTCGTGCGCAGTTCCGACATCGAGGGCGCGTTGAAGAGCGTGTACTTCAATGAGTTCCCCCGCGCCGGTGGGCCGTTGAGCCCGGCCACGCGCTTCTACAGCCCGGAATTCCAGCACGCCCAGGATTACGACCCGGCCCGTGCCGCGCAGTTGCTCGACCAGGCCGGCTGGACCCAGCGCGACAGCGACGGCTATCGCACCAAGGACGGCAAGCGCTTGCAAGTCCACGTGGTGATGGGCAACCGCACGCCACCGTCGGAATACACCTTGTGGGAGCAGGTGCAGGCCACCACCCGGCAGGTCGGCTTCGAGCTGATCGTCGACCAGATGAGTGACGTGCAGGCCACCAAGCGCCAGGCCGACTGGGACTACGACATTCGCCTCGGCTACTGGAACACCAACACCGCCGACGTGCTGCGGATCATCTTTGGCAGCGAGTTCATCCGTCCGGCAGGCGTCGGGGGTTATCACCAGAACACCGCAGGCTTCAGTGATCCGGCCTTCGACACGCTGATCCAGCAGGCCCTCACCACCCAGGACAGCGAGCAGCGCCGGGCCCTGTATTACCAGGCGCAGAAAATCGCTTCCAGCCAGTACCTGCAACTGACCACCTACCCGCAAAGCACGCGGCTGGGTATCTACAAGACCACCCAGGGCGTGCGGCTGGAGCCGTCGCTGGCGGTGACGTATCTCTATGACGCATGGGTGAATAAATGAGCAGTCCATCACTTGCCAACCCTCGCCACGAGCGCCTGGCCCGGCTCGGCAAACGTGCGCTGTGGCGTCTTGCCGGCGGGGTGCTGGTGCTCTGGGCGGTGGCCACGCTGACTTTCTTTGCTTTGCGCCTGATGCCCGGTGATCCGGTGCTGGCGATCCTCGGCGGCCCGAGTGGCAATCCCACTGCTGAAACCATCGCTGAAGCCACTCGCGAATACGGTCTCGACAAGCCTCTGGCGGTGCAATATGCGCTGTACCTCGGGCGGTTGGTGCAAGGTGACCTGGGGGTTTCCTATTCCCAGCACCTGCCGGTGACCCGCGTCCTCGCCGAGCAATCCTGGCCGACCCTGGAACTGACCCTGACCTCTCTCGCACTCGCCTGGGTCCTGGTGCTGGCGCTGACGGTGCTGACGGCGGGGCGCCGACGCTGGGTGGCCAGCCTGGCTTCCCTCGCCGAAACCCTGGCCGCCGCGTTGCCGCACTTCTGGCTGGGGATTCTGTTGCTGGCGGTGTTTGCGTTCGGCCTGCGGCTGTTCCCGCCGGCGGGCAGTGATGGCTGGCGCACCCTGGTGCTGCCGTCGTTCGCCCTGGCGATTCCGCTGGCCGGGTTTATCGCCCAGGTCACCCGCGAATCCCTGGACCTGACCCTCGACCAACCCTTCATCCTGACCGCCCGCACCCGTGGCCTGAGTGACTTCAACGTGCGCTTCAAACACGCGTTGCGCCACGCCGTGTTGCCGGGCATCTCGCTGTCGGGTTGGGCCATCGGCGCGCTGATCAGCGGCGCCGTGGTGATCGAAGTGATCTTTTCCCGCAAGGGCCTCGGCCGCCAGTTGTACCAGGCGGTGCAGGCACAGGACCTGCCGCTGACCATCGGCATCAGCCTGGTGGTCGCCGCCGGTTACGTGCTCGCCAATATTCTGGTCGACCTGCTGTACCTGTGGGTCGACCCTCGCCAACAGGAGCTTCCAGCATGAGCGGCCTGACCCTGGAAACACCGCTGCCCGCGCTGCGGATTCAGCGCACCACTCGCACCCTGCGCCTCGGTCCGCTGTTGGCGATTACCTTTTTGCTGCTGGTGATTGTCGCGGCGCTGGTGCCACAGTTGTTCGCCTACAGCGACCCGCTGGCCATCGTACCCCGCGACGCATTTCATTCGCCGAGCCTGGCCCACTGGTTCGGCACCGATCAGTCGGGACGGGATATTTTTTCGCGGGTGATCTACGGCACTCGCCAGTCGTTGTTTATCGGCCTGGCAGCCACGGCGATTGCCATGAGCATCGCCATCGTTCTCGGTCTGCTGGGCGGCCTTGGCGGCGCGCGGGTGGACCGCGGCGTGGGTTGGTTGCTGGAAGTGCTGTTTGCGTTTCCGAGCCTGATCCTGGCGCTGCTGTTCGTGGCGATCTTCGGTAGCGGCATCGGCCCTCTGATTGTCGCCACTGGGCTTGGCAGTGCGCCGGGTTACGCAAGGATGGTCCGTGGCCAGGTGCTTGCGGTGCGTAACGCGGGCTATATCGAAGCTGCCCGGGCTCTTGGGCATCCGCCGCTGCGCATCATCCTGCGCCAGTTGCTGCCGAACGCCATGCGTCCGTTGATCGTGACCCTGACCATGGGCGTGGGCCAGGCGATTGTCTGGGCCTCGGCCCTGAGCTTTCTCGGCCTGGGCGCCCGCCCGCCGGCGCCGGAGTGGGGGACCATGTTGTCCATGGGCCGCGACTTTATCGCCAACGCCTGGTGGCTGACGTTCTTCCCCGGCCTGTTCATCGTACTCACCACCCTGTCGACCACGGTCACTGGCCGTTACCTGCAACAACGCCTGGAGGGCCGTCTTTCATGAGCGACCAGAAACGCTTGATCGTTGAAGGCCTGTCCATCGAGTTTGCCGGGCAGTCCGTCGTGCGCAATTTGTCTTTCACTCTGGAACCGGGCAAGACCCTGGCGCTGGTGGGTGAATCCGGTTCCGGCAAAAGCGTCACCGCCCGCAGCCTGATCGGCCTCGCAGGTGCTGGTGCCAGGGTTACCGCACGTACCTTGAGCTATGACGGGGTGGATTTGCTCAGCCTGTCGGAGCGGGGCTGGCGTCGTTTGCGTGGCAATGGCATCGGCTTTGTATTGCAGGACGCTCTGGTGTCCCTCGACCCGTTGCGGCCGGTGGGCAAGGAGATTCTCGAGGTGCTGGAGACCCATCGCTGGGGCGACCGTCGCAGCCGTGGCGAACGGGTCATCGAACTGCTGGACCTGGTGGGCGTACCCGAACCGCAACTGCGTGCCCGCCAGCGTCCCGATCAACTCTCCGGCGGCCTGCGCCAGCGTGCGCTGATTGCCAGTGCACTTGCGTTGAACCCCGGCCTGGTGATCGCCGATGAGCCCACCACGGCGCTGGATGCCACGGTGCAGGCGCAGATTCTGCAGGTGTTGCAGCAGATCAAGGCCCGTGGCGATTCGCTGCTGATCATCAGCCATGACCTGGCGGTGGTCGCGCAACTGGCGGATGAGGTGCTGGTGCTGCGGCACGGCGAAGTGGTGGAGCAGGGGCCGATGGATCAGGTGCTGCTCAACCCGCGCCACGCCTACACCCGCTCGTTGCTGGATGCGGTGCCCGCCGAGCATGCCCGTGGCACACGCCTGTCGCCGGAGCGCAGCAATGCTGTCGCGCAACCACGGCCTGGCGCGGATTCGCCGGTGCTGCTCAAGGCATCTGGCCTGGGCAAACGGTATGTCGGCCCCGATCAACAATCGCGCCAGGTGGTGGATAACGTCAGCTTCGAGCTGCGCGCCGGTCGCACCCTGGGCATCGTCGGTGAATCCGGCTCCGGCAAAACCACCGTGGCGCGCATCGCCCTCGGCTTGCTGCAACCGGATGCCGGCGAGGTGCGTTTTCTCGATCAGCCATGGGCAGCCACAGGCGCCGAACGGGTCGAGGAGAAGACCCGGCGCCTGCATCGCCGCGACATCAGCGTGATCTATCAGGACCCGCTGAGTTCGTTCGACCCGCGCTGGACGGTGGGGCAGTTCCTCAGTGATGCGTTGGACGTTGCCGGCATCGACGCCGAGCAACAGGCGGCCCGCGTGACACAGTTGCTCGACCAGGTACGGCTGGCGCCGCAATTGGCCGAGCGCCGACCGTTGCAACTGTCTGGCGGGCAGCGCCAGCGCGTGGCGATTGCCCGGGCGATTGCCAGCAACCCCAAGGTGATTATCTGTGACGAGCCGGTGTCGGCGCTGGATGTGTCGGTGCAGGCCCAGGTCCTGGATTTGCTGGCCGACCTGCAAGCCTCGCTGGGCCTGGCCTACCTGTTTATTTCCCACGACCTCGGGGTGATCCGCCACGTCAGCGACGAGGTGCTGGTGATGCGCCACGGCCAGGTAGTGGAAAGCGCCAGCGTCGAGACGTTGTTCGAATCCCCTCAACAGGAATACACCCAACGCTTGTTGGGCGCAGTGCCGCGCCTGCCCGGCAGCGGTACGCAGCTGGTGGTGCCGGCCCTGGAGCCGGAAAACCCCGGCTGGCTGTTTGATGAATCGCGCCTGTGGAAAATCGCCATCTAGACCTGAATCAAGGAAGTGCCATGAGCAAGTTGTCTGCTGTACCCACGCCGCCGGTTGTGACGGTGGCCGAACTGAACGCCCGTGCCGACCGCATCCTGCCGCAGATTGCCGCCGGCGCTGCGCAACGTGAGCGTGACCGCCAGCTGCCTTATGAGGCCGTGGCGCAGATCGCCAAGGCCGGGTTGTTTACCGTGCGGATTCCCAAGCGGTTTGGCGGCGCCGGTGGGACGGTCAAGGACGTGATCGCCTTGCTGATTCGCATCGCCTCGGCCGACTCCAACGTGGCCCAGGCCCTGCGTCCCGGTTTCGGGTTTGTCGAAGGCCTGCTGGCGTCCCGCGCCGAAGAGGCGGATGAGGAGCGTGAGCGCTGGTTCGAGCGCTACCTGCAAGGCGCCGTGATCGGCAATGCCGGTTGGGAAGTCGGTGGCGCCAACGGTTCCATCAGCGCGCGCATCGTGCGTGACGGCGAGCACTTTCGCGCTTCCGGCAGCAAGTACTACAGCACCGGTTCGTTGTATGCCGATTGGGTCAGCGCCGTTGCCCTGGACGAGAATGACCAGCCCGTATCGTTCATCCTGCCCCGCGACCGTCAGGGTTTGGAGTTGCTGGATGATTTCGACGCCATGGGCCAGCGCCTGACCGCCAGTGGCACCACCCACCTGCATGATGTGCAGGTGTTGGCCAGCGAGATCCGCACCCGCACCGTCGAGGAGGGCAAGCGCACGATTGTCACGCCGTTCCTGCAAGTGTTCCTCGCGGCGGTGCAGGCCGGTATTGCGCGCAATGCGCTGAACGACGCAGTGACCTTTGCCAAGGAGCATGCGCGGCCGATCAAGCACAGCAGCGCCACGCGTTCGGTGGACGACCCGTACGTGGAACTGAGCGTGGGCGACGTTTCGGCCCGGGCCTTTACCGCCGAAGCGGTGGTGCTGCACGCGGCGGACTCCATCGACCGCGCCTGGGCTGCGGATCTTGATGCGGTGGCCGTCGACCAGGCGGCAGTGGATGTGGCCCAGGCGCAATACATCGCGGCGGAGTCGGCACTCAAAGCCGCCGAGCTGGTGTTCGACGTCGGTGGCGCCTCCACCACTGGCCGCGCCCATAACCTGGATCGGCACTGGCGCAACGCGCGCACCGTGGCCAACCACAACCCCCGACACTGGAAAGCCGCGGCCGTGGGCGCCTGGCAACTCAAGGGCACGCCGCCACCGACCTCGGGGCTGTTTTGAACAAAGCCCTCGATCTTTCACACCCCTTGGGCGAGGTAGGCACCGGGCATGCGCGCCGGGTGCCGATGATCATCGGCTGTGCGCTGTTCATGGAACTGATCGACGCCACGGCAGTGCTCACCGCACTGCCGCAGATGGCCCAGGATTTCGGCGAGCCCAGCGTGCGCATGAACCTGGTGGTGTCGCTGTACCTGCTGGCGGTGGCGCTGTTCGTGCCGGTGAGCGGTTGGGCGGCCGACCGGTTCGGGCCGCGCCGGGTGTTTATCAGTGCCATCGTGCTGTTCACCCTGGCGTCGGTGGCCTGTGCCTGCTCGGGCTCGTTGCTGCAGTTGTCCCTGGCGCGTTTGGCCCAGGGGGCTTCGGGCGCGATGATGGTGCCGGTGGGACAGGTGATCCTGCTGCGCTGGTCGGCGCGGGAAAACCTGCTGCGCGCCATGTCGTACCTGACAGTCGCGGCGCTGGTGGGGCCGTTGCTGGGGCCGCCGTTGGGCGGGCTGCTGGTGACGGTGCTGTCGTGGCACTGGATCTTCCTGATCAACCTGCCGATCGGCGTGCTCGGGGTGATCCTGGTGCTGCGCTACATCCCGGACTATTCCGGGACGCCCGGCCAGCCATTGGACGTTCCCGGCCTGTTGCTCAGCGGTGTGGCATTGGGCGGGCTGGTGTTCGGCTTCGAGGTACTGGGCCACGGCCTGTTGCCGCGCCAGTGGGCGTTGCTGCTGATTGGCGGCGGGTTGTTGAGCGCCTGGCTGTATGTCCGGCATGCGCGGCGGACGGCGCACCCGTTGATCGATTTTTCATTGCTGAAAATACCCACCTTCGCGGTGAGCTTCTGGGGCGGCAACCTGATGCGCATCGGCAGTGCGTCACAGCCGTTTTTACTGGTGCTGCTGTTTCAGCTGTGTTTCGGGCTTAACCCGTTGCAGGCCGGGCTGCTGAGCGTGGCCGGTGGTGCAGGCGCGTTCCTGATGAAGATGCTGGCGGTACGGATCGTCAGTCGCTTCGGTTTCCGTCGCACCTTGATCAGCAATGCGGTGCTCACCGGTGCAACCCTCCTGGCGTGCAGCCTGTTCGAGGTATCAACACCTTACTGGCTTGTAATACTGGTGTTATTTGGCAGCGGGATCATTCGCTCGCTGCAATTCAGCACCCTCGGGGCATTGACCTATGCCGACGTGCCACCGGAGCAATCCAGCCGTGCCAGCAGCCTGTCGGCGATGACCATTCAACTGACCTTGAGTTTGTCGGTGGGCATCGCGGCGGGACTGCTCGGCTTGATCATGGCCGTGCGCGGGCATGCCACGGTCGAGCAGAGTGATATCGCCTGGATCATGGTGGGGGCCGGATTGCTGTGTGGATTATCGGGACTGGTTTATCGCAGGCTGTCGCCGCAGGCGGGCTCGGCGATTTATGCAAAACGCGTAGAGGGAATTTGATGATTCGGGCAGCACGTATCGAAGACGCGGGTGACATTGCCTGGGTGCACATTCGTAGTTGGCAGCAGGCTTATCGTGAGTTGATGCCTGCGGATTACCTGGCTTCGCTGGAGGCGACACAGCCTCGGCGTGAAGCCTTTTGGCGGCAGTCGATTGAGCAGGGGAACGAAGCCGTGTTTGTCGCGGAGGTCGGGGGGCGTGTGGTGGGCTGGATTGTCGTCAGCTCGAGCCGTGATGAGGATGTCGATCCCGGTAAAACCGGTGAAGTGCAGGCGCTGTATGTGCTGGCCGAGCACTGGGGAACCGGAGTGGGCAGGGCGCTGTGGCTCAGGGGCCTGCAACATCTCGCGAGCCTGGGGCTGGAGACGGCGACGTTGTGGGTACTGGCTGAAAACCGGCGGGCAGTGCGCTTTTACCAAAATGCAGGATGGATAGCGCAGGCCGAATCAAGCCGCACCCTTACTCGGGGCGGTTGTGAGCTGGAGGAAGTTCGCTATGTAAGAGCGAATTGAGATCGTTCCCACGCTCTGCGTGGGAATGCCGCTCTGGACGCTCTGCGTCCGCTCTTAAAATCGTGACGCAGAGCGTCACCGGATGCATTCCCACGCAGAGCGTGGGAACGATCACACTCACCATTTTTGCCTGAAAGCTGCGCGGCCACAGGCGTCATTCAGGAATGTCATTGGCCATGAGCTCGTCTTTTTCATTGTTTCGCACCTGGAATGTCCAACACTTGCCGTCGACGCCGGCGGCGTTTGTGCGGCATTTCATCGGTCATTTCAAAGGGTGGTACCTGGCGATCCTGCTGCTGCAGATTGCCGCCGTGGTGTGTTCGATCCTGATTCCCTGGGGCCTTGGGCAAATTACCCGCACCGTCAGCAATGGGCTGGAGGCGGAGCGTGCGTTCGAGGTGCTGCGCTGGCCGTTGACGCTGTTCGCCATACTGCTTGTGTGCGAGGTGTTATTTACCCGCGCGGCAGCGGGCTGCCATATCCACGTGTTGCCGTTGCAGCGGCGAACGGTGACCCACGTGGTATTCGCCTACCTGCAACAGCACTCCCACCGCTTTATCAGCAACGAGTTTGCCGGCGCCCTGGCGCACCGGGTATCCGAGGTGACCCTTGGGGTGAACCAGACTCTGAGCATCCTGCTGTTCGACCTGATCCCGCTGCTGGTGACGCTGAGCCTGGCCACGGCCTTGCTATGGACCGCTTCGCCGCTGCTGGCGCTGTTCATGGCCGGGTGGTCGGTGGTGTTCATCGCTATCTGTTACCTGCTCGCACGGCGCAGTCATCCGCTGGCCCAGCAGTATTCGGCAGCGCGCAGCACCAGTACCGGCAAAGTGGTGGACGCCGTGTCCAACCTGGCCAATATCCGCCTGTTTGCGCGGCATGCGTTCGAGCACAGTTACCTGGGCACCTTCCTCGACAAGGAGGTGACGGCGGCTTATCGCTCCCTCGGCTATATGGAGCGCATCCGCTGGTTCCAGACCAGCTGTGGCGTGGTGCTCAAGCTGGGCCTGTTGCTGCTCGCCCTGTACTTGTGGCGCAGTCACCGCATCGATATTGCGGCGTTTGTGATGTCCACCAGCCTGTCGTTGTTGATCATCAGTGACGTGGGCAACCTGTCGCGACGCTTTCTCGAATTCTTCGAAGCCACCGGCAATATCGCCAATGGCGTGCGCACCTTGATTCGCCCCCATGAAGTCATCGACCAACCCGGTGCCAAGGCGCTGCAGGTCAAGCGCGGCGATATTGAGTTTCGCGACGTCGGCTTCAGTTACAGCGCCGGCCGGCCGATTTTCGAACACCTGAATATCGTGATTCCCGCCGGCCAGAAAGTCGGCCTGGTGGGCGCTTCGGGTTCCGGCAAGTCGACGCTGCTGAGCCTGCTGCTACGTCTTTACGACGTGCAGCAAGGCCAGGTGCTGGTGGACGGCAAGGACGTACGCGACGTCACCCAGCATTCGCTGCACCAGCAGATCGGCCTGATTCCCCAGGAGCCGGGCTTGTTCCACCGCAGCATTCGCGAAAACATCCATTACGGCCGCCTGGATGCCTCGATGGACGAGGTCGCCGAGGCGATCCACCGCGCCGGCGCCAGTGAGTTTATCGACAGCATGGAACACGGCTACGAATCGTTGGTGGGCGAGCGTGGGGTCAAGTTGTCCGGCGGCCAGCGTCAGCGCATTGCGATTGCCCGGGTGTTGCTGAAGAACGCGCCGATCCTGGTGATGGACGAAGCCACTTCCAGTCTGGACTCGATCACCGAGCGCTTTATCCAGGACAAGCTCGACGAAATCATGGAGGACAAGACCGTGCTGGTGGTGGCGCATCGGCTGTCCACCGTGGCCCATCTGGACCGCATCCTGGTGTTCGACAATGGCCGGGTGATCGAGGACGGCAGCCACGAACAGTTGCTGCGCCAGGGCGGGCAATATGCGCGGTTGTGGAGTCGCCAGTTCAGTGATGCGCTGGATGAAGTCGCGCTGTGATCAGGCGGCGTACCGGGTACGCCGCGCGGTGCAGGTCAGATCGACAGGTGCAGCACTCGCTCGTCTTTGGCGCCAGCCAGCGGGCGGCGCTTGTTGACCTTCAGCTCACCCAGGTTGATCAGCAAGGTGCGGGTCACGTTGCGGCTCAGTCCCAGCAACTCGGCGGTGTGCACCTGGTTGTGATGGCACAGCCGGTAGGCGGCGGTCAGCAGGCTGCGTTCCACCTGTTCGTGGAGGTTGTCGATCTGTTCTTCGAACAGGCGCTGGAAGGCCAGGTCAAGCAGGTCATGGGCCGTGGTGCTGTCTTCCTGGCGTTCGATACGCAGGTTGGACATGCGCAGGTCATCGGCCTGGATCACGCCGTCACGGCAGATCAGCAGGGTGTGGTGGATGACGTTTTCCAGCTCGCGAATATTCCCCGGCCAACTGTAGGTGGCCAGTCGTTGCTCGGCGTCCTTGCTCAGGATCACCTCGCCGTACCCCAGGCGGCGGGTGTAGGTGTCGATGAAATACTGCACCAGCGGCAGAATATCGCCGGGGCGGTCCCGCAGTGGGCTGAGTTCCAGGTTGACCACGTTCAGGCGGTAGAACAGGTCCTCGCGAAAATGCCCGGCGTTGATGGCTTTTTCCAGCTGCACGTTGGTCGCCGCCAGCACCCGCACATTGATCGGAATGCTTTTGCGCGACCCCAGGCGCACCACTTCACGTTCCTGTAATACCCGCAGCAGCTTGACCTGGATCGACATCGGCAGGTCGCCGATTTCATCGAGGAACAGCGTGCCGCCGTTGGCTTCTTCAAACCAGCCAGCCTTGGCGCTGAGGGCGCCGGTGAACGCGCCTTTCTCGTGGCCGAACAGCTCGGCCTCCACCAATGATTCGGAGAACGCTCCGCAATTCACCGCCACGAACGGCTGCTCCTTGCGGCCGCTGAGGTTGTGGATATGACGAGCCACCAGCTCTTTGCCGGTGCCGGTTTCGCCGATGATCAGCACGCTGGCTTCGCTCGGCGCGACTTGTTGCACATGCTTGAGCAAGGCCTTGGACCTGGGGTCTTCAAACACCTGGGCGGTGGCGCGGATGGAAGTGGCAAGGGCGGGCGAGGGCGGTAGGGTGAGCAGTTGCATGGCAATCTCTACGAATAGAACGTCGGGATGGGCGGGGTACCGTTCAGTGCCCATTCGCCCAGTTCATGAAGCTTGTAGTCCAGCGGGTCATGCAGGCTCTGGGTGCGCAAGTTGCGCCAGTGCCTGTCGAGGGCCACCGAGGCGTTGGTCGCCCGCGCGCCGGTGACCTCGAAGACCTTGCTACACAACTCCAGGCCATTGCGGCTGGCGGCGACTTTGGCGGTGGCGATGGCAATCGCAGCTGTGCCGCGTTCCTCGCTGGTCAGGGCCGAGCCCTTGGCCCATGCCGCGTCCAGTACCTCACCGGCGCGCTCCACCAACAGGCGGGTGCTTTGCAGCGCCACCCAGAAATCGCCGTAGTGGCTGAGGATGTAAGGGTCCTGGGTGCTGTGGCTGGCGCTGGAGCGGAACCACGGGCGGGCTTCTTCCAGGGTGTATTGGCGCGCTTCTTCGAATGCGCCCTCGGCGATGCCGAGGAAGATATTCGCAAAATGCAGTTGTGCAATCAGCGGGCGCAGGCAGGCGAACGGCGTGCTCAACGGCCCCGGGTCCAGCAGCAGGTCGGACTCTTCCACGCGTACGCGCTTGAAGGTCACGCTGCCGCTGTCGGTCTGGCGCTGGCCCATGTTGTTCCAGTCGTTGTGCAGGATGATCCCGCTGCGGGCGCTGGGAATCGCCGCGATCAGCAACTTGCCGCCTGCGCTTTCATCGATGGCCGAGGCGATCAGCATCTCCGAGTCGTTGGCCCCGGAGCAGAAGTTCTTCTGTCCCGAGAATTCCCGCCAGCCCGTGTGGCGCTTGACCACCGTGCGGGTGTCCAGCGGGTTCAGGGTGTTGCCCCAGAACCAGTTGTTGCTGGCCGTCAGGCTGAACCAGGTTTGCCATTGTGCGGGCGTGGCGAACAACCGGACGGTGGCAAGCATCAGGTGATGAAAGCCGAATACGTGGGCGATGGAGCTGTCGACCCGGGCGAATTCGCGCACCACCTCGAAGGTTTCCGACCAGTTGGCATCCAGCCCGCCGAATTGCCCGGGGATGCTCAGGGACAACAGGCCGCTGCTGCGCAGCTTGTCGCGTTCGGCTTTGGGCGTTCCGCCGCTGGCATCGCGGTCGACGGCAGTGCGGGCAAATTCGCGCGCCAAGTCACGGGCAATCTCCAGCGGCGTCCTGCGGGTGCAGAGTAAGTTGGCCGTCACGTGAATACCCCATTTAATTAATTTCCCTGAGCGTTGGGTAGAGCAAGACTCATACCAAGTAAATGTGGGCCGGTAACTTGCGTTTTCTGATGGGTGTGCAGGCGCGAAGAGTGCCGGATACGCAACTTTTGTTGGTCAGCTGTTGGGATTCAAACAGTTGCGCCCGAGGCCTTTAGGACGGGGGTTTGGTTATGCTTTTATCGATTAAACATATAATTAAATGTGCATTTTAAGCATTGTTGTGAAACGAACATTTCCCCAGCAAAGTGTTGCGCCTGTGACGATTAAACCGGGCGGTGGGCCCGCGTTTATTGATGTTTTGACGTGGCACGAACCCTGCAAAGTTGGATTCAGAGCGCGACTATACAAATAGATGCTCCAACTAATTAGAGACCCCAGGAGTATTTAATCCATGCGGCAACTGTTTGAACCACGCGCTCGTCGTTTTGAGTCACTGGCCACCGCGTCCAGCCTCGGCGTGCTGTTGATGTTGATACACGGCGCGGCCTTTGCCGCCCAGGCCGATCCGACCCTGGCCACGGTGGTGGTCACCGGCGCCGAAGCCACCGAAGCGCAAAAGGCCGAGAAGCAGCTGGCCAAGGTACCCGGCAAAACCGCGGTGATCGACAACCGCAAGATCGAGCAGGGCCGGGCGGCGAATGCCGAGGACGTGCTGGCGTTGCAGCCGGGAGTCTTCGCTCAGGCCACCAGCGGTTCGGGTGCCAACAAGATTTCGATCCGTGGTTCGGGCCTCAACACCTTCTACCAAGGCTATGTGCTGGGGATCAAATTCCTCTATGACGGCCTGCCATTGACCGGCCCGGGCGGCACCCAGGAAGACATGCTGGACATGGCCTCCGTGGACCACACCGAGGTGCTCTACGGCGCCAACGCTTTCCGTTATTCGGCGTTATCCCTGGGCGGCGCGATCAACTTCGTGAGCAAGACCGGCCGCACCGATCCGGGCAACTACGCGCGCTTCGAAGCCGGCAGCTTCGGCTACCGCAAGCAGCAGCTGAGTACCGGTGGCGTTGACGGCGACAACGACTACTACGTCAGCATCCAGCACAACGAGCGGGATGGTTATCAGGACAACACGCCGAACAAGGGACAGGGGATCGTCGCCAACTTCGGCCACGTATTCAGCCCGCAACTGGAGACGCGCTTCTACATTCGCTACAAGGAAGAGACTCTGAGCCAGGGCAACACCCTGACCAAATACCAGCTCAAGCACGACCCTACGAGCAACCTCGTGCCCATCGGGCGCAAGAAGGACGGCTCGACCCTGCTGGGCAGCACCACCACCTACACCTTCGACGACAATGCCAAGCTCGAAGTCGGCCTGGGCTACAACGACTACCCGCTGGACAACGGCTGGCGTTACTCGCCAACACCCCAGGAATGGCGCTCCCAGGACGTCAACCTGACCTTGCGCTACCTGCGCACCGCCGACACCTTCTTCGGCCTGCGCAGCGACAGCAGCGTGACCTTCAGCAACACCCTGGCGTACCTCGCCGATGTGAAGTCCCACAGCAAGGCCACCGGTATCACCCAGCAGAAAACCAACTACACCGGCTCCCGGGACACGGTGTTTTCCCTTGGCAACGAACTGCAACTGAATGACCGTACGTGGCTGTCCACCGGGCTGTCGCTGATTGATATCAAGCGCAAGGCGCAGATCGAATACAGCACCGGCACCAATACCAGCGCGTTCCCCAGTGGCGTTGAGTACGACGAGACCGACGTCGCCCCGCGCATCGGCCTGCGCTACCAGCTGACCCCGGAATTCGAAGTGTTCGGCAACGTCAGCCGCTCGGTGGATCCACCCGTTACCTGGCAGCTGGGCAGCACCGGCACGCCCTACATCCGTGATGTGCGGCCGCAAAAAGCCAACACCGTGGAGTTCGGTATTCGTGGCGGCCATGGCATCTTCGACGGCAGCCTGACGGTCTACCGGTCGTGGGTGCAGAAAGAACTGTTGTCGGTGGTGGTGCGCCAGGCAACCGCCACCCAGGACCAGTTGGTGGCCACCTCCAACGGCAGCGCAACGATTCACCAGGGCATTGAAGCTGGGCTGAATGCGCAACTGTGGGACGGCGGCAACGGCGACACCGTGACCTTGCGCCAGGCCTACACCTTCAACGACTTTCACTACCGCAATGATGGGGTGTTTGGCGACAACCAGTTGCCGGGCTTGCCGCGTCAGGTCTACCAGGCGGAGCTGGAGTATCGCCAGGGCAGTGGTTTCTACGCGCAGCTCAATGCCCGGGCGGCGTCCAGCTACTACGTGGATTTCGCCAACTCCCTGAGTGCGCCGTCCTATACGTTGTGGGGCGCCAAGGTGGGCTACGAGGCCCCGAGCAAGAAGTGGGAAGTGTTCGTCGACGCGCGCAACCTGACCAACAAACGCTACGCCACGGCCACCAACACCGCGTACGACGCCAAGGGCCAGGACTCGGCCAACTTCTATGTAGGGGATGCGTTCAACGTGACCACGGGGGTGGCGTTTCACTTTTGATGGCAGCACAACGACCTGACAGGCAAAGCAAATCCAGTGTGGGAGCTGTCGAGCTTTAGCGAGGCTGCGATGGCATCACCTCGGTGTACCTGAAGCACCGAGGTGCCCGCATCGCAGGCAAGCCAGCTCCCACACTGGATTTTTGTAGCGGCTGGAGATTCAGTTCTGCGGCCGCTGCTTGGTCGAATCCAGCTCGGCCTTTTTGCCGGTGCTGATCTCGGTGATCTGCGCCGACTTGGCGATTGCAAAGTCAAAGGTGTCCTGCATCTTGGCGATCGCATCAGTCGCTGTGCCGTTCAGGCCACCGTTGGCCGCCCAGTCGAAGTTCCACACCCCGGACAGGTTATCGGCACCCGCCACGTCATGGGTTTCAATGGCGGTGAACACGTCGGGATGGCGTTCCATGTACTGGGCAGCAGTGCTCACATCGGCGGGCACCTTGCCCGAGGCATTGCTGGCCAGTTGCGAAAGCTCTTGCTTGGTAATCGCCGATTTGCCCGACTGGCGCATGTAATCGGCGATCACCTTGCTCGACTTGGAAATATTCAACTTGTCGTCGAATACCGACGTCGAGGCTTTTTGAGTGGTCGGTCCGCCACCGGCGGGTGTTACGGTAGTAGACATCGGCGCTGCTCCCTCAATGGATTGGATGACATCGAAGCCGACGTTAGCATGGGCAATTGGCCATTTATCGCCGGCTTCACAACAATTCGCAGCGGCCGGAAAATTTCACAGCGTTTCGCACAGGGAAGGGATGGTGTTCAGGACGAGTCAAGGGCAAAGCCGGTTTTCCGGGTTTTTCATCAGCCGCAATTTTTCACTTTTATGGCTGGGCCAGGCGCTCTCGTCCTTCGGCGAGTTCGTGCTGGAGAGCACGATCATCGTCTGGCTGGTGACCGATCTGTTCCGCGACAGCGCCTTTCTACCCAGCGCCGTGGGCCTGGCGGTGGCGGCCTCGGCGATCCCGCGGGTGCTGGTGGCGCCATTGGCGGGTGCCTGGGTCGACCGCCTGCCTGCGCTCTACGTGATGATCACGGCTGATGCTATCCGGGTGATCAACTTCCTGATCTTTATCCTGATCTATTCGCTGTCCGGCCTCGATCAGATGCAAGTGTTCGCCGGCGTGCTGTTGTTGCTGGTGATGAACAGCAGCGCCGCGCAGTTCTTCAACCCGTCCCGGCAGGCGGTCATGCAAGTGATCATTCCCGCTGAGCGGCGGGTGGAAGCGTCGGCCAAGACGATGTTTTCCCTCACGGGCATTTCGGTACTTTCCGCTTCCGTGGGCCCGGCGCTGTTTGTGTGGGTGGGGCCGATCTGGGCGTTGCTGATCAATGTGCTGGCGTTCAGCTGTTCAGCGCTATGTATCCTGGCCACCCGAGATTTAGGGGCTGCATTGCCCGCAGAGCGCGCCTCATTCTGGCGTGGACTCTTGGCCGGCCTGCGGTTTTCCTGGGGGCACCCATCGATTCGAACCCTGCTGACCGGCGTGGCGTTATATGGCTTTTCCCTCGGTATCAACAACGTCGTCCTGTCGTTGTATGCCTTCAAAACGTTGGGCCTGAGCCCGCGTGAATATGGCCTGGTACTCGCCGCATTCCCCGTCGGCGGGCTGATGGCGGCCTTTCTCGTTCGGCCGCTGTTGAAGGCCTTGAGCATTCGACGCGCGTTCACCGTGGCGCTGTTGTGCCTGGGGCTGAGCTACCTGGGCTATGCGTTGCATCCGCCGTTTTACCTGGCCTGGGGGCTGATGTTCTGCTGCGGGCTGTGCTTTTCGGTGTTTGCCATGGTGCAGGGGCCTATGCTGCAAGAGGCCGTGCCGGCAGGCTATATGGGCCGAGTCTCCGCGACCGTGACGCCGGTGCTGGCCATTGCCTCGCTGACCGGCACCCTGGTGTGTTCCCAGACGCTCAGCCTCGTGCAAGGCGTGGATGTGTATGGCGGCTACATCGTTATCGCGGCGAGCCTGCTGCTGACGGGAGGTGGATTGATGCTGCTCGGTCAGCGTGCCGGCAAACACCAAGTCGCCCGCTCAAAGTGACTCGCCCGCATCCAGCTTCGCCAGTAGCCGCTGGCCCCGGTTCCACAGCGCGTTCTGCTTGGATTCAGGCATCCGGTCGAGATTCTTGTAGAGCATGGCCATGCGCTGATTGCCCCGCAGCAGGTCGCCGTGGCGCATCAGGAAGTGCCAGTAAAGCGCATTGAACGGGCAGGCATTGTCAGCGGTACTTTCAGTGACTTTGTACGCACAGTCGCGGCAGTAGTCCGACATGCGCTTTATATATTGTCCGCTCGCGCAATAAGGTTTGGAGCCCAGATAGCCGCCATCCGCATGCATGACCATGCCCAGGGTGTTGGGCAGCTCGACCCAGTCGAAAGCGTCCATGTAGATCGCCAGGTACCACTCGCATATCTGGCTGGGCACGATGCCGGCCAGCAGGGCGAAATTGCCGGTGACCATCAGCCGCTGGATGTGATGGGCGTAGGCATGTTTCAGGCTTTGGCCGATCGCCTGGCGCATGCAGTTCATTTGCGTCTCGCCCGTCCAGTAGAACTCCGGCAGCGGGCGGCTGTTGCCGAATGCATTGCCGGCGGCGTAGTCCGGCATCTTCAGCCAGTACACGCCGCGTACGTATTCACGCCAGCCAATCAGTTGGCGGATAAACCCTTCGGCGGCATTCAGCCCGATGCCGCCCGACCAATAGGCTGCCTCCACGTCGCTGCACAGTTGGCGCAGGTCCAGCAGGCCGATGTTCAGCGCCGCGCTGATACGGGCATGAAACAGGAAGGGCTCGTCGCTGGCCATGGCGTCCTGGTAGTCGCCGAACCCGGCCAGGCCGTAATCCAGAAAGTACTCCCACAGTGCCTGGGCATCGGTGTGGGTTACCGGGTAATCGAAGGTGTCCAGGTCGCCGTAGTGGCTGCTGAAGTGTTTACGTACCAGCGCCAGCACGTCCTGGGTGATGGCGTCTGAACTGAAGCGCGCCGGGTAGGGCGCTTTGGTTCCCTTGGGCAGCGCCTTGCGGTTGTCCGCATCAAAGTTCCAGGCGCCGCCGACCGGGGTGCCGTCACCGTTGAGCAATAGCCCGCTCTTGCGGCGCATCTCCCGGTAGAAGAACTCCATGCGCAGCTGTTTTTTGCCGCTGGCCCAAGCGGCGAATTCGTCACGGCTGCACAAAAAGCGGCTGTCGGCATGCCACTGGATCGGCAAGCCGCAGTCTTTCAGGGATTGTTCCAGGCGCCAGTCGCCGCATTCGGTCAGGTGCAGTTCCTGTGGCTGCATCAGCGATTGCCAGCGCCCTAGCTCGCCGGGTACCGAGCCGGTGTTTTGCGGGTCGTCCAGGGCGACGTACTGCACCCGGATACCACGCTGCTGCAACGCCTGGGCAAAGTGGCGCATGGCGCTGAAGACCAGGGCGATTTTTTGCGGATGGTGGGGGACATGGCTGGCTTCCTCCATGACCTCGACCATCAAGACGGCATCGTGCTGGCTATCCAGCCCGTCCAGTGAGGCCAGGTCAAATGAGAGCTGATCGCCCAGCACCAGGCACAGGTTTCTAACGGCCTTGGTCACCAGGGCGCTTCCAGGGAGAACGGCGTCCGCAGTGCCTCAATGGGCCCTTCACGCCGGCCGCACATTTCATCATGGACGCACTGATGCACCAGGGTGCAGGGGAACGCCGGGACTGACTGCAACACGTCACGCAGGTGATTGACGGAGCGAAAGTGCAGGGGCTTTGCTGCAGCGTCCAGCAACGTGAACTGGCCGTGGTCCAGCCGGACGCGCGCCAGATAGAAACCGCCTTCCAGGGAGAGCAGTTCCATTTCACGCACGTCGCCTTGGGTGGCCAGTTGGGTCAGGGTTTGCAGGTTCATGATTCACTCCTTGCCGGTCAGGGTTGCGAAGACTGGCGACGGAAGAACAGCGTCACCTGTCCCACTTCGACCCCCAGCTTGGACATGCTGGAGCGATTGATCAGCGTGTCTTCGTCCATCAGGTACATCCAGTCGTCGAGGCTCACTTCGTAGACGGAGCCGTCCACCGGCAGGCTCAGCACGTAACGCCAGTGCAACGCGTTGCCGGCCACTTCGCCCTTGGCCTCACCGACCACGTCGTCGGCGCGGCCGCGCCAGTGGTTCGGGCCATCGGGGGTCAGGGTCCAGACGCGCCGCTGGCGAGTGCCATCGCTGTAGAGAAAGCGTTCGTCGAGAATCAGGTTTTCACCCTCGCGGCGGCTGGCGATATTCACCTCGAAACGCTTGGCCACTTCACCCGAGCGTTTCTCGAATATGCCCCAGGCCTTGACGGGCTTGCTGAAGAAGCTCACCAGGTCCAGTTGGGGTTGCTGGTCGGCATAGTGTTTTACATCCACGCTGCCACAACTGCTCAGGCCCAGCACCAGGGCCAGCGAAACCAATAGACGGGTCATTGCGGTTCTTCCAGAGAGGGCGTGATACCGCTGATACTTGTACAAAATAATAAAATTGTACAGGAATTTAGAAAGGTACCAGGATGTTACCGGCTACCGGCCTGCCCAGTTATGGGCCGTTCCTTGAACCTTTTGGTAGCACTTTCCTGCGGTATTGCGACGTGCACGGGGCAATGCCACTCACCAACTCCATCTGAATCAATCACTTGAAGCACTACCCGCCAACCTGGCACGCAAACTGCTTTTTTGTATTCGTGGATAATTGGATACAAAAATTCAAAAGGTGCTGCCGATGCAATTCGCTCCCGCTTATGTAGAACGCCAGCCGCTGACCGCCGAGGAGGAGGCCTACACCTTCCTGCTGGACGCGATTTGCAGTGGCCGCTACCGCAAGGGTGACCGGTTGATCGCCGAGGACATCGCCAGCGAGATCGGCATGAGCCGCATGCCGGTGCGCGAAGCCTTCCGCCGCCTCGACGCTCAAGGCCTGGTGACCCTGCGGCCTAACCGTGGGGCGATTGTCAGTGGCCTGGATATCGACGAATTGCACGAAGTCTTCGAGATGCGCAGCGCCCTTGAAGGCCTGGCGGTGCGCGTGGCGGTGGGGCGGATTGGCGAGCGCCAGTTGGCCGCGCTGGAGCGGCAGCTGGACGAGATGGACGACTACCGCGACGACAGTGCCGAGTGGGTCAGCCGCCACCGCGCCTTTCACGAATACCTGTGCAGCCTCAGCGGCCGCCCGCGCCTGATGAAGCAGATCTCGGCGCTGTACTCGCTGGTGGAGGCGCCCATGCGCCTGTGGCTGCAGCACGGCGACAAACCCCTCAGCGCCCGCCAGGAGCATGCGGTGATCCTCGATGCGATTCGCGCCGGTGATGCCGACCGCGCCGAAGCCGTGGTGCGCGAGCACATCGAAGGCACCGTGCCGGCGCTGATTCAGTTCCTGCAAACGGAAAAATAGAAGCGGGTACAAACCCGCCCGTGTTTTGACTTTGAGTCCTGCCCCCGTTGTTCAACGAACTGGAGTGTCTGGTCATGCATAAACGTCACGGCTTGCTGGTCGCCATATCCCTGGGCCTCTGCACACAAGGGGCCTTTGCTGCGCCCCAGGTGCCGGAGCGCCTGCAGAAGGTCGACAAACTGGTGTATTGCTCGGGGATGGATTCACCGCCCCTGGTGTCCTTCGATGAAGCGCAGAAACCCCGGGGACTGACCGTCGACCTGGGCCTGGAAATCGCCAAGCGCCTGGGAGGCAAGCAGGTGCAATGGCGGGTGATTCCCTTCTCCGGGCTGGTGCCGGCGCTGCTGGCCCAGCAGTGCGACATGATCGTCGACCAGCTGTTCGACAAGCCCGAGCGGCGGCAAGTGATCGACATCGTCAACTACATGTATTCCAGCCAGTCGGTGGTGGTGCCCAAGGGCAACCCCAAGGGCATCCAGGCGCTGGATGACCTGTCCGGGCACAAGGTCGCGGTGCTCAACGGCTCCACCATCAAGACCCTGCTCGACGCCCAGAACGACAGCCTGGCCAAGGCCGGCAAGCCACCGATGAAACTGGTGGTGTACAACACCGACACCGACGCCTTCCAGGCCCTGCGCATCAACCAGGTGGACGCCTATGGCACCACCGTGGAAACCGCCGGTTACTACGCGGCGATGGCCCCGGAACTGTTCCAGGAAGGCGTACCGGCGTTCAGCCGGATCCTGACCGGCCTGGGCATTCGCAAGGACGATCCGCAGCTCAGCGCCGCCGTGCAGCAAGTGGTCAGCGACATGCGCAGCGACGGCAGCTACGTCCAGTTGTTGAACAAGTGGCATGTCAGCAGCGACACACTCGACTGAGGCAAACCTGCGATGAATTTCAATTGGGATGTGTTCTGGCAGTACCTGCTGCAGCCCAGCGGGGTGTACCTGACCGGGCTCTGGCTGACGTGCCTGATCGCGGTGTCGGCGATGCTGCTGGGCTGTGTGCTGGGGTTGGCGGCGGCGTTGTTGCGGTTGTCGAAGAACCCGCTGCTGCACCTGCCAGTGCGTTTTTATGTGTGGTTGATGCGTGGCACGCCGTTGCTGGTGCAGATCGTGTTCCTGTACACGGCGCTGGCGGCGGGGGGGATTTTTCGTTTCGAGGATATCGACCTGTTCGGGCTGGTGGTCCCCGGGAATATCCAGGCGGCGATCATCGCCCTGGGCCTGAATGAAGGCGCCTATATGGCGGAGATCATCCGGGCCGGCATTGGCGCGGTGGACAAGGGCCAATACGAAGCCGGGCGCTCACTGGGCATGGGCTTCGCCAAGCTGATGCGGCGCATCGTGCTGCCCCAGGCGTTCCGGGTGATCGTCCCGCCGCTGGGCAACGAGTTCAACGTGATGCTCAAGAACACCACGCTGGTGAGTGTGATCGGCGTGCAGGAGCTGTTGCTCAGCACCCAGATGGTCACCTCGGCGACGTTCCGGGTGTTTGAGTTGTACCTGGTGGTCGCCATCTACTTCCTGTTGTTGACCACGCTCTGGGGCTTTTTCCAGCGCTGGCTGGAGGCGCGTTTCGGCCAGTCGGACCGGCCTTCGTCACCGCCGCCGGCCTCCAGCCGGATGTTCGGTCGCAGCACCCTGAAATTGCTGAGGGGACGCTAACCATGGCGCACAAAAGTGAAGAGTTGATCATCGAGGCCCTGGATGTGCACAAGTCCTTCGGCGAGTTGCAGATCCTCAAGGGGATTTCCCTGCAAGTGCGCCGTGGCGAAGTGGTGGTTCTGATCGGTGCCTCGGGCTCGGGCAAGACCACCTTTATCCGCTGCATCAACCTGCTGGAGGACATCCAGGGCGGACGCATCCGCGTCAACGGTCGGGCGATGGGGTATCGCGAACGTGCCGACGGCAGCCTGGTGCGGGACTCGGAGCGCAACATCGCTCGCCAGCGCCGGGACATCGGCATGGTGTTCCAGCGCTTCAACCTGTTCCCCCATATGACCGCATTGGAAAACATCATCGAGGCGCCGATCCAGGTGCTCGGTGTGTCTCGTGCGGCGGCATTGGAACAAGCCCGCGGCCTGCTGGAGCGGGTGGGCCTGGCGGACAAGGCCGGCCACTACCCGTCGATGCTCTCGGGCGGGCAGCAGCAACGGGTGGCGATCGCCCGGGCGCTGGCGATGAAACCCCAGGCCATGTTGTTCGACGAGCCCACCAGCGCCCTCGACCCGGAAACCGTGGGCGAAGTTTTGCAGGTGATGAAAGAGTTGGCCGAGGAGGGCATGACCATGGTGGTGGTGACTCATGAAATGGGCTTTGCCCGTGAAGTGGCCGACCGCGTGGTGGTGCTCGACCAGGGCGAGCTCATCGAACAAGGGCCGCCGGAACAGATTTTCAGCCGTCCCAGCCATCCCCGTACCCGGGCCTTTCTCAGCCGTGTGCTATGACCCTTCCAAGGAAAGTCTCAATGCGCTTATCGAGTGTGTTCGCGGCCCTGTGCTGCGCCGCGATTGTCCCCATGACCCAGGCCGCCGACCCGGTGGTGAAGGTCTATAACTGGTCCGATTACATCGGGCCCGACACCTTGAAGAATTTCGAGAAAGACAGCGCCATCAAGGTCCAGTACGACATCTTCGACACCAACGAGATGCTCGAAGCCAAGCTGCTTTCCGGGCATTCGGGGTATGACGTGGTGGTGCCGTCCAGCCAGTTCCTGTCCAAGCAGATACGGGCCGGTGCCTACCAGCCGCTGCAACGTTCCCTGCTGGATAACTGGAAGCACCTCGACCCGCGCCTGATGCAACGCCTGGAAGCCGCCGACCCGGGCAACCGTTACGCCGTGCCATATATGTGGGGCACCGTGGGCATCGGCTACAACGAGGAAAAAGTCCGTGCGGTGCTGGGCAAGGACGCGGTACTGGATTCCTGGTCGATGGTGTTCGAACTCGGCAACCTGGCCAAGCTCAAGAGCTGCGGCGTGGCGTTTCTCGATGCGCCGGTGAAGATCATTCCCCAGGTGATGCTCTACCTCGGCCTGGACCCCAACAGCGTCAAGCCCGACGACTACAAGCAAGCCTCGAAACGCCTGATGGAACTGCGGCCTTCGGTGACCTACTTCAACTCGTCGAAATACACCGCCGACCTGGCCAACGGTGATATCTGCGTGGCCATCGGCTATTCCGGTGACGTGATGCAGGCCCGGAACCGCGCCAAGGAAGCGGGCAAGCACCTCGACATCCGCTACCTGATCCCCAAGGAAGGCGTGAACCTGTGGTTCGACATGCTGGCGATCCCCAAAGACGCCGGCAACGTGGCCAACGCCCACGCCCTGATCAACTACCTGCTGCGCCCCGAGGTGATCGCGCCCATCAGCGACTACGTGGGCTACGCCAACCCCAACCAAGACGCGACGGCGCTGATGGACCCCAAAGTCAGCGGCAACCCCGGTATCTATCCCGGTGACGAAGTGATCAGCCACACCTTCGTTTCCGCCGACCTGCCGGAAGCCATCCAGCGCCTGATAACCCGGGAGTGGAACCGGGTCAAATCCGGCCAATGAATCCTTGTTTTGAAGAGCCTTTGCCATGTTGAAATTCTCTGCTCATGAATACCCTTATCCGTCCCAGCGCCAGAGCGTGTTCGCCCGGCGCGGCATGGTCGCGGCTTCCCAGCCTTTGGCTGCCCAGGCCGGCATCGAGATCATGCAAAAGGGCGGCAACGCCATTGATGCCGCCATCGCCACGGCGGCGGCGCTGACCGTGGTCGAACCCACCGGCTGCGGCCTGGGGGGCGACGCGTTTGCGTTGGTCTGGTGCAAGGGCCAGCTGCATGGCCTTAACGGCAACGGGCATGCGCCGGCGGCGGTGTCGATTGAGACGGTGAAGGCCGCCGGCCATGAACAGATGCCGCTGTATGGCTGGACCCCGGTGACGGTGCCGGGCTGCCCGTCGGCATGGGCCGAGTTGTCGCAGCGTTTTGGCAAGCTGCCGTTTGCCGAACTGCTGCAACCGGCCATCAGCTTGGCACGGGACGGGTTTCCGTTGTCGCCGGTGGTTGCCCATCAATGGCAGGTCGCCCTGGACGAGTTCAGCCCCCATCGCGACCCGGTGCTGGAGGCGTGGTTCGAAACGTTCCTGATCGACGGCCGGACGCCACAGGCCGGGGAGGTTTTTCGTAACCCAGCCCAGGCGCGAACCCTTGAAGAACTGGCCGCGACCCGCTGTGAAAGCCTGTATCGCGGCGCCCTGGCCGAGCGCCTGGACGCCCATTCCCGGGCCACCGGTGGCTACTTGCGGGCCACCGATCTCAACGGCTACCGGGCGCAGTGGGTGGAGCCGATCCACATCAATTATCGCGGGGTCGACGTGTGGGAAATCCCGCCGAGCGGGCAGGGGCTGGTGGCGCTGATGGCGCTGAAGATTCTGGAAGGGTTCAGCTTTGATCACCGTGACAGCCAGCAGACCTGGCATCGTCAGCTGGAGGCGATGAAGCTGGCGTACAGCGATGGCTTGCACTACATCACTGACCCGCTGCATATGCGGGTGGCGGTGGCGGATTTGCTCAGCGATGGGTACAGCTCCCGGCGGCGCGAGCAGATAGGGGAGCAGGCCCAGCCACCCAAGCCTGGTGATCCTCACGCCAGTGGCACGGTGTATCTGGCCACCGCCGATGCGGAGGGCAATATGGTTTCGTTTATCCAGAGCAATTACCACGGGTTTGGCTCCGGTGTGGTGTTGCCCGACAGTGGTATTGCGCTGCAGAACCGAGGGCAGGAGTTCAGCCTTGATCCGGGGCATGCCAATTGCCTGATGCCTGGGAAAAAGACGTTCCACACCATCATTCCTGGGTTCCTTACCCGGGATGGCCAGGCTCTCGGGCCGTTTGGTGTGATGGGCGGGTACATGCAGCCTCAGGGGCATGTGCAGATGGTGATGAATCTGGTGGATTTCGGTCTTAACCCCCAAGCGGCCCTTGATGCACCGCGTTGGCAGTGGTTGGGGGAGATGAAGGTGGGCATCGAGCAGGGGGCGTCGCGGGATTTGGCCAATGCCCTGGCTCGGCGTGGGCATCAGGTGCAGATTGCCAGTGACCTGACGGACTTCGGGCGTGGGCAGATTATCCTGCGGGATCCAGTCAGTGGAGTGCTGTGTGGTGGGACCGAGCCCCGGGCGGATTCGCATATTGCGGTGTGGTAGGCGACGGTGATCGTTCCCACGCTCTGCGTGGGAACGCCGCCTCGGACGCTTCGCGTCCCGCTGGCACCGCCGGACTGATGCCCCGCGCAATGGTGACGCGGAGCGTCACTGTATGCATTCCCACGCAGAGCGTGGGAACGATCAAAAAGCCAGAGCGAAAAAAGATCTGCTTTTCTGTGGGAGCTGGCTTGCCTGCGATGCAGACAACTCGGTTTTTCAGATATACCGAGGTGATTCCATCGCAGGCAAGCCAGCTCCCACATTTGAACCGTGCCCGCTTTAGCTTTTGATTTTGCTCTTCAACACTCAAGCCGGCCGGTAGGCCGCTGTGCTCTTGATCTGCTTTTGATCTTGATCTTAGGCGGCCCGTTAAACCACGCTGGCCGAACGCAGGCTTTGGAGCGTGGGTAACCCGGCAGGACGCCGGGTTAGCCGCGCTGGGCCAAGGATGGCCCATCGCGGCGGCCCACGGTCCAAAGCCGGAGTGAGGGCACACCGAGCCTGGGCGAGGTGCCGAGTGGTGGGGCAAGAGCGTTTTGCTTACTTTTGCGCTTTTCAAAAGTGAGCCGCTGTAAGAGCCATCCCTTTCAAGGTCTTGGTTTAAAATCCCCTAACCAATCCAGTCAGGACGACGAAACTATGTGGGAAAAGGTTTTAGAACGGTTTGAAAAACAGGCTCCGGCCAGCGTCATGACCAAGTTGATATTAGAGCAGGCAGTAGATGCCGCTTGGGTTGACAAGGTGTTCGATGATCACCGCCAACGGCAGTACTCACGTGAGCTTTTGTTTTCAACCGTTGTTGAGCTGATGTCCCTTGTTTCATTGGGCTTGAGGCCGTCGTTGCACGCGGCGGCGCGCAAGATGGAGGGCCTTTCGGTCAGTGTTTCGGCACTCTATGACAAGATCAAGCGAACCGAACCCGAGCTGCTTCGCGCCCTCATTTCGGGCAGTGCCGAACGTTTGATACCAACCGTCGAAACGCTCGGCCATTCATCGATCCTGCCCGGCTGGCAGTTGCGTATTGTGGATGGCAACCACTTGCCGGCCACTGAAAAACGTCTAGGCGCTCTGCGCAATGAGCGCGGCGCAGCGCGCCCAGGATTTTCAGTAGTTGCCTACGATCCGGATCTGGATTTAGTCGTTGATCTTCAGCCGTGGGAAGATGCCTACGCCAGTGAGCGAGTCAGTGTTTTACCGCTGCTGGCCCGCGCATGCGCGGGCCAGTTGTGGATGGCTGACCGGCTCTATTGCACGCTGCCCATCCTGCAAGCCTGCGAGGACACGGGGGCTTCGTTCATCGTTCGCCAACCCAGCAAGCATCCACGCCTGGTCCAGGAAAGTGAGTGGCAAGACTCAGGGACGGTCGATAGCGGAACCGTTCGCGAACAAATCATCGAAGTGAAGGGTGGCCGCCGCTGGCGACGTGTTGAGTTGAGCCTGCAAACGGCGAATGACTCAGGTGATTTGGTGATGTGGTTCTGGAGCAATTTGCCCGACACCATCGGTGCCCGGCAGATAGCCGATTTATACCGTCATCGCTGGAGTATCGAAGGAATGTTTCAGCGCCTTGAGTCGGTACTGGACAGTGAAATTACAGGCCTTGGCAGCCCGAAAGCCGCGCTATTGGGCTTTGCCTCGGCGGTCCTGGCTTACAACGTTTTGTCGGTTCTCAAGCGTAGCGTTGAGCAGGCGCACCGCGAAACGCAGCCAGAGGGTTGGCAGGTTTCGATTTTCCATTTGGCGGTGCATGTTCGCAGTGATTATCAAGGCTTGCAGATCGCATTGCCTGCGGAAAATTTCCCTCTTGAAAAGACTCCGCAAGGGCTGGCAGAGCGATTGCTGGCCCTGGCAAGGATGATCAAACCTAAGTCCGTAGCAAAAAGCCCTCGTGGCCCCAAAGTAGCCAAGCCCAAGGAGTGGCTGGAAGGTAAGGCAGCACGGGCGCATGTCTCAACAGCTAGGGTGCTTAAGGCGGCCAAGTCGGATAAACGTACTTAAACATGGCCTTAAACGGACTTTTAAACGCAGACCTTGAAAGGGATGGCTGTAAGAGCGGAACCAATAGAGGCCATCACCCAAATAACGGATATGCCCCCGCCACGCATCCTCCCCCAGCGATAACGCCCCGACAGGCACTCCGCATGCCGGTCAGTAGCGAATCATCACCGATTTGAGCTCGGTGTAGTCCTCGATAAAAGCCCCGCCAAACTCCCGCCCCACCCCCGAAGACTTGTTGCCGCCAAACGGCACCGCCGGGTCGAGCATCGTGTGCATATTCACCCACACCGTCCCCGCGTTGATCGCCGGCACCATGCGCAGGGCCTTGCTCAAATCGTTGGTCCAGAGGCTGGCGCTCAGGCCGTAAGGCGTGTTGTTCATCAACTCCAGCAGTTCTTCCTCAGTGTCGTAGGGGAAAAACGTCGCGATCGGACCGAAGGTTTCTTCGTTGAGCAGGGTGTCGTTGATCGTGTTGGCGAGAATCACCGTCGGCTCCACGTAGCAACCGGGCCCGTCGATCCGCTTGCCGCCATGGACAATCGTATTGTTCTCGGCCCGCGCCGTGGCGAAAAACCCTTCGAGTTTCTGTTGGTGCTGACGGTTGGTCACCGGGCCGAACTCGGTGCGTTCGTCCAGCGGCGAGCCGATGTTCAAGCGGCACAGGCGTTGAGCCAGCTTGTCCATGATCGCCTCGATCTGCGAGCGGTGGACGAAGAAGCGTTCAGCGGCCGCGCAGATTTGCCCGGAGTGCAGGAACCCGGCTTCGATGATCCCGTTGACCGCCTTGTCGAGGTCCACATCCCGCAGAAACCCGGCCGAGTTTTTACCGCCCAGTTCCAGGGTCGCCCGGGTCAACCCGGCGCCCATGGCGCTGCGGCCCACCGCGATGCCGGTGGGCACCGAGCCGGTGAACGAAACCTTGTCGGTGTCCGGATGCTCCACCAAGCCTTTGCCCACAAGGCCGCCACCGGTCAACACGTTTAGCACGCCCGCCGGCAGGCCGGCGTCGATGGCCAGTTCGGCGATGCGCAGGATAGTCAGCGGGGTGAACTCGCTGGGCTTGATGATGATGCTGCAACCGGTCACCAGCGCCGAGGCGAGTTTCCAGATGGCGATCATGGTCGAGAAATTCCACGGCACGATGCCCACCACCACGCCCACCGGTTCCCGCAGGGTGAAGGCGGTGTAGAGCTCACCGGCGAAGGAGGGCAGTGACGGGGTGATGGTCTGGCCGCTGATCTTGGTGGCCCAGCCGGCGTAGTAGCGCAGGAAGTGCGCGGCCTGGTCCACCTCGAACGCCCGGGAAATCTGGATGATCTTGCCCGACTGGCAGGTTTCGATCTGCGCCAGTTCTTCGCGGTGTTGCTCCAGCAGGTCAGCGAGTTTCAGCAGCACATTGCCGCGCATGGCTGGCGCGACCTGGGACCATTGCCGGAAGCCACGCCGGGACGATTCCACGGCCGCGTCGATATCGGCAAGGTCGGCATCGGCCACGTGGGCGATCACTTCGCCGGTGGCCGGGTTGATCACCTTCAGGGTCTGGCTGGAGTGGCTCTGGATGTAGCCGCCGTCGATAAACAAGGCATGGCTTCGACGGAGGAAGGCCTGGACTTCAGGCAGCAGCGCAATATCGCTCATGGGAATTTCCTGCTCGCAAAAGCCCGAGGTTAACCAGCGCCGCCGGGCCAGGCTTGTCTATGCCTGCCGGGCGATATGTCTGTGGCTGCCAGGCCTGTGGAAAGTGCAATCTTGGCTGTGGAAGGTGCATTTTCCGGTGTGATCGCCGGCTCCATACTGGCCCCACATCCAGCGTCGTTCGTTGCTTTGGAACGCCAGCCGGACATCCAATAATAAGCAGGGCCGTCCATGAAAAAGCCAAACCCGCTCCTCGAAGACCTCAAGGCGATTCTGCCGACCATCGCTGCCAATGCCTTTCAGGCCGAGCAGGACCGCAAGGTTCCCGACGAGAACATTGCGCTGCTCAAGAGCATCGGCATGCACCGTGCCTTTCAACCCAAACCCTTTGGCGGCATGGAAATCTCCCTGCCGCAATTTGCCGACTGCATCGCCTTGCTCGCCGGCGCCTGTGCCAGCACCGCCTGGGCCATGAGCCTCTTGTGCACCCACAGCCATCAACTGGCGCTGTTTTCCGCGAAGTTGCAGCAGGAAGTCTGGGGCGATAACCCGAACGCCACGGCCAGTAGCAGCATCGCGCCGTTTGGCCGCACTGAAGACGTTGAAGGGGGTGTGCTGTTCAGCGGTGAAATGGGCTGGAGCAGCGGTTGCGATCACGCCGAGTGGGCGATTGTCGGGTTCCGTCGTAAAAATACCGAAGGGACTCAGGATTACTGCTTCGCGGTGTTGCCACGCAGTGACTATCAGATTCGCGATGACTGGTTCGCCGCCGGCATGAAAGGCAGCGGCACCAAGACCCTGATCATCGACAACGTATTGGTGCCCGAACACCGCATCCAGAAAGCCAAGGACATGATGGAAGGTAAGTCCGCTGGTTTCGGTTTGTACCCCGACAGCAAGATTTTCTACTCGCCGTACCGTCCGTATTTCGCCAGCGGTTTTTCCACCGTCAGCCTGGGCGTGGCCGAGCGCATGCTTGAGGTGTTCCGCGAGAAAACCAAGACCCGCGTACGTGCCTACACCGGCGCGGCGGTGGGGGCCGCGACCCCGGCGTTGATGCGCCTGGCGGAGTCGACCCACCAGGTAGCCGCCGCCCGGGCGTTCCTGGAAAAGACCTGGCAGGAACATGCTGAACACAGCGAACAGCACCGTTACCCGAGCCGCGAGACCCTGGCGTTCTGGCGCACCAACCAGGCATACGCCACCAAGATGTGCATCCAGGCGGTGGACCGCTTGTTCGAGGCCGCCGGTGGCAACGCGTGGTTCGAGCACAACGAAATGCAGCGCCTGTTCCGCGATTCCCATATGACTGGCGCCCATGCGTACACCGATTACGACGTGTGCGCGCAGATTCTGGGGCGTGAGCTGATGGGGCTTGAGCCTGATCCGAGCATGATTTGAAGCCGACCCGGCCATCACAATAATCAGGACTGCGCGTTGATGCAGTCCGGGAGTCTTGCATGTCTGATAACAGTTTCGACCCACGGGCCTTTCGCCGGGCCCTGGGCAACTTTGCCACCGGCGTCACGGTGGTCACTGCCGCTGATGCCAGCGGGCGCAAAGTGGGAGTTACCGCCAACAGCTTCAACTCGGTGTCCCTGGACCCGCCGCTGGTGCTGTGGAGCATCGACAAGCGCTCCAACAGCCACGAGGTGTTCGAGCAGGCCAGCCATTTTGCGGTCAACGTGCTGGCGGCTGACCAGATCCACCTGTCGAACAATTTTGCCCGGCCTAAAGACGATCGTTTCGCCGAAATCGAATTTGAGCCGGGCGAGGGTGGCTCACCGGTCTTCGCCGATTGCTCGGCGCGGTTTCACTGCGAGAAGTACCAGCAGGTGGACGGTGGTGATCACTGGATCATGATTGGCAAGGTGGTGGCGTTTGATGATTTTGGGCGTTCGCCGCTGCTCTATCACCAGGGTGCGTATGCGCGGATTGAGGAGCGGCAACCGTAGGGCGAACACCTCTATCGAGGATTGATGCCGCTTGAATGTGGGAGCTGGCTTGCCTGCGATGGCATCACCGCGGTGTCTCTGATGTACCGAGGTGTCTGCATCGCAGGCAAGCCAGCTCCCACATTTGATCTTCATTAGCTCATTGCATCTGCGTTAGAACGGCACTGCCACGGTGACTTGGCTATAAACGTTGGTGCCATTGCCACCCACCTGGTTGCCGCCGTTGCTCTCATCCTTGTTGGGCTTGTACAGGCCCAACAGCGGCGTGACGATCAGGTGTTCGTTCACCGCCCACTCCGCGTACAGGTCCAGTTCGCGCCCATCGAGGTTGAGCATGCCGCCCTTGCTCAACGTCTTGTAATCGAAGAACAGCGCGCCGACGGTCACGCTGTCCAGCGGCTTGATCTTTAACGCCACGTGCTGCACCTCGGTGTTGGTATTGAACGGCCCCGAGTAATTGCCAGCCACTTCGCCCTGCACCCAAGTGCCATAGCCACGGTTGAAGCCCGAGAACATCGCGTCCCAGTTTTTCGAATAGCGGCTGTAGCGGTAGGTCAGGTCCGGCGACCACGGCAGCGCGGCGAAGGTATAACCGGCCTCGGTGTACCAGGCCTTTTCCGGGCCGGCGTCCTTGTCCTGCCAGGCGTATTCAAAGGAAAAATGCGCGTTCTCGATCCCGGCATTGCCGGCGCCCCGCAGGCTGTAGATGTTCATCCCGGCGCGCTGTTTTTGCAGGTCATTGGCATAACGATTATCGACGCTGATCCCATGGATATAGGTCAATCCCACGGTGCCCGGCGCGGCGGTGTAGTCCAGGGTGCCGGCGGCAATTTCGGTATTGGCCTGGGCGCGGTTGTCGGACTTGATCCACATCACGCTGCCATGCACGCCGTCCTTGCCCCCCAGGCGTAACACGGCGGTTTGATCGAAGGCGTGGCGCGCGGCGATGTAGTACGCGCCGCCCCGGTTGAACTTGCCGTCATCCACGCCCTTGCCCAGGTTCGGGCCGTCGTCGTTGATGATGAAACCGTCGCCGAGCATGATGATCTGGCGGCCGAACGACAGGTCCACCCCATCCTTGCCCAGCGCCGGAAACAGTTCCCCCGAGCGCCAGCCAGCGAAGGCTTCGTCGAACTTGGTGGTGCGCTCGCTGCCGGTGGTCACGCCCGACGCATCACCCTCGCCCCAGGTGCCGGAGCTGACCAGGTTGGCCGTGCCATACAGGCTGCCCAGGGCACCGAAGCGCTGGTCAACGCTCAAGCCATACTTGATGAAACCTTCACGCCAGGTGGAACCGCCGGTAGTGCCGTCATAGTTTTTGCGGCTGTTGAACATGCCGTACACCGCGAGGAAATTGCCGGTGACCTTGGTGTCGTCATCGGCATACAGCTCAAACGCCTGGGCCGATGAGTCGATGACCATCAGCGCGATGCCCAGGCTGATGGCCCTGTACAGGTGACGGGTTTGTTGTGTGTGCTGCATTGTTATAGTCCCCAACAAGGTGAATTGAGGGAGCATTAGGGCGAGCGCCACCGCGCCAAGTCTTTCCCCTGCGTGCCAGGTAATTGACCCTGGTCGCCAGCGGCGGGACAGTGGCAGGCAGCAACAAAACCGGCGGCAGCCAGGAGCAAGACGATCAGCCAGGGCGGGGCGCAGAGTGCCAATACTTCTAAAAATCCGCTTCTTGAGGATCTGCACCATGTCGATCAACGACCGGCTCACCGAACACTTGAAACGCGGCACGGTGGGCTTTCCCACGGCGCTGGCGAGCACCATTGGCCTGATCATGGCCAGCCCGGTGATCCTCACCGCAACCATGGGGTTTGGCATCGGCGGCAGTGCCTTCGCGGTGGCCATGTTGATCGCGGTGGTGATGATGCTGGCCCAGGCGACCACCTTCGCCGAAGCCGCCTCGATCCTGCCCACCACCGGTTCGGTCTACGACTACATCAACTGCGGCATGGGCCGGTTCTTTGCGATCACCGGCACCTTGTCGGCGTACCTGATCGTGCATGTGTTTGCCGGCACCGCCGAGACGATCCTGTCCGGGGTGATGGCGCTGGTGAACTTCGAGCACCTCAACACCCTGGCGGAATCCGCCGGTGGTTCGTGGTTGCTCGGGGTGGGCTTCGTGATTGTGTTCGGGGTGCTGAATGCGTTTGGTGTGAGCGCGTTCGGCCGGGCCGAGATCATCTTGACCTTCGGTATGTGGACCACCCTGATGGTATTCGGCGTACTGGGCCTGATCGCAGCCCCGGCGGTGCAGCTGGATGGCTGGTTCGGTGAATCCCTGGTGGGCACCGACCTGATCACCATCCTGTCGCTGGTGGGCATGGCGATGTTCATGTTCGTCGGATGCGAGTTCGTCACGCCGCTGGCACCGGACCTGCGCAACTCGGCCAAGGTGATGCCCAAGGCCATGGTGCTGGGGTTGCTGGGGGTGGCCACCTGCATGTTCATCTACGGCGCCGCCATGAAGCGCCAGGTGGAGAACGTATTGATCGACGCGGCGGGCGGGGTGCACCTGCTGGATACGCCGATGGCGATCCCGAAATTCGCCGAGCAGGTGATGGGCAGCATCGGCCCGATGTGGCTGGGCATCGGCTTCCTGTTTGCCGGGGCTGCGACCATCAACACCCTGATGGCCGGTGTACCGCGGATCCTGTACGGCATGGCGGTCGACGGCGCGTTGCCCAAGGTCTTCACCTACCTGCACCCGCGCTTCAAGACACCGCTGCTGTGCATCCTGGTGGCGATGCTGATTCCGTGCCTGCACGCGCTGTACCTGGGGGGCAACACCGACAACATCATGCACCTGGTATTGGCCGCCGTGTGTGCCTGGAGTTTTGCTTATCTGCTGGTGACGTTGTCGGTGGTAATCCTGCGGATTCGCCGGCCGGATCTGCCTCGCGCCTACCGTTCGCCGTTCTTTCCGCTGCCGCAGATTCTGTCGAGCATCGGCATCCTGCTGGGCATGTGGTTTATCACGCCGCCGGGGATGAACCCTGCTGACATCTACATTCCCTTCGGCGTGATGCTCGGTTGCACGGCGGCGTACGCGCTGTTCTGGACCCTGGTGGTGCAGAAGGTCAATCCATTCAAGCCCGCCTCGGTGGAGGAGGTGTTAGCCAAGGAGTTCGCCCATGAGCCAGGTCAGCCGCACAACGGGTATATCAGCCATGCTGCAAAAACTGTCTGAGCTGTTCAGCGCCCGGCGCGCGCCTGCCGGTTATCGTCCCGGCGTTACGCTGGAACACCTGCGGCGCAACCTTGGCCTCGCCGGTTATGCGGTGTGCGGACCGACGACGGCCCGGGTGGCCCTGGACGAGCTCGGATTGCAACTGGAGATCGTCGAACGCACCGAATCGCAGCTGTTGATGCATCTGGTGATGACCGAATTCGTACTGCGCCTGCCTGCCTCGCAGCAGGGCACGGCAAGCTTCGAACTGCACCACACCGGGGCCGTCCGACGCACTGGAATCCGCTGTCGGCAGCGCTCGGGAGACAAGGAAGTGTCAGGCGTTCTGCAAGCCGAGTTGCAGGAGGGCAGTGCGTTGTATCGCGCCTTGATGCCGCTGGACTTCAAGCGCCTGCGCATCGACCTGGTGGATCACCAGTGGTGCGTGCGGCTTGAGCATATGGGCGGCAGCGAGGTGGTCAATCGCATGCCGGCGTTCCGGCGCTATATCGCCTTGAGCAGCGATCAACGTGCCTGGCTGCTGGACGCCTTGAGCGGTTTTCAGCGCGCATTACAGGCCCACTGACCGCAGGATCTGGCATCAATAGTGCAACCACCTTGGCAGACACGTACTTGTTGCGCGCATATAGATAACATGTTAACTATTGCCCGACAAAAACAAAAAGCCAAGGTGGAAACTACCATGAGCATGCAACAGATTGGGCAAGACGGGCTGGACCGCTGGACCCGGGATCTGCGCGCGGTTTGCGGTCACTTCGACACAGAACTGGCCTTCAACCGCTCGTTGTTCATCGGTAATATCACCACCTTTTCCCGCGGCGGTTTGCCCCTGGCCAACTTGCGCACCAACGCCGGCCTGATCAAGCGCCCCAAAGCCCGCGCCGACCACGATGACGACCAGAACTGTTTCCTCGTCAGCCAGCGCAGCGGCTACTGCCAGATCACCCAAAACGGCCAGAGCGTGCAACTCGCCCCCGGCGAATTACTTTTGATGGACTCGGTGGGCTCCATCGACATCACCCCGTTCGGACTGATCGAACATGCCTCACTGTCCTTGTCCCGCGCAGAGGTGTGCAAACAGTTCGGCAACCAGCCCAAGACCTTCGGCAAAATATCCTCAAGCAAAGCCTGCGGGCGCATGTTGCATGTGCTGATGGACCAACTGTGCAAAGACGCGTTGAACGGCGAAGGCGCGGTCGGCGAGGGGCAGGCGTTGCAATCGGCGTTTGTCTCGCTGCTGGGGTCGGCGTTTGAGCAGGAAGATGATGAGCGGGACGATTGTGGCGGGTTGCAGGGCAGCAATCTGCGCAGCTATGTGCAGAAGGTGATTGATGAGTCGTTAACCCAGCCAGGGTTGAGCCCGGTGGGGTTGGCGAGTCGGTTGAACATCTCGGTAAGGCATTTGTATCGGTTGTTTGAGGAACAGGATGACAGTGTGTGCCGGTATATCCAGCGGGCGCGGTTGAAGCGCAGTGCGGATGATCTGACCAACCCGTTTTTGCGCAGTGAGTCGATTACGTCGATTGCGTATAAGTGGGGGTTTACGGATTCGGCGCACTTTAGTCGGTCATTCAAGAAACAGTTCGAAGTGTCGCCGAAGGATTTTCGGGCGGGGCGGTTGCAGCAGGTGGGGTAGGGGAGGAAGAAGGGGCTTTCCGAGTACCTTCTTCATTATAAATATCTTAAAAGATCGAAGTTATTCGCCTCTTTGGTTGAAAAGCGCGTCAATGTGCTCCAGCCACAATTTCCCGCTTTTCCAATCGTGAGGATAATAGTAGCCACAGCCAATATCTGAGAATAAAAAATGCTGTAACGCTTGCTCCGTCTTGTTGGCATGTAAAAGAGCTTTTAACTCAAGGTGTGCGGTTTTAAAGGTCTCTGTTGAGGATTCAGTTATAAAGCTTAGGATCACATCGTCCGCACTATCAAACTCATCAACCCAATCCTGATTGAAGTAACCCGCGAGAAGTTGCTGCAGCTGTGAATAATCTTTATTCATGGATTCGGATATCCGGTCTGAATTCTATAGCCATCGGGCATGCTTTTATCTTTGTACAAAATCAGGTAGATCTCCCGTCCGGGGACGGTTGTTTTTGCACCTCGCTTCAGGCTGGTTCCAACTGGTTGAGGAGACTTTTGAGTAATAACAATTTTTTTGTCCTTTCCTTTAACGAACGAATTTATTTTGGTTTCGTTGCCTGCTATCACGCTTGATATGGCTGACTCGGCTGTCGCGCGATCAGGGAAGGTAGATGCCGTAGGCACATGAGGCTCATTTTTAAGACGTGTTGCCAGTTGTTGGTCAGTTCTACCAATGTGCTTTTGCATCAAATGTCCTCCGGCAGCTTCGTGAGCAGCTAAACCTCCACCAGGAACAATTTCGCTATAAGGCCCATCGGCGACTATTTGGCCTGGGCAGGCTGTAGCTTTACAGCTCAACCCCAACGGATCTACCCACCCCGTCGGGCTGGGCACGTACTGGTATCCGTTTAGCCCACCCGCCAGCTTCACGGGATCGGGCGTCAGGTAGCGGCCAATGTCCGGATTGTAGTAGCGATGGCGGTTGTAGTGCAGCCCGCTTTCCGGGTCGAAGTATTGGCCCTGGAAGCGCAGCGGGTTGGTGAGGGTGTTGACGTCCAGCTTCGCGATTTGGCCGTAGGCGCGGTAATGGGCGGACCAAACGATTTCGCCGTCGGGCGCGGTGAGTTCCTGCGGGGTACCGAGGTGGTCGAGTTGGTAGTGGAAGGGTTTTACGTCTTCCGGGCCGTAGCCTTTGAGCAGCGCTAACGGGCGGAAGCTGTTGAGTTCGTAGATATAGCTTTGGTGGTGATCGGCGTTGTGTTCGGCGATCAGTGCGTCGCCTTGCCAGAAGAATTCGGTAGTTTGACCGTTCACGACTTTTGCGACGCGCCGATCAAAAGGATCGTAGCGGTAGCTGGCTTGGGTGCCGTCGGGTTGGGTGACGGCAATCAGCCGGTGCTGGCAGTCGTAGCGGTATTCGGTGACCAGTTGTTGAGCGCGGCCCCGGCGTTCGCGCAGGAGGTTGCCGAAGGCGTCGTAGTCGTAATGACGGTCGCCTTGCATCAACAGCCGGTTGCCTTTGACGACGCTTGGCCCGACGCGGTCTTGCATCAGCAGGTTGCCCGCTGGGTCGTGGACGAAGCGTTCCTGCACGTCGTGCGAGTGGTTGGCGCGGGTCAGGCGGTCGAGTGGGTCATAGTGGTAGTCGTGCTGGCCTTTGCGGGTGTCGAGGATGCGGGTGAGGTTGCCGCGTTTGTCGTAGTCGTACTGGCGGCGCTGGTGGCGTTGTTCCTGTTGGGTGATGGCGTGGGCGTGCAGGCGGCCCTGGTCGTCGTAGCGGTAGTGGCTGAGGAGTTGGCCTTGCTGGCGTTGGTGCTCGCGGCCGGATTTGAACAGGTGCGAGGTGAGCAGGTTGCCGTTGAGTTCGACGGTGCCGAGGTCGCCACCTTTGTCGTGGTGGAAGGCCAGGCGGTTGTTGTCGGGCAGGCGCAGGTAGTTGAGTTGGCCGCATTCGTCGTAGCCATAGCGCAAGGTGCCCCAGCCCTGGTGCTCGGCAGTGAGGCGGTTTTGCAGGTCGTATTCGTAGTGCAGCGGCCAGTGGCCGTCGTCGACGCTGAGGAGGTTGCCGAGGCGGTCGTAGGTGTAATTGACGCTGCTGCCGTCAGGCAGGGTTTTTCTTACGAGGCGCCCGGCCGCATCGCGCGCATAACCGGTAACCAGCTGACTGCCATCGTCGCCGTACTCGGTCTTTTCCAGCAGATGCCCGGCGAGGTCGTAGACATAGGCAGTACGGCGCCCATCAAAGCTGGTTTCCTGTTGGATCAGGCCGTTGGCGTGGTACTCAAGCCGATAGGTTTCGCCGACCTCGTTTTCGATTTCGGTCAGTAACAACCGGGCATTGTCGTAGCGGTATTTGAGCTGCGTGCCGTCCGGATTAATCCGACGGCTGATGAGGTGCAGACCGTCGGCATACTCATAGCGCGTAACCCGACCCAGCTCGTCGCGCTCTGCAGTGATTTTTCCGTACGGGTTGTAGCTGAATTCGCGAGTGGCGCCGCCCGGTTGAATTACCTTCAGCAAGCGACCTACGGCGTCCCACTGATACTGAGTCAGCGCGCCATGCTCATCCTCGCAAGCCACCTGCCGCCCCAGGTCGTCATAGCGATAACGCCGCACTCCGCCATTCGCCAGCTTCTCTTCGGTGAGCTGGCCACTTTCGTTCCAGATCAGCCGCTGACTGCTGTTGTCCGGATACCAGACCCCGGTAAGCTTTCCGTGTTGGGTGTAGGTGTATTCGGTGTAGTTACCATCCGGATCAGTCTTGCGGGTGATATCGCCTTGATCGTTACGCTGGTATTTCCACACCGCGTCACCACGGCGTACAACCCGTACGAACCCGTTGTCATGCTCGTAGGACGTGGGTGCATCGTCACCGGGAAACAGCGCAATCAACCGACCGGCTTCGTCGTACTGATACGCCGTCACCGCCCCCAGCGGGTCCTGCTCGACCGTCAGCCGGCCTTTTTCATCGTAGGATTTGAAGTGCTGCGCGCCGTCCGGATCGATCCGCTGCACCAACCGTGCGCGCTGGTCGTGAACGTAGACTTCCTGGCTTCCATCGGCGTTGTGTACGGTGACAGTGCCGTTGTCGTCCCACACATACCGCGTGTCCATCTGCGAAAAGCTGGCCCAGTGGCGGACACACCTTGCAGCCTTGCCAGACCGTTCCCACTCCCAAAAGAAACTCGCCCCACCGGCCAGTTCCCGCTCCAGGATTACCTGCTGATCGTCGTATCGATAACGCTCGCTTTCGCCTACCGCGTTGGTTGCTTCGATCAACCGCCACGCATCGTCGTACTTGTAGGCAACAACGTTCTGCTCGGTAACCCAGCCGATTTCCCGCTGCACCTGATAGTCGACCGCAACGATGTGTCCACGGTCATACCGCAGCAGCAATCCTTGGCCGACATGGTTATCGATCCGCTGAATTCGTCCGGAATAGTCTCGGGAAATGCGCAGCCGGTTGTCATACGCGTCGCTGATCGACGTCAGCACACCGTTGCGGAAATGGTAGAAAAGCGACGCCTGAGCCAGCACCAGTTCATCGGGCAACGAGCCCAGATAAATCGCCGCTTCCGCCAGGCTATTGGTGATGGCTGGCCGTGCAGCAGAGGGCAGGGGAAACGTGGTGCTGCGGTTTTCGTGATCGGTCCACACCACCGATTCGCCGCTCACCACCAACCGCTGAGCCAACGAATGACTCCAGCCAAACCCCAACCCGCAATCCAACTCCACGGCACTGCTGCGATACAACCGCGTCCAGGCAAATGGCAGCACACCCTCCAACGAGCCGTCAGTGAGGGTCAGCAGTTCCTCACCGGTAACCATCGACACCGGGCAGCCATTGGTACAGGTGCTAGCAGAACAGGCCGAAGCATCCCCATTGGGGTTTTTCGCCGAAGCCGGGGAATCATCCACAGGCTCCTGCTTCACCAGCGTCGTGCGAGCCGTCGGCTCCCGCACCATCGGCGCCGGATTCGAAACCTGATCTGGACCAACCTTCAACGGCACCGCCGCCGCCTTCACCGGCACGGCATGACTCTGAAGCGATAACGGCTTAAGCACCTCCGCATGCCCATCCAACGGGGCCGTACCACCCAGCTTGGCAATCTGCTCCAACCACTCCCGTGCCTGCCCGGACTTGACCTTGCCCAGCACCTGCGCACCCAAGCGCACCGCCACACCCATGCCACCGGTAGCCCACAGCAACAGCAGGTTGAGCAACACCTCGGTGGTGATTTCCCCCAGCAACTCAACCATGTAGTGCGGCGGCAGCATACGCATCCAACTGACCATCGCGGACAGGTAGATGAACAGCAGCGGCTCGTCGCTGAGAATCAACAACCCTTTGGCAATCGCCTCATTACTGAGCTTCAGCAGCGCTTCAAGCTCAGCCTGGGAGAGGTACTGCAGCAATTTTTCGCTGTTGGGCCTGATATCTGCCAGCCACTGGTACAGTTGCGCAATACCGTCCCACAGACCGTAAAGCACGTTGCCAAATCCTTGCGCGTACGCCAGTTGCAGCGAGGTGTAACGATCGACAAAGCCGGCCTTGGAATAGCTCTCCCATATCGGCCTGAACGTGCTCGTCCACTCGCCACGCAAGCGGCCTTCCAGCGAGCTGATCTCGGACTGATAGGAGGCATACAGCGCCTTGACGTGGTCCCTGGAAACGTTGGGGTAAAAGCTGACCCGGTACTGCCGGTCGACGGTGCACTCGGTGACTTCGAGAATGCCGCTGGGGCCGATGGTTTTATGGATGGGGTCGCCGAGGGCGCCACCGTCTTGCGCGACTTCCTGCAGCATCACCGGCGTATTACCGATGGGCACGAACCGCGCGCTCTGGAACATATGCACCAGCTTCAACGACGCGTTGGCTTTGCAGGTCGCGACGGTGCTGCTGGGATAAAGAGAACGGGTGATGGGCGCAACCAGCGCAACTTCATCCCCCACCTTGAACACCTGCTCGACATCCAGCGCCGAGAAGCTCCAGAAGCTCTCGGCCCAGGCGTCGTAGGTGTTCAGGCAATGTGTGAAGTCGTTGAGAACCCCATCGACGTCGCGCGTCGTCGGGTCCATCGCCGCCACGACCAGAAAGCCTATCGCGGGAATCAAGAGGCAGCCCCATCGGGCAGGGCATTCATCGGAAAAGACATCGGCGTTCCCTCGCACTGTGTGATCAGGCGAGGGACTTTGCAGCGGTTCTCAAGGCGGGGGAGTAGAGGTTATCCGGCCGTTCGGTAGGACGTTTCGTTAAACCTCCGGCAAGGTCGAGCCGCCGTCCACCACCAGCGTTTGCCCGGTGATGTAACCCGCCAGGTCCGATGCCAGAAAGAGCATCGCCCCGGCAATATCCGCTGGCGCACCCAACCGTCCCAGCGGCACCCGGCTGGCGATTTGTGCGTTCATCTGGTCATCCCCCAGGTTGCCCATGGCCGGGGTGGCGATCATGCCGGGCTCCACACCGTTGACTCGCACATTCAAGCCGGCCAGCTCCAGCGCGGCATTGCGAATGAAACCGTTAACCCCGGCCTTCGACGCCGCATAGTGACTCAGGCCCGGAAATGCCACCCTCGGCCCAGTGACTGAAGATGTGACCAGCACGCAGCCCCGACCCTGGCGACGGAACATCGGCAACGCCGCCTGGGTCAGCCAGAACAACGCCGAGAGATTGACCGCGAAGGTGCGGTCGAGCATCGCCGGAGTGATTTCGGCAAAGGGCGTCAGCGGAAAATACCCGGCGTTATGCACCAGAATATCCAGCCGCCCCCAACCTTGTTCCACCCCTGCAATCAGCGCGAAAACCGCAGCCGCATCCGCCAGATCCACAGTCACCGCTTCCACCTGGGCGCCGCGCCCGCACAGCTCCAGCGCGAGTGTGTGGGCCAGTTGCAGATCGGCGATCATCACCCGCGCACCCCGCAGGGCGAAGGCTTCGACGATGGCCCGGCCAATGCCCTGGGCGCCACCTGTGACCAATACGTTGCGGCCAGTGAAGTCCAGGTCTTCATTCATCACGTTGCTCCAGATGCGCATAGGCCAACGTCGGCACATCGACGATGCTCGACCCCCCGTCCGCCACCAGCGTGGCCCCGGTAATGATCGATGCTTCACTGGAGGCCAGGAAGCGGCACACCCTGGCGATTTCTTCAGCACTGGCGGGCCGGCGCAACGGCACATCGGCGCACACACGGTCATAGGCGTGTTGCAGCGTCTCACCGTGAAAATCCATCAACGGCTGCATTTCTTCATCCGCCATCGGCGTGCGCACCCAGCCCGGGCACACCGCGTTCACCCGCACCCCGCGCGGGCCGTAATCCCGGGCCAGCGAACGGTTGAGTCCAAGCAACGCATGTTTGGCCGTGGTGTAGCCGCACACCTCGGGCCCGGCAGCCAGTGAGGCAATCGAACCCATCAACACGATGTTGCCGGCACTTTCCAGCAGCAGCGGCAGGCACGCACGCGCGCTGTAGAACGCGCTGTCGAGGTTGCTGCGCAGCGCTGCTTCCCAGGTCTGCGGGCTAGTATCGGTGGCGCTGCCCAGGCCGTGGCCGCCCGCACAGGCCAGCAGCACATCAAGACGCCCATAGCGCTGGCGAATCTGCGCGATAAAACCGTCCCAGGTCTGCGGGCAGGCTGCATCACCCACCAGCACCACCCCGCCGGTTTCCCGCGCGACCTGCTCCAGCGGCTCGCGACGACGGCCGATCAGCACCACATGCGCACCCTCGGCGGCGTACAGCCGGGCGCACGCGGCACCGATGCCCGTGCCGGCCCCGGTGATCACAATCGTGCGCGGCTCAGTCATCGGGATGCTCCGTGCGATTGAGCACCTGGCAGTAGGAGCTGATAGGGAAGTTCGACAGCTCATCGAAGGAGGCGTCGGCATAGCCGAAGATCTTGCCGTCGCTGCGATGCTGTTGCAGGTCGATCAGCACCAGGCCGAGGGTGGGGATGATTTTTTCGCGCCAGACGAACAGGTACAGCTGGTCGGCGATCTTGTAGTAATCGCAGCGGTCGGTGTCGCAAAGGCCTTGCTCGACACCCTTGAGGCATTGCCAGGCGTAGAACTGGTGGTTGAGGTAGATGTGCTCGTAGACCTCGCTCGGGCTGTAGCGGTACTGGTTGCGCAGGCCGGTCAGTTCGGTGGTGGGCGCGTGGGGGCACTGGCCGGCTTGCCAGGGGCGGTCGAGACTGCCGTGGAGGAATTCCACCTCCACTGAAGTCAGCGGTTTGCCGGCCAGGGCTCGGCTGTAGAGGCCTTCGCGGGTTTGTTCCTGGGTGGGCATGCGCCCGAGTACGGCGGTGAACGAGGCGCTGGCGCTGTCGAGCACCAGGCTGACCGACCAGGCTTGGGCACCTTCGCGCTTGATGAAATCCACCAGGTACAAGCCGGGTCGCACCGAGGTCGCGCGGTAGGTTGCGCTGCCGCTGGAGTGACCGTCGGCGGCGACCCAGGACAGGCTATCGCGTTCGAAGCGATGCTCGATCTGCCAGCCATTGGCGAAGTACAGCGTGAAGGTCTTGCCGCTCAGGTCCGCCAGGTTCGGCAGGATGAACGCCTCGGGGGCGAAGCCGTCGGCCAGGGCGCCCACGGTGATCCAGTCAGAAGGGGTGGTCATTTGCGATGCTCCGGTTGGGTGGGTGAACACCTCGGATCATCACTCCCGGGAGCAGGCCCGGGTATCAACCGGATGGTTGAGGCAGGCTACAGAAACAGGCTGCCCACCAGCTCGGTGCGGCTGCTGACGCCGGTCTTGCGAAACAGGTTGATCAGGTGGGTCTTGATGGTGGGCAGGCCGACGTCCAGCTCTCGGGCCAACTGTTTGTTGCTGGCGCCCTGGCGCAACAACAGGGCGATCTGGCGCTCCTTGGGCGTGAGGTTGGCCAATGCATCTTCAGCGGGCTGCATATTGGCCACGGCCAGCTGCAACAAGGTTTGCAGGGCGTTCAACTGAGCCAGTTGCTCGCCGGTAAAGGCGCCTTGATCGGCGGTGCGCAACAACGAAATCGCCGCCTGGGGTTGGCCGTCACGCTGGGCGAGGATCTCCACCACATCCACCACGCCATAGCGCCGCAGAAAATCCCCATAGCGCCGGGTATCCCGCGCCGGCTGGCGGGCCATGGCAAAGCCCAGCGGCACCACTGCCAGGCCACTGGACAGGCAGTTGCGCGGTTGCAACGGGTCGAATTGGCGATAGTTGTCGAGGTAGTCGCGGTGCATTTCGCCGCTCATGCCGTGCAACTGGAAATCCCGGGCTTGCAGCTGGCGGTCGACGCAATAGAACGCGGCCTGGCTGACCGGAATCAAGCGGGTGAAAGCCTGCAGGCACTGGCCGGCGACTTCGTGGGCGGGGAGAGCGTGCATGGGGGGCACCTGCGCCAAAAGGCTACCGACGGGGGCCGGCAGCCGGGGCCATCACACCACGGCGAAGTAGTGTTTGACGAAACTTTCGCTGACCACTTCCCACAGCACCGGGGTGCCCTTGGTCACGAACCAGCTGTCGCCGGCCTGGTAGCGGGTGCTCTGGCCGGTGGATTCGTCAGTGAGTACCACTTCGCCGGTGACCACGGTGGCTTGTTCGGCAAACGGGTAGACCATGCGGAACTTGCCCTGGGTGGTGCCGAAATAGGCGCTGCTGACCGGGTCGGTGGGGGCACCAAAGGTCATTTTGCCGAAGGCCCGGACTTCGCCTTCGAGGATGGTCGAACCGAGGTCGGCGACGGTGCCCCAGGCGTCGAGTTCGGATAGCTGGATGTCTTTCTTGAGGGTAACGAGGGTCATAGCAGTTGCTCCTGATGATGAAAAATAGGAGGGGAATGGGGGCGCTGGCGTCCTGGATGAACGCGGCGCCTTTGGGTTTTTTGCGAGCAAGCTCGCTCCTACAGGTGTCAGGTGTGGGGTTTTAGCGGCGGCCGTTCCAATAACCGGAGAGCTGGTGCCAGGACTTGCCGGCGGTGAGCAGCAGTGGGCGGATCGCGTCCTTGCCGATGATGGTCGGGCGGTGGATCGAGCTGACCAGGTCATACCGCGCCGAGCCTTCGCTCATGCCTTCGGCCAGCACCTTGCAGATGATGTGGCTCGGCGTCACGCCGAAGCCCGAATAACCCTGCACATAGAACGCGTTGCTGCGCCCGGGCAGGGTGCCGATTTGCGGGAACAGGTTCGGGCTGCAGGCCATCGGGCCGCCCCAGGCCAGGTCGATCTTCACGTCCTTGAGGTACGGGAAGATCTTCAGCATCAGGTTGCGGTTCCAGGCTTTCAAGTCGCCGGGAATGTGCTCCACCAACGGTGTGGCGGCGCCGAACAGCAGGCGGTTTTCGTGGGTGACGCGGTAGTAGTCGATCACCGGGCGAATGTCGCTGTAGGCCCCGCGAATCGGGCTGATGCGGTTGATCAGCTCTTCCGGCAACGGCTCGGTCATCATCTGAAACGCGTAGGTGTTGATGGTCGAGCGGTGCAGTTCCGGTTCCAGCTTGTTGAGGAAACTGTCGCAGGCCCACAGCAGCTTGCTGGCCTTGACCGAACCGCGACCGGTGCGCACGGTGATGCGTTCGCCGTAGCTGACTTCCAGCGCCGGGCTGTTCTCGAAAATCTGCACGCCGTGGCCGGCCAGGGCCTTGGCCTCGCCCAGCAGCAGGTTCAACGAGTGCACATGCCCGCCGCCCATGTGCAGCAGGGCGCTGCTGTAGGCGTCGGAGCCGATGATCTGCTTCACGTCGGAACCGCCAAGGAAGCGGATCTCATGTTGGGTGTTTATGGACTTGAAGTCTTTTTCCCAGGCGCGCAGGGTCTTTTCCTGGCGGGCGTTGAAGCCCATGTAGCCGTAGCCGTGGCAGAAATCGGCATCGATGTCGTACTTGGCGATGCGATTCTTGATGATGTCGGCGCCCAGGTCGCTGATCTCGAAGATCTGGCGCAGGCCGTCTTCACCCACGTCCTTCTTGATCTTCTCCAGATCGTGGCCGATACCGGCCATGATCTGCCCACCGTTGCGCCCGGTGCCGCCAAAACCCAGGTAACGCGCTTCCAGCACGACGATGTTGGTGATGCCTTTCTCGGCCAGTTCCAGGGCCGTGTTGATCCCGGAAAAGCCGCCACCGATGATCACCACGTCGGCTTCCACGTCCTGTTCCAGAGTGGGGAAGCTGAGGTTGTATTTCTTGGTCGCCGTGTAATAGGTCGGCGTTTCGATATTGATCATTGCGCTGCCTGACAGTGAAGAGCTAATGAGTGTATTAAGGCCGTTGGCGCGCTGGATGTCTTGATTCTGTGTGCCGCCGGTTTTGATCCTGCGCGCCAGAGCCTTCGCCGGCTTCAGAAGTTATAGCGTGCGGCGGGGAGTAGAGTGTTAGAGTTTCGTTAAAACATTAACTAAATCTATCGTGACCCTGAGCCTATGTTGAAACCCAGACAATCCCTGACCTTGACCCTGTTGCAGGCCCGCGAAGCGGCCATGAGTTTTTTTCGGCCGTCGCTGAATGAGCATGGGCTGACCGAACAGCAATGGCGGGTTATTCGAATTCTCAGCCAGCATGACGAATTGGAGATTTACCAGTTGGCCGAACTGGCGTGCATTCTCAAACCGAGCATGACCGGCGTGCTGGTGCGCATGGAGGCGGCGGGGATGGTGCACCGACGCAAGGCCGAGCAGGATCAGCGGCGGGTGCTGGTGACGCTGGCGGAGAAGGGCAAGGCCAGTTTCGAGTCGATGAGCCAGTGTATGGAAGAGAACTACCGGCGCTTGCAAGAGCAGTTTGGGGAGGAGAAGTTGCAGGTGTTGCTGGGGTTGCTGGATGAGTTGAAAACCATCAAACGCTGACACACCGCCGATCCAAATGTGGGAGCGGGCTTGCTCGCGAATGGGTGGGTCAGCCAACAAATCTGGAACTGATACACCGCATTCGCGAGCAAGCCCGCTCCCACATTTTGGATCTTTGTGGTTTCAGAGAGTCAGTACACGCCGCCGGTAATGTCCAGTGCTGCGGTGTCTTTGAACTTGGCCGCCAACCCCTGCAACCCGCGCATCAACACCGTCGTATCCACCCCCACCGCCACAAACGCCGCCCCCAACTCGATATACCGCCGCGCCAATTTCTCATCCGCGCTCAAGATGCCCGCCGCCTTGCCAGCTTTCTGAATCCGCCCAATCGCATCTTCAATCGCCGCCTGCACCTCGGGATGCCCGGGATTGCCCCGATGCCCCATGGCCGCACTCAAATCCGCCGGCCCGATAAACACCCCGTCCACCCCTTCAACCGCCGCAATCGCGTCCAGGTTGTCCAGGCCTTCACGGTTCTCGATCTGCACCAGCAGGCACATCTGCGCATCCGCTTCATCCAGATAACCCGGAATGCTGTTCCAGCGCGAAGCCCGTGCCAGCGCACTGCCAACGCCCCGTACGCCAAAGGGCGGATAACGCACGGCCCGCACTAACTGCTGAGCCTGTTCAGCCGTCTCCACCATCGGCACCAACAGCGTCTGCACGCCGATATCCAGCACCTGCTTGATCAACGCCGTATCGCCGATCACTGGGCGAATAACCGGTTGGCTGTCATAAGCCGCGACAGCCTGCAACTGGCCGAGCATGCCGCGCAGGTCATTGGGTGCGTGCTCGCCGTCGATCAGCAGCCAGTCGAACCCGGCATTCGCCGCCAGTTCGGCGCAATAAGCGTCGGCCAAACCGAGCCACAGGCCGATCTGGGTTTCGCCACGTTGCAGGCGCTGCTTGAAGCGGTTGATGGGCATGTCCATGAAACGGTCCTCCAGTATTCAGACAAAGCGGCAGGAGATGGAACCGAGCATGTCGTAGTCGACATGGAAGGTATCGCCTGGATTCGCCGCTACCGGGCGGGTAAACGAGCCGCCGAGGATGATCTGGCCGGGTTGCAAGGTGACGTCGTACGGCGCCAGTTTGTTCGCCAGCCACGCCACGCCCTTGGCCGGGTGGTTGAGCACGGCAGCCGACACCCCGGACTCCTCGATCACCCCGTTGCGGTACAACACCGCCGGCACCTTGCGCAGGTCGATCTCGGTGGGGCGTACGGCGCGGCCGCCCATCACCACGCCGGCATTGGCGGCGTTGTCGGAAATGGTGTCGAACACCTTGCGCGTGGCGTTGGTGTGCGGATCGATCTGTTGGATACGCGCGTCGATGATTTCCAGGGCCGGGATCACCCATTCAGTGGCGTCCAACACGTCGAAGATCGTGCAGTTCGGCCCCTTGAGCGGCTTGCCGAGGATGAACGCCAGCTCCACTTCCACCCTTGGCACGATGAAGCGCTCGAACGGGATGTCGGTGCCTTCTTCGAAGAACATGTCATCGAGCAGGGCGCCGTAATCCGGCTCGGTGATGTTCGACGACACCTGCATCGCCCGGGAGGTGAGGCCGATCTTGTGCCCGACCAGCTTGCGCCCGTCCTTGATTTTCTGGGCCACCCAGGCGCGCTGGATGGCATAGGCATCGTCAATCGTGATGTTCGGGTGTTCCAGGGAAAACTGGCGCACCTGTTCACGGGAACGCTCAGCCTGGTCGAGGCGGGCGGCGGCTTGCTGGATGTGGGCTTGATCAAGCATGACAAACTCTCTACTGGGGATTGACGATGGCAGCGTGGGTGCGCAGCACCAGCAGGCCGCCGAGGGCGATGAGCAGCGCCAGCACATACAGGGCCAGGCTCGCGCTTTGGGTGGTGTCGCGCATCCAACCGATCAGGTACGGCGCGAGGAACGAGGCGATACTGCCGAACGAGCTGATCAGCGCGATGCCGGCCGCCTGGGTGCTGTTGGACAGGAACGCCGGCGGCAGTTGCCAGAACATCGGCAGCGCAGCGCTGGCGCCCATGCCGGCCAGGATCAGACCGCCCAGCACCAGGGTCGGATTGGTGGGCGAGAGCCCGGCCACTGCGATGCCGATGGCCGACATCAACAACGGCACGCACAGGTGCCAGCGGCGCTCGCGGTTGCGGTCGGATGAGCGTCCGCAGCCGATCATGAAGAAGCACCCGGCCAGGTACGGCACGGCGCTCAGCAGGCCCACCTGGCTGTCGCGGCCGATGCCGGCGCCGTGGATCAGGGTGGGCATCCAGAACGCCAGGGTGTTCACCGCCAGCATCACCGCGAAGTACACCGCCACCAGCAGCCACACCTGCGGGTCACGCACGATGCCGCCAAAGGAGGTAATGGATTTGCGCTGTTCTTCACTGCTCAGTTGCTCGCGCAGCTGTTGCTTTTGCGCCGGTTCCAGCCACTTCACGGTTTCGAAGCTGTCCGGCAGGTATTTCAGAACCACCAGACCGAGCAGCACCACCGGGGCGCCTTCGATCAGGAACATCCACTGCCAGCCACGCAGTCCGCCGAAATCATGGAAATGCTCCAGGATCGCACCGGACAACGGCCCGCCGACCACACCGGCCATGGGCACGGCAATCGCAAACAGTGCAGTGACTTGCGCCCGGCGCCGGGCCGGGTACCAGCGGTTGAGAAACACCAGGATCCCCGGGAAGAAGCCGGCTTCCGCGACCCCCAGCAAAAAGCGCAACACGTAGAAACCGGTGGAGCTTTCGATCCACAGCATGCTGGTGGACAGCACGCCCCACACCACCATCAGGCAGGCGATCCAGCGCCGTGGCCCGACCCGGTCCAGGGCCATGTTGCTCGGCACGCCGAACAGCGCGTAGGCGATGAAAAACAGGCCGGCACCGAGGCCGTACACCGTGTCGCTGAAGTGCAGGTCGGTACTCATCTGCATCTTGGCGAAGCCGATGTTGATCCGGTCCAGGTGGGCAAACAGGTAGCAGATCAGCAGCAACGGCATCAGTCGCCAGGTGACGATGCTGTGGGTGCGCTGATGTTCGATCAGGGTGGTGCTGTCGGCGGTATTGGCTGTGCTCATGATGTTGTTCTTTTTTGTTTGAGTGCCATGGGCGGAAAGGTGGGCTGTGGTCAGCCCGCCTGGTTCTTCAGGAATGCGTGCACGTTGTTCTGCTTGAAATTCAGCTCGGGGTGCAGCTCGATCATCTCGAACGACAACGCCAGCAGCCGTTGGGATTGCAGCTCGGCGAAGTGTTCGGTGATGACCTTGAACAGGGCTTCGGCGATCGTCTTGCGGGTTTCCAGGTCGCGCCCGTGGCCGACCTTGAGGGTCATGTGGACGAAGGCGTAGTCATGCTTGCCGTCGGCCATGCGCCAGGTGTCCAGGCGCACCCCGCGACTGCGAATGCCCCCCAGGGGAAACACGCCGCTGTCGCCCAGCACGGCGTGAACCTGCTCGAACAAAGCGGGCAGGTTGGCTTGCTGTTCGAGGTTGTCGGTGTATTCGGCAATGAAGTGCGGCATGTGTGTATCTCCTCTTAGGGTGAGGTGCAGCGAATTCCTTGTGGGAGCTGGCTTGCCTGCGATGGCATCAACTCGGTGAGACAGATACACCGAGGTGCCTGCATCGCAGGCAAGCCAGCGCCTACAGGTGATCTTCACCAAGGCTCATAAAGGGAAAATGGCATTGATCTGGCCGGTACCCGAGCTGCCGAATGGCTGGGTGATGATCTCGGCCGGCTGGTTGTAGTCCGGCCCGCCCAGCAGTCCCAGAAGCATTGCGGTGTCGTGCATCTTGCCTTCGCCGAAGCAGTGCTCGGCGTAGTCCGGAAGCATTGCGCAGAACTCCTTGAAGCGGCCCTGCTTCCACATTTCCACCACGTGCAGGTCCATCTGTTTGTCGAATTCACGGGTCCAGTTGTGGATATTGGCTTCGGCTTCGCGGTCGTCGGAGAAACGGTGGGAGAGGGAGCCCGAGGCCAGCACGAGGACCTTGCGGTCGCTTTTCTCGATGGCCCGGCGCACGGCGGCGCCAAACGCGAAGCTGTCTTCCAGGCGGTGCCAGGCGCACCAGGCGGCGATGGAGATCACGTCGAACTTCTGCTCGTCCGGCACGCCCATGTGCATGTAGCGCATCGGCACCAGGGTGCCGTATTCCAGCTCCAGGCTCGGGATGTTGTGGGCCATGGTGCGCACGCCGGCCAGGTTGGCCTCGGCGGCGATCAACTCGCCCAGCTCCGGGCAGCCCGGGTACTCGTACTCCATGTTCTTGATGAAGTGCGGCAGCTCGTTGCTGGTGTAGATGCCCTTGAAGTGCTCGCCACAGTTGACGTGATAGCCGCTGTTGACCAGCCAGTGCACGTCGAACACCACGGCGGTGTCGGCCCCCAGCTCACGGGCGCGCCGCCCGATTTCCTTGTGCCCGGCGATGGCTGCTTCGCGGCAACCGTGGTGCTTGCCGGGCAGTTCCGACAGGTACATCGAGGGGACGTGGCAGATCTTCGCTGCCAGAACCACTTCGCCCATGATCATTCTCCTGAATAATTGTTTTTGTCTTGGAAGCGTGTTGTCAAAGATCAAATGTGGGAGCTGTCGAGCCCCAGCGAGGCAGCGATGGGATCACCGCGCTGTATCTGGCAGACCGTAGCGCCTGCATCGCAGCCTCGCTGGAGCTCGACAGCTCCTACAGGGATCGCTCAAACACCCCAGCGCGGGATGTGGTGGCTGCCCATGGAAATGCACACGTTCTTGATCTCGGCGAACACTTCGAAGCTGTATTGGCCGCCTTCACGGCCGGTGCCGGAACCTTTTACCCCACCAAACGGCTGGCGCAAGTCCCGCACGTTCTGGCTGTTGATGAATACCATGCCGGCTTCGATGCCGTAGGCCAGACGATGCGCCTTGCCGATATCCTGGGTCCAGATGTACGACGCGAGGCCGTACTCGGTGTCGTTGGCCAGTTGCAGCGCTTCGGCTTCGTCCTTGAACGGGATCAGGCACACCACCGGGCCGAAGATCTCTTCCTGGGCGATGCGCATCTGGTTGTTCACATCGGCAAACACCGTGGGCTGGATAAACTGCCCGCGGCTCAAGTGCGCCGGCAGGTTGGCCGGGCGTTCCAGGCCGCCGGCCAGCAGGGTGGCGCCTTCCTCGAGGCCAATCTTGATGTAGCCGGTGACCTTGTCGTAGTGGGCCTGGGTAATCATCGAGCCGACCTGGGTCTTCGGGTCCTGTGGGTCGCCGACGATCAGGCGCTTGGCGCGGGCGGCAAATTCGGCGACGAACTGCGGGTACACGCTCTCCTGAATGAAGATCCGGCTGCCGGCGGTGCAGCGTTCACCGTTGAGCGAGAAGATAGTGAACAGTGCCGCGTCGAGGGCGCGGTCCAGGTCGGCGTCTTCAAAGATCAGCACCGGCGACTTGCCGCCCAGTTCCATGGAGTACTTTTTCAACCCGGCGGTCTGCATGATTTTCTTGCCGGTAGCGGTGCCCCCGGTGAAGGAAATCGCTCGCACGTCCGGGTGGCGCACCAGTGCATCACCGGCGGTGGCGCCGTAGCCCTGGATCACGTTCAGCACGCCTTTGGGGATCCCGGCTTCGACCGCCAGGCGTCCCAGTTCATTGGCCGTCAGCGGCGACAGCTCGGACATTTTCAGCACCGCAGTATTGCCCAGCGCCAGGCACGGCGCAGTCTTCCAGGTGGCGGTCATGAACGGCACGTTCCATGGCGACACCAATGCGCAGACACCCACCGGCTGGTACAGGGTGTAGTTGAGCATCTGGTCGTCCACCGGGTAACTGTGGCCATCCATGCGGGTGCAGACTTCGGCGAAGAAATCGAAGTTGTGAGAGGCCCGTGGAATCAGCACGTTCCTGGTCTGGTGGATCGGCAGGCCGGTGTCGAGGGTTTCCAGCTCGGCCAGGTGCGGCACGTTCTGTTCGATCAGTTCACCGAGCTTGCGCATCAAGCGGGCACGTTCCTTGGCCGGTGTGCCTGCCCACTTCGGAAAGGCTTCCTTGGCTGCCGCAACGGCCTGCGCCACTTCCTCGACGCCGCCGCTGGCCACTTCACCGATGGCTTCGCCAGTGGCCGGGTTGTAGTTGATGAAGGTGTCTTTGCTTTCGACCTCACGGCCGTTGATCCAGTGTTTGATCATGTTGCTCAAGCCTCTTTCCGGACGGAGAAGAATTCCGCCTCGCTGACAATTCGGTTAACCAGGCGGCCGACGCCTTCCACTTCCACGATCACTTCATCTCCCGGCACCACATCGGCCAGGCCTTCCGGCGTGCCGGTGGCGATCATGTCGCCGGGCTGCAGGGTCATGAAGCTGGACAGGTATTCGATCAAATACGGGATGTCGAAAATCATGTCCTTGGTGCTGCCTTCCTGGCGCAGTTCACCGTTGATCCAGGTGCGCAGCTTCAGGTTGCTTGGGTCTGGCACGTCGGCGACGTCGACTATCCATGGGCCCACCGGCGTGGTGGCGTCGCGGTTTTTCACCCGCAGGTTGGGGCGGTAGTAGTTTTCCAGGTAGTCGCGGATCGCGTAGTCGTTGCACACCGTGTAGCCGGCCAGATACTCCAGGGCGTTCTCGCGCTTGACGTTGCGCGCCGGTTTGCCGATGACCGCCACCAGCTCGCACTCGTAGTGCATGTAGGCGACGTTGTCCGGGCGCCAGGTCACCTGGTTGTGGCCGGTGTAGGTGCCGGGGGACTTGATGAACGCCAGCGGTTCGGTCGGCGGTTTGAAGGCCAGTTCGGCGGCGTGGTCGGCGTAGTTCAGGCCCAGGGCGAACATGCTGCCGGTGGCTGGTGGCAGCCATTCGACCTGGTCTTCAGCCAGCAGGCGACCGTCGGCCAGGCGTACGGCGTTCTCAGCGTCGACCTGTACCGAATGAACTTCACCTTCAAAGCGAATACGCGCGTGTTTCATGACAGCTCCTCTGCCTTGATGTGGTTGACCAGGCGGCCCAGGCCGCTGATCTCGACTTCAACCGTGTCGCCGGGTTGCACATCCACACGGCCTTCGGGAGTGCCGGTGATCAGCACATCGCCCTCGTGCAGGGTCATGAACTCGCTGATCTCGGCGATCAACTGCGGGAGGCTGCGCACGAAGTTGGCGGTGGAGTTTTGCTGGCGCAGTTCACCGTTGACGAACAGCTTCACGCTCAGTTGGTGCGGGTTGGCAACCTGGTCGCGGGCCACCAGTTCCGGGCCCAATGCGCAGAAACCGTCCCGGCATTTGGCTTTCACCGCAGGGCGGTAGTAGCTGTCTTCCGGCAGGCTGAACTCGTTGATGATGGTGTAGCCGGCCACATGCTCCAGGGCGTTTTCGACGCTGACACGGCTGGCGGTCTTGCCAATCACCACGCCGAGTGCCGGGCCCGGTTGCAGGCGTTCACCTTGAGGGTGCAGCACCACGCCGTCGTGGCCGTTGCGGGTGTTGGGCGTCTTGATGAACAGCACCGGCTTCACCGGCGGTTTCTGGTAAGGCGCTTGTTCGAATTCGGCGAGACGTTGGTTCAGCAACCCCTGGTAGTTCAGCGCAACGCCGAACAGGGTGCCGTTCGCAACATCATGCAGGGCACGGCTCATGCTTTTCTCCTGGCAGTGGCGGGGCAGATTCGGGCCTGCTCCGTGGGATATTCGTTAACCTATTAACGTTATAATTAAGATGTTAACTATCGTCAAGCGTGGCAATATTTCAGGGCACTCAAAACAACAAAGAGAATGCAGTGATGAGCGATCGTCAGCCGATCCCCAACATCAACATCGGGCAGGTCTACGACCAGCGTTACAGCGATGCCGAGGTGCACTACGACCGGCTCGGCAACCTGGCGGGATTTTTTGGGCGGAACATGCCGGTGCATCGTCACGACCGGTTTTTCCAGGTGCATTACGTCAAGACTGGCGCGGTGCGGGTCTATCTGGACGACCAGCAGTACCTCGAATCCGGGCCGATGTTTTTCCTCACGCCGCCGACGGTGGCGCATTCCTTCGTCACCGAAGCCGACGCCGACGGCCATGTGCTGACCGTGCGCCAGCAACTGGTGTGGGCCTTGATTGACGCCGACCCGAGCCTGGCCCCCGGCGCGCAATTGCCGGCGGCCTGTGTGGCGTTGGCGCGGCTGGCGCCGGAGTTTCAGCCCGAAGTGCGCCGCCTGGAATTCCTGTTTGATGAGCTGTGCAGCGAGATCAACGCCCAGGCCAGCGGGCGCAGTTCGGCGCTGGACAGCCTGACGCGGCTGATCATGATCAGCCTGCTGCGGCTCTGCGCCAATTCCCTGGAAGCCCGGCCTGCACGCCACGAAGACCTGCGGATCTTCCACCGCTTCAACGAACTGATCGAAGACCACTACCTGCAACACTGGCCGCTGTCGCGTTATGCCGACGGTATCGGCGTCACTGAAGCGCGGCTCAACGAGGTGTGTCGACGGATCGCCGACCTGCCATCGAAACGCCTGATCCTCGAACGGCTGATGCAGGAAGCCCGGCGCCTGTTGCTGTTCACCGGCAACTCGGCGAATGAAATCTGCTACCAGCTGGGGTTCAAGGACCCGGCGTATTTCAGCCGGTTCTTCCAGCGCTACGCGCAAATGACGCCGGGGGAATACCGCCAGCGTCAATCGGGGTTGCGTTGAGGCGCCCGGCGTTACCACAGGGCCACGGTGTAGCCGATGATTACCCGGCTTTCGTCGATGTCGCTGGTCAGGCCGTTGCTTGAGCGCAGGGTGGCGTTGCGCAGCCGCACGTTGACGTTCTTCAGCGGGCCGCTCTGCACGGTGTAGACCAGGTCGGTGTCGCGCTCCCATTCCCGGCCGTTGCGCACCGTGGCGGTTTGCGCGTGGCTGCCGTCGACGTAGCGGGTCATGAAGGTCAGGCCGGGCAGGCCGAGGGCGGCGAAGTTGTAGTCGTAGCGCGCCTGCCACGCGTCGGTGTTGGCCTTGGTGAAGATATTGATGGTCACCAGGTTGACCGAGTACGGGTCCTGCCCCGGGAAGGCAAAGTCGCCGTCACCGGAAAGGCTCTGAAAGCCCAGGCCGAATTTGTGCGCGCCCACCGACAGGCTGAACATGCCGTTGAAAAAGCGGTTGTCGATCCGGCCGCCGTCCACGCGGGTAGGGCTGCGCAACCGCGCGCTGCCTTGCTCGCGGGTGTCGAAGTAGCGCAGGTCGGTGCGCAGGTTCACGCCTTGGGCCAGCGGCAGGTCATGCACCAGGCCGATGAAATTCTGGCGGTAGATGTCCTGCATTTGCGCGTAGTAATAAGTCGCCGCCAAGTGCGGATTGATTGCGTAGGTGCCGCCGGCCAGGTCCAGGTGGCTGCTGGTGACGCCGCCGTAGCTCATGGATTCGTTGTTGGAGGAGTCCCGCAGGTTCTGCTTTTCCAGGCGGCCGACGTTCAACGTCAGGCCGTCGATGTCCTGGGAGGTCACCAGTTCACCGTTGTAGGTCGACGGCAGCAGCCGGGTGTCGTTGTAGGCGGCCACCGGTAAAACCGGTTGCAGGGTGCCGAGCTTGAGCACGGTTTTCGACAGGCGCAGCTTGGCGGTCAGGCCCAGTTCGCTGTAGCTATCGGCCGGCTCGCCGCTGGCGCCAAACGGCAATAACCCGGTGCCACGGCGGTCGCGGCTGGAATCGAGTTTCAAGCCCATTTCACCCAAGGCATCCACGCCAAAACCGACCACCCCTTCGGTGTAGCCCGATTCCAGGCGCAGCACAAAACCTTGCGCCCATTCGTCCGCTTTGTTCTGCGGCGCGTTGGTCTGGCGAAAGTCGCGGTTCATGTAGAAATTGCGCAGGTCCAGGCTGGCTTTGCTGTCCTGGATGAAATCGGCGTGGGCGACCAGAGGGGTAAACGCGGCGCACAGGCCAGCGCTTGCCGCCGTGCGAAAGAGGCACGAATGCATGAGGGGCGTTCCTTTTGTTGTTTTTGTTGGTATGCGCCCTCTGCTAGGTCAGGGGCGGCATATTGTTAACATGTTATCTATAGTCTGAATAGCGGGATTGGCAGGTTTTTTAAAAATCGTTTCTAAATTAATGATTTGTTCCCTGCCTCGGGTTGCATGCACCGGACACCGACTCTAAGCTTCGACGCTTCGACCTTTAATGCGCGTGAACCATGCCCACCCCTAGACCGTCCCTTACGCTCACCTTGCTCCAGGCCCGCGAAGCGACCATGGCGTTCTTCCGGCCACTGCTCAATGAACATGACCTGACCGAACAGCAATGGCGGGTGATCCGCATCCTGCGTCAGCAGGGTGAACTCGAAAGTCACCAATTGGCGCACCTCGCGTGCATCCTCAAGCCGAGCATGACCGGCGTACTGGGCCGGCTGGAGCGTGACGGCATCGTGCGCCGGCGCAAATCCGCCGAAGACCAGCGCCGGGTGTTCGTCGCCCTGACCGAACAGGGCCAGCAGTGTTTCGTCGACATGAGCGCCGGGATGGAAAGCAACTATCAGAAGATTCAGGAGCAGTTCGGCGAGGAATCCCTGGAGCAATTGATGGAGTTGCTCCAAAAGCTGAAAGGCATCAAACCGTAATATTCAAAAAAATTGGCTGAAGCCTGTCCCTTTTTTTCACGTGGCTGGTCATTCCAGGTAAGTGAACAAAATCGAGAGCTTCTGCCAATGCCCGCAATCCGCCCGCTGCTGAATTTCAGCCTGATGCTGAGCCTGAGTGCCAGCCCGTTGTTCGTCCCCATCAGCTACGCCGAAGACGGCGCGTCCCGGCGCAGCTACCAAGTGCCGGCCGGCAGCCTGAGCGCCGCGCTGACCCGTTTCGCCGGCCTGGCCGGGGTCAACCTCTCGGTAGACCCGGCGCTGGTCAGCGGCCGTAACAGCAGCGGGTTGTCCGGCGAATACGGCGTCGAAGAAGGGTTTGCCCGCTTGCTGCAAGGCTCGGGCCTGCAACTTCAACCCATGGGTGAGCAGGCCTACATGCTGACCCCGATTCCGGAAGGCGGCAGCCTGCAATTGGCGCCCACCTCGATTCTTGGCACCGTCGGCGATGCCGGCAGCGAGTCCTTCGCCGGTGGCCAGGTGGCACGCCGTGGCTCCCAGGGCCTGCTGGGCTCACGGGATTTCATGGAAACCCCGTTCAGCATGACCACCTACACCAGCGAGGCGGTCAAGAACCAGCAGGCGCGCACCCTCGGCGACCTGATCGCCAGCGACCCCTCGGTGCGCGCCACCAACCCGGCGGGCGGGCGCTATGAGCAATTCACCATTCGCGGCTTCAGCCTGTTTAACAGTGATGTCGCCTACAACGGTCTCTACGGCGTGCTGCCGACCTACACCATCGACATGGAGATGGCCGAGCGCGTCGACATCATCAAAGGCCCCAGCCAATTGATCAACGGCATCTCGCCGCGGGGCAGCGTCGGCGGCGGGATCAACGTGGTGCCCAAACGTGCTACCGACACTCCCATCACCTCGTTTACCGGCAGTTGGGCCTCCGACAGCCAGGCGGGCGGAGCGGTGGATATAGGCCGGCGTTTTGGTGAAGACAATAAATTCGGCCTGCGTTTCAACGGCGTGAAGCAGTCCGGCGACACTGCCTGGGACGACCAGAATGTCGACCGCGAAATGGCCGTGCTGGGCCTGGATTTTCGCGGTGAACGCCTGCGCCTCTCCACCGACATCGGCCGCACCGAGCGCGACACCGACGCCCCGCAAGAGCGCGTGCAAGTTGGTCCCAATGCCAAGGTGCCGAGTGCCAACGACGTGCGCCACAACTACGCGCAACCCTGGAGCAAAGCGAGCACCAATGACACCTTCGGCACGGTGAACGGAGAGTTCGATCTCAGTGACAACGTGATGCTCTATGGCGGCGTCGGCGCGCGTAAAAGTAACCACGACTTCCTGCGCCATGCCGTGTCAGTGACCAACAATGCCGGTGACTTCAGCGTGCAGCCCCGCGACTTCACCCGCGACGAAAACGTGCGCACCGCCACGGCGGGCGTGCGCAACTGGTTCCATACCGGCCCGGTGAGCCATGAAGTCAACCTGGCAGCCAGCTACTTCTACATGGACTTCGAAAACGGTGGCGCGCGCTATGCCGCAGCCCCGAGCAATCTCTACAACCCGGTGGAAACACCTACGCCAAGCCGGCCAACGCGATTTGACTCGAAGGTCTACACCGAAAACCGCTTCAGCGGCGTGGCGTTGTCCGACACCCTGGGCTTCTTCGATGACCGGCTGCTGCTGACCCTCGGCGCACGCTGGCAGCGGGTCAAGGTGGACGACTGGACCGATAACGTCAAAGGCGACACCGCCTACGACGAGGAAAAAGTCTCACCGTCGGGCGGCATCCTGTTCAAGGCCACCGACAAGCTCTCGCTGTACGCCAACTACATGGAAGGCCTGAGCCAAGGCAAGATCGCGCCGTCGACCTCGATCAACGAGGATGAAATCTTCCCGCCCTTCATCAGCCGCCAGGTTGAAGTCGGTGCCAAGTACGACGCGGGGGCGTTCGCGGTCACGGCTGCGGTGTTCCGGATCAAGCAGCCAGCCTACGAGACCAACGCCACCACGCGGGTCTTCGGCCCCAACGGCAAGCGCCAGAACGACGGCGTCGAACTCAGCGTGTTCGGCGAACCGCTCAAGGGCTTCCGAATGCTGGGCGGGGTGATGTACATCGACAGCGAGTTGACCAACACCACCAACGGCACCTTCGACGGCAACCGCGCGCCGGCCACGCCCAAGTACAACGTCAACCTCGGCGCCGAGTGGGATGTGCCCACCGTTGAAGGCCTGACCCTGACCAGCCGCGGGATCTATTCCAGCTCGCAGTACCTGGACCAGTCCAACGTCAAGGAAATCGACGCCTGGACCCGTCTTGATGTTGGCGCACGCTACGCCTTCAAGGTCGACGACAAGCACATCACCCTGCGGGCCAATGTCGAGAACGTGGCCAACCGGCGCTACTGGAGTTCGGCCGGTGCCTCGGATGACAGCGAGCCGGGGTTGACCTTGTCGACGCCGCGCACGTATCTGCTGTCGGCGACCGTCGACTTCTAGCCGCCATCGCGCCACAGGGAAGTGGCACTCTTGCGTAGTTCAAAATTAAACGACGGAAAGTTCAATGATTAGTGATGTTACAAAGGGCTGGCTATTTGCGATCGTGAACTAAGTGTAAATATTTTAGTCGATGTGTTTAACAAGATTTTATGAATTATGGCGAACTAATGGCCTTGGTCAGTAGTTCTAAAAGGCCATGATTTGCTACGGTTGTCCTGCACATCGCTTGTGTGCAGGGTCTTGATCTTGTTCAAGGCACCGCTGGGACTAGTTGTTGTTTCTGCACCCTTGAAACAGCCTCTTAAACTAGTTGTCCAGAATGGTGCAGATGTCTCAACCGATACCGTCAACGCCCATCGATGCATGCCGAATGCAGATTCCGGATACCGAACAGGTGTGCGCGTGGCTGATGCAACAGGCGGGTTTGAAAACCGTCGACCTGGAACGCGCCCGGCGGTTGTCCCTGGAGTCCGACGACAACGGATTGCTCGGCCTGCTGACGCGCCTGGGGCTGGTTTCCGAAGTGGAACTGGCGCGGGCCTGGGCCGATTTGCTCGGCGCACCGTTGCTGCTGGCGGACGCCGCACCGCCCGTGCTCGACCCACTGCCGGTGCTGACCGAACGCTTCATGCGCCATTACCAGGTGGTGCCGGTGGGCTGGAGCCACGGCGGGCTGCGAGTGTTGGCGGCCAACCCGGCGCTGCTGTATCCGTTCCAGGCCCTGGCGTATGCGTGCGGCGTGCCGGTGTGGCTGGCGGTCGGGCCGCGCAATGAAGTCGAAACCCTGATCGAGCGCTACTACGGCCAGGGCCGTTCGGCCATGGGCACCCTGATCGAAAACCTCGATGAACAAGGCGGCGCCCTGGAAGACATCGAACACCTCAAGGACATGGCCTCCGAGGCGCCGGTGATTCGCCTGGTCAACCTGATCCTGCAACGGGCCGTGGAGCACCGCGCTTCGGACATCCATATCGAACCCTTCGAAAACCAGCTCAAGGTGCGCTACCGCATCGACGGTGTGCTGCATGAAGCCGAAGCGCCGCCGTCGAGTTCTTCGGCGGCGGTGATTTCCCGGGTCAAGATCATGGCGCGCCTCGACATTGCCGAGCGCCGCCTGCCGCAGGACGGTCGGATCATGTTGCGCATTCAGGGCAAGGAACTGGACCTGCGGGTGTCCACGGTGCCCACCAGTTTTGGTGAGTCGGTGGTGATGCGCCTGCTGGACCGCCAGACCGTGCAGTTCGATTTCCAGAGCCTGGGTTTTGATGGCCAGCGCCTGGAAACCTTTCTTGAAGTGCTCGAGCGACCCCACGGCATCCTGCTGGTCACCGGGCCCACCGGGTCGGGTAAAACCACCACGCTCTATACCGCGCTTTCGCGGCTCAATACCGCCGAGCGCAAGATCATCACCGTCGAAGACCCGGTGGAATACCAACTGGAAGGCATCAACCAGATCCAGGTCAAACCGGCCATCGGGCTGGACTTCGCCGGCGCGCTGCGCTCCATCGTGCGCCAGGACCCGGACGTGATCATGATCGGTGAAATCCGCGACCTCGAAACCTGCCGCATCGCCATCCAGTCCTCCCTGACCGGCCACCTGGTGCTCTCGACCCTGCACACCAACAGTGCCGCAGCGAGTATCACGCGCCTGCTGGACATGGGGGTGGAGAGCTACCTGATCGCCTCGACCGTCAATGGCATCCTCGCCCAGCGCCTGGTGCGCCGCCTCGACCCGGCGACCCGTGAGGCGTTCGAAGCCCCACCGGAGTTGATCGAGGAACACGACCTCGACCGCTTCACCGACCAGCGCCCGATCCTGCTTTACCGTCCTCGCGCCAACGCCCCCGGCGGCGGTTACCACGGCCGCAGTGCAATCACCGAATTGCTGGTGATGAATGACGAACTGCGCAGCTTGTTGATGCGCCAGGCCGACGCCGCGACCCTCGAACAGGCCGCTCGCCGTGGTGGCCTGCGCACCCTGCATGAAGAAGGCCTGCGCCAGGCGGTGGCGGGTGTCACGTCCCTTGAAGAAGTGCTGCGCGTCACCCGTGGAGAGGGCGCGTGAGCCTGTTCAAATACCGCGCCCTGGACAGCCAGGGCGTCGTGCAGAACGGCACCCTCGAAGCCAGGGACCAGGCCGCCGCCGTCGCCGCGCTGCACAAGCGTGGCCTGCTGCTGTTGCACATCGATGCCGCCGGTGCCCAAGGGTTGCGCAATGCTCTCGGGCGCGGCCAGTTGAATGGCGCGGCGCTGGTCAGCTTTACCCAGCAACTGGCCACGCTGCTGGGAGCCGGCCAACCGCTGGAACGCTCCTTGGGCATCCTGCTCAAGCAACCCGGACAACCGCAGACCCGTGCGCTGATCGAGCGTATTCGCGAGCACGTCAAAGCGGGCAAGCCATTGTCGGCAGCGCTGGAAGAGGAGGGCAGCCAGTTTTCGCCGCTGTACCTGAGCATGGTCCGTGCCGGTGAGGCGGGCGGCGCGCTGGAGAACACCCTGCGCCAACTCAGCGACTACCTGGAACGCAGCCAGTTGTTAAGAGGCGAGGTGATCAACGCGTTGATCTATCCCGCCTTCCTGGTGGTGGGCGTGCTCGGCTCCCTGGCGCTGTTGCTGGCTTATGTGGTGCCGCAGTTCGTGCCGATCTTCAAAGATCTGGGTGTGCCGATCCCGCTGATCACCGAAGTGATTCTGGGCCTTGGCCAGTTCCTCGGCGCCTATGGCCTGGTGGTGCTCGCCGGGTTGATCGTGACGGTCTGGGCCCTGGCGGCAGGCCTGCGCAACCCACGACACCGCAAGCAGTACGACCGTCGCGTGCTGGGTATCCGCGTTATCGGCCCGCTGTTGCAGCGGGTCGAAGCCGCACGCCTGGCCCGCACCCTTGGCACCTTGCTGAGCAACGGCGTGGCGCTGCTGCAAGCGCTGGTGATCGCCCGCCAGGTCTGCACCAACCGTGCCTTGCAGGCACAAGTGGCCCAGGCCGCCGAGTCGGTGAAAGGCGGCGGCACCCTGGCCAGTGCGTTTGGCAGCCAACCGCTGCTGCCGGACCTGGCCCTGCAAATGATTGAAGTCGGCGAACAGGCCGGTGAACTGGACAGCATGCTGCTCAAGGTCGCCGACGTGTTCGACGTCGAAGCCAAGCGCGGCATCGACCGCCTGCTCGCCGCCCTGGTGCCGTCCCTGACCGTGGTCATGGCGGTACTGGTGGCGGTGATCATGCTGGCGATCATGCTGCCGCTGATGAGCCTGACCAGCAACATATGAAAATCCGAGGAAGCAAGCCGATGCGCCATACCCGTTTCAAACCCGCCCGCCGCCAAGGCGGTTTCACCTTGCTGGAAATGCTCGCGGTGATCGTGTTGCTGGGCATCGTCGCCACCATCGTAGTGCGCCAGGTAGGTGGCAACGTCGACAAGGGCAAATACGGCGCAGGCAAGGCGCAACTGGCCAGCCTGAGCATGAAGATCGAGAGCTACGGCCTGGACGTCGGTTCGCCCCCCAAAACCCTCCAGCAATTGGTCGACAAGCCCGGCAACACTGCCGGCTGGGCCGGGCCGTACGCCAAGCCCTCAGACCTCAAGGACCCGTTCGGCCATGCCTTCGGCTATCGCTTCCCGGGTGAACATGGCGCCTTCGACCTGATCTTCTACGGTCAGGACGGCCAGCCCGGCGGCGAAGGCTACAGCGCCGACCTGGGCAACTGGGAATAATGCCGGCCCTCCAACGCGGCTTTACCCTGCTGGAGATGCTGGTGGTGATCGTGTTGATCAGCATCGCGGCCGGGTTGGTGGGATTTGGCCTGCAACAAGGCCTGCGGGTTGCCAAGGAGCGCCAGGTGGTCGGGCAGATGGTGGATGCCCTGCGCAGCACCCGGGCGCGGGCGATTGTCAGCGGCACGTCGGCGAAGACCGTTTTCGACTTGGACCGGCTGAGCTTTCAGGCACCGGGGCAACCCATCAAGCACTGGCCGGCCGACCTGCAAGTCACCCTGCACACCGCCGAACACGCCGGCGCTGCGGTGGAGTTTTACCCCGACGGCAGCTCCACCGGCGGCAACCTGTTGTTGGCCAATGGCACGCGGCGCTGGCGCATCGACGTCGGCTGGCTGACCGGCAGCGTGCAGTCCAAGGCATTGCCATGAAGCGTCAGTCGGGCTTCACCTTGCTGGAGATGCTCGCAGCGCTGACCCTTATGGCGATCTGCAGCACGGTGTTGCTGGTCGCGTTCGGCCAAAGCGCGCGCTCGTTGTTGCAGGTGGCCCACAGCGACCGCCTGACCCATACCGCCTTGAGCGTGATGGATCAGGAAGCGTCGGGGCTCCTGGCCAGTGGCGTGCGCCAGGGCGAGCTCGACGGCATTGCCTGGCAACTGCGCGTCGCCCAGCAGCCCACCCGCATCGGTCAGCCACATTTGTTTCGCCTCGATCTCAGCGTCAGCGAAGGCCCGCGCCACGCAAGTTTCAGTACCTTGAAACTGCGCGCCAGCCGCGACGGGAGCCTCCAGTGAAGCAGCAGCGGGGCTTCACGTTGCTCGAAATCATGATCGTGCTCAGCCTGCTGGGCGTGTTGTTGGCCCTGGTGGGCGGCGCGCTCCTGGGAGCCAATCGTGCAGTACTCAAAGCGCAGCGCTACACCGTCAGCCTGGATGAAAGTCGCGCCGCGCAACAGTTCCTGCGCACGTCCATCAGCGAGGCGCTGCCCCTGGACGTGACCGAGGACGACAGCCAGACCAACGGTTTTTTTGTCGGCGCTCCCCAGCGCCTGCAATTCGTCGCGACCTTGCCGGGCGTGCTCGGTGGCGGCATCCAGCGTTTCACCTTGCAGTTGAGCGAGGGCGAGTTGCAAGTGGCGTTCGCCCGGTTTGAGTCCGGCGCCCAAGCCAGCGTGCCGGCCACCCGCAGCGAGCCGCAGGTGTTGTTGAAGAACGTCGACGACCTGCAATTCAGCTATCGCGGCCTGTCGCCCAAGGGCCAGGCCACCGGCTGGATCAGTAACTGGCCGTGGACCAAACGCCTGCCTTATGCCGTACGCATTGCAGCACAGGTCAACGGACCGGTGCCGTGGGTCACCCAAGTGGTTGCCCTGCGGCTGAACCTCTCCGGCGGAGAGTCAGGCGAATGAGGCGTCAGCGCGGCGTTGCGCTGCTGCTGGTGCTGTGGGTGCTGGCGTTGCTCAGCCTGCTGCTGGGCGGCCTGGCCGGGTGGGTACAGCTGGAAAGTCGCCAGGCCCTGTGGCATCGCCAGCATACCCAGGCGTTGCTGGCGGCGGAGGCGGGTGTGGCGTTGGCCATGCAGGCCCTGGCCGACCCGCTGCAACGCAAGCAATGGATCGCCGACGGCCGCGAAATGCCGCTGGTATTTGATGACGCACAGCTCCACGTAAGCCTGCACAGCGAGCGCGGCAAACTGTATTTGAACAGCGCCGAGACGGCCGACTTTGCCCGCCTGGCCCTGGCCTGCGGCGCCACCCAGGCCCAGGCCAGCCGGCTCGCCAGGGACCTGGAAGTGCGGCGCAACGCAGGCCTGGCGCCGTTCCGCGTGGTGGAGGAAGTGCGGCAATTGCCCGGCATGACCCAGGCGCTGTACAGCCGGATGGCCCCGGAAATCAGTTTGTGGAGTGGCCTGGACCGGCCTGATCCCGCCTTCGCCAGCCCCTTGATGCGCCACGCTTTGAACCTGCCCCGGCAGAGCGCGGTAGGGGCCGACCCCGGTGACGTGCTGGTGATCGACAGCCGCGCACAACGCCCCGGCGGTTACCACGCCCGGTTACGAACCACGGTTTTATTGAGCCCATCGGAGGGAAGCGCACAACCTTATCGGGTGCTGCGTTGGCAAGAATGAATCCATACCTTTCGGCGTCAGTGGCGCGCCTTCAACAGCTGGCCGAACCGCTCACCCGGCGCTGGCGCGGCAGCCTGCTGCAAGTGGGCTGGCGCCTGTGGCTCAAGGAGCTGCGTGGCTGCCTGCCGGCGTGGCTGTCGGTCCGTGACATCCCCGAGCACCGCTACCACTGGCCGTTGACCGAGCCGGTGGCAAAACCTGCCGGCGAAGTGCGCCAGGTGCTGGTGCTCGCGCCCTCGGCGGTGCTGCTGCAAACCCTGCCACTGCCTTTGGCGGCCGCGCGCAACCTGTCGACGGTGGTGGGTTATGAACTGGACCGCTTTACCCCGTTCGAGGCTGAACAGTTGTACTTCGTGGCCCGTCAGGAGCGGCGCACCGCCACGCATGTGCAAGTGACCCTGGTGGCCATTCTGCGGGAGCGACTGGATCAAATCCTGGTGGACTGCGCTGCCCTCGGTTTGCAACCCCACGCGGTGGATGTAGATGGTCCTATGGGCATCGATTTGCTGCCGGCGCCGTTGCGTCCACGCCAACGCCCGGCGGGGAAGGGTTTGCAACGCAGCCTGCCCTGGCTGTGCGGTGCCTTGCTGATTGCCGCGATGCTGCTGTGGCTCAACGACCGCCAGCGGGTGCTCGACGTCATGCGTGAGCAGGTGCAGCAGCAAAAAGCCCAGGTTGCCGAGGTCCAGAGCCTGCGCCAGCAATTGCTCAATACCCGTGGCGCTGCGCAGTACCTGATTCGCCGCAAGTCGGCACAACCGCCGTTGGCGGCGCTGCTCAACGAACTGACCGCCTGCCTGCCCGCCGACACCTGGATCGACCAGTTGGAGGTCAACGACGGCGCCGACGTGTCCTTCTCCGGGCAGAGCGCCAAGGCGAGTGCCCTGATCACCCGGATCAAGGCCTGCCACAGCCTGGAAAACCCCCAGTTCGAAGGGGTGATCCAACCCGATGTGCAAACCGGCAAGGATCAGTTTTCCTTGCGCGCCCACTTGCACCAGGAGGCCGCCGATGCGCCGACCACTGACACCCCGTGAACGTCGCGGCGCCGCCTTGCTGGTCCTGGCGCTGGTGCTGGGCGGCGGTTACTGGCTGCTGATCGACAGCTGGTTCGCCGGGCCATTGCGCGCCATGAGCGAGCAGGCCGAACAGCTGCGCGAACAACAGCAACGCTATGCGGGCCTGCTGCACCAGGGCGCCGCTCTGCGTGAGCAACTGGAGCAAGCCCGCCAGGACCCGGCCAGCAGCACCAGCCTGTTGCCGGGAGATGACCCCAGCGCCGTGGCGGCGGACCTGATGCAGCGCATCGCCGACCTGATCAACAGCCGCGCCGGCCTCGGTGGCGGCTGCAGCCTGACCCAGCGCATGCCCATCACCCCGGAGCAGGACGACACCGAGCCCTATCGCCAGGTCAAAGTCAGCCTGACCCTCAACTGCGCCATCGAACCCCTGACTGCGATCCTGCATGAGCTGGAGTACCAGCGACCGTTCCTGTTCGTGGATGAAATGAGCGTCCGTCGCGGTCCGAATGCCCCCGCCAGCGGCGGTGCCGGAAAGCTGGTGGTGCACCTGTTGGTGCGCGGTTATCTGCAACCAGCAGCCGCCACGCAGGCCCGCCGATGATCAATTCATTGCGCCCCCTCGAGTGGGGATTGCTCGGTGTGGCCGGGCTGCTGGGCCTGCTGATGGTGGGCATCTTGAGCAGCATCGGCGATGCGCCGCAGTGGCTGGATGAGCCTGCCTCCGCCGCGCGCGCCAATGCTTCGGCCAAGGTTCACGTGGCGCCGAGTGCGACCCTGGAAAGCCTCGCCGGCACCTGGCAGGCGCCGCTGTTCAGCCCCGACCGCAGCCCCGATGCCGCCGTGGGTCAGGCCGAGATCTCCAGCCTGTCGAGCCTGAAGCTGACCGGCGTGCTGCTCGACGGCGACCTGCGCGTCGCGTTGCTCAAGCCCGCGGACGGTCCGCCGCTCAAGGTCCACCAGGGCCAGACCCTGCCCAACGGCTGGCGCCTGGAACACCTGACACCGCTGCACGCCCGTTTTGTACTGGAGGGCCGCACGCAAACCCTGAGCCTCAGCGTTCCGCGTTTGCCGCCGCCGTCCACCACACCCCCGATTTCCCTTCCTCACGAGCCCGCCCCTTGATCGATACTTCCCCTCGCGCCTTGCGCACCACCGTGTTTTGCCTGGCCACCGCCGTCGCCTTGGGCGGCTGTGGGTCATTCCCCGATCACCTCGACCCGGACGATGCCTTGCTTCACGAGGCGATGCAGGGCACCGGTTCGCAACGTCCGCCCGTGGACCCGGCCAGCGAGTCGTCTGCGGTCGACAGTCGCCAACCCCAGACGTCCACGCCGCCCCAGCGCCAGTTGATTCGCGGTAACCAGCAGTTCGTGCGCCAGCCCGCACCGGCGCCGGCGGTCAAGGATGAAGCCAGTGGCGACATCGTGTTCAACTTCGCCGACCAGCCGATTGAAGCGGTGATCAACAGCGTCATGGGCGACCTGTTGCACGAGAACTACAGCATCGCCCAGGGCGTGAAAGGCAACGTAAGCTTTTCCACCTCAAAGCCGGTGAACAAGAAACAGGCGCTGTCGATCCTCGAGACCCTGTTGTCCTGGACCGACAACGCGATGCTCCGCCAGGGCCAGCGCTACGTGATCCTGCCCGCCAACCAGGCGGTGGCGGGCAAGCTGGTGCCGGAAATGAGCGTGTCGCAACCCTCCAGCGGGCTCTCGGCGCGGCTGTTTCCGTTGCGCTACATCTCGGCCACGGAAATGCAGAAACTGCTCAAGCCGTTCGCCCGGGAAAATGCGTTCCTGCTGGTGGACCCGGCGCGTAACGTGCTGAGCCTGGCCGGTACGCCGGATGAGCTGGCCAACTATCAGGACACCATCGACACCTTTGATGTCGACTGGCTCAAGGGCATGTCGGTGGGCGTATTCGGTTTGCAACGGGCTTCTGTCGCGGAGTTGATGCCCGAGCTGCAAAAGATGTTCGGCCCCGACAGCGGCATGCCTTTGGCGGGCATGGTGCGCTTCCTGCCCATTGAGCGGACCAATTCGGTGGTGGCGATCTCGTCCCAGCCGCAGTACCTCAGCGAAGTCGGCGACTGGATTCACACCATCGACGAAGGTGGCGGCAACGAGCCGCAGATGTACGTCTACGACGTGCGCAACATGAAGGCCACGGACCTCGCCAAATACCTGCGGCAGATCTACGGCACCGGCGCGATCAAGGACGATACGCTGGCCAAGGTGGCGCCGGGTCTGCGCACGGCGACCTTGTCCTCACTCAACACCAGCGGCGGCACCTCGGGTGGCCTGAACAACAGCGGCAATAACCCGCCCGTCAGCGACGACGAAGACCAGGCCCCGGCCGCCAGCGAAGACAGTGAAAACACGGAGCAAGGCGTTGCCGAAGGCACGACCGGCAAAAGCCTCGACGCCGGCACCCGGATCACCGCGCAAAAAAGCAGTAACCAGTTGCTGGTACGCACCCGCCCGGTACAGTGGAAGGAGATCGAATCGGCGATCAAACGCCTCGACAACCCGCCGCTGCAGGTGCAGATCGAGACGCGCATTCTCGAAGTCAAACTCACCGGCGAACTGGACCTCGGGGTGCAATGGTACCTGGGCCGCCTGGCGGGCAATTCCACCAGCACCACGGTGGCCAATACCCCAGGCAGCCAGGGCGCCCTGGGTGGTGGCGGTGCGGGATTGGGCGCGGATTCGCTGTTCTATTCCTTCGTCAGCTCCAACCTGCAAGTGGCCTTGCACGCCCTGGAAACCAACGGCCGCACCCAGGTGCTGTCGGCGCCGTCGCTGGTGGTGATGAACAACCAGCCGGCGCAGATCCAGGTGGGTGACAACATCCCCATCAGTCAGACCACGGTCAACACCGGCAACGCCGACAGCACCTTGAGCAGCGTCGAATACGTGCAGACCGGGGTGATCCTCGACGTGGTGCCGCGCATCAACCCGGGCGGCCTGGTGTACATGGACATCCAGCAACAGGTCAGCGACGCCGAGAACCAAACCACCAACAGCAGTGACACGCCCAACAACCCGCGCATCTCCACACGTTCGGTGTCCACCCAGGTGGCGGTGCAAAGCGGCCAGACCGTGCTGCTCGGCGGGCTGATCAAGCAGGACAACGCCGAGAGCGTCAGTGCGGTGCCGTACCTGGGGAAAATCCCCGGGCTGCGCTGGTTGTTTGGCAACACCAGCAAGTCCAAGGATCGCACCGAACTGATCGTGCTGATCACCCCCCGGGTGATTACCAGCAGCGGCCAGGCGCGGCAGGTGACGGATGACTATCGCCAGCAGATGCAGCTGTTGCGCCCGGCGAACTAGTTCGCGCTACCGGTTGGGAGTCTGGATTTTTGCTTCTGTATCCTGGTCGATGATCTCGCGCAGTGTCTGGAAAATCGGCTCGGCGCTGGTGTGTTTCCTGCCATAGGCCAGATTGAAGGCGTAGTCGAAGTCGGGCGGGTTCAAGCCCTGGTTGTGTTGCAGCAGGGTCTCCAGCTTGTCCAGGGCTTTGACTGCCTTGGCCTCGGCGGACCGGGCGTTTTCGTAGTCGTCCCACAGGGCCAGAATCTCGGCCCGCAACGGCTCATCCAGTGCCCGGGTCAACAGCAACAGGTCGTCGTATTCTTGCTGGCTCTTGTTGGGGAACTGCGCTTGCTGGACCGCCGGGATGTCGCCGTGGAGGGCCTCTCCCAGGTCGTGGATTACGCACATCTTGAGGATTTTCAGCAGGTCGAGGCCGGCCAGTTCATCCCCGAAGGTAATTGCCATCAGGCACAGGCGCCAGCTGTGTTCCGCGGTGCTCTCGGTGCGACCGGAAGAGGTATGCGCGCTTCTGAGCACGTCCTTGAGTTTTTCCGCTTCGCGCAGGAAGTCGAGGCGGCCCTTGAGTTTTTCGATGTCCATGAATCTGCCCCGGCAGGGTCGCGGTTAAGGATTAAAGACTAGGCGCGGTGGTGCGAAGCGTCCACGCATAAAATATGCGCCGGGCGGTTAGAGGGTTTCGACCAGGCGCGCGGCGGTGCCATCGCTCAGCGGGATGCGGGTCCAGCGGCACAGGCTCTGGCGGATCGGTACAACCGTGGAATCGTTGGTGCCGGTGATGAACTCCAGGGCCGGCGGGGCGAGGCTGTCGCGCCAGCCCGAGTCATCCAGCGCGGATTCCATGCGCAGGATTTCCGGCGTCACGAAGCGCCACAGTGAATGCCCCAGCAGGTCGGTCAACGGGCTGCTGAACTCGGCAGCACGGGAGGCCGAGCAAGCCAACAAACGATGGGTCAGGTCACACACCAGGTGCATGGGCCGCGGGCTTTCCTTGACCAGTCGGGCGAGGACTTGATCGGCGGCGGCCTCCAGGCGTGCGGCCAGCAACTGTTCAAGGTGTTGGTGCGCTGCAGGCTCCATGGCCTGCACACCACTTTCCCAGCGGGAAATGGTCGACTGGGTGACGTGGAACAACTCGGCGGCGTGAGCCTGTTTGACGCGGTGCAGCAGACGCCATCGTCTCAGCGCAATGCCGGGCAGGGCAGGCTTGAGCAATAGGTCGGACATGGCGAATTCCGGGAAAGGCGGTGAGGGCGGGTAGTGTGAGGAATGCAGGGGCCGCTGCGCAAATCTGCTGGATCAGCGGAGCGGCCCGGTGCGTGTCAGCCCTTGCGTTGCAGGGTGTGATAACCCAGCACTGCCCGTGCTTCCCTCAATGATTTGCCTTCATCGAGCAATCCCCGGATACGTGCTTCCACCGCTTCAATCGAGCGCGCACACGCCGCCACTTCATGGGCCCGCTCACGCGGCACGATCACCACGCCATTGGCATCGGCGACCACGATGTCCCGGGCGCACACCCGGGCCTGGCCGATGGACACCGGCTGGTTTACTGCTTCCACTTCAACCCGGTCCTTGCCCGTGCGCATGAACCGGCCCTTGGTGAACAGCGGGTAGCCGTCGCCCAGGGCCTTGCTGACGTCGCGGCACACGCCATCAATCACCGTCGCGGCGATCCGCTGGCTGCCGGCGTACTGGGTCATGATGTCACCCCACACCGTGCAGTCGGTGCGTCCGTCATTGTCGATCACCACCACATCGCCTTCGGCCACGTCGTCGATAAAGTCGCCTACGGTGCCCGGCGGGGTGCTGGCGCTGACGTAGCGCACGGTGAAGGCCGGACCGACCACCACCTGGCGATAGTTGTCCAGGGGCATGATTCCCAGGCATTGGCCGGGCAGGCCGAGCTTGTCCAGGGCGTCGGACACGCCCGGGGTGTCCAGGCCTGCAAACAGGGCAACCAATTCTTGGTCTTGGGGCGACATGGGTAACTCCTCTTGGGGTGACAAATCAGGTCGGTTGGCTGGAGGCCGGGCGGGGCTCGGCAATGGTCAGCAAAATGATGAAGCTGATGAACGAGCCGATCGCCAGCCAGGCGAACACGTAGTTCCAGCCGTAGTTGTCCAGCAGCAGGCCGGTGATGAAGGGCGTGGCGGCGGCGCCCAACTGGCCGATCATGTTCACGATGGCGTTGGAGATCGGGAAGGTCTTCTTGGTGGTCAGGCCCATCGGGTAGACCATGTAGGACGAGAAGCCGAGGCTCAGCACCATGCCGGTCAACATCAGCAGCAAGCCGTAGGGCAGGGGCTCGGCCGGTGAATTGATCAGCAGGTACATCATCAATGAGGTGCCGACGGCCGACAGGAGCATGCCCGGCTTGCGCCGCCCGCCCATCAGGCGGTCCGAGCAGAAACCACCCAGCAGGTTGCCCAGCACCGCGCCCACCCAGGGCGCTGCCGAGACCAGGCCCATGTTCATGATAGAGAACTGCTTGACGGTCATCAGGTAGGTGGGAATCCACGCCAGCAGCACGCTGGAGACACCGAGCTGAAAGCAGTAGCTGGTGGCGCAACCCCAGATGTTCCAGGACTTGAACACCTGACGGTTGGTGTCCAGGGGTTTTTCATCGCGGGTGCGGATGACTCGGTCGAGCTTCTCAACCCAGGCCGGTGTCTTGTGCACGCGGGCGGTCCGGCTGATTGCCGTGTCCTCGACGATGTACTGAAGTTCGGCCGGGTTGACGAAGCGGCTGCGGGACGGATGGTCGGTGACCAGGAAGTACCAGACCACCGCCAGCACGATGCCCGGGATCGCAAAGAAGTAGAAAATCTCGCGCCAGCCCCACACCGAAATGATCACGGCACACAGCGGCGGCACGATCACCGGTCCGAACTTCACCGCTGAGAGGAAGATCCCCGACGCCGTGCCTTTTTCCCGTGCCGGAAACCAGTTGTTGATGGTGGTGGTCATGCTGATGGGCAGCGGGCCTTCAGCGATGCCCAGGCCCAGGCGATAGAGTTTCAGCGCCAGCAGTGAGCTGGCGGTGCCCACCAGCCCGGTCAACAGGGAGGTCAGCACCATGGCCCCCGGCAGGATCCGGCTGACGCCAAAGCGCCCGAAGGCAAAGCCCGACGGCAGTTGTGCCAGGGCGTAAGCCAGCAGGAACAGGCTGACCAGGCCGCCGGCCTGGGCATTGCTCATTTCAAATTCCTGGCGAATAAACGGCAGCGCCACACCGAGGTTGGCCCGGTCGGCGGCGGCCACGGTGTAGATCAGGAAAATCAGCGCCGCAACCACCCAGCGGTATTGGCTGCGCACAGTGGGTTTTATGACTTCAGGCATCGACATGAGGGCGGACCTTGTTGTTGTGAGTGTTGTCCTGTTCGGCCCCAATCTTAAGAAGGGCCGAACGCCACCATTAGCGATATTTATCTATGGGAACTCATCACTTTTTTTCTTCGGCCAGCAGGCGACTGCAGAAGCCGCGGATCGCCTCGCACGCTTGGCGCAACGAGGCATCATCCAGGGCATAGGCGATGCGAATGTACGGTCCCAGGCCAAAGGCGCTGCCGTGAACCACGGCCACATTGGCCTCATCCAGCAGCGCCAGGGCGACATCTTCATCGCTGTGCAGTACCCGGCCGCCCGCCGAGGTACGCCCGATCAGCGCCGCGCAGGAGGCGAACGCATAAAACGCACCGGCGGGGCTGATGCACGTCAGGCCTGGCGTGTCATTCAGCAACTTCACCATCAAGTCCCGGCGCGTCTGGAACACCACGTGACTGTTGCGGATAAAATCCTTGGGGCCTTCCAGCGCGGCAAGTGCCGCTTGTTGCGAGACCGAGCAGGCGCCGGAGGTTTGCTGGCCTTGCAGCTTTTCCATGGCCTCCAGCAACCAACGTGGGCCGGTGGCGAAACCGATGCGCCAGCCGGTCATGGCGTAGGCCTTGGACACGCCGTTCATGGTCAATGTGCGTGGTGCCAAACGCGGCTCAACCTGGGCCAGGGTATGGAACACCTGGCCGTCAAAGATCAGGTGCTCGTAGATGTCGTCGGCCAGGATCAGCACCTGCGGGTGGGCCAACAGCACTTCGGCCAGCGCCCGTAGCTCGCCCTCGCTGTACACCGCGCCAGTGGGATTGGACGGTGAATTGAGGATCAGCCAGCGGGTCTGCGGGGTGATTGCAGCGGCCAGGGCCTCGGGTGTCAGCTTGAACCCACTGTCGGCATCGCAAGTGACGATGCGCGCTTCGCCGCCGCACAGTTGCACCATCTCCGGGTAACTGACCCAGTACGGCGCGGGCACGATCACTTCGTCGCCTTCATTGAGGGTGGCCGCCAGGGCGTTGTAGATCACCTGCTTGCCGCCGTTGCACACAAGGGTGTCCTGCCAGGACACGTCCAGGCCGTTTTCGCGCCGGAACTTCGCCGCCACCGCCTCCCGCAGGGCCCGCGCACCGGCCACCTGGGTGTAGCGGGTATGCCCGGTTTCGATGGCCTGAATCGCAGCCTCGCGGATATGCACCGGGGTGTCGAAATCCGGCTCGCCGGCACACAGCGAAATAACCTGCGCGCCTTGTGCTCGGCGTTCGGCAACGCGGTCCATGATGCGATAGGTGGCGGACGGTTGTGCGCTGGCCAGGCGCGGGTTCAGCCGCTGGATATCGGCGCTCATCGGGTGATCGCCTCAAACTGTGCGTCGTGCATCACCTCGACCACCGAACGCCCGCTGCGCACCGCCTGCACCATGCCGTCCTGGCGGCGGGCGATGCGCTCGCCCAGGTCCAGGACCTTTTCGATCACCGCCTGGGGCACGAACACCGAGCCGCAGGTATCGGCGATCACGTAGTCGTCCTCGCTGACGCTCACGCCAGCGACGTTGAGCGTCACGCCGGCGTCGACCTGCACCACGCGGTTGCGCGCGCTGATCATGGTCACGCCGCGTCCGTACACCGGATAGCCGATGGCCTCGCTGCCGTCGATATCGCGGCTGAAACCATCAATCACCGTACCACGTATGTGTTTGCGCGACGCCGCGTTGGCGATGATGTCACCCCAGCAGGAAATGCCCTCGATACCGCCGGCAATCACCAGCACCCGGTCGTCTGTCGCGACCTGTTCGATCACCGGGGTGATCAAGTGCACGGTCGGAGCGATGTCGGACTTGGGGCCGAGCATTACGGTACTGGCGCGGCCAACGATCTTCGGGCAGTTCCACAGCGGGCGCAGGCCCACGGTGGCGCCGGGCAGGCCGAGGAAGTCGAGAGCGTCGGACACGGTGTTGGTGTCCAGCGCGGCCAGGCGGTCGAGCAAACGGTCAGGGGTCATGGGCAAGCCTCGGGTGCCGGAGGCGGCCAGTGTCAGTCAGTGGCTATGATAGGTATATTACGAACTACAGAAGCCTTGCATACGCTTAACCTATGGATAAAGCCATGATCAATTTTCGCCTGATTCGCCACCTCTGGTTGTTCCTTGCGGTGGCTGAGGAGCAGAACTTCGGCCGTGCGGCGAAGCGCCTTGGCATGTCCCAGCCACCGCTGAGCGAGCAGATCCAGGTGCTGGAGCAGGCGCTCAAGGTCAAGCTGTTCGACCGCTCCCGACGCGGCGCAAAACTTACCCCGGTGGGCGCGGCGATCCTGCCGGCGGTGCGCAAGTTCGCCGAGCAGTTGGAGCGCCTGGAACTCGCGGTGGAGGAAGCGGTGGCGGGGCAGTCGGGGATGTTGACCATTGGTGCGATCTCCACGGCGATGTTCGATGTGCTGCCGGGGTTGATCGAGCAACTGAAGCTTGATTATCCGCAGCTCACGGTGTCGGTGCGGGAAATCGACAGCGTCGAGGCGTTGCCGGCGCTGGAGGCTGGGGATATCGACCTGGCGTTTGCCCGGTTGGATGGTGACCTTGGGGCTTCGGTGCAGTCATTGCCATTGACGGAGGACCGGCTGGTGGTGGCGTTGCCGGCGGATCACCTGCTGGCGAGCCGCACGCGCATCAGTTTGTCGAGTCTGGCGAATGAGCCGTTGGTGATGTTTTCGCGCAACGTCAGTCCGGTGTATTTCGACAATCTGATCGCTACTTGCCGTGCCAGCGGGTTTTCTCCGCGGGTGCTGCATGAGGTGCGGTCGGTGGCTTCGCAGATCGCGTTTGTCAGTTATGGGCAGGGGATTGCGTTGGTGCCGGCTTCGCTGAAAAAACTGGCCCCGGCCAATGTGGTGTTTCGGGCGTTGAGTCAGAAACTCAATGTGGTGACTACGGCTGTCGCGTGGAATACCCAGCGGCCGAATCCGGTGGTGGAGGCAGTGATTGCGCGGTTTCGCTAGGGGGTTGAGTACATATCCGTTATTTAGGTAACGGCCACCTATGGTTCCGCTCTTACAGCGGCTCACTTTGGAAAAGCCCCAAAGTAAGCAAAGGGCTCTGCCCCGCCTGTCGGCACCTCGCCTAGGCTCGGTGTTCCCTCACTCCGGCATTGCTCCGCGGGCCGCCGCGACGGGCCATCCATGGCCCGGCGCGGCTAAACCGGCGTCCTGCCGGTTTACCCGCTCCGCACTGCCTGCGTTCGGCCTCGGGCTTATTGGGGCAGTCAGATCAAGATCAAAAGCAAAAGCAAAAGCAAAAGCAAAAGCAAAAGCAAAAGCACAGCGGCCTCCCGGCCGGCTTGAGTGTTAAAAGCAAAGGCAAGATCCAGAGCGAAAGCCAAATCTGAAGCTGATGCAGCTCTGCTTTTCTGTGGGAGCTGGCTTGCCTGCGATGCAGACACCTCGGTGTATCAGGCAGACCCAGGTGATGCCATCGCAGGCAAGCCAGCTCCCACATTTGACCGTGCCAGCTTTTGATTTGGCTTTTGCTTTTGCTCTTCAACACTCAAGCCGGCCGGTAGGCCGCTGTGCTCTTGCTTTTGATCTGCTTTTGATTTTGATCTTAGGCGCCCCGTTAAACCACGCTGGCCGAACGCAGGCTTTGGAGCGTGGGTAACCTGGCAGGACGCCAGGTTAGCCGTCCTGGGCCAGGGATGGCCCATGACGGCGGCCCACGGTCCAAAGCCGGAGTGAGGGCACACCGAGCCTAAGCGAGGTGCCGAGTGGTGGGGCAAGAGCGTTTTGCTTACTTTTGCGCTTTTCAAAAGTGAGCCGCTGTAAGAGCGGAACCAATAGCGGCCGTTACCGAAGAAACGGATATGTACCCGACCCGACCCGACCCGATCAGAAATCCTGCCCCATAACATTGCCCACACCCGAGAACACGCAAGTGCGTACCGAATAGCGATCACCTACCGATGCTGAAACCGGGGCAACGAAGCAATCCGCATCTTCGGCTCCTGCAACCTGGCCAGGTCACTGGCAATCTGCGCCCGCCAAAAGTGCGCCCCGGCCAATTGCGCATCCACCCACGCCTGGCGCAGCAACACCTTGGCCTTGTCCACCGACCCATACTGGGCCTGGCGCAAAATAAGCTGTGCCTTGATCCGCAACATCTGCGGCACGAACCAATGCTCATGCCGCCCCAGCGCCAATTGCAAGGTGTCTTCCAACACCTCCAGCGCCAGCTTCTCCAGCCCCAGTCGCGCCAGGCCCAAGGCGTATTCACAGCGCAGCAAGCTATACAGCTGGCTGTCTCCCTGCCCACTCAAGTGATGCAACGCCTCACCCAACAGCGGCACACCTTCCTCAGGCGAGCCCTGGCGAATCAGCAGGATGCTCTCGAAACACAGCCGAAACTGGCGCCAGATATGCAGGTCTTGTTGCGTGGTGCTGCCCTGCAGCAAGCCCAGGTAATAACGCACCTTGGGCAGGTTGGACGCCAACAGCGCCAGGGGAATCGCCCCCAGGCACAGGGTGTACCAGAGGGTCGCGGGGTGATCGAGGGTGATGGCTTCATCGACGCAACTGCCGATCAGGCGTAGCGCCGGGTCAACATCGCCTTCCAGCAATTGCACCTTCGCCTTGAGGCAGCGAGCGGCGATGCGCTGGTCGAAATGCACGTCGATAATGTGCGAACGCGGAGCCGACGGTGACCCCAGCGCCTCGTCGATATTCTGTCGGGCGCCGGCCAGGTCGCCCATGTGAAACAACGCCACCGCACGCATGCGTTTACCCAGCAGTTGCTGGTTGCCGCTGTGGCTCAGGCTGATGTAGCGCTCGGCCAGTTCCAGCGCTTCGGCGTACTGGTTGCAGCCGCAGCGGTCACTCCACAGGCCCCACAGCGCCCGCAGTTTGTGCTCGGCATCGCCCAGGTCGCGGGCGTCTTCACGCACCTGGCGCCAGGCTTCGCGCATCGGCCCGCCGGTGCCGTAGGTGAGCATCAGCACACTGGCCAGGGCGGTTTGCAACAGCATGCGCTGGCGCAGCGGCAGCGGGGTGGTGTCGGCGCTGGCCAGGCCTTTGTCGACCCAGGTACGGCACTCGCTGACCAGCGACAGGCGCAGCCACAACGGCACGCCGCCGAGGGTCAGTTCGATGCCGGTGGGCAGGTCGCCCGAGGCTGAAAAAGCCCACTCCAGTGCGGCGCGGATGGTGTTGATTTCCGGGCCGTAGAGGCCGACCCAAATCTCCGGGGAAAGACTGTCGAGGGTCTGCCCGGCTTCCTGCAAAACCTCGAGGGCATACCGTGCATGACGCTGGCGGGTAGCATCGGCTTCGCCGTGTTCGTTGAGTTTCTCCAGGGCGTAGGCGCGGGTGGTTTCCAGCAGGCGGTAGCGCTTGAGCAACTGGGATTCACCAGCGATCAGCAGCGACTTGTCCATCAGGCTTTCCAGCAGGGGCAGGGCGTTGCGGGCATCGAGGGCGCTGCTGGCGGTCATGGCTTTGACTGCATCCAGGGTGAACGAACCGGTGAACACTGCCAGTTGGCGCAACATGGCCTGTTCGTCGCCGGTGAGCATCGAGTAGGTCCAGTCCAGGGTCGCGCTCAGTGAACGATGGCGGGCGAGGGCGGTGCGCCGGCCAGTCATTTGCAGGCGGAAACTGCCGTCGAGCAAACCCACCAGGTCCTGGATGCCGAAGGTGCGCACCCGCGCCGCGGCAATTTCGATGGCCAGGGCATTGCTGTCGAGCTTGCGGCAGATGGCGCTGGCGGCGGCGACGTCAGTGTCCTTGAACACGAAGCCAGGATCGAGGGCCTTGACCCGTTCGATGAACAACGCGATGCCCGACCAGGCCATGGCTTGCTCGGCACTCAAGCTTAAGTCTTCGTCCGGCACCAGCAGCGGTGCCAGGTCGTGCACCCGTTCGCCTTCGGCCCGCAGCGGCTCGCGGCTGGTGGTCAGCACGCAACACTGGGGCGCGCAGCGCAGCAGCACTTCGACGGCGTCGGCGGTGGCTTGCAGCACGTGTTCGCAGTTGTCGAGCACCAGCAGCAGCGGGCTGTTGGCGAGCATCGAGGCCACGCTTTGCAAGGGGTCGTCACTCACGCTCTGGATGCCCAGGGCGTTGGCGAGCATGCCGGCCACCCATTGGCCGCTGGTGGCGGGGGCCAGGTCGACGAAGCACATGCCCTGGTGAAAGCGGCCCTGCAGCAGTTGCGCCACGGCCAGGGCGACCGTGGTCTTGCCGATGCCGCCGGGGCCGGTGATGGTCAGGAAGCGCTGGCTCAGGAGCTGGTCAGCGAGGCTCAGGATCAGCTGTTCACGGCCAATCACCGTGCCTGGCGGCGGTTGCAGGTTCGGTGCCTCCACGGTTGGGGCGGGCAGCAGGGCCTGGGTCATTGCGCCGTCACTCACCGCCTGCATTGTCACCGGCGCGACAAACCGGTAACCCCGGCCCGGCACGGTGACGATGTAGCTGAAGTTGCCGTCATCCCCCAACGCCCGGCGCAGGGCAACGATCTGAGCGCGCAGGTTGCATTCCTCCACCACCACCTTGGGCCAGGCGAAGGAGATCAGTTCGGACTTTTCCAGCAACTCGCCAGCCCGGCTGGCGAGGGCGATCAGCAAGTACAAGGCGCGGCTGCCGAGGGTCACCGGCTCGCCGTTGCGCAGCAATACATGCTGGCGCGCCAACAAGAGAAAGGGGCCAAAACCGATAGCATTCTCGGTGTGGTCCGGGGCCTGGGGGACAAGGTCCGTGAAGGACACTGCGGGGTATTTGCTCGAACTCATCAATTTGTCCTTTTTTGTAGTCGGGCTTGTTATTGGCGATCAGGCCATTCGCCCTTTTGGGTGCTTACGTGCGGCAGCAGGCTTGGAGAGTTGAAGTCGATCAAAAAGGTGAGAGTTGCCGCCCTCCTTTGGGGCATGGACGTTGTTATAAGGCGCGGGGCCGTTGGGGTTCAGGCGATGAGACTGTTTCAATTTAGAAACATTTTATTACTAGAAAACCTGATGTAGCAGAATGTATGCCAGTTGGCATGTAACAAAGATGACAACAACCGTATGAAATTTATGGTGATTTTTAAGGTCGTCGGAGGCGGTGAGAGGGGAGTGTTCGGAAAGGCGAATATTTCTAATTGTGTCGTTCGGGATGCCGAATAAAATGGCGGTGGTTTGGCGCGGTTTTTTTGGCTGTGTATCAGACTGTGTATCAGCACCCATCTGATACAGCGGCATGATTAGCAGGAGGAAACGCGACACAGACGGGATACACGCCTGGCTTTAAATCTGTCTACCAGATGGCGCAAGTGGTCACGCACCGCACAAGCGCCCTGGCCACATTCAGTCAAGCCAGGAGATTCAACCATGAAGCGCCACTACGCGGCCCTTGCCGCCACCCTCGCACTGTCCCTCGGTGCCTTCGCCGCCACCGCCCATGCCGAGGATGCCAAGCCTCAGGAAAAATGCTTCGGCGTGTCCCTCGCCGGTGCCAACGATTGCGCCGCCGGTGCCGGTACTTCCTGCGCCGGTACCGCCAAGGCGGATTACCAGGGCAACGCCTGGGTGCTGGTGGACAAAGGCACGTGCACCCAGATCAAAACCCCCAAAGGCTTCGGCAGCCTGACGGAACAACCATGATTGCCCTGGCCCCTGCGGTGCTCAAGCGCGTGCTGCCTGAGGCGCTGCTGTTGCTGGTGGCTCGTGTCGGTATCGCTTCGGTGTTTTTCCTCTCGGGCCGCACCAAGGTAACCGGTTTTCTGCAACTCAAGCCGTCGACCTACACCTTGTTTCGCTCGGAATACGCCTTGCCGTTGGTGCCGCCGGACTGGGCGGCACACCTGGCGACCTACGCCGAGCATCTGTTCCCGCTGTTGCTGGTGCTGGGCCTGCTGACCCGCCCGGCGGCCGCCGCGCTGTTGGGCATGACCCTGGTGATCGAGGTGTTCGTGTACCCCGATGCCTGGCCGACCCACCTGACCTGGGCCGGGCTGTTGCTGCCGCTGCTGGCGTATGGCGGCGGGGCCTGGTCACTGGACCGCGTGTTGTCCGGCCAACGCCGTTAACCCTTTCACAACAATGATCAGGCCCCAAGGCCTGTGGAGAGTCGCATGCGTATTCTTTCTTCCCTGGCGATCGCCATGGCACTCGCTGCACCGTTAGTGGCCTCGGCCGCCGATGCAGCCAAGCCCCAGCCGGGCACCGGTAAAAGCGTGGTGATCGTACCCGGTTCCTTTGTCGACGGCTCCGGCTGGCGAGTGGTGCACGACATCCTGATTCACAAGGGCTACAAGGTCACCGTGGTGCATCAGGGCCATGAAAGCCTCGCCGCCGACGTGGCCGAGGCCCGCGAAGTGCTGGAGCAGCAAGTCGGCCCGGTGGTGCTGGTGGGGCACAGCTCCGGCGGTGGGGTGATCTCGATTGCCGGTGACCGCGACAAGGTCAAGTCGATGGTCTATGTCTCGGCCCTGCAACCGGAAGTCGGCGAAAACATGAGCCAACTGCTGTCTTCGATGCCGGCGCCGAGCAATGACGTGATGCAGACCCGCGACGGGCATCTGTTCTTTGACCGCACCAAGTTCAACGCCGACTTTGCTGCCGACCTGACCACCAACCGCACCGACTTCATGGCCGCCTCCCAGGTGCCGGCCACCACCGCTTTGTTCGGTGGCACCGTGTGGGCCGCGGCCTGGCACAAGAAACCGACCTACGCCGTGGTGTCCACCGAAGACCGTGCCCTGAGCCCCGATCTGCAGCGCTGGATGTACAAGCGCGCCGGCTCAAAAGTCACTGAAATCAAGGCCAGCCACTCGGTGTACATCTCCCAGCCCGAGGCTGTGGCGAAGGTCATCGAAGACGCTGCATCCGTCATCAAATAAACCCCACCCCGAGGAGTAACACCCATGAGCACGTCCATTAAATCCCGCTTGAGCCTTGCTACTGCTGCCGCCCTGATCGCCATGGCGTCCGCCTCTTTCGCGGCTGCCGCCAGCGCCGCCGACCAGCCGGAACAGCCGGGTCGTTGCTACGGCGTGAACAACTGCAAGGGCGAAAGCCTGTGCGCTACGGCCAAGAACGATTGCAAGGGCCTCAACAGCTGCAAGGGCCAGGGCGTTGTCGTCAAGACTCCGTCCGAATGCTTGAAGCTGGGCGGCACCACGACTGAGCCGAAGTAAGACCGTTAACGATAGCGCGGGGTGCCTGGCACCTCGCGTTGTTCTCGCGTTGTTCTCGGGTTTTTCGCGAGCAAGCTCGCTCCTACAGTTTTTTAACGGAGACCATGTGATGCCGACACCCAATCCGCGTTTTCCGGGCTACGGCCTGGGGCTGCGCAAGGAGCACTACAGCGAGTTCCTGGAGACCCCGGTGGCGGTGGATTTCGTTGAAGTGATCTCCGAGAATTTCATGGTCGCGGGCGGCCAGCCCCGGCATATCCTGCGCCAGATTCGTGAGCGGTACCCGGTGGCGCTGCATGGGGTGTCGATGTCGATCGGCACCGCCGAGGGGCTGGATCTCGACTATCTGAAGCGCCTCAAGTCGCTGGTGGACGAGATCGAACCGCTGTTTGTGTCCGACCACCTGAGCTGGTCCCGCAGTGGAGGCTTCAACTCCCATGACTTGCTGCCAGTGCCTTATACCGATGAGGCACTGGACCGGGTCTGCGCCAATATTGACATGGCTCAGGACGTGCTGGGCCGCGCGATGCTGTTTGAAAATCCGTCCAGCTACCTGGCCTTTGATGGCGCATCCATGAGCGAGTGGGAATTCATCGCCGCCATGTCCCGGCGCACCGGCTGCGAGCTGTTACTGGACGTCAATAATGTGTTTGTCAGCGCCAGCAACCATGGCTTCGACGCCCTGGCGTTTTTCGACGGGATTCCGGCCGAGCGGGTGCGGCAGATTCACCTGGCCGGCCACAGCCAGGGCCGCGATTTGCTGATCGACAGCCATGACAGCCCGGTATGTGACGGTGTCTGGGATTTGTATGCCAAGGCCGTTGCGTTGCTCGGCCCGGTCGCCACGATGATCGAGCGCGATGACGAGATTCCGCCCTTGGCAGAGCTGCTGGAGGAACTGTCCATCGCCCGCATGCTGGGGGCTTCCGAGGCCTACAAGCGAGCGCAGGTGCGCTCATGAATCTCGCCCAATGGCAGCAGGCGTTTCACACCTGGCTGGTGAGTGCCTCGGACGAGTCGGCCCAGTTGTTGGGTAACAAGGCCGCAGGCCTGGCGGTTTACCAGAACAACTACCGCGCGCAGTTGGTGGGTTGCCTGGAGCAGGCGTTTCCCAACCTGCGGCGCTGGCTGGGGGATGAGGCGTTTCTGGCCGCGTGCGTCAGCCATATCGACCGGTATCCGCCCCATGCCTGGACCCTGGACATCTATCCCGAGGGCTTTCACCTGACCCTGGGTGAACTGTTCCCCAACAATCCCGACGTGCATGAACTGGCCTGGATCGAGTCGTCGCTCAACGAGGCATTTGTCGCCGCCGATGCCAGCCCGTTGCCCATGGACGCTCTCGCGGCGGTGGATTGGGACACCGCGAGCCTGCAACTCACGCCGTCGCTGCGTTGCCACGGGCTGACCACCAACGCCGAGGCGATCTGGTCGGCGTTGTGGCAGCAAACCCCGGCGCCCGAGGCGGTGATGCTGGCCGAGGCCGGTGGATTGCTGGTGTGGCGTCGGCAGTTCACCTCGCGCTTGCGGCAAGTCGAGGCTTTGGAGTTCCAGGCGTTGGTGCACCTGCAAGGCGACGGCAGTTTTGCCGGGCTGTGCGAGTTTCTGGTGGAGCGCCTGGGGGAAGAGGAGGGCGTGGCAAAAGCCGGTGAGTGGCTGGCCGGCTGGATCGGCAGCGAGTTGATTGTGGGGGTCGTTGACGACCTTCCAGTGTCAAATTTTTTGGAGCTATAACCCATGTCTTTTTTCAATCGCCGTCGCTTTCTGATTTCCAGCGCCATTGCTTCAGTCGCGCTGTCACTGCCGGTATGGGCGGCGCCTGCGCCCTGGACGATCCGCCAGGTCAGCACCGACCTGCTGGATATCGGCTACTACGAAGCCGGCCCGGAAGACGGCCGGCCGATCATTTTGCTGCATGGTGCTGACGGCGACCTTGAGCGTTTCGCCGAGGTTGCGCCGCATCTGGTGTCCCAGGGTTTTCGGGTAGTCATCCCGTACCTGCGAGGCCATGGCAGCACCACGCAACTGGACAAGGCTGCACCTGCCAGCACCCAGGAAGTGGTGCTCGGCCAGGATGTGCTGGACCTGATGAACGCCTTGCACATTCCCGAGGCTGTGCTGGGTGGGTTCGATCTCGGCGGTCGTGCCGTCACGGCAGCGGCCACCTTGCGGCCAAGCCGTTGCGTGGCGCTGGTCACCGTCAACAGCCCGCCGCAGCCCGCCCTCGCCGAGGTGCTGGTGCAGATGGCCCGGATGGGCAAATGGCGCACCTGAACATGAATATTTGGACAGCCGCGCATTTGCCCGCTGAAAAAAAAGGCCGCTGCCCGTAATCTAGAGGCCTTTGCCACGTGTGCGGATTGTCCATGTCTTCAGTAGCTGATGGGTTGCCCAGTGATAAACGTCTTGCGGCGGTTGTCGCCATTTCCCTGGGGATCGGCATGGCGACCCTCGACACGGCCATCGTCAACACCGCGTTGCCCACACTGGCCGAAGGCATTGGTACCGACTCCGCTTCGGTGATCTGGGTGGTCAACGCCTACCAACTGGCGACCATCGCCGCCGTGCTGCCCTTTGCTTCCCTGAGTGACGTGGTCGGCCACCGCCGGGTGTTCCTCGGTGGCTTGCTGGTGTTTGTAGTGGCGTCGCTGTTCTGCGGGCTGGCCTGGTCGCTGCCGACGCTGACCGCCGCCCGGGTGGTGCAGGGCCTGGGCGCGGCGGCGATCATGAGCGTGAACATTGCGCTGTTGCGGCATATCTACCCGGCAAAAATATTGGGCCGGGGGCTGGGGTATAACTCGCTGGTGGTGGGGCTGGCCTTTACCCTGGGGCCCACGGCGGCTTCGGCGATTCTGTCGGTGGCCACCTGGCACTGGTTGTACCTGATCAACCTGCCCCTGGGGGCATTGGCCTTGTGGCTCGGGGTGCGGGCGATTCCGGTGATCCCGATCACCGGGCATGCCTTCGACCGGCTCGCGGCGATTCTTTGTGCCGGGTTGTTCGCCCTGCTGGTGCTGGGGCTGGGCTCGGCGGTGCACGGTGCGCAAGCGGTGTTGACCCTGGGGCTGATCGCCGTGGCGCTGCTGTGCGGGCTGTTGCTGATCCGCCGTCAGGCCGGGCACCCGGCGCCGATGCTGGCGGTGGACCTGTTCAAGCGCCCGCTGTTCACCTTGTCGGCCCTCACCGCGATTTGCGCGTTCAGCGCCCAGGGCCTGGCGTTTGTGTCGCTGCCATTCCTGCTGCAAACAGTGCTGGGTCACAGCCAGGTGGCTACCGGTTTCCTGATGACCCCGTGGCCTGCGGTGGTGGCGGTGATGGCGCTGATTGCCGGGCGCCTGGCGGACCGTATCTCCCTGGCGTTGCTGTGTGGCATCGGCCTGGTGATGTTGAGTGCGGGCATGGCCTCGTTGGCAACCCTGGGCAACGACGCTTCGACCTTCGACATCGGCTGGCGCATGGCCCTGTGCGGCGCCGGGTTCGGTTTCTTCCAGTCCCCCAACCTCAAGGCGATCATGACCAGCGCGTCCATCGCCCGCAGTGGCGGTGCCAGCGGCATCGTCGCCACGTCGCGGCTGATGGGGCAGACACTCGGCGCTTCATTGGTGGCGTTGTGCTTCCACTTGTCCCTGAGCAGCGGCCCGCAGTACGCGTTGTGGCTGGGGTGCGGGTTTGCTTTGGTGGGCGCGGTGGCCAGCGGGTTGCGCCTGATGCAGGACGGCGCCAAGGTTTAATTATTTGGGCCTTGTAAAACATTGAGGGAGACGGCTACCGTGGCTGTCTAAATAATTCTGAATGTTTCAGCCTTTATGTCTGATCTGGCCCAACGCAGTGCTGATTCCCACTCCCGCCGTGCCGCGCTGACCCTTGGCCTGTGCCTGCCCAGTGACGTGTTGCTGTACCTGGTACTGCCGATGGAGTCCCAGGCGTTCGGAATCACCTTGGCCCAGGCCGGGGTGCTGCTGGCGGCCAACCGCCTGGTGCGGATCTTCGGCTACAAGCATGTACTGAATTTCTACGCCCGCAACGGTGATCGGCTGACGTGCTCCATCGCCGCCGGCGCGGCGGCGGTGTGTGCACTCGGCAACTCGATGTTGTCCGGGTTTGCTGCCTTGCTTGGCCTGCGGTTGATCTGGGGCCTGTGTTTTGCGGCGTTGAACCTTTCCACTCAGGTATTGGCCACTTCTGAACCGCTGGGTGCAGCGCGTCGGGCGGGGCGGTCACGGGCGTTGATTGCCCTGGGGCCGATGCTGGCCTTGCCGTTGGGTGGGTGGCTGACGTTACAGGTGGGGCCGCGGCCGATCTTCTGGATTCTGGCGGTGTGTTGCCTGGTGGGGTTGTGGATGGCGCGGGGGTTGCCGACTGCGGGTCACAATTTGCATGGCACGCCGGGGCGGCGGTTCAAGTTGCCTGACAGTGTGGCGACCTGGTCGTTTATCGAAGGGGTGGCGCTGGATGGGCTGTTTATCTTTGGTCTGTCGATTCAGGCGCAGAAGCTGTTGGGTGGGAATGCGGTATTGATTGCCGGTGGGTTGATGGCGCTGCGATATGTTTCGGAGTTGCTTCTGAGTCCGTTAGGGGGACGCGCGGCGCAGCAGTTTGGTGCTACTTCGATGTTGCTGCTGTTTTCGTTTCTCAGTGCGTTGGCGTTGGGGGCGTTTGGCAGTCACTGGGTGATTGTCGGTGCGGCGGCGGTGTTGGTGTTGCGGGCGTTGCAGTTGCCGCTGGTGACGACGTTGGTGGCGGAGCGTAATCCGGGGGCGATGCGGGTTTCGGCGTTGGCGTCGAATGCGGTGTGGCGGGATGTGGGCGCGGGGCTTGGGCCTTTGCTGGCGGGGTTGTTGTTGCCGGTGGCGTCGGCGCCTTGGGTGTTTGGTGTGGCGGGGGCGGCGATTGCGGTCAGTGCGGTGTTTTGCTGGCGGGCCAGGGTTTTAGCATGAGATGGGGGGAGCGGGAGCGGGGTACATATCCGTTATTTAGGTAACGGCGACTTATGGTTCCGCTCTTACAGCGGGTCACTTTTGGCAAACGCCCGGAATGCCGGCCCAGCCAAAAGTAACCAAAAGGTCTTTGCCCCACCACTCGGTGCCTCGCTTAGGCTCGGCATGCCCGCACTCCGGCCCGATTCCGCGGGTCGCCGCGACGGGCCATCCATGGCCCGGCGCGGCTAAATCGGCATCCTTGCCGATTTACCCGCTCCACCGTGCCTACTTGCGGCCATCGTGGTTAACGGGGCCCGCAGATCAAAATCAAAAGCAGATCAAAAGCAGAGCACAGCGGCCTCCCGGCCGGCTTGAGTGTTGAAGAGCAAAAGCAAAGACCAAAGCGAAAGCAGAGCTGCTTTTCTGTGGGAGCTGGCTTGCCTGCGATGCAGACACCTCGGTTCTTCAGATACACCGAGGTGATGCCATCGCAGGCAAGCCAGCTCCCACATTTGACCGTGCCCACTTTAGCTTTTGATTTGGCTTTTGCTTCATCACACTCAAGCCGGCCGGGAGGCCGCTGTGCTCTTGATCTGATTTTGATCTTAGGCGCCCCGTTAAACCACGCTGGCCGAACGCAGGCTTTGGAGCGTGGGTAACCCGGCAGGACGCCGGGTTAGCCGCGCTGGGCCAAGGATGGCCCATCGCGGCGGCCCACGGTCCAAAGCCGGAGTGAGGGCACACCGAGCCTAGGCGAGGTGCCGAGTGGTGGGGCAAGAGCGTTTTGCTTACTTTTGCGCTGTTCAAAAGTGAGCCGCTGTAAGAGCGGAACCATAGGCGGCCGTTACCTAAATAACGGATATGCCCCCCACCCCAAAGCCGCATACGTCATCCAACGTATTCCCCGCCCAACCCCATCCCCGTGAGACTGCCCCCGACAGCCAAGCCACCTCCGGGAGCACCTCGATGACCGACACCCTGATCAAAGTCGACCTCAACCAACCCGTCACCGAAAACGAGCAAATCCACAACCGTTGGCACCCGGACATCCCGATGGCCTGCTGGGTCAAACCCGGCGATGACTTCATCCTCGAGACCTACGACTGGACCGCCGGCGCTATCAAGAACAACGACGACGCCAGCGACGTGCGCGACGTCGACCTCTCCACCGTGCACTACCTCTCCGGCCCGGTGGGCGTACACGGCGCCGAACCCGGCGACTTGCTCGTGGTCGACCTGCTCGACATCGGCGCCAAAGCCGACTCCCAGTGGGGCTTCAACGGCTTCTTCTCGCGCCAGAACGGCGGCGGCTTCCTCACCGATCACTTCCCCAGCGCGCAAAAAGCCATCTGGGACTTCAAGGGCATGTTCACCAGCTCCCGGCACATCCCGGGCGTGAACTTCGCCGGCCTGATCCACCCGGGCCTGATCGGGTGCTTGCCCGACCCGGTGATGCTCGCCGACTGGAACCGCCGCGAACAGGAACTGATCGACACCAACCCAACCCGCGTCCCACCCCTGGCCAACGCCCCGCTGGCCGCCACCGCACACATGGGCAAACTCAAGGGCGCGGCCCGTGACGACGCCGCCGCCACCGGTGCCCGCACCGTGCCGCCCCGTGAGCATGGCGGCAACTGCGATATCAAGGATCTGTCCCGCGGCTCGAAGATCTATTTCCCGGTCTACGTCAACGGCGCCGGCCTGTCGGTGGGGGACTTGCACTTCAGCCAGGGCGACGGCGAAATCACTTTTTGCGGCGCCATCGAAATGGCCGGCTGGGTGCACATGAAGGTCGAGCTGATCAAGGGCGGCATGGCCAAGTACGGGATCAAGAACCCGGTGTTCAAGCCAAGCCCGATCACCCCGAACTACAAGAACTACCTGATCTTCGAAGGCATCTCCGTCGACGAACAGGGGCAGCAGCACTACCTGGACGTCAATGTCGCTTACCGCCAGGCCTGCCTGAATGCGATCAACTACCTGACCAAGTTCGGCTACTCGCCGGCCCAGGGTTATGCGTTGCTCGGCTCGGCGCCGGTGCAGGGGCATATCAGCGGCGTGGTGGACATCCCTAACGCCTGCGCGACGTTGTGGCTGCCGACTGAAATCTTCGAGTTCGACATCAACCCCAACGCCAACGGCCCGACCCAATTCCTCGACGGCAGCATCGACCTGCCCATCGCACCGGACCTGTAGCCATGCCGACCTATGAATATGCCTGTGAGTCCTGCGGCACCTTCACGATGCTGCGGCCCATGGCCCAGCGTCACGAACCCAGCCAGTGCCCATATTGCGACGGCCCGGGCGGGCAGTTGCTGCTGTCGGCACCGGTGCTGACCACGCTGTCGGCCAGCCAGCGCAAGGCGATTGCCGGTAACGAGCGCAGCGCCCATGCGCCGCAAACCGTCGGAGAGTATCAGGAGGCGCGTAAGCACCCGGCGGGCTGCAGTTGCTGTGGCACCCGCAAGCCGGTGGTGCCAAGTAAGGCCAACCCGCTGGGGCTCAAGACCAAGACCGGGCCACGGCCCTGGATGATCAGTCACTGACCGAGGAGATTTGCAATGCGCCATGGCGACATATCCAGCAGCCCGGACACGGTCGGCGTTGCTGTCGTGAACTACAAGATGCCGCGCCTGCACAGCAAGGCCGAGGTCATCGATAACGCGAAGAAGATTGCCGAAATCATTGTCGGCATGAAGCAGGGTTTGCCCGGCATGGACCTGGTGGTGTTCCCCGAATACAGCACCATGGGGATCATGTACGACCACGACGAGATGATGGCCACCGCCGCGAGTATTCCCGGCGAAGAGACGGCGATTTTCTCGGCGGCCTGTCGCCAGGCCAATACCTGGGGCGTGTTTTCCCTGACCGGTGAGCGCCATGAAGAACATCCCCACAAGGCGCCGTACAACACGCTGGTGCTGATCAATAACCTGGGGGAGATCGTCCAGCGTTACCGCAAGTGCATTCCGTGGTGCCCGATCGAGGGCTGGTATCCCGGCGACCGCACCTACGTGTGCGACGGGCCCAAGGGCATGAAGATCAGCCTGATCATCTGCGACGACGGCAATTATCCGGAAATCTGGCGCGACTGTGCGATGAAAGGCGCCGAGCTGATCGTGCGTTGCCAAGGCTATATGTACCCGGCCAAGGAGCAGCAGGTGCAGATGTCCAAGAGCATGGCCTGGGCCAATAACTGCTACGTGGCGGTGGCGAATGCGGCGGGGTTCGACGGGGTGTATTCGTACTTCGGGCACTCGGCGATCATTGGTTTCGATGGTCGTACCCTGGGGGAGTGCGGCGAGGAAGAAATGGGCATTCAGTACGCCCAGCTGTCGGTGTCGCAGATCCGCGATGCGCGGGCCAATGATCAGTCGCAGAACCATCTGTTCAAGCTGCTGCACCGTGGCTACACCGGCATGCATGCTTCGGGCGACGGGGACAAGGGCGTGGCAGATTGTCCGTTCGAGTTCTATCGCACCTGGGTGCTGGACGCGCAAAAAGCCCGGGAGAATGTCGAGGCATTTACCCGCAACACCGTCGGTGTCGCCGAGTGCCCGGTGGGGCAGTTGCCCCATGGCGGTAAAGAAAAAACGGCGGGTTGAGGCATGCGGTTTACCTTTGAACCGGCTCAGGTCATGGCCTTGCTGCGCAGCCGCATCGTTGGCCAGGACGCGGCCCTGGCCCAGGTGGAAGGCTTGCTCAAGGTGGTCAAGGCCGATATCGGCGAGCGCGAGCGGCCGTTGAGCGTCAACCTGTTCATGGGGCCGACCGGGGTCGGCAAGACAGAAATTGTCCGGCTGCTGGCCCTGGCCTTGCACGGGCGCACCGACGGGTTCTGCCGTATCGACATGCACACCCTGGCCCAGGAGCATTACGCCGCCGCCCTGACCGGTGCACCACCGGGTTACGTCGGCAGCAAGGAAGGCATCAGCCTGTTCAACAGCGAGCTGATCCAGGGCAGCTACAGTCGCCCCGGCATCGTGTTGTTCGACGAGTTGGAAAAGGCCAGCCAGGAAGTGGTGCGCAGCCTGCTGGGCATCCTTGAAAACGGCCAACTGACGTTGGCGGGTGGCGCTCGCACGCTGGACTTTCGCAATAGCCTGATCTTCATGACCAGCAATATCGGCGCGCAACAGGCGCGCCGCCATCGACAGCGTTTTGCTCCGTTGCGCTGGTTGGTGCGCGGGGAGGCGGCGGTGTTGGAGGACGCCTTGCACAGTCACTTTGAGCCGGAGTTTCTCAATCGTATCGACCGTGTCCTGGTGTTCGAGCCCATCGACCATCAGTGGCTTGAAGCGCTGCTTGAGGTGGAACTCGGCAAACTCAATCAACGCCTGGCGACGCAGCAGCGGTCACTGGTGCTGGATGAATCGGCACGGGCATGGCTGTGCCGCGACCATGACGTACGGTTTGGTGCCCGCGCCTTGGGCCGCCGGTTGCGGGTGGAACTTGAGCCGGCGATTGCCGAGTGCCTGTTGGGTGATCCGGGCGTGGGCGCCATGGACGCGACCGCCATCAGCAATCATTTGGTGGTTTCGCGACAAGCGACTTGCAACAAATAAATTTCAAGCTAATATGACCCGGGTAAAACAATATATTCCGGGTAAAAACCATGAGCGCATCACACTGCACCGCCTTCCTTGGCCACCAACGCGTGGCCGCCGGCTCTTATGCCGACGTCGCAAAAAACCTGAAAAGTCTCGACCTGTCGACCGGCAGCTTGCTGGTGTTCGATGACACCAGCGGCGTTCAAGTCGACTATCCCTGGCCCGCGGGTTATGCGCCCCAGCAACCGGCAGCCACGGTGACCGAAGCCGAAGTGCCTGCGTCACCTACCGTAGGCCGACCGAAGCTGGGCGTGGTCGCCCGTGAAGTGACCCTGCTGCCACGGCATTGGGAGTGGCTGGGGCAACAACGCGGTGGCGCCTCGGCGGCCTTGCGCCGGCTGGTGGATGAAGCACGCAACGCCCATGCCGAGCACGATGAGCGACGCCAGGCCAAGGAATCCAGCTATCGTTTCATGAGCGCACTCGGCGGCGACCTGCCGGGTTTCGAAGAAGCCTCGCGGGCGTTGTTTGCCCAGGACGGCGCCGACTTTTCCAACAAGATTGCGCACTGGCCAGTGGATGTGAAGTTGTACCTGGCCTGGTTATCACGCAACGCTTTCCCTGCCTAATTGCATTGAGATCCGAACCTTCATGGAAGTCACCCAGCAACGACCGTTGTGGCAGATCTACCTGATCTTTCTGGCACCCATGGTGCTGTCCAATTTCCTCCAGAGCTTTTCCGGCACGCTGAACGGTATCTACGTCGGGCAGATGCTCGGTACCCAGGCGTTGGCGGCGGTGTCGGGGATGTTCCCCATCGTGTTTTTCTTTATCGCCCTGGTGATCGGCCTGGGGGCGGGCGCTTCGGTGCTGATTGGCCAGGCGTGGGGCGCTCAGGAAACCTCGATGGTCAAGTCGATCACCGGCGCCACCCTGACCCTCGGCGCCCTGATCGGGGTGATCGCGGCGGTGCTGGGCAGCGTGTTTGCACGGCCGGCGATGCAGGCCCTGGGCACACCGGTGGATGTGCTGGATGACGCGGTGGGTTACGCGCAGATGATGATGCTGATCATGCCGCTGTTGCTGGTGTTCATCCTGTTCACCCAACTGCTGCGAGGCGTGAGTGACACGGTGTCGCCGTTGCTGGCGCTGATGGTCTCGACCGCCGTGGGCCTGGTGCTGACCCCGGCGCTGATCAAGGGCTGGCTGGGTTTGCCGCCGATGGGCATTCAGAGCGCGGTACTGGCAGGGCTGGTGGGTAACGCCCTGGCGATGACGTTTCTGGTGCTGCGCCTGCGCCATAAAAACCACGTGATGGCGCCGGATCGCGAGTTGATGGCGGCGTTGCGGCTGGACCGGGTGATTTTGGGCAAGGTGCTGCGTATTGGTCTGCCGACCGGGTTGCAGATGGTGGTGTTGTCGTTGTCGGAGCTGGTGATTCTGGCGCTGGTCAACAGCCATGGTTCCCAGGCGACGGCGGCGTATGGGGCGGTAACGCAGATCGTCAACTATGTGCAGTTTCCGGCGTTGTCGATTGCCATCACCGCGTCGATTCTGGGGGCGCAGGCGATCGGGGCAGGGCGGCTGGAGCGGATTGGGCCGATCCTGCGTACGGGAATTTTGATCAACCTGTGCCTGACGGGTGGGTTGATTGTGTTGGGGTATGGGTTGTCGCACTGGTTGTTGGGGTTGTTCATTACCGACGTGGATGCGCGGGTCAAGGCTGAGCACCTGCTGCATATCATGCTCTGGAGCATTTTGGTGTTTGGCTTCCAGGCGGTGGTGGGCGGGATCATGCGGGCCAGCGGCGTGGTGCTGGTGCCAGTGGGGATTTCGATCGTTTGCGTGTTGGGGGTGGAGTTGCCGGTGGCTTATCTGCTGAATGCGCGGTTTGGGTTGGAAGGGGTGTGGATGGCGTTTCCGGTGACGTATCTGGCGATGCTGGGGTTGCAGACGGCGTATTACCGGTTGGTTTGGCGGCATAAGCAGATTAAGCGGCTGGTGTGAGGTTTTTTTGGGGAGGGAGTACATATCCGCTTCTTCGGTCACGGCTACTTATGGTTCCGCTCTTACAGCGGCTCACTTTTGGAAAAGCCGGAATGCCGGCCCAGCCCAAAGTAAGCAAAGGGCTCTGCCCGCCTGTCGGCACCTCGCTTAGGCTCGGTGTTCCCTCACTCCGGCACTGCTCCGCGGGCCGCCGCGACGGGCCATCCATGGCCCGGCGCGGGTAAACCGGCGTCCTGCCGGTTTACCCGCTCCGCAATACCTGCGTTCGGCCTTGGGCTTATCGGGGCAGTCAGATCAAGATCAAAAGCAACAGCACAGCGGCCTACCGGCCGGCTTGAGTGTGGTGAAGCAAAAGCCAAATCAAAAGTGGGCACGGTCAAATGTGGGAGCTGGCTTGCCTGCGATGGCATCGCCTCGGTGTATCTGAAAAACCGAGGTGTCTGCATCGCAGGCAAGCCAGCTCCCACAGAAAAGCAGCTCTGCTTTCGCTGTAGCTTTTGATCTGGCTTTTAACACTCAAGCCGGCCGGTAGGCCGCTGTGCTCTTGATCTGCTTTTGATCTTAGGCGCCCCGTTAAACCACGCTGGCCGAACGCAGGCTTTGGAGCGTGGGTAGCCTGGCAGGACGCCAGGTTAGCCGTCCTGGGCCAAGGATGGCCCATGACGGCGGCCCACGGTCCAAAGCCGGAGTGAGGGCACACCGAGCCTAGGCGAGGTGCCGAGTGGTGGGGCAAGAGCGTTTTGCTTACTTTTGCGCTGTTCAAAAGTGAGCCGCTGTAAGAGCCATCCCTTTCAAGGTCTTGGTTTAAAATCCCCTAACCAATCCAGTCAGGACGACGAAACTATGTGGGAAAAGGTTTTAGAACGGTTTGAAAAACAGGCTCCGGCCAGCGTCATGACCAAGTTGATATTAGAGCAGGCAGTAGATGCCGCTTGGGTTGACAAGGTGTTCGATGATCACCGCCAACGGCAGTACTCACGTGAGCTTTTGTTTTCAACCGTTGTTGAGCTGATGTCCCTTGTTTCATTGGGCTTGAGGCCGTCGTTGCACGCGGCGGCGCGCAAGATGGAGGGCCTTTCGGTCAGTGTTTCGGCACTCTATGACAAGATCAAGCGAACCGAACCCGAGCTGCTTCGCGCCCTCATTTCGGGCAGTGCCGAGCGTTTGATACCAACCGTCGAAACGCTCGGCCATTCATCGATCCTGCCCGGCTGGCAGTTGCGTATTGTGGATGGCAACCACTTGCCGGCCACTGAAAAACGTCTAGGCGCTCTGCGCAATGAGCGCGGCGCAGCGCGCCCAGGATTTTCAGTAGTTGCCTACGATCCGGATCTGGATTTAGTCGTTGATCTTCAGCCGTGGGAAGATGCCTACGCCAGTGAGCGAGTCAGTGTTTTACCGCTGCTGGCCCGCGCATGCGCGGGCCAGTTGTGGATGGCTGACCGGCTCTATTGCACGCTGCCCATCCTGCAAGCCTGCGAGGACACGGGGGCTTCGTTCATCGTTCGCCAACCCAGTAAGCATCCACGCCTGGTCCAGGAAAGTGAGTGGCAAGACTCAGGGACGGTCGATAGCGGAACCGTTCGCGAACAAATCATCGAAGTGAAGGGTGGCCGCCGCTGGCGACGTGTTGAGTTGAGCCTGCAAACGGCGAATGACTCAGGTGATTTGGTGATGTGGTTCTGGAGCAATTTGCCCGACACCATCGGTGCCCGGCAGATAGCCGATTTATACCGTCATCGCTGGAGTATCGAGGGAATGTTTCAGCGCCTTGAGTCGGTACTGGACAGTGAAATTACAGGCCTTGGCAGCCCGAAAGCCGCGCTATTGGGCTTTGCCTCGGCGGTCCTGGCTTACAACGTTTTATCGGTTCTCAAGCGTAGCGTTGAGCAGGCGCACCGCGAAACGCAGCCAGAGGGTTGGCAGGTTTCGATTTTCCATTTGGCGGTGCATGTTCGCAGTGATTATCAAGGCTTGCAGATCGCATTGCCTGCGGAAAATTTCCCTCTTGAAAAGACTCCGCAAGGGCTGGCAGAGCGATTGCTGGCCCTGGCAAGGATGATCAAACCTAAGTCCGTAGCAAAAAGCCCTCGTGGCCCCAAAGTAGCCAAGCCCAAGGAGTGGCTGGAAGGTAAGGCAGCACGGGCGCATGTCTCAACAGCTAGGGTGCTTAAGGCGGCCAAGTCGGATAAACGTACTTAAACATGGCCTTAAACGGACTTTTAAACGCAGACCTTGAAAGGGATGGCTGTAAGAGCGGAACCATAAGCGGCCGTTACCTAAACAACGGATATGTACCCCGACCCACCCCCCCGCAACTCCCTGGTGAAATACCGACTCGGCACCTCACCCAATACACGCTTGAACACCGTCGCAAACGCACTCGGGCTGCTATACCCCAAATCCAGCGCCACCCTGGTCACCGGTTCCCCATTGCCCAGCCGCACAATCCCCGCCAGCAGGCAGGCTTGCTGGCGCCACTGCAGATAACTGATACCCGTGGCCTGACGAAACTGCCGGGTAAACGTCCGGCGGCTCATCCCCGCGCCGAGCGCCATGGCATCAATGCTGACCTCCAACGAAGGCCCAGCCAGAAACTCTTCGCAAGCCTTCGCCAAGCGCGGCTCGACAGGCAACGGTGCACTGAGCGGCAGCACCGGCATCTGGGCGATCTCGTGCAGCAGCAAGCCCATCAAATAGCTATCGCGGCCACCCATCGCGTAACGCGCAGGCACCTCCACGGCCTTCTCCAGTAACTGCCCGAGCAGCGGCGAGACGTCCAACACCTGGCACGCTTGCGGCAACTCCAGCCGCCGCGCCGCCTGCGGGCGGATGTAGGTGTTGAGCATCGTCACCGGCCCGCGCATCAGCATGGCGTGGGACACATGCGGCGGCACCCAGATCGCGCGGCGGGGCGGCACGACCCAGTTACCGGTAGCGGTGTAGACCGTGATGACACCCCGGCTGGCATACGCAAACTGGCCGCGCGGGTGCGCGTGGTCAGGGAACAGCTGGCCGTCGGCATAGTCGATAGCGGTCACGACCACGTCGCGAGGGGTGTTTTCGTAGGGATGAATATCGGGCATGGCCTGATTCTAGCCTTTGTTGACCCACAATCGCAGGCGGGCCATCACGATTTGCGAAAAAATCTGCCGGATGCACGGCCTCTTATCGTGCCAACCAGCAAATGGACCCCGTCACCATGAAGCACAAACACCTGTTATTGGCCGTCCTGGTGACGGCCATGTGGGGATTCAACTTCCCCATCACCAAGCTGGGCCTGGCCGAGATCAACCCATTGTTGCTGACGGCCCTGCGTTTCACCCTGGCGGCATTGCCCTGGGTGTTTCTGGTAAAACGCCCCCAGGTGGCGGTGAAGTGGCTGGCGGCCTACGGCTTGATCTTCGGGGTGGCGATGTGGACCTTGATCAACCTCGGGATCGCCATGGGCGTACCCCCCGGCAGCGCGTCGCTATTGATCCAGTTCAGCGCATTTTTCACCCTGGGCTGGGGCGTGCTGCTGTTTCGTGAAAGCCTGTCCCTGCCGCAATTGATCAGCGTGGCGCTGGCGGCCATGGGCTTGGTGGGCATGCTGTTGGGTGTGCAGGGGACGGCGACGATGCTGGGGTTTGCCCTGGTGCTGTTCAGCGCGTTGGCCTGGAGCATCGGCAATATCATCATCAAGGTTTCCGGGGTGCGGGAGATCTTTGCCTTCGTGGTCTGGGCCAGCCTGTTTGCACCGTTGCCGCTGGTGCTGTTGACGTGGCTGCTGGACGGCCCGCAAGCCTTTATCGCGTTGCCGGGGCAGTTGAACGGCGTGGCGTTGTTCTCGCTGGCGTTTCAGGTATATGGCGCGACGCACTTCTGCTATTGGGGCTGGAACCTGCTGTTGCGCGAGTACCCGGTTTCCCGGGTGGCACCCCTGTCACTGCTGATCCCGGTGTTTGGGATCGTCAGCTCGATGCTGATTCTGGGGGAGCGCCCCGGGGTTTCGCAGTGGCAGGCCATGGGCTTGATTCTGTTGGCCTTGATCGTGGGAATGAAGAAGGGACGCCCGTTGTGGGTCAGGCAGGGCGGTCACGCTTGAGCAGGCCATACAGCGCGCTGTCCGAGATCTCATCGCCGACCACCCAGCGCTCGCGCAACAGGCCTTCGCGCACAAAACCCAGGCGCTCGAGCAATCTTGCGGAGCCCAGGTTGCGTGGGTCGATATCGGCTTCAAGGCGGCGCAGCCCGACGGTGTTGAAGCCGTGGTCGATCACGGCGCGGGCCGCCTCGCTCATGTAGCCCTTGCCCCAATGCTGGCGGTTCAGGGTAAAGCCGATTTCGGCACGACCGCATTGCTCATCCACATTGAACAGGTCGCAACTGCCGATCACCTCGCCGGTGGCCAGCAACTCCACCATGCACACCAGGTCTTCACCGGCAATCGAGGCTTCCATCAGTTGGCCGAAGCGTTCAACGGCCTGCTCGGCGCGGGTCATGGTGGGAAAGGAAAAGTAGCGCATGGCCTCGGGATCGGACCAGATGGCAAACAGCGCGCGCCAATCATCCTGATGGGGAGGACGCAGGCCCAGGCGTTCAGTGGTGAGGAGAAAGGGGGCGAAAAAGGGCAGGGTCATAAGGTGCTCGTCCGTGAAAGTCACGGGCGAATGCTGCCGGGATTGGGCGGGTTGCACAAGGGTCAAGGAAAGAGGACGACGGGAAGCAATTGCTCCACTTAATAGGAAGCATTACTATTCACGCCCCGCCTCCCCAGTGCACCCAGATGACTCCTCAGCCGCCCCGCAGAACAGGCTTTTTCGAGCACTATGAAGAGTTGATCGGGACCTGGACGCGCCGCCTGAGAAACCGTCAGCAGGCCGAAGACCTGGCCCACGACACTTTTGTGCGGGTGCTTGAGTCAAAATCCAGCGCAGTTGAGCAACCTCGTGCCTATCTGCATCAAACGGCGCGCAATATCGCAGTTGACGCCTATCGTCGCGAAGACCGTCGGGAGGCGATGACGCTGGAGGCCTTTGATCAGCGTTCTCCCCACAGTGGCGACCCGGAGCATTTCATGCACGCGATCCAGCTGGCGGATTCCATCGAGCGAGCCTTGGCCGAGTTGCCGCTTAATTGCCGCAAGATTTTCATCTGGCAAAAGATCGAAGGCCTGACCCAGCAGGAAATCGCCGAGCGCCTGGGCCTGTCTAAAAACATGGTGGAAAAGTATATGATCCGCACCCTGCGGCATCTACGTGACCGCCTGGACGCTATGGCCCCATGACCAATGCCCGCTTTGAAACAGGATCTTCCATGATGGATACCCGTGAGTGTGCCTGCGGCAGTGCGACGGCCCGCGATGAGGCAGCGCAGTGGTTTGTGCGTGTGCAGGACAGCCCGTTGAGCGTCGAAGAACGCGAGCGTTTTGATGCCTGGCGTGCGGAGCATGCCGAGCACCAGTACGAATTTGATGTGCTGCAGGGTTTGTGGAGCGCCACTGACCTGGTGCCAAAGGCACGCTTGCAGGCGTTGTGCGATGCCCCAGAACCGCGTGCGAAGCGCCGGCCAGTGCTGCGCTATGGGGTGGCGGCGAGTGTGCTGGCGGTGGCCCTGGGCCTTGGGTTGTTCAGTGGCCTGGATCATCCGGCGACGTACAACGCCGAATTCAGCACCGCGCTGGGGGAGCGCCGGCAGGTGGCGCTGCCCGACGGTTCGCTGATGGATTTGAACAGCCGCAGCGTGGTGGCGGTGCATTACGTAAAAGGTCAGCGCGGCATCGAACTCAAGCAGGGCGAGGCGATGTTCAGTGTCGAACACGACACCAGCCGGCCCTTTGTGGTGTCGGCGGGGGCAGGGCAGGTGACGGTCACCGGTACACGTTTCGACGTGCGTCGCGATGACGACCAGACCCGCGTGGTGGTCGAGGCCGGTACGGTCAAGGTACAAGGACGCACATCCGATGCCGTCGTGATGCTCACGGCCGGCCGGGGCACCCATGTGGACGACCGGGGCCAGGTGGCGGCTGCCTACGCCGTCAACCCAGAAGAACTGACGGCCTGGCGCACCGGCAAGCTGGTGTTCAACAACGCTACCCTCGGCGAAGTCGCCCGGGAAGTCTCGCGTTACCGCGAGCAACCGTTGCGGGTCAGTACGCCTGCGGTGAGCAACCTGCGCTTGACCAGTGTGTTCAAATCCACCGACACCGACGCCTTGCTCAAGGCCTTGCCGCACATTCTTCCGGTGGCCTTGCGCACCTTGCCGGACGGTAGCCAGGAAATAATTTCACGATAGATTCAGGTTTTTTCCGAGTTCTTCGTCTTCTTGTGCAACTGCAACTGGTTTGCATTAACAGCCGCACTCTCTTGCGATCACAGGACTCCGTTCGACGTGAAAAAACTCGCCGTGAAAAACAATAAATCATCCCGTTGGGCACCCCTCGCCCTGGCACTGGCCGTCAGCGCCGCACTGCCGGCGGCCTATGCTGACGACGCGATTCATATTCAGGCCCAGTCCCTGGGATCGGCCTTGAGCCAGTTGGGCCAGCAGACGTCGCTGCAAGTGTTCTTCAGCCCCGACATGGTGGCCGGCAAACAAGCCCCGGCCGTCGACGGCAAGCTGTCGCCAGAACAAGCCCTACGCCAATTGTTGCAAGGCAGCGGCCTGGATTATCAAATCGACGCCGGCTCCGTGACCCTGCGCCCGCTGGGCAAAGGCACCGGCGAAGCCGGTTCGCCGCTGGAGCTGGGTGCCACCGACATCAAGGTCGTCGGCGACTGGCTGGGTGATGCGAATGCCGAAGTGGTGCAGAACCACCCCGGCGCGCGCACCGTGGTCCGTCGTGAGGCCATGGTGGAGCAGGGCGCGATGAGCGTCGGCGACGTGCTGCGCCGCATTCCCGGGGTGCAGGTGCAGGAGGCCAACGGTACCGGCGGCAGTGATATTTCCCTCAACGTCGGCGTGCGCGGCCTGACCTCGCGTCTGTCGCCACGCTCCACGGTATTGATCGACGGCGTACCGGCGGCATTTGCCCCTTACGGTCAACCGCAGTTGTCGATGGCGCCGATTTCCTCGGGCAACCTCGACAGCATCGACGTGGTGCGCGGCGCGGGCTCCGTGCGTTATGGGCCACAGAACGTCGGTGGCGTGATCAACTTCGTGACCCGCGCCATTCCGGAAAAATTCTCCGGTGAAGTCGGCACCACCCTGGAAACGGCAGCCCACGGCGGCTGGAAGCATATTGAAAACGCTTTCATCGGCGGCACCGCCGACAACGGTATCGGCGCTGCGTTGTTGTATTCCGGGACCAAGGGCGATGGTTACCGCGACCGCAACAACTCCAACGACATCGACGACGTGATCTTCAAGACCCATTGGGCGCCGACTGATCAAGACGATTTCTCGCTGAATTTCCACTACTACGACGCCAGCGCCGACATGCCCGGCGGCCTGACCCAGAAGCAGTACGATGCCAACCCGTATCAATCGGTGCGTGACTGGGACAACTTCAATGGCCGGCGCAAGGATATGTCCTTCAAGTACATCCGGCAGATCGACGACCGCACCCAGGCTGAAGTGCTGACGTACTACTCCGACAGTTTCCGCGGCAGCAACATCGCCAACCGCGACCTGAAAACCCTGGGTTCCTACCCGCGCACCTACTACACCTTCGGCATCGAGCCGCGGGTGTCCCACGTGTTTGACCTGGGACCGAGTACCCAGGAAGTCAGCGTCGGCTATCGCTACCTCAAGGAGGGCATGCACGAGCAGGCCACCAGCCTGGCGCTGGTCAACAACGTGCCGACGCCGGTAGGCCAGAATGACGGCCACGTGTACCAGGACCGGACCGGCGGCACCGAGGCCAACTCGTTCTACATCGATAACAAGATTGATATCGGCAAGTGGACCGTTACCCCGGGCGTTCGCTTTGAGCAGATTCGCACCGAATGGCACGACCGTCCGGTAGTCGCCCTGAATGGCACCACGGTCCAGGAGAAACGTCGCGAGATCCACAACAACGAACCGCTGCCGGCCCTGAGCGTGATGTACCACGTCTCCGATGCCTGGAAGCTGTTCGCCAACTACGAAACGTCCTTCGGCAGCCTGCAGTACTTTCAGCTGGGCCAGGGCGGTAACGGTGATCAGACCGCGAACGGCCTGAACCCGGAAAAAGCCAAGACTTACGAAATCGGTACCCGTTACAACGACAACGTCTGGGGCGGTGAAGTGACGTTGTTCTACATCGACTTCTCGGACGAGTTGCAATACGTCAGCAACGATGTGGGCTGGACCAACCTCGGCGCCACCAAGCACGAAGGCATCGAAGCGTCGGCCCATTACGACTTGTCGAACCTGGACCCGCGGCTGGACGGCCTGACCGCCAACGCCGGCTTCACTTACACCAAGGCCACCTCTGAAGGCGACGTTGCCTTCAAGGGGCGCGACTTGCCGCTGTACTCCCGTGAAGTGGCCACCCTGGGGCTGCGTTACGACATCAACCACTGGACCCACAACCTGGACGTCTACGCGCAGTCCGGCCAGCGTGCGCCGGGTACCGGCACGACTTACATCACTCAGCCGACCGCCGATGGCCAGTACGGGGACATTCCCGGCTATGTCTCGGTGAACGTGCGCAGCGGTTATGACTTCGGCGCGCAGCTGTCGAACCTGAAGCTGGGCGTCGGGGTTAAAAACGTCTTCAACCAGGAGCACTACACCCGCTCCAGCGACAACAACTCCGGGATCTACCTGGGCCAGCCGCGCACGTTCTTTGTGCAGGCCAGCGTCGGGTTTTGACCCGCAGTTGATTCAGAGGTCGCAGCCTGTGCCGGCATTGTCGGCACGGGCTGCGACCTTTCCTCGCTTTCACCGGAACTGAATCCGACCGTTCGGCCACACAGGTTTGCCCGCTTTTCATACAGTGCCTGGACGATCACTTCGTCGTGGTGCTCTGGAGGAGGAGGCGCTCCCTGAAAACCCGCCGAACAGGAGATGCCTATGTCGGTATCCGCGTCCAATCAGACCACTGCCTCAATTCACAACCACACTGCGCCCCCGTGCCGCCCCTGTATCGTCAAACCGCCAAAGCCGAACCCAGGCGCTTGCCGGCCAGGTATCGGCAAGCCACCGACGCCGGACCCGGAGCCGTGCCGCCCAGGTATCGTTAAACCGCCAAAGCCGAACCCAGGAGCCTGCCGGCCAGGTATCGGCAAGCCACCGATGCCGGACCCGGAGCCGTGCCGCCCCGGTATCGGCAAACCGCTAAAGCCGGACCCAGGGGCATGCCGGCCAGGCATCGGCAAACCACCGATGCCGGATCCAGAGCCGTGCCGGCCATGTATCGGCAAGCCGCCGAAGCCGAATCCAGGGTATTGCGGTCCGGTTTCCGGCAGGCCGGATCCACTGTATTCAGGTAAGACTAACGAAGCGTTGGCCAAGCATCTGCTGGATAATTTCGATAGTTTTGGCGGACGGGGGGCGCAATACGTCACGCCGGAAAACCTGGCAAGCATGGCGAGCAGACCGTTGACCGGTCACGCCGCCACCGACCATGACATCCGCGCGGCCAGGGAAATCCTGAAACGGCCGGGACTGGTAGAAGCCCTTGACCGTCACAGTTCCACGGGGCACTTGGATGGGTTGATCGACAGGTTGAAAATTACCATGATCATCAACTCGACAAACCCTTTCAAATATCACGACGACAAGGAACTTGCCCAAGCCATGCTTGAACGGTTTGGCGATTTGAAAAGTGGCTTTTGGAACCCCGCGATAGAAATCAAAGAGCTGCGCCAACTTGCTGCGAAGCCTCTGACCGGTCGCCCGCGGACGGATGCACTCATTCAACTGGCGAAGGAAGTCACTCAGCGTTCCCATTTGCTCCAACAAATGGAAAACACTGGCAGTCGTCCCCACGACGGCAAGATCCACAAGGACGCGTTGCGCTGGTTGTCGCGCTAAACCCCGTCACGGCCTTGATCGCGCTGCGTATGCTTCGTGGCGTGATGACCTGTTCTGATCAATCCGCTGCTTTTACTTTCCCAGCGAGGGCTTAGACATGACGTTAACGTCGTTTGGGTCACGCCATCCCGGGCCCCCGCCAGCCTCCAACCCGCCGGCGGGTCATGATGTTTTGCAGCAGGGTATAAATCGCGAGCAGGGTGCAGAGGCCCTGCGAGTGAAGAACTTCACCGGGCAACACAAGTTTCAGGCTCCGGCTGCCGACGACTTCATCAAGGGCATGCTGCCCAATGGGCAGTTGCCTGCCGCTGAAGCTTCTGTGTTACGCCAGTTTTGCGCAGCGATGGGATCGATGGTCGGCGCGATCAAAGGCGTTTGGCAGGAGACGAAACCGGCTTCGCCGAGCGAACCAAAAGACCACTGATTTTTCGCTTTTTACATGTTGTCATTGGAACGCTTCGCTACGGCGGAACCATTGCCTGCAGGGCACCACACACCTTTGGCTTGTTAATCGCGCGAGCGATACGGCCGTTACCGGGGTGATGTCCAGGCAAGCGTGGATCTAAAATTGGTGGAGATGAATCATGAGAATTGATCGCGGATCAGGCTACCTGCAGCCCGGTGGTACAGGCCCATTTGATGTGACGGCGGGTGAGGGAGGGCGTACCGCTCAGGTGGCTTCAATTGAGCCTGGTGATGCTGGCCGACAAGCCCATCCTGGCGCTACGGCTGTTCGGTCTTCCGGTTACAGGCCACCTTTGCGCTCGGCCAGGCCCTATGAGGTGGTGCCGCATCATCGTACGCTTCAAAACGATGTTGCCCCTCGCGCCGGGTCACCGAATCCCAACCTCCAGTTGCCAGACAGCGAGTTGGTGAAAGCGCTGAAAGTCAGTTTTCCCACGCTGAAAGAACTCCATGAAAAGTGACGGACTGACACTGTCTTCGCTGCAACGAATCGCCGGCAAAAAAATCGGCGATAACCAGAAATTCGACAGTGCGATTTTGCTGGCCAAGGCACTGGTCCAGCGCCCGCGCCTGATCGATGCGATTACCGATCAGGACGGCTACATCACCCGGGAAAGCCTTTCAAAGGCTGAAAGTGTGGTGTTCGGCAACAGCGATCCCAGTGCCTTCAGCCCAGACCCTTTCCACGCCAAGAGCAACGCTGAGCTTGTCGAGGTATTCAAGGCGATGTTTACCGAGTTGCGTGACAGGTCCCGGGACCGTAAGGGCTTCTTTGAATGCATCGGCTACGTCAACATCGAGTTGCTGGTTGCCATGAGCAAGGACCCGGACGAACTCGACAGCCAGGGTGAACCCGTCCTGGACCCCATCACGGGGCTGGCGCGAAAAAAATACGATGAACAGCAGGTGTATATGGCGAAGAATATTGTGGATCGCCCCGGGCTATTGCAGTCCCTGGAAAACGCCCACGGCACGGGTCGGCGTATTTTTGGCAGCCATCACCAAGAGGGTTGGCTCAGTAACAAAACCCTTGATCGTTGGCTCGAGCACAATAAAACCCGATAAGCCCGGGTAACGCCTCAACGAATGAGGCGTTATGGGGTTACCCGTCAAACCCGCAATATTTTCCCACTGATCGCCACACCGATCAGCAGCACGGCAATCAGCACAAAGGCCGTGCTCAGGCTGCTGCCATGGGCGATAAAGCCAATCACCGCAGGGCCGGCGAGAATGCCGGTGTAACCCAGGGTGGTGATGGCGGGCACGGCAATGTGTTCCGGCATGACGGTCTGCTTGCCGACGGCGGTGTACAGCACCGGTACGATGTTCGAACACCCGGCACCTACCAGGGCATACCCCAGCAAGGCGGTTTCCCACGCAGGAAACAGCGTCGCCAGCAACATACCGGCCGCAGCAAGAGCACCACCGAACACGATCACCCGGGTTGCCCCCAGGCGGCGAACAATCCTGTCACCGGTAAGGCGCCCGACGGTCATCGTCAAGGCAAAAGCTGCGTAGCCAAGGCCTGCATAGGCTTCGTCAAGGCCGCGCTCGGCGCTCAAGAATACTGCGCTCCAGTCCAGCACGGCGCCTTCGGCGAGAAACACGATGCAGCACAGGCAGCCGATAAACAGCACCACCCCGTGGGGAACGGCAAAGGCGGGCCCGGAGCTTTCGCTGCCATAGGGCAGCAAGTGTGGCCCGGCCTTGAGCAAGGCCACCGCGATGACAACGATCACGGCGAGGGTGGCCTGCAACGGCGATAACCCCAAACCCAGCAACCCGCTGACCCCCGCCGCACCGACAATTCCGCCCAGGCTGAACAGCCCGTGAAAGCCCGACATCATGGTCTTGCCGCTGGCCCGTTCGACCATCACCGCTTGCAGGTTGACCGTGGAGTCCACCGTGCCGAGGCCGGCGCCGAATACAAACAGCGCAGCCATCAGCAGCGGAACCGAGGTGACGGTGGCGAGCATCGGCAGGCCAAGGCAGATCAGGATGGTCCCGCCGGTGGCCACTCGCCGGATGCCAAAGCGAGAGGCCAGGGCCCCTGCGACCGGCATTGCGATCATCGACCCTACGCCGAGGCACAGCAGCAACAGGCCGAGGGTGCCCTCATTGAGTTGGGCGCGGGCCTTGGCATAAGGCACCAGCGGTGCCCAGGCGGCGATGCCGAAACCGGCGATAAAAAACGCGATGCGGGTGGACATTTGTTCCAGCCGCCCGGGTACCACGGGCGCTGGGGTGCTGATGGCGGTCATGACAAATCCTTGGTTTTGCGTTCAACGAACGATGTGCAGCGCAACATCCTTGCACATCAGGCCGTATCGAGCGAGCCGGGTTCCTTTGACATGCCTGAACACAGCGCTAACAATTTTTCCAGGAGCATGGAACGCGATTGGCTTTTCCAACCACTATCAGCGTGTAGGACGAGTGATCGTCTGCTGTGCGAGGTGGTCTGGAAGGTGCGTAATCCCCGCGAGAACTGGCGAACCCCGGGATTCTTGCGGTGGATTACCACCTTCCAGGCCGATCCTCTCACTTCAGCAGCCGGGCCAACTCGGCATCCCGCACCTGCAACACCTCAAACAAACCCAGGGCTTGCAATGCGGGGAGGGCTTCCAGCATGTCCTGTTCGGCCAGCAGTCGCTGTTCGCCCGGGGTGGCTGGGTTGCACCAGGTTCTGGCGTTGGCGAGGAACGCCCCCACCGTGCCTTTGCGCACGGTCACGCCATTGAATTGGCCTTGGTCGATATGATCGGGAAGCAAGTCTTCTGCACGCATGACAGTGTCCTCAATGAATGAATACACAGTCTAGGCGCGTACATGTGGCTACACTGCCTTATTCGGGTCATTCAATACAGTAAAGCTGCCATATGTCGCCCACCCTCGTTTCACCTCAACTTGCCAATGCAATCGGCGGTCCCTTGCTGGTGGCAACGTTGCGTAGCAGCCCCGTCGAGCGCGCCACCGCTCCCCATCAGCATGCCCGGGGCCAACTGCTAGGGGCCCAGCGCGGTTTGCTCTCGGTACAGGCGGCGCATCAGCACTGGGTGGTGCCGGCCACTCACGCGGTGTGGATCGTGCCTGATTGCTCCCACTCCCTGCGTTCCCACGGGCCGTTTGATGGATGGAGTGTGTATGTCGACCCTCAGGCGTGTGCCGGTCTGCCGCAACAGACGTGTGTTATCGCCACGTCGGCCTTGTTACTGGAGGCTGTCAGGCGCGCGGCAACCTGGGCCGAGCCGCAGCTGGAGCCGCCACAGGCGCGAATTGCCCAGGTGATCCTTGATGAAATCGCCGGCTTGCCCCAGGAACCATTTGGCTTGCCGCTGCCCCAGGACCCGCGGCTGTTGCGCATCGCCCAGGCGCTGGCTGACGACCCGAGCGACAACCGCCTGCTGGAGCAATGGGCACAGTGGGCCAGCGTATCCCCGCGTACACTGGCCCGGCGGTTTGTCGCCGAGACCGGGTTCACCTTCAGCCAATGGCGTCAGCGTGCGCGGTTGTTGCGCGCCTTGGAGTTACTGGCGGCGCACGTACCGGTCACCCGGGTTGCGCTGGACTTGGGTTATGAAAACGTCAGTGCCTTTATTGCCATGTTCCGGCGCACGTTTGGGACGACGCCGGGGCGATACTTCATGGATGGCGCAACCGACTACGGGCATACACCGCCACAACCACGAAACAGCCCATAGGCAACAAATAAGCCAGCGCCACCGTGCTGTTATCCGCCACCTTGCCCATCAAGTACGGCATCAACGCGCCGCCGACAATCGCCATGATCATGAACGAACTGCCGCGCTTGGTGTGCGGCCCGAGGTTTTTCACGCCCATGGCAAACAGCGTCGGGAACATGATCGACATGAAGAAGAACACTGCAATCAACGCGATCACCGAGATGCCTTCCAGGCCAATCACCACCAGCGCACACAACGCGATATTGATCAGCGCATAGATCAGCAGCAGCTTTTGCGCGCTGACCCGTCCCATCAACCAGGTGCTGAAAAAGCGCCCGAACATGAAAGCCAGCATCGCGATCGATAGCAGGTAGGCTGCGTGCTGGCTGCCCATCTGTGCCCAATGCTCGGTGACGTAGTTGATGAAAAATGCGCCGACTCCGACCTGGGCCGCCACGTAGAAAAACTGCGTGATCACCCCACCAACGAACTCCGGATACTGCCACAGCCCCTTGCCGGCCACCGGTTGCAGTGCTTGCTCCTGGGCGCGCAGATCCGGCAGCGGTGTGCGGGCGATCAACAGCGCCACCAGCAACACCAGAACCGCGATCACCACATAGGTGGTTTGCAGCGAACTCATGTCCGAGACCGGCGTACTGCCGGTGCTGAAGAACATCGCGCCGCCAATCAGCGGGCCGAAGAACTGGCCAAGGCCGTTGAAGGATTGCGCCAGGTTCAACCGCCGCTCGGCGCCCTGGGGTTCGCCCAGCACCGTGGCATAAGGGTTGGCGGCAGTCTCCAGGCAGCCCAGGCCGCAGGCAATGACGAACAGCGCGAACAGGAAAAACGGAAAACTTGCTGCAGCCGCCGCCGGCATGAACAGCAAGGCGCCTGCTGCATACAGGCACAAGCCCAACAGGATCCCGGCTTTGTAGCCGTGACGGTCCATCAGCAGCCCCGCCGGCAGGGCGATCAAGAAGTACGCGCCGAAATATGCACCTTGCAACAGCCCGGACTGGGCCTTGCTGACGTGCAGGACTTCCTGGAAATGCTTGTTCAGGACGTCCAGCAAACCGTAGGACAAGCCCCAGAGGAAGAACAGACTGGTCACCAGCATCAGCGCCCAGCGATAGGTCGGCACGGCGCGGGTACCTGCCAGGTGTGTGTCTTTGCTTAACATGACGCTTCTCCTGTTGTTTTTATGGGATCAAGGCGTGCGATGCAGCGGGTACTACGGTTGATTGGTGAGGCTGAAAATCTGCGTCAGCGACTGCCATTTGCCGCCAGGGTCAGTCCACGGCGTGGGCACCTGGAAACGCCACATCAGGGTTTCCCAGGCTTGCACTTCAGGGTTGGCGCGTGCGGCGTGGTCCAACCCGTCGAAGCTGAACCCGGCCGCAGTGTCCATGACCATGAACAGCCGTGTGCCCAGGCGCCAGATCTGCATCTCCACGATGTGCTGGCTGCGCAGATGTTCGGCCACGGCGGGCCAGATGCGTTGATGCAACTGCTGGTACTCGACGATCAATGCCTCGTCGTCGACCAGGTCCAGCGCCAGGCAGTAACGTTGGCCGCTCATGTCAGCGCCCGGTCCAAATGGGTGTAGCCACCGTCCACCACCAGCCATTGCCCAGTGGTGTGAGACGCGCGAGGTGAGAGCAGGAACAACACGCTGTCGGCAATTTCCTCGGGGGTGGTCATCCGTTTGCCCAAGGGGATTTTTTCGACGATGGCGGCGAGCTTGGCTTCGGGGTTGTCGAAGCCATCGATCCAGCGTTGGTACAACGGTGTCAGCACCTCGGCAGGCACCACCGCATTGACCCGGATGCCGAACTCCAGCAAGGACGCCGCCCATTCCCGGGTCAGCGACAGCTGCGCACCTTTGGCGGCGGTATAACCGCTGGTGCCACCCTGGCCGGTGAGGGCCGTCTTGGAGCTGATATTCACGATCGCCCCGCGACTGGCCTTGAGGGCGTCGAGGCACAGGTGGGTCATGAGGTAGTAGTGAATCAGGTTCTTTTCCAGGGACTCGACGAAGGCGGCACGCCCGGCGTCCAGCCCCACACCGTCGTTGACCCCGGCATTGTTCACCAGGCCGTCGATGCGCCCGAAGCGTTGCAACACTTCGTTGACGGCCGCGCGGCAGGCGTCTTCATCACGCAACTCGACGCGGATGAAGTGGCTTTGGCCTTGCTGTTCCAGCTCGGCCGCGAAGGCTGGCGACAACGGTTGATGACCGAAAATCACCGGGATCGCGCCTTCGGCAATCAGTCCCAGGGAGATGGCGGCGCCGATCCCCGAGCCACCGCCGGTGACGATGATCACGCGGTCCTGCAAATGCAGATTCATGGGCAGTTTCCTTAAAGGTGATAGACCCGCTGAGCGGTGCCGCCCCAGATGGCCTGCTGTTCATTGGGCGACAGCTGGCCGAGGGTCTGTTGCAGCAATTGGCAGGTGCTCTGGTATTCTCCAGCCAGCAGGCACACCGGCCAGTCCGAGCCGAACATCAAGCGCTCGGCGCCGAACAGTTCCAGTGCCAGTTCGATGTAAGGGCGCAAGGCACGAGCGTTGCGCTGGTCGGGCCCGGCTTCGGTGAGCAGGCCCGACAACTTGCAACTGACGTGGGGCAGGGCGGCGAGCGGCGCCAGGTGTTCTGCCCAACCGGCCGGGCCGTTGGCGATGTCGGGCTTGCCCAGGTGATCCAGCACCAGATGATACTGGTCGTGGCGTTGGCACAGGGCGGTGGCGGCGTCGAGGTCGGCGCAGCGGATCAACACCTCATAGACGTAGCCTTGTTGCTGCAGGTGGTGCAGGCCACGGGAGAATCCCGGGTCAGCCATGAAACTGGCAGGCGTGGGTTCGTCCTGAATCTGATGCCGAAAGCCCTTGAGTCTCGGAGCGTCGCGCCACTGTTCCAGGTGATATTCCAGGGCTGGGTCGCACAGGTCGACCCAGCCGACGACGCCGAGTATCCACGGGTGCTGGCGCGCCATTTCCAGCAACGCGTCGGTTTCCTGCTCACCCGCGCGGGCCTGCACGGCAATGCAGCCATCCAGGCCGGCAGCGTCGAGCAGCGGCCGCAAATCCTGTGGGAGAAAGTCCCGCCGCAGGTCAGCCTCAGACGCACCGATCCACGGATAATCAGCGGCCCGGTAGCGCCAGAAATGCTGGTGCGCATCGAGCCTCAGAGGTGATGGGGACGACATTATTATTGTGCTCCGTCCAATCGAAGGTGTGCTTCAGGTCACGGCCGGTGGCGATATTGCTCCCGGGACGCGGCTTTCATCTGGATCGAGAACCCTGGCGCCTTGGGCGGCATATAGGCCGCGCCGCGCACCACGCAAGGCTCCTCGAAATGCTCATGCAAGTGGTCGACATACTCGATCACCCGGCCGTCGTGGGTGCCGGCGATGCACAGGTAATCGATCATCGACAAATGCTGCACGTACTCGCAAAGCCCAACGCCGCCAGCGTGCGGGCAAACCGGCAGGCCATATTTGGCCGCCATCAGCATCACTGCCAGCACCTCGTTCACCCCGCCCAGGCGGCAGGCGTCAATCTGCACCACATCGATGGCTTCGCGCATGATCAACTGTTTGAACATGATCCGGTTCTGGCACATCTCACCGGTGGCGACCTTGACCGGCGCCACACCCAGGCGAATCTTGCGATGGCCTTCGATATCGTCGGGGCTGGTGGGCTCCTCGATAAACCACGGCTTGGCAAACGCCAATTCGCGCACCCAATCAATGGCGGTGTCGACTTCCCACACCTGGTTGGCGTCGATCATCAGTTGGCGGTCCGGCCCCAGCACTTCGCGGGCGATGCGCACGCGGCGCAGGTCGTCCTGCAAGTCATGGCCGACCTTGAGCTTGACGTGGTTGAACCCGGCATCCACCGCTTCCTGGCACAGCCTGCGCAGCTTTTCGTCGCCATAACCGAGCCAGCCGGCGGAGGTGGTGTAGCAGGGGTAGCCATTGGCTTGCAGGTCGGCCATGCGTTCAGCCTTGCCTTCGGCGCGTTGGCGCAGCAAGGCCAGGGCTTCGCTGGAGGTGATGCAGTCGGTGATGTAGCGGAAGTCGATGCACCGCACCAACTGTTCCGGGCTCATGTCGGCCACCAGGCGCCATAGGGGTTTTCCTTCGGCCTTGGCCCACAAATCCCACGCGGCGTTGACGATCGCGCCGGTGGCCAGGTGGATGGCGCCCTTGTCCGGGCCGATCCAGCGCAACTGGCTGTCGCTGGTGACATGCCGCCAGAAACGGCCCATGTCTTCGGCGATCCATTGCAGGGTCAAGCCTATCAACAGCGGCTGCATGGCCTGGATCGCCGCGCAGCAAATCTCGTTGCCACGGCCGATGGTGAAGGTCAGGCCATGGCCTTCAAGGGCCGGGTTGTCGGTCTGCAAAATCACATAGGCGGCCGAGTAGTCCGGGTCCGGGTTCATGGCGTCGGAACCGTCCAGGGACTGGGACGTAGGAAAGCGGATATCTTCGACGCGAATCGCGGTAATGGTGGTCATGAACGGCTCCTTGGTTCTTGTCAGGCGTCGACCGTGGTCTGGTTCTGTTCGCCAAGGCCTTCGATGCCCAGGCGAATCTTTTGCCCTGGCTTGAGGTAGACCGGCGTGGGCTTGATCCCCAGGCCGACACCGGGCGGGGTGCCGGTGGAAATCACATCCCCCGGTTGCAGGCTCATGAACTGGCTGAGGTAGCTGATCAGTTTGGGGATCTGGAAAATCATCGTGCGGGTGTTGCCGTTCTGGTAGCGATGGCCGTCGACTTCCAGCCAGATCGACAGTTGGTGCGGGTCGGCGATTTCATCGCGGCTGACCAGCCACGGGCCCAGCGGGCCGAAGGTGTCGCAGCCTTTGCCCTTGTCCCAGGTGCCGCCGCGTTCCAGCTGGAATTCGCGTTCGGAGACGTCGTTGATCACGCAGTAGCCGGCCACGTGCTGCATGGCCTGGCTTTCGTCGATGTAACGACCGCCCTGGCCGATCACCACCCCCAACTCGACTTCCCAGTCGGTCTTGGTGGAGTGGCGGGGGATTTCGACGTTGTCGTTGGGGCCGACGATGGCGCTGGTCCATTTGTTGAAGATGATCGGTTCGTCAGGGATGGGGGCGCCGGTTTCAGCGGCGTGGTCGGCGTAGTTCAGGCCGATGCAGATGAATTTTCCTACCTGGCCGACACAGGCGCCCAAACGCGGATTGCCCGGCACCAGAGGCAGGCTCGCGGGGTCGAGTTCTTGCAGGCGAGCGAGGTTTTGCGGGAGCAGGGCGTCACCGGCGACATCGCTGATGTGAGCGGACAAATCACGCAGACGTCCATCAGCGTCCAGCAAGGCCGGACGTTCCTGACCTTTTTCACCATAGCGCAGCAATTTCATGAGCAATCCTCTTATTGGAGTTGGGCGGTCAGTTGCTCCAGCCGCCGTCAATGATCTGGGTGGTGCCGGTGGTAAAGGCGCTGGCATCGGAGCCAAGGTACAGCGCCAACTGGGCGATTTCCTGGGGCGTGCCCAAGCGGCCCATCGGCTGGCGGGCGGTGAAGGCGGCGTACACCTCATCCTGCTGGCGACCTTCATGGCGGGCTTGTTCGATGATGCGTTGCTGCAGCGAAGGCGACTCTACGGTGCCGGGGCAAATGGCGTTGCAGCGGATGCGTTGGGTGACGAAATCGGCCGCGACGGATTTGGTCAGGCCGATGACGGCGGCCTTGCTGGCGCAGTAGGCAAAGCGGTTGGGCACGCCCTTGAGGCTGGAGGCCACCGAAGACATATTGATGATCGAACCGCCGCCCGCCGCCAGCATCCCCGGCAGAAATGCACGGATCATGCGATACATGGCGGTGACGTTCAGGTCCAGGGCAAACGTCCAGTCGCTTTCCGGGCATTCGAGGATATTGCCGGCGTGCACCACGCCTGCGCAGTTGAACAGCACGTCGAGCGGGCCGATTTCGTCTGCAAGGCGTTGGATGGCGCTGGCGTCGGTGACGTCCAGCAAGACCGTTTGCGCACCCGACAAGTCAACGAGCGCCTGTTGATTGATGTCGGCTGCAATCACCTCGGCGCCGGCCGCCAGATAGGCTTCGACACTGGCGCGGCCAATGCCCTGGGCGGCGGCGGTGATCAGCACGCGTTTACCGGTGAGGTCCATGACAGACTCCCTTGATTGTTATTATTGGCTCAATGGTCAGGCCATTGAGGGCGTGAAACGCCTGCATCTGCGGCATAGCGAACTGTGGTGGGTTTGCTATGATCAGCACACTGGAAACGATCCAATGGTCAGGCCATTGATCCAATTTTTAGCATGGGTCTTCCCGGTCAACAAGCGGCTTTTTCGCGGGTTGATCACCGGGACCGTGCCGTGCATGAATCGAGCTGAGCCTAGATGCCATTTCAAGTGATTGATAACCAACGTCTTTATCGACAGATTGCCGACCAGTTGCGGGCGTTGATCGACAGCGGAGAATTTCCGCCGGGCAGCCGTCTGCCGGCTGAACGCGAGCTGGCCAAACTGCTGGGCGTGAGTCGCGCCTCCGTTCGCGAAGCGATGATTGCCCTGGAGGTGATCGGGCTGGTGGACGTGCGAGTGGGTAACGGCGTGCTGGTGTGTGAACCGGTGCTACCGAAAGTCAGCCAGGAACCGGTAATGGCCCAGGCTACCCGGGATCAATGGAAAGAGTTCGATCCGGAACTCAACCTGCACGTCGATTTCAACGCTGAGATTCCGCCGTTTTCCCTGCTCCAGGCCCGGCGCCTGATTGAGCCGGAGGCCGCCGCCCTGGCAGCCAAACACGCCACTGACGAGGAACTCGCGGGTATCCGCGAGGCGTTCGAGCGTAACGTGCAGGACAACCGCGAAGGCTCCCATACCCACCCGGGCGATCGCCTGTTTCACATCCGCATCGCCCAGGCCTCGGGCAATCCGGCCTATGCGCTGATGATTGCGCACCTGCTCGGGCATCGGTACGGCAGCATGTTCCAGCGGTTACAGGCGCATTACACCTCGGACGACATGCCCCATCGCTCGGAAGACGAGCACCGCAAGATCCTTGATGCACTGGAACAACGAGATGCGGAAGGTGCACGACAGGCCATGCGCAAGCACCTGGAAGAGGTGGTACGGATCTTTATGCGGACTGCGCAATGACCGTGTTCTACGAAGCCCGCGGAAATATCTACGGGGTGGTAAGCCCGGCGCAGTTACGCAGCAAGGGTATCGAAGTGCCGGACCGTGCCGACTTGGCCGCTGGCACCCGGGGTGCCTGGGCATTGGCGGCCATTGCTGCGGAGTGCGGTTGGGGTGAGTTGCCGCGCCCGGCAGAGGCCAAGGCGCATCGTTGTGACGGTTTGTTGGTGGGGCCGTTTCAGGCAGCGCCGCCCTTTGACCTGTTGATCGTCAACACGGATGGCTCCCTGGCGGAACGCAGTGGCAATGGCCTGACGATTTTTGCGCAGTCGTTGACCGATCAGGGATTGATGGCGCAGGGCTGTGACCTGCGGGTGCATCACGACAAGACGGATGCACTGTCTCCAGTGGTTACGCGGGTTGAGCCTGCGGAGTATGAACAGGTGCAGGGCTTCTGGCTGGCGCTGGGGCGTCCCGAATTCGGGCCTTTGGCGGTTGCGGCGGTTGGTGTGGCAGTCGTCTCGCTTGAGGGAACCGAGGTGAGCCAGGTTTTGCCACTGGCTGCGCTCAACCCTGAGTGGAATCACAGCCAGTTTGTGCGTGTGGGCAATCCTCACTGTGTGACGCTGGTACAGGACGCGTCAGTGTTGCCGGACAACGCGCAGATGCATCGACCAGTGTTGTTCGATCCGCTGAGGGCCATTGCTTTTGCACCACCTGCCGGGGCGGGCCAGCCTTGTATTTCCGGGGTCAATCTGCAATGGGTCGCCCGGGATTCAGGCAACCGCGTGATCGCACGGGTGTTTGAGCGTGGTGAGGGACCGACGCCGTCCTCCGGGACCAGCGCCAGTGCCGTGGCATGCGCCGCGTGGTCTGTAGGATGGGTGACGGCGGGCGAGGTGGCAGTGGTGATGCCGGGCGGTACGGCGCCCGTGCGGTTGCAAGCAGGGGCGGGTGAGTTGCTGAGCGTTAGCCTGTTCGGGACTGCGCGGCTGCAGGAAGTTTGAAAAAGGATGTGGCTGGCTTAATTATCTTTGTCAGCCGCTTCTCTATAAATAAGCGGTCTTGGTGAATGGCGGCGTAAGAGTATTCCTGTTAGTGAGTACTGGCTGTTTAACTGCATTTCTGTAATTGATAAAAGACCCTTCCAATATCGATGTACGAATCTTCTTTTTTATTTTGAAGCGGCCGAATTTCGCCTGAAATCGCTAGTATTCATGGGGTTCAGGCACTTTTTATCGGCTTCGAACTGAGTGGCTTTTTCTGCGTTTTGTGAAGGGGCCATTTCAGCTCGACAATGAATGGCGGGTAACAACGGATGTTCAACACGCTTGTTTCGTCACGCTTCAAACTGATCGTCGCAGGAATAAAACAGGAACTTCAGGTACTGGCGTTTAAAGGCAGCGAAAGTATCGATCAGCCTTTTTTCATTGAAGTGCAGTGGGTCAGTGAAAACCCCGGCCTTGATCTGGAGAAGCTGCTTCATCAACCGGCCTATCTGGATTTTGGTGAACCGGGTGAAGGCCTTCACGGGCAGATCTATGCCATTGGCCGGGAAGACCCGGGCCGGCGGCTGACCCGCTACCACCTGACCCTTGCTCCGCGTCTGGCCTATCTGGCCCATCGTTGCGACCAGCGGATTTTCCAGCAGCGCAGCGTGCCGCAGATCATCGCGGCGGTGCTTGAGCAGCACGGTATTTTCGCCGATGCCTATACCTTTGAATTGGGGCCGGTGGTGTACCTGCCACATACGTTCTGTGTGCAATACGCGGAAACCGATCTGCATTTTATCCAGCGGCTGTGCGAGGAAGAGGGCATCCACTACCACTTTCGCCACAGTCTGGACGGCCATGTACTGGTGTTTGGTGATGATCAGACGGTGTTCCGTCGTTTGCCGGTGCAGCACTATTGTGCGGCCGGCGGCCCAGCTGCCGAAGTATTGGTGATCCAGCGTTTTGATGTGCACCTGGCCACGCGCAGCACTCAGGTTGTCCGGCGTGACTATGACTTTGAACATCCGTCATTGCGTCTGCAGGAGCAAGCCGGATCTTCCCCTGCACTTGAGGACTATCAATATCCAGCGGGGTTTACGGGCCACCTGCGAGGTTCGCAGGTGGCCCGACGGAGCCTGGAACGTCATCAGCGGGACCGTCATCGGGCGTTGGGTCGCAGTGATCAGCCAGCTTTGCGCAGTGGGCATTTCCTGGAGCTGCGCGACCACCCGGACCTCTCCTGCAATGACTTGTGGTTGATCACCAGCGTGCGCCACGAAGGCTATCAACCGCAGGTGCTGGAGGAGGGGGTGGTGGATGTCGAGGCATTCCAAGGCTATCGCAATCGATTTACCGCCACGCCTTGGCGCGCCGCTTACCGCCCACCGATCACGCACCCCAAACCGCGTATCAGCGGCTGTCAGACCGCAACGGTCACCGGCCCCGTGGGTGAGGACGTGCATTGCGACGCACACGGGCGGGTAAAAATTCGCTTTCACTGGGACCGCCTGGACAAGAACGACGACAAGAGCAGCTGTTGGGTGCGGGTGGCAACCGGTTGGGCGGGCGACAGCTTTGGCGCGGTGATGATCCCGCGCGTGGGCATGGAGGTCTTGGTGACGTTCCTGGAGGGCGACCCGGACCGGCCAGTGATCAATGGTTGCCTGCCTAACACGTTGCAACCGGTTGCGTATCCATTGCCGCAACACAAGACCCGTAGCGTTCTGCGCAGCCGCAGTTCGCCGGGCGGGGCGGGGGCCAACGAGCTGCACCTCGAGGACCGTAGCGGCCAGGAGCTCATCTACCTGCGCGCCCAACGCGACCTGGAGCAGCAGGTCGGCCGCGACAGTCGGCTGGAAGTCGTGGGCGAACGTCGGGAAACCATCCACGGCTTGAGTACGACCACCTTGGGAGACGAGGAGCATCGCAGCATCGCCGGCGACCGCAAGGTTCGGCTTGGGGCTGATGATCACTTGCACGTGCAGGGCAACAGCCAGACCCATGTCGGCCAGACCTTGGTGATCGAAGCGGGGCAACAGGTCCATCTGAAGGCCGGTGCCAACCTGGTTATCGATGCCGGTGCGCAGTTGAGCTTCAAGGCCGGTGGTGAGCATTTGCTGATTCAGGCCGGAGGGATTTTCAGCAGTCGGCCGATCACGTTGGGCGGTGTGCCTGCCGGGACTCGAACTGCCAGCCCAGTTGGACCGGGTGACGTGGCTGCTTCGTCCGCATTTGCAGCGGATGGGCCGAAGGTTTCGGTTATCCAAGGCGCAGTCATGGAGCTGGCCGGAAGACTGGATGCGGACTTCTGTCCAGTGTGCGAGCGCTGCCGTGAAGGCCTGTGCGAATCCACCGGGAGGGCGGCTTGATGGAGAACGCGCCTGGCCAGTGGATGGCTGAACAGCAGCAGGCAGGGCGCCGGCTGTGCCTGGTTCTACAGGGTGAAAGCGATGCGCGTGGGGTACTGCTGGCGACACGCACGGTCCCTGAGTATCGCAGCCTCTATGGTGAAACCGTCGCATCGGAAATGGCGGCGGATGGACCGATGCTCCTTTTGCTCGACCATGTCAACGAACCCGGATTGGTGGGTTTGTTGCAAAACCCTCAGCGTAACTGGGGATGGTTGGGCAGCCTGCCTGGTGATGATTTATCGGGTGTTACCAGGCACTGGCGCGACAGGTTGGTGGTGGGGTCGGCGGGCAGTCAGGCGCTGTACCGCTTCCACGATAACCGCACCTTGGCGCGGGCCTTGGTTCACCTGCCTGCTCGGGACTGGCCTGTTTTTCTCGGGCCGCTGATCAGCGTGTGTTATTGGCAGGGTGAGCGTTGGTGCTGTGTCGATAACCCGGCTCCTGGGGCGTATCCGGTACCCGATCCTGCGCCGTGGCTGGAGGTGCCGAACCCACAGGCGGGCGCGATTCTGCAGGCCAATATCCTGCGTTATCTGCTGGCTGAGTACAGCGAGGCGCTCAGTCAACTGGCTGAATTTCAGAACCCGAGAATCTGGTTGGAACAGGTGCTGGAGCAAGCGCGGGCTTGGCAATGGGAGAGACCGGAACAGCTGGAGTTTTTGGTCGTGCGGCGGTTGGTGGAAGCCACTGGGGACGTGCTTATTCGATGGCAGCCGATGCGGGGGGAAGTGGCTGAGGATCATTTTCAGCGGGTGGTTGGGGAGTGGCGTCGGGTGGAGCGGGAGCAGCAGGATGCGTAGAGGATTTATGTTGAACGTGTGGCGAGGGGTATTCGTTTGCAGCGTGCTGACGGCTTCCGGTTGTGCGATGAAACCAGTGGATAGTTTCACACTGGAAGTCGACCTGCCGGCGAATTTTCGCTTCAAGAGTGATGCGGCTTATCGACCGGCAACAGGTGAGATCTGCACCTTACCCAAGCGCCGGGGCAAGCAGCCGGAGGACAAGGTTTTTGACACCCTTGGGAAGCCGGTCGCCAATCGGGTGAGCTTTGAAGTACCGCTGACGGAGGTGGTGGATGGGTGCCCGTTGGTGTTGCGCAGTATTACGTTTGATATGTATGCGAAGTGGGGAGAGCGGTCGGCGGATGTTGGGGGAGATTTTGCGTTCGTGAATGTGTTGGATCGGTTGGAAGAAGGTAGGGGCGGGATGCCTGAGTCGGGTGTTCAGGAGTTGCGGGGGCGGTGTCAGTGGTTGTTCCGGACGGTAGGTCCGCTGCATGCAATAAGAAAAATCCTGAAGTGCAATTCATTGGACGGTGGAGGGCGGCTACTCAAAGCGCGTGCGGGTGGAGTTTTGCAGCGAGACCAGTTAAATGGAAAAAACGTCCGCATCGTATTGGAGTTAATGCGCGAAGAGAGACCTTACATGGGTGATAACTGGGTTCGGTTCCCCAACGGGTGGAAGCGTTGCTTTGGGAAAAGTCAGGAAGATCAATTTGCCTTTTGCCGGGGAAATACCGCTGATTTTAAACCTTTTAAAATGCCCGACGGCCGCGAATGCATGATCTACCCAACCTGCACTGAATAAGGATATTCAGCCATGGCACTTGATGAATGGAAACAGCCTTTTTTTAGTGAATATATGCCTGCATGTCAGCTTCGTGGATGCTGGCTGAGTTTTGCTCTCGTTGACGAAACGGGCGACGGAAAAGCGTATGGCGGGCTTGCCTTTACAACGTTCGACAGCGGAGGGCAACGATACAGGGGACGGTTAAATGGAGAAGGTTATACGAAGTTGGAGAATCATTACCGGGGCCCGGTTGTCCTGATTTTTGATACTACCTATGTGGCGGCTGGCGCTGACTATTATGACTCTTTGCAACATCGTGATAGCTACCCTCTACCTATTACTGAACTGCAGGTTCGCGCGGAGCAAACCCGCTTTCTACACCCCGACGGCCAACGTGTGGAACGAAAGGTTACGAAGAGTCAGACGGACCACTTCTATCAGATTGAAGTGCGTGATCTGGTTCGACATTCCGCTCACTTGCCACCCTTGGCGTCCCGTACTCATCGGCCCCCCCGACATGCACTAAAAATGATGGCCGACCTTGGATTCGGGCCACCCCAGCCGACGTTGGTTGGTGTCGTTTTATTTCCCAACCGGCATACAGTACTTGAGGTTCGCCCATTGCGAGCACTGCGCCCTATGCTGTCCACCGAGGATCAATTCTGTGCCTTGAACCTCTATCAATTGGCACTGATGTCCACGTTGAGCTATTGCGATTTTGGACAGGAGCCTCCAACAAAACCCATCGATCAAGTCAGCTTTCCAATGGACCCCAGCGTTGGTCAATTCTTTGCCGACAGGCTATCGGGGTATCAGGAACCCTGGAAAGTCGATGTTGAGCTAGTGCAACACTTTTACCCGGTTTATGAAGACGTACCGTATTCCCGGCGTTTCGAAATTTTGCCCTTCGACCCTGATTTGTATCAGCAAAATCGCACTGAGTTGGGGACAGAGCAGGAACATCCGGCACGCGTGCATTTTTTTGACGATAAAAAGCACGGCACTGACACTCAGGCATATATCTGCCATCACGATGAAGTGATCCTTGTTGCTATAAGGGGCACGGCCAGTGGCGCCGATAAACTGCGGGATGCAAATGCCCATCAAGTGTCGTTTGTCGATGGTGTAGGCAAGGCTCATGAAGGCTTTCATCAGGCTTATCAGGCCATGCGTGATTTTGTAAGGCGCTACCTTGACCAATTTTATACAGGGCAGCGCATCGTGATTTGCGGGCACAGCCTTGGTGGTGCTATTGCCTTGTTACTGGCTGAGGGATTACGTCGAACTGAACATGCCCACTACAACATCCTCCTATATACCTACGGAGCCCCCCGAGCTGCCGACTCCGAATTCACCGACGGTGCCTCCGCTCTGGTGCACCACCGCATCGTCAATCACAATGACCCTGTCCCGAGTGTGCCTGCGCCCTGGATGAACACCACTGCCAAACTCTGGATCCCTGGCGCCGTGTTGCTATTCAGCAACCCTGCGCCCGGCGGTCTGCTGTTTGCCTTGGGCTTGGTCCGGCTGACCGGCAATCCTTACCAACACCATGGCGCGCAGCAACACTTCATGCCGGTCCTGCTACCGGACGGTACAGAGTCCTCGATCTTGTGGACCCCTGGCTGTGAATCCATCGAGGACGCGGCTTGCAAACGCGCATTGCGGCTCAATGGCGACATGCCGGATCGCGCCAACTTGATCAAACAGCTTGTTCAGAGTGCCCATCACTCCATGATCGTCAGCTATATCCCCGCCGCCTGGGCCACGTTGCGCCGTTGGCAGCAAACCCTCGATACCCATGGCACCCTCGTGACCTCCCGTGAATTTGAACTGATCGACAAAGCCCTGTTCACCATGCAGCACCAGTTACGGGAACAACGAAAAAAACTGGACCTACACCGTCCAGCCAACCAGCGTGGCTACGAACACCACGAGCCGTTGAGTCAGGAAGTCGATCGGCTGAAAGACAGTCGCGATCGTTTGGAAACCCTCCGCTGGCGCCGCCTCCAGGCCCGCGACGTCTATGGCAGCCACGCTTCATCCCCAACCCTGCAATCCAGCCTGAAGCGCTGGTTCGCCCACCCGCAAAACCGTGAGTTCACCCAAGTGGCGAGCATCCCGCCACAACCGGATGACGGCTGGGGAAAGCCGCAAACCCTCGATATCGACTCAATCGTATGAGCCTACAAAAACTCCACCTGCGCCGGCTGGCGCTTCATCAGCACTTTGCCTGCGCGAATCGAATACAGCGGCAATCCCTGGCTGCGAATCACTTCATAGTCGCTGTCCGCAGACAGGATCAACAGGTTCGCTGGACGTCCCGGTTCCAGGCCATAACGATCCCCCAAGGCCATGGCCTTGGCGCTGTTGTCGGTCACCAGGTCCAGTGCGCTTTGCAGGTTGCGGTAGCCGAGCATGTGGCAGATATGCAGCCCGGCTTCCAGCACCCGCAAAATATTGCCGTTACCCAGTGGATACCAAGGGTCGACGATGGAGTCCTGGCCGAAGCAGACGTTCATGCCGGCCTCCAGCAGTTCGTTGACCCGGGTCACGCCGCGGCGTTTGGGGAAGGTGTCGAAGCGGCCCTGCAGGTGGATGCTTTCGGTGGGGCAGGAGACAAAGCTGATGCCCGAATGCCCCAGCAGGCGGAAGAGCTTGGCGCAGTAGGCATTGTCGTAAGAGCCCATGGCCGTGGTGTGGCTGGCGGTCACGCGAGCGCCCATGTCGCGGCTGCGGGCTTCTTCTGCCAGCACTTCGAGGAAGCGCGAGTGCGGGTCGTCTGTTTCGTCGCAGTGCACGTCTACCAGGCAACCGGTGCGCTCGGCCAGGTCCATCAGGAACTTCACCGAACTCACTCCCTGGTCGCGGGTGTATTCAAAGTGCGGGATGCCGCCGATCACGTCGGCACCCAGGCGAATGGCCTCTTCCATCAACTCGCGGCCATTGCGGTAGGACTCGATGCCCTCCTGGGGGAAGGCGACGATTTGCAGGTCGATCAGGTGGCCGGTTTCCTCGCGCACTTCGAGCATGGCCTTGAGCGCGGTGAGGTCCGGGTCGGTGACGTCGACATGGGTGCGCACATGCTGGATGCCATGGGCGGCCAGGGTCTGGATGGTTTTTTTTGCGCGGGTCTTTGTGTCTTCCAGGGTGATGGTGGCCTTGCGTTCGCCCCAGCACTCGATGCCTTCAAACAGTGTGCCGCTCATGTTCCAGCGCGGCTCGCCAGCGGTCAGGGTGGCGTCGAGGTGGATGTGCGGCTCGACAAAGGGAGGTACCACCAGGTTGCCGGCGGCGTCCAGATCGTCGGGGCCGGCTATGGGAGCAGCGCCTTGTTGGGTGATGCTGGCGATCCGGCCGTGTTCCAGGTGCAGATCATGCAGGCCTTCACGGTTGCGCAGGCGGGCGTTGATGATGTGCATGGGCAAGTTCCTCTTGGCAAAAAACAGTCAGGCAGACAGCCGCCAGATCATCAGCGCGATGCCGATGTCCAGTCGGTCATAAGCATTGTCCAGGCTCAGGCCGCACAGGGCTTCGATGCGCTGGACGCGGTGCGTCAGGGTGTTGCGGTGAACCGCCAGCCGCTGGGCGGCGGCCACAAGGTTACCATTCTCGTGGAACCAGGCTTCCAGGGTTGGCATCAGGCTTGGGCCGTGGTGCACGTCGTGCCGCAGCAGCGGCCCCAGGCGTTCGTTGAGAAACTGGTCGAGCAGGGCGCGATCACGCACGCCGCTGAGCAACTTGAGTACCCCCAACTCATCGTAGACGCACAGCCCGGCGCGCTCACTGAACCGTCGCGCGGCGGCCAACGCCTGGCGCGCCTCATCCAGGGCCTGGACCAGGCGCGCGGGTGGGTGAGCGGCAGCACTCAGGCCAATAAACAGTTTCAACGGCGTCAGGCGCAGGTTCAGTGCTTTCAACCAGCCTGCCAACAACTGGCGGTTGGCCAATGCCGCACCGGCGTCCATCGCCGGCAACAGCAACGTCCATTGTCCGGCACGCCCCAGCACGGGCAAACGCGAAGGGTGCTGCGCCGAAAACTGGCGCAAACGCCGGGTAATGGCATCGTGCTGACGGGCAAGCTGTGCCTCCACCACCGGCGCCTCACCCTGGGCGAACAGTGCTTCGCTGCCGTCCAGTTGCAGCTGGACGAGCTGCCAATGTCCGGCCAACGGCATGTCCAGCTGCGCGGCGCGGTGCAACAGCAAATCCAGGGATTGGTAATCACCGGCCAGCAGGCGCTCCAGCACATCATGTCGCGAGCGCCCCAGCTGTTGCGACTGGATCAACGCCGACCCGATGGCCTGGGTCACCAGCACCATCTTCAACGAGTACGGCTGTTCGATCAGCGGCATGCCCGCCTCTTGCGCCGCTTCCAGCAGACGCTGGGGAATCGCGTGGATATAGTCCGGCCCCGTGAGGATCACCAGGCCGGCGACCTGGCGCTGACAGGCTTCGTCCAGCAGCTCCAGCAGATTGGCCTCATCCCGTGGGTGGTTGATGCCGGTGACAAACACCAGTTCGCCCCCCAGCACCCATTCTGCGATGCCGCTGTTTTCCGCGACATAGGGCCAGCGCACCGTATTCTCCAGGCCGGCTTCCCCGGCCCGCAGGCACATCGACTCCAGCCCGGGCAAGGCCAGCACATCGGCTATCGTCAGGCTCATGCCCGCACGTCAGCCAAGGGCGCCCGCACCCGTAGCACACTGGTCAGCACGATATAGGTCAGCGACGCCGCCACAATCCCCACCAGTGGAGCAACCCACGGCGAATGAAAGGCCAGCACCGTGCCCACGGCATAGGCGATCAGTCCTGGCCAGTTGAAAGCCGGCAGGCGCGTATCGGCCAGGCGTGGATAGTGGCCACGGTAGCGATAGAAAAAGTCCGCCATGATCACGCCGCCAATCGGTGGAATCACCGTGCCCAGCAGGATCAGGTAGGGCACCAGCATGTCGTACATGCCCAGCAGTGCCAGCAGGGTGCCGATCACCGCGCCGGCCAGGGTCACCGTTTTGCGGCGCTTGGTGCGCAGCAGGTTGCAGCCGGCGACGGCGAAGTTGTAGATGGTGTTGTCCTGGGTGCTCCAGATATTCAGCAACAACATTGCCATGGCCGCCATGGCAAAGCCTTGCAGCAGCAACACCTCGACCACGTCGGGCTGCTGGTAGACGATGGCGCCGTAGGCACCGATCAACACCATCAAGCCATTGCCGATAAAGAAGCCGATCAGGCTGGCCAGCACCGCGACTTTGGCCGAGCGCGAGAACCGCGTCCAGTTGGTGGCCTGGGTCGCGCCGCTGACGAAGGTGCCGAACACCAGCGTGATGGCGGTGGACATATCCAGTTCACCGGTAGGTACCACGGCCAGCAGCCCGTCCAATCCGCCGACTTTTACCGTGGCGACCCACATCGACAGAAACAGCAAAATGCCCATGGCCGGCACGGCGATGTAGGACAGAATCTCCAACCCGCGATAGCCCACATAGGCCGTCGCGCAGAACACCATGCCAAACAGCACCATCAACCCCAGTACGCTGCCCTGGCTCAACTCGAAATACTTGCCCAGTACCACGGCAGCAGTGGCGGTGCCCCAGGCGTACCAGCCGATCTGGGTGAAACCGAGGATCAAGTCGCTCAACTTGCTGCCCACTTCACCGAAGCAGAAGCGCCCCATCAGCACCGAGTTCAAACCGCTCTTGAACGCGATGTAACCCAAGCCTGCGGCGTAGATACCCAACAGCAGGTTACCCAGGGCCACGACGCCGAGCATCTGGGTAAAGCTGAAGGCCACCCCCAGCTTGCCGCCGGCGAACATGGTCGCGGTAAAAAAGGTAAAGCCCAGCAGCACCATGGCGGTGGAAGCCAGGCCTTTGCGGGCATGCATGGGCACCTCGCTGAGAGGGTAGTCATTGCCCGGTTCGTTCTGCGTCATGTGCCGTTCTCCCTGAATGAGTGACGCAGGCCTATTGCACCCGTCGTGCCAAGTGCAAGGCAGTGACAGGCGCACGGTCAGTACTGTGCAGGTTGCACAGTATTTATAGCCAAACAGGGGGTGTGCGCAGGAGGGATTGGTCTTTCTGCCCAGTCAGGCGCGAAAGCGGTGCAGCGGTGATACAAATTGGATCACCGGTTATTCAATCGAACAGGGTGTGAGTGGTCTCGCCGCGATGAAATGCAAAGGCCGCTTCAAGGTCGCTTTCAATGGTGCGGCCACGGGACAACGGCGGCAGGTCGTCGAGGCTGAAGAACCCGACTTCCGTGGTTTCGAACCCCGCTGTTGGTGCCAGTTGATCAACCCGTTCGCACAGAAAATAGAGTTTGTAGAAGTCGCGGATATCCGGCCGGTACAAGCCTTTGGCCTTATGGGTGACGCTGTACAGCGCCCTCGCGGTGACGGTCAGTCCGGCCTCTTCGCGGATCTCCTTGATGATGTTTTCAGCAGCCGACAAACCAATATCCGCATAACCACCAGGCAACGCCCAGCAGCCATCCGTCAGCTCGCGCACCAACAGGATCCGGTCGCCCTCAATCACCGCGCCCCGCACATCAATCATGGGCGTGGAATAGCGCTTGGCAAAATCCGGCACCAGCCCGGTGATGCGCTCCAGCGGCACCTCGCCCAACTGCGCCAGCATGCTGTGGGCAATCTGGGCGATTTCCTCGAGGCGCTCGCGCTCGAAGTCATCGGTACAGAAGTGCAGCCCCGTGGAGGCCAACGCTTGCAAACGCTTGGCCTGGGCCAGCCAGGTGTTTTCCATGGGAACTCCTTCAGTGCGAGGCGGTGAGCTCTTTTTGCATGTAAACCCGACGCAGACCGTTTTCTTCGGCGCGATGGGTTTCCACATACCCTTTGCGGGCGTACAACGCGATATTTTCGGTCATCGCTTCATTGGTATAGAGGCGGATGGAACCCTGCCAGGCCTGGCGTTCGGTGAACTCCAGCAGCAGGCGCCCGTAACCTAAACCCTGGGCGCCGGGGTCGACGGCCAGGTTATCCAGCAGCAGGTACTCGTCGTGATGGATCAGTACGACAAATCCATGCACCCGGCCCGCGCGCTCAAGCACGTGCACCCCTCCGGCTGCAACTTGGTGGCCATAGTCATCCAGTATCGGCCCTGGCTTGCGCCCGATTCGTTCGATGTAAGGGGAGTAGGCGGCGTAGACAATGGCCTCGATGGCGGCGATATCGTCAACGGTAGCGGGGCGGATAAGGGGTGGCATCGCAGCGTGCGCCTTCTGTGCAAGAGGCCCTGACTGTAAGGGACTTACCGACATAAAAAAACCACCGCAAGGGTGGTTTTTTACAACGCGGGCTTACTCGCCGCGATAGATGCAGCCGCTGGTGCAGGTCTCATGGATGCGAATCGCGCTGAGTTCCGGCAACAACGGTTTCAACTCATTCCAGATCCACTTGGCCAGCACTTCGCTGGTGGGGTTTTCAAGGCCCGGAATGTCATTGAGGTAGTTGTGATCGAGGCGTTCGTAGAGCGGCTTGAAAATCGCCTTGATCTCCGAGAAGTCACGGATCCAGCCGGTATGCGGGTCGAGGTCGCCGCTGAGGTGGATCGCCACCTTGAACGAATGGCCATGCAGGCGCCCGCATTTGTGGCCTTCCGGAACGTGGGGCAGGCGGTGGGCGGACTCGAAGGTAAACTCTTTGAAGATTTCCACAGGGTTTTTCAGCTCGGTGAGGTGTCTGGCAGGCGGCGAGTTTAACAGTTTGTCGCGGCCGCGCGCATACCGCGTAGCAGCTGTCGAGCCTTGGCGAGGCTGCGTTGACGGTTTGTCTGGCAAACCGAGGTGCTGCCGACGCAGCCTCGCTTGGGCTCGACAGCTGCTACGGAGAGGGCGCTAGAGGGCCAGCAGGCGTTCGCCCAATTGGCCGTTGTCGGCCAGTTGCAGAAACTCGTCCCCCAGCCGCTGGCTTTCGCTCATCGCGGTTTGCCAATATTTGTTGCGGCCCGGGTCATCGCCCATGAAGCGCTTGAAGTCGCTGCGGTCTGGCAGTTTGCCGTGGGGCAGGCGGGCCAGGTATTCCTTCGACGGTGCCAGCAGTAATACATCCTGCAGTCCCTGTTGATTCGCGCGGCGCCACGGCAAGCCCTTGTCGAACCAGCCGGGAATGACCCGGTCGGTGAAGTGCGGGTACAGCACGATGTCATCGCCGTGGTAGGGCAGGTCGAGGTGATAGTCCAGCAGGCCGCCATCGCGGTAGGTGCCAGCACCGGCGCCCGGCAGGTCGCGCACGCCTTGCATCACCATGGGGATCGAGCCTGACGCCAGCAACGCTTGGCGCAGGTTGCCCAGATCCAGGTTCAGGAAACTCGACGGGAAATCCTCCAGCGCATGCAGTGGTGGCGCCTGGCGTGGGTCGTGGACGATCAGCCGTTCGAAGTGCCGGGACAACCGTGCGCGGCCCCGCAGGTTGTCGGCGATTACCGAGGACAGCCCCAAACCGAGGCGACCGCGATGATCGTCGGCGAGCAGGCCATGGCTCTTGACCACCATGATGTTCAGCCGGTAGTTCGGGTTGTCGAGCACGCGGGCATCGCGGCCGGCCAGCAGGTCATCGAGCATGCGCACGCAACTCTGGCTGACTTCAGCCATGGTCACGCCTTTGGCAAAACTCTGTTCGTTGTACAGCCGGCCCAGGTCGAGCAGGCCTTGCACCGGGTCGGGCAGGCACGCACTGGCAAACCGCCAGGAACCAATCGAGGCGCCGATCAGTGCACGTTCACGTGGCGCGCGGGGCAGCCAGTCGCCGAACAGCGCCAGGTCCAGACCCTGGATGCCGAGGGCCTTGGGGCCGCCGGCGGCGCCGGGAAGGATGCCGACGTCCGCAGGCGCAAGCCCCTGCTCACGAATGCGTGTGAAGGCGCGTTTACCGGCCTTGAGGGTCAGGGCGGGGAACTTCATGTGGATAGCAGTCATACCGGTCTCATCGACAGCGAGCGGGGCAGTATAGGAAATCTTGCGCGGTTGCAGGCAAAGGTATTACGCAGAATTGCCATGGTGGCAATTCAGTTTCAGTTAAGTTGGATCCAGTACCGTGAGCCCCGTAGGCAAAATATCCTGAAACGGAGACTCACCATGAAATCCCTCACAGCCTTGATCGCCAGCAGTATCATCGTCCTCACCGCAGGCGTCGCCCAGGCTCGCGACCTGGGGCCGGACGAAGCACTGAAGTTGCGCGACGCTGGTACCATTGTGTCTTTCGAGAAGCTCAACGCCATCGCACTGGCCAAACATCCCGGCGCCACCGTGCATGAAACCGAGCTTGAAGAGGAATACGGCAAGTACCTTTATCAGGTGGAACTGCGCGACGCCCAGGGCGTTGAGTGGGACCTGGAATTGGACGCTGTGACCGGGACCGTCCTCAAGGATCATCAGGATACGTAATGAAGGTAAATCTACGCACCAGCGTTCAAGTGGCGCTGGTGCTCCTGGCATTTTGCTCAGGCCTGGCCGCGCGGGACCTGGGCCAGGATGAAGCGCTGCGCCTGCGCCAGAAGGGCGTCATTGCGCCGCTTGAACACCTGCTGGGCCCGGCTTTCGAGCGCTACCCGGGCGCCAAGTTGCTGGACGCCGAGCTTGAAGAGCACAAGGATCGACCTGTGCGCTATATCTATGAAATCGAACTGTTGACGGTGGAAGGCGTGGTGCGCGAGATCGAACTTGATGCCAACACCGGTGAACTGCTCAAAGACAAGGAAGACGACTGATGCGCCTGCTCCTGGTGGAAGACCACGTCCCCCTGGCCGATGAGCTGATGGCTGGGCTAAACCGTCAGGGCTATGCCGTGGACTGGCTGGCGGATGGGCGTGATGCGGTGTATCAGGGGCGCAGCGAGCCCTACGACCTGATCATCCTTGACCTCGGCCTGCCGGGTTTGCCCGGGCTTGAAGTGTTGACGCAGTGGCGTGCCGCCGGCCTGGCCACGCCGGTGCTGATCCTCACTGCCCGCGACTCCTGGGCTGAGCGCATCGAAGGGCTCAAGGCGGGCGCCGACGATTACCTGAGCAAACCGTTCCATCCCGAAGAACTGCACCTGCGTATCCAGGCCTTACTGCGCCGTTCCCATGGCCAGGCTAATCAGCCGACCTTGCAGGCCGCCGGCTTGCATTTGGATGAGGGCCGCCAGTGCGTGATGCGTGACGGCGAGGAGATTCAACTGACCGCCGCCGAATTTCGGCTGTTGCGTTACTTCATGCTGCACCCCGAGCAAATCCTTTCAAAAAGCCACTTGGCTGAACACTTGTACGATGGTGAGACCGAACGTGATTCCAATGTGCTGGAGGTCCACGTCAATCACCTGCGCCGCAAGTTGGGCCGCAGCGTGATTGAGACCCGGCGCGGACAGGGTTACCGTTTCGGCGCCAGCCCTGCATGAAGTCGATCCAGCGGCGCCTGAGCCTGGGGCTGATCAGCGTCATGGTGATCGTCGGCCTGGTGCTGGCGCAAACCAGCCTGTGGCTGTTCGAAATGGGCCTGCAACGCTACTTGGAATCGGGCTTGCGCAACGACAGTGAAAACCTTCTGGTCGCATTGGTGCGCGGGCCGGCTGGGGTGCAACTGGATGAACAGCGGTTGTCTCCTGCGTACCAGCGTCCGTTTTCCGGGCACTATTTCCGTATTGATTTTGCCGACACCCATTGGCGTTCCCGCTCGCTATGGGACCAGGAATTGCCGCAACTGCCTCACGCCGGGCTCAAGGGCAACCTGCAGTTGGGGCCGGAAGGCCAGCAGTTGCTGGTACTGCGTTCGGACTACAAGCGCTTTGGCCAATCGATTTCCATCAGCGTGGCCCAGGACTACACCCCGGTCAGGGAAAGCTTTCGCCTGATGCGCCAGATCGGGCTGGTGCTGGGGCTGGCGGCGCTGTTGCTGATCCTGATTCTGCAACGGGTCACCGTGCGCCGGGCCTTGCGCCCGCTGGAGACCGCGCGCAACCAGATCGCGCAACTGCAACAAGGCCAGCGCTCGCAACTGGACACCCAGGTGCCGGTGGAACTGGAGCCGCTGGTGGCGCAGATCAACCATTTGCTGGCCCACACCGAAGACAGCCTCAAGCGCTCGCGCAATGCCCTGGGCAATCTCGGCCATGCCTTGAAGACCCCATTGGCAGTGTTGCTGAGTGTGGCATCCAGTGAGCAGCTCAAGGACCAACCACAACTGAGCAAGCTGCTGCGCGAACAGTTGGAGCAGGTGCAACAACGGCTTAATCGCGAACTCAATCGTGCGCGCCTGGCCGGCGAGACGCTGCCGGGTGCCTTGTTTGATTGCGATGGTGAATTGCCGGGGTTGCTGGCGACTCTGAACATGATCCATGGCGAACACCTGGATTTGAGTTACCGCGTACCGCCAGGTTTACAGTTGCCGTGGGACCGCGAGGATTTGCTGGAACTGTTGGGTAACCTGCTGGACAACGCCTGCAAATGGGCGGACGCGGAAATTGTGTTGAGCATCAGTGAAACCCCGGAAGGCTTTCGGCTGGTGGTGGAAGATGATGGGCCGGGGATCCCTGAGAATCAGCGCGACCAGGTGTTCAGCCGAGGCACTCGGTTGGATGAGCAGACTGACGGGCATGGTCTGGGGCTTGGGATCGTGCGGGATATTGTTGAGGTGTGGGGCGGGGTGCTTCTGTTGCAGGAGAGCGAGCTGGGCGGGTTAAAGGTCGTTATCGACCTGCCACGGCGCCATTGAAAACAAACGTAGCAGCTGTCGAGCCCCAGCGAGGCTGCGTTGGCGGTGTGTCAGGTATACCGCCAACGCAGCCTCGCCAAGGCTCGACAGCTGCGGGATACTCGGGCTTATTGCCGGAGTATCCCGCAGCTCATCAAACCCTGAACTGGTCCATCAGGCTCTGCTGCTGATTCGCCAAGCTGTTCAACGCCTGGCTGACCCGCGCCGACTCATTCGCTTGCTCGGACAACGACTCCGTCACATCTCGAATGGTTGCTACGTTGTTGTTGATCTCCTCGGCCACCGCGCTTTGCTCTTCGGCGGCGCTGGCGATCTGCAGGTTCATGTCGCTGATCACCGTCACCGCATCGCCGATCTGGCGCAAGGCGGTCACGGCCTGGCCCACCTGTTCGACGCTGCCCTGGGCCTGCCGATGGCTGTTGCTCATGGAACCGACCACTTCCTGGGTACCGCTTTGCAGTTGCTCGATCACCAGGCGGGTTTCTTCAACCGACTCCTGGGTACGTCGCGCCAGGTTGCGCACTTCATCGGCGACCACCGCAAAACCGCGACCGGCTTCACCCGCACGGGCTGCTTCGATGGCGGCGTTCAGTGCCAGCAGGTTGGTTTGCTCGGCGATTGCACGAATCACTTCCAATACCGAGCCGATCTTCTCGCTGTTGGCGGCCAGCCCTTCAACTTGGGTCATCGCGGTGCTCATGTCCGCCGCCAAGTGGCCGATGCTGGTGGTGGTGCGGTCGATCACGGTCAGGCCTTCACGGGTGGCCTGGTCGGCATCGCGGGCGGCCTGGGCGGCTTGCGCTGCGCTGCGGGCAACGTCCTGGGCGGTGGCGCTCATTTCGTGGGAGGCGGTGGCCACCTGGTCGACCTGACGGTATTGCTGCTCCATGCCGGCACTGGTTTCAGTGGCAATCGCCGCCGACTGGTCGGCGGTGCCACGGGCGTCCTGCACCGAGCGTTTGACCTGGGCAATGATCGGCTGCAGCTTGTCGAGGAAGCGGTTGAACCAGCCAGCCAACTCGCCGAGTTCATCGTGCTTGTCGTAGGCCAGGCGCCGGGTCAGATCGCCTTCGCCACTGGCAATGTCTTCCAGCATGCGCGCCACGCCGAGGATCGGCCGGGTTACGCTGCGGGCCATCAGCCACACCAGCAACAGGCCGACGATTGCTGCCAGCAGGCCCAGGCTCAGTTCCAGCAGGGTGCCTTTGGCGTTGTCGGCATCCAGTTTGGACTTGAGGGCCTCAGCCGGGGCGACCAGGACTTTTTCCGGTACATCCAGCAGAACGCCCCACGGTTTGCCATCGGGGATCGGCTGGAACGGCGCGAGCACCTTGAGTTGATGGTCGGTGCGCACGCTGCGGGTCTGGGTGCTGGTGGAAAGCGAACTGATCAGCTGCGCGCCGTTGGCCGTGTCGACGGCGTCCAGGCGCTGGGCGAGTTTGCCGGCGTCCGGGCTGTAGCCGGCCAGCAGGCCCACCGGGCTGATGATGCTGACGCTGGTCTGGCCGTCATAGAGTTTCTGGCTGGCGCCCTGGCTGACGGCTTGCAGGCTGTTGAGGTTGATGTCCACCGACAGCGAGGCGATGACTTTGCCGTTGACCATCAGCGGGAAGACGATGCTGGTCATCAGCACCTTTTGTCCGTCGATCACGTAGAAGTAGGGTTCGATCACGCACGGCTTGAGGGTGGTACGCGGGCACGTGAACCAGGCGTTGGCTTTTTCGCCGCTGGGTCCGACGCTGGTGTCGGACATGTCGCTTTCGGGCAGCGACATTGAAGTCAGTTTGCCCGCAGTCGGCTGGGACCAGTACAGCGCAAAACGGCCTTTGTCGTTGCTGCCCAGCTCTTGCTGGTTGGCGAACAACTCGTCCTTGCCATCCAGTGCGTTGGCCTCGAACACCAAGGACAGGCCCAGCAGTTCCGGATTGGCCTGCAGTGCGGCCTTGACCTGGCGGGTCAGGTCTTCGCGCAGGTCGAAGGCATCCAGGAAGCGTTTCTCGGCCTGTTCGCGCAGGAACAGCACCTGCCGGGAAAAACCGTGGCCGTATTGATAGGCGTCCATGAACTGCTGGCGAATGCCCAATGCCTGCACTTCACCCTGGGCTTCAATGCGGGCCTGGGCGGCTTCGTCGAGCATTTCCATACTGGAAGCCTTGACCAGTTCGGAGCTCTGCGCCATGCGGTACAGCGAGAGACCTACCAGCAAGGTCACGATGCCCAGCAGGCAAAGACCGGCCAGCAGGGTAATTTTCCATTGAATGGACAGCTGTCTGAGCGACATGGAGCCTTCCTTAACTTTCGATACGACAGAGACGATCTGCCTGTATCGGCCGCACAGGATTTTTCTTTATTCAAACGATCAATTTAAACTCGTTTGCGACGCCGTTCTTTGACATGCCCGCCCACCTGCTGCAAAGTGCGCGCCCTCTAATAAAACTCCTTTAAAACCTGGTTTGCGGCAGCCGTTCCCGACAGTAGCCCGGGCAGGTGCGTGCTTTTTTTAGTTTTTCTGTCTTGAGGTAACGATGATTAATGCAGTAATCGCCGCGGTCGGCACGATGCTGGTGCTCAGCCTGTCCCGCGTGCATGTGGTGATCGCGATCATTGTCGGCGCCTTGGTGGGTGGCCTGACCGGCGGCCTGGGCATCGATGCAACGCTCAAGGCGTTCAACAGCGGGCTGGGTGGCGGTGCGACGGTGGCGTTGTCCTACGCGTTGCTTGGCGCGTTCGCCGTGGCGATTGCCAAATCCGGCCTGGCCCATGCGCTGGCGGACAAGGCCCTGTTGCTGGTGGATCGCCAGGAAGCCACGGGTGGTAGCCACGTCAAATGGCTGTTGATCGGCCTGCTCTGGGTCGTGGCCATCGCCTCGCAGAACATCCTGCCGATCCACATCGCGTTTATCCCGCTGCTGGTACCGCCGCTTTTATACGTGCTGACCAAACTGCAGCTGGACCGTCGGCTGATCGCCTGCGTCATGACCTTCGGCCTGATCACGCCGTACATGTTTCTGCCAGTGGGCTTCGGCAATATCTTCCTGAATCAGATCCTGCTGGCCAACGTGGCCAAGAGCGGCGTCGACATCAGCCACGTCAACGTCACCCATGCCATGGGCCTCCCGGCGCTGGGCATGGTGGTCGGCCTGCTGGTGGCGGTGTTTATCAGCTACCGCAAAAAGCGTGTGTACGACCTGGAGAAAATCGAGCGGGTCGAGCAGGTGGCGGTGCAATACAACCCGCTGACCCTGCTGGTGGCCGGCCTGGCGATTGCGGCGGCGTTCATTATCCAACTGTGGCTGGACTCGATGATCATCGGCGCCCTGGCCGGGTTCCTGATCTTTTCGGTGTCGGGGATTGTGCGCTGGCGCGATACGGATGACCTGTTCACCGAAGGCATGAAGATGATGGCGATGATCGGCTTCATCATGATCGCCTCGTCCGGCTTTGCCGAAGTGCTCAAGGCCACCGGTGAAGTACAGACACTCGTGCAAGACTCCGCGGCTTTCATCGGCCATAGCCGTGGTGTGGGCGCGCTGCTGATGCTGCTGGTGGGGTTACTGGTGACCATGGGTATCGGCTCGTCGTTTTCCACGGTGCCGATCCTCGCGGCGATCTTTGTGCCGTTGTGCGTGCAGTTGGGCTTCAGCCCGCTGGCCATCGTGTGCATCGTCGGCACGGCCGGGGCATTGGGTGATGCCGGCTCACCGGCGTCGGACTCCACCCTGGGCCCGACTTCGGGTTTGAACATCGACGGCCAGCATCACCATATCTGGGACACCGTGGTGCCGACCTTCCTGCACTACAACATTCCGCTGCTGGCGTTTGGCTGGTTTGCCGCGATGACGCTCTGACGGGATTGTCCTACAGATTTATTGTAACTAGCCGTTAACCTCTTAAGTTGTCCCTTAAGAGAGAAGAGCCATGCGTCTGAGTCTAAAGGCCAAAGTACTGTCCCTTGCTGTCCTGCCCGTGTTGTTGTTTGCCGTGATCATCAGCCTGACCACGGTCTGGATCCTCCGGGAGCAGGCTCGTAACGAGGTTGAAGAAACCCGTCAGAACTTGCTCAACGACGCCAAGACCACCTTGCGCGGTTACGTCGAGGTGGCCATGACCACCATCAAGCCGCTGTACGACGCTGCCGCCCAGGGCGACACGGCGGCGCGGGCACAGGTGGTCAAGCTGCTGTCCAACACCAGCTACGGCAAGGACGGTTATTTCTTCGGCTACGACTCCGAGACCATTCGCCTGTTCAAGGGCAACAGCCCGGACGGCGTCGGCAAAAGCTTCAAGGACAACCGCGACCCGAATGGCGTCTACGTCAACCGTGACCTGGTGAAAGTCGGCAAGGACGGCACCCACTACCTGCAATACAGCTCGACACAGCCCGGCCAGACCGAGCTGGTGCCCAAGCTCGGCTACACCGAATACCTGCCCAAGTGGGACATGGTGATTGGTACGTCGGTGAACCTGGACGGTATTGACGCCCAGGTCGCCGAGGTTCAGGCCAAGGTCGAGAAGCGCATGGAAGGCGTGGTGCTGAGTATTATCGGGATTGCCGTGGTAGTGCTGTTGGTGATCGCCGCCGTGGGCATGCTGGTGGCCAATACCATCCTGCGACCGCTGCACTTGATGAAGATCAACCTCGACGACATCGCGGCCGGTGAGGGTGACCTGACCCGCCGCCTGGCCATCACCAGCCAGGACGAACTGGGGGAACTGGCCGGTTCGTTCAACCGCTTTGTCGACAAGATCCACGGCTTGGTGCGCCAGATCACTGAAATGACCTCCCAGCTTACCGGCCTGGTGAGCCAGGTCGCCGACCAAGCCAATCGCTCGGAAAAAGCCATGGAACGTCAGCGTCACGAGACGGACCAGGTGGCTACTGCGATCAACGAAATGTCCTCCGCGGCCCATGAAGTAGCCCGCAGTGCCCAAGGCGCGGCGGTTGCGGCGCAGCAGACTGACGCCGAAGGCCAGGCCGCGAAAAAAGTCGTGGATGGCAGCATCGCGCAGATTCACGCGCTGGTGAGCGACATCCGCACCAGCGGCGTATCTCTGGACAGCTTGCAGCAGGACGTTTCCTCGATTGTCAGTGTGCTGGGGGTGATCCGCTCGATTGCCGAGCAGACCAACTTGCTTGCCCTCAACGCCGCGATTGAAGCCGCGCGGGCAGGGGAGGCCGGCCGTGGGTTTGCCGTGGTCGCCGACGAAGTTCGGGCGCTGGCCAGCCGCACCCAGCAGAGCACCCAGGAAATCCAGGGCATGATCGACCGCCTGCAAAAAGGCACCGAAGCCGCCGTGGAATCCATGCGCCGCTCCAGCGACGCCGGCGACGGGACTTCGGCCAAGGCTAACGAAGCCGGTGCGTCCCTGGACACCATGTCGCAACTGATTGGCACCATCAACTCAATGAACGCGCAGATCGCCAGCGCGGCGGAAGAACAAACCGCCGTGGCCGAAGAGATCAACCGCAGCGTGCATCAGATCGCGGTGGCGGTGGACAGCGTGGCCGATGAAACCCAACAGGGTGCCCAGACCTCCCGCAGCCTGGCGGACCTGGGGCACCGGTTGGGGCAGTTGGTGGGGCAGTTCAGGATTTGATTGCAGGCTTGAGCCATCGGCAACGTCCTGTTGCCGATGGGGCCGGCTAGATTGATCGATCAGGTCAACAGCGCCAAACGTTCCACCGTCTCCGGAAACTTCGCCACCAGCCGAATTAAGGTCGCCGCTTGAGCATTGGGTGTGGCCCGGCCTTGCTCCCAATTTTCCAGGGTCCGGGTGTTGGTGCGCAGGTACATCGCAAACACCGAGCGCGACAGATTGAGTTGTTGACGCACAGCGACTACTTCGTCGGCAGTGAGCGGTGCCAGCTTGCTCAACTGCACCTTGTGGCTGCGCAGCGTTACCTTGCCTTCTCGTTCATCTGCCAGCGCGTCGAGGCCTTCGACCAGTTCGGAAAAGATGTCACGTTTCATGGGTATGCCTACGTAGATTGCGTATAGGCCGGCAACTCTACGGTGGCGCTTGAGAGGGCGATATCAGTAGAGATTGTGTGTGGGGTCAGACAACTCCGCCGTTTCTGTAGGAGCGAGCTTGCTCGCGAAAAACTGAAAAGCGCTGCGTTGTTTCAGATACCCCACGTCATCGTTAACGACCATCGCGAGCAAGCTTGCTCCTACAGTGGAAAGCAAAACGGCGCCCGAAGGCGCCGTTTTGTTTACTGCATCTAACTAAGCGATCAACCCGCCATCACCGCATGCTGCACCAGGGTGAGCAACGGTTGTGGGTACACACCCAGGAAGAACGCCAGCAGGGCGATTGCCAGCAGCATCACGCCGCCTGCTTTCTGCTCCCAGTGCAACTCGGCGTCCACACGGCGCAGGTTTGGCTCGATCAGGTACAAGGTCACCATCACGCGCAGGTAGTAGAAAACGCCGATGGCACTGCCCAGTACCAGGGAGGCCACCAACCACCATTCGTGGGCTTCAACACCGGTCGCCACGATGTAGAACTTGCCGATGAAGCCAGCGGTCAGCGGGATACCGGCCAGGGACAGCATCATCACGGTCAGTACGGCAGTCAGGTACGGACGGCGCCAGAACAGGCCGCGGTATTCGTACAGGGCGTCTGCGTCACGGCCTTTGTAAGGCGAGGACATCAGGGTGATCACACCGAAGGCACCGAGGCTGGTGATCACGTAGGTGACCAGGTACACGCCGATGGCTTCCATCGCCAGGCCCTTGCTCGCCACCAGGGCGATCAGCAGGTAACCGAAGTGCGCGATGGACGAATAACCCAGCAGACGCTTGAGGTTGTTCTGGGTCAGCGCCAGCAGGTTACCGAACAGGATCGAGGCGATGGCGATGATGGTCAGCACGTTGCTGAGTACACCGGTGTTGGCCGCAGGGGAGATCTGGAACAGACGCACCATCACCGCAAACACGGCGACTTTCGACGCAGTAGCCAGGAACGCAGCCACCGGCGCCGGGGCGCCTTCGTACACGTCCGGGGTCCACAGGTGGAATGGCACCAGCGACAGTTTGAACGCCAGGCCGATCAGCATCATGGCCAGGCCCAGTTGGGCGATGGGCGCAGGGCTGCCGGAGGCTGCCAGGGCGTGACCGATACCGCTGAAGCTCAGGCTGCCGGCTTCTGCGTAGAGCAGGGCCATACCGAACAACAGGAACGCGGAACCGGCGGCCGACAGCACCATGTACTTGATGCCGGCTTCCAGGGAGCGCTTGTTGAAGAAGGCATACGCCACCAGGCCGTAGACCGGGATCGACAGCAGTTCCAGGCCGATGAACAAGCCGGCCAGGTGCTGCGCGCTGACCAGCACGATACCGCCGGTCGCAGCCAGCAGGATCAGCAGGTACAGCTCTTCGCGGTTGCCCGGGTAACCCGTGCCGCCTTCGCCGAGGTAGGCGTGGGCGAGGGTGACGCAGGCCAGTGTGGCCACGAGGATCAACGCGATATACAGCAGCGCGAAGTCATCGACCATCAACAGCGGCGTGACCGCCAGCGGTGCGACCTTGAGTGCCGGGATAATCGACAGCAAGGCCAGGTTCAAACCTGCCACGGAAATCAGGAAGGTCTGTGAGTGGTTGCGGCGCCACGCGATCGCCAGCATCACCACCACAACGGTGAGGCTGGAAATCAGCAGCGGCGCAAGCGCGATAAAGTGTTGGATCGTGAATTCCATAGCGCTCTTACCGGGCCGAAGCGAGTTGAGTGAAGGCGGTGCTGAACCATTGCTGCACGCCATGCATCGTTGCGGCAGAGGTATCCAGGAACGGTTGCGGGTACACGCCGATGAACACCAGCAGTACCGCAAGGCCGAGCACCATGATCAGTTCGCGACCGTCCATGCCGTGCAGCACGGTGTCGGACTTGGCCGGGCCGAAGTACGCGCGGTGGATCATGATCAGCGAGTAGACCGAACCGAACACCAGGCCGGAGGTAGCGATTGCGCTGATCCAAGGTGTATGCACGAAGGCACCCATCAGGATCAGGAACTCGCCGATGAAGTTACCGGTACCCGGCAAGCCCAGGGACGCGGCGGCGAAGAACAGGCTGATGGCCGGCAGGTAGGCGATACGCGACCACACGCCACCCATCTCACGCATGTCACGGGTGTGCAGGCGCTCGTACAGTTGGCCACTGAGGATAAACAGTGCCGCTGCCGACACACCGTGCGCCAGCATCTGGATCACCGCACCTTGCAGCGCCAGTTGGCTGCCGGAGTAGATGCCGATCAGTACGAAGCCCATGTGGGAAACGGACGAGAAGGCAATCAGACGCTTGATGTCGGTTTGGGCGAAGGCCAGGAACGCACCGTAGAAGATCCCGATCAGACCGAGGGTCATGGCGATCGGCGCAAACTCGGCCGAGGCATTCGGGAACAGCGGCAGGGCGAAACGCAGCAGGCCGTAGGCCGCCGTCTTCAACAGGATACCGGCCAGGTCCACAGAACCTGCGGTCGGCGCCTGGGCGTGAGCATCAGGCAACCAGGAGTGGAACGGCACCACCGGCAGCTTCACCGCGAACGCGATGAAGAAGCCCAGCATCAGGATGTACTCGGTGGTCAGGGACATCTTGGTTTTCAACAGGTCGGCGTAGTTGAACGTGATCACGCCCGTGCTGTTGAAGTTGACCAGTACCAGACCCAGGATCGCCACCAACATGATCAGGCCGGAAGCCTGGGTGAAGATGAAGAACTTGGTCGCCGCGTAGATCCGGGTTTTCTTGCCGTCCGAAGAACTGTGACCCCAGAGCGCGATGAGGAAGTACATCGGCACCAGCATCATTTCCCAGAAGAAGAAGAACATGAACAGGTCGAGGGCGAGGAACACGCCGACAACACCGCCCAGGATCCACATCAGGTTCAGGTGGAAGAAGCCCACGTGACGCTGGATTTCTTTCCAGGAGCAGAGTACCGAGAGGATACCCAGCAGGCCGGTCAGCAGGATCATCAACAGCGACAGGCCGTCGAGGGCCAGGTGCACGTTGATGCCGAAGCGCTGGATCCACACGTGCTTGAATTCAAGCGCGAAGGTTGGATCGACACCCGGTGCCGGAGCAAATGAATAGTCACCGTGGGCCCACAGCCAGAGGCCGAGCGCGAGTTCCAGGGACATGGTCAGCAACGCAATCCAGCGGGGGAGGGTGGCGCCGAAGCGTTCACCCATCCAGCAGAGCAGGCCGCCGATAAAAGGGATCAGGATTAGCCAGGGCAGAATCATGACGGGCTCGTTTCCTTTCGCAAGTTCGCAAAGTTCGCAATGTGCATAGTCAGACCGCGACCACGATGATGGCGCCGATTACCAGGACGGCACCGGCCGCCATGGAAGCTGCATACCAGCGCAATTGGCCAGTCTCGCTGCGGCTCAGGGCGGTGTGACCGGCCTTGGCGGCGCGCGGGATCAAACCGATGGTCTGGTCGAGCGGGTCTTTGCGCAGCACGTGGCTGATCGCAAGGTACGGCTTGACGAACAGTTTGTCGTAGATCCAGTCGAAGCCCCAGGCAGCGAACCACCAGGCCGAAAGGAAGCGGCCAATGCCACTGTTGGCGATGGCGGTGACGAAGCGGCGCTTGCCGAGGAACAGCAGGGCGGCCAACAGGATGCCGGCGATGGCGATGGCACCCGAGGCGATTTCCAGGCTGTGCTTGGCCGCTCCACCGGCATGCCCGGCACTTTCCGGCAGAACACCGGCCAGTGGCGGGGTGATCATGGCACCGACGAAGGTCGACAGGATGATCAGCACCGACAGTGGCAACCAGTGGGAAATACCGTGGCCTGCATGGGCTTCAGTCTTGGCTTCACCGTGGAACGTGATGAAGATCAGGCGGAAGGTGTACAGCGAGGTCATGAACGCACCCACCAGGCCGGCATACAGCAGGCCGTGGTTACCGCTGGCAAAGGCTTCCCAGAGGATTTCGTCTTTGGAGTAGAAACCTGCGGTCACCAGTGGCAGGGCCGACAAGGCCGCGCCGCCGACGATGAAGCTGGCATAGGCCAACGGCAGTTTCTTCCAAAGGCCGCCCATCTTGAAGATGTTCTGCTCGTGGTGGCAGGCAACGATCACCGCACCGGAAGCAAGGAACAGCAGGGCCTTGAAGAAGGCGTGGGTCATCAGGTGGAAGATCGCGCCGTCCCAGGCACCGACGCCCAGGGCCAGGAACATGTAGCCGATCTGGCTCATGGTCGAGTAGGCGAGGATACGCTTGATGTCGGTCTGAACCAGGGCCGCGAAGCCGGCCAGTACCAGGGTGACGCCACCCACCAGGCCCACCAGATGCAGAATCTCTGGCGCCAGGGTGAACAGGCCGTGGGTACGGGCAATCAGGTAGACACCGGCGGTCACCATGGTGGCGGCGTGGATCAGTGCCGAAACCGGGGTAGGGCCGGCCATCGCATCCGCCAGCCAGGTTTGCAGCGGCAGTTGCGCGGATTTACCGACAGCGCCGCCCAGCAGCATCAGGGTCGCCAGGGTGATCCAGAAGTCGCCGACCTGGAATTTCTGCGGTGCCAGCACCAGCAGTTCCTGGATGTTCAGCGTGCCCACCTGTTGGAACAGGATGAACAGGCCGATGGCCATGAACACGTCGCCGATCCGGGTCACGATAAAGGCTTTGAGTGCGGCGTTACCGTTGTTGCGGTTGCTGTAGTAGAAACCGATCAACAGGTACGAGCACAGGCCCACGCCTTCCCAGCCGAAGTACAGGAACAACAGGTTATCGCCCAGCACCAGGAACAGCATGCTCGCGATAAACAGGTTGGTGTAGGCGAAGAAGCGCGAGTAACCGGCTTCACCGCGCATGTACCAGGACGCGAATAGGTGGATCAGGAAGCCCACACCCACCACCACGCCGAGCATGGTGATCGACAGGCCGTCGACGTAGAGGGCGAAGTTGGGCTTGAAGCCCTCCACCGACATCCACTGCCACAGCACCAGGGTGTAGTGACCGCCTTCAGGTGGCGCAACGTTGAATTGCCAGATGACGTAGGCGGCGACGATCGCCGACAGGCCAATGGAACCCACGCCCACCAGGGCCGAGAGGTTTTCCGACCAGCGTCCACGGGAGAACGACAGCAGCAGGAAACCAATCAGGGGAAATACGAAAGTCAGAAAGATCATGTTCATCCGCGCATCTCACTGGCAGCGTCGATATCAAGCGTGTGGAAGCGACGATACAGTTGCAGCAGGATCGCCAGGCCAATACTGGCCTCGGCGGCTGCCAGGCTGATCACCAGGATGAACATCACTTGTCCATCCGGCTGGCCCCAACGGCTACCGGCCACGATGAACGCGAGTGCCGCGGCGTTCATCATGATTTCCAGGCTCATCAACACGAACAGAATGTTGCGGCGGACCATCAGGCCGACCAGGCCAAGGCAGAACAGGATGCCGGCGACCGCCAGACCATGCTCCAAAGGGATAGCAGGCATCGTCATTGCTCCTTGGCTTCGTTGCGGCCCAAGTGGAAGGCGGTGATGGCCGCAGCGAGCAGCAGCATCGAAGCCAGTTCGACCACCAGCAGGTACGGGCCGAACAGGCTGATGCCCACGGCTTTCGCGTCTACGGTGGTGTGGCCGATGGCCTGGCCGCTCTGGTGAGCGAACAGCACATACAGCAGTTCAGCCAGCAGCAGGGCTGCCAGGATCACCGGGCCGAGCCAGATGCCGGGCTTGAGCCAGACGCGTTCCTGGGCGACCGAGGCCGGCCCCAGGTTGAGCATCATCACCACAAACACGAACAGCACCATGATGGCGCCGGCGTAGGCGATCACTTCCAGCACACCGGCGAACGGTGCGCCGAGGCTGAAGAAGGTCATGGCCACGGCGATCAGCGAAATGATCAGGTAGAGCAGGGCGTGCACGGGGTTAGTGTTAGTGATCACGCGAAGCGTGGACACCACTGCAATACCCGATGCGAAATAGAAAGCGAATTCCATCTTTCTTCCTTAAGGCAGCAAGCTCTTCACGTTGATCGGCTCGGCTTCGTTTTGTGCGGCGCCTTTCGGCTTACCGGCAACGGCCATACCTGCAACACGATAGAAGTTGTAATCAGGGTTTTTACCGGGACCAGAGATCAGCAGATCTTCTTTCTCGTACACCAGGTCCTGACGTTTGAACTCGGCCATCTCGAAATCCGGTGTCAGCTGGATCGCGGTGGTCGGGCAAGCTTCCTCGCAGAGGCCGCAGAAAATGCAGCGCGAGAAGTTGATGCGGAAGAAGTCCGGGTACCAGCGACCGTCTTCGGTTTCAGCTTTCTGCAGCGAGATGCAACCCACCGGGCATGCCACGGCGCACAGGTTACAGGCCACGCAGCGCTCTTCGCCGTCGGGGTCGCGGGTCAGGACAATGCGGCCGCGATAACGCGGCGGCAGGTACACCGCCTCTTCCGGGTATTGCAGGGTGTCGCGTTTGCGAAAGCCGTGACCGAACACCATCACCAGGCTTCGCAACTGGGTACCGGTACCCTTAACGATGTCGCCAATATATTTGAACATGGGTCAAATCCTCACTGAACCGCGCCCGCTGGCGTGTTCAACAACACAACGGCAGCAGTCACCAGCAAATTGATCAGGGTCAGCGGCAGGCAGAATCGCCAGCTGAAATCCATCACCTGGTCATACCGTGGACGCGGGATGGAAGCGCGCAGCAGGATGAACAACATGATGAAGAACGCGGTCTTCAGGAAGAACCAGAAGAACGCCAGCTGCGGCAGGATGCCGAACGGACCGTGCCAGCCACCGAAGAACAGCGTGACCAGCAGGGCCGAGATCAAGATGATGCCGATGTACTCACCTACGAAGAACATGCCCCATTTCATGCCGGCGTATTCAATGTGGTAACCGTCGGCCAGTTCCTGTTCCGCTTCCGGCTGGTCGAACGGGTGACGGTGAGTCACGGCGACGCCAGCGATGAAGAAGGTGCAGAAGCCAAAGAACTGCGGAATGATGAACCACAGGTTCTGCGCCTGGTACTCGACGATGTCGCGCATGTTGAACGAGCCCACCTGCACCACGATGCCCATCAGCGCGAGGCCCATGAACACTTCGTAGGAGACGGTCTGGGCCGAAGCCCGCAAGCTGCCCAGGAGGGCGAACTTGTTGTTGCTCGACCAACCGGCGAACAGCACCGCGTAGACCGACAAGCCGGCCATGGCGAAGAAGAACAGCAAGCCGATGTTCAGGTCCGCCACGCCCCAGGTCGGGGTGATCGGGATGATTGCGAAGGCAATCAGCAAGGCGCTCATGGCCACGACCGGTGCCAGGGTGAAGATCACCTTGTCGGCAAACGGCGGGGTCCAGTCTTCCTTGAAGAACATTTTCAGCATGTCGGCGGCGATCTGGAACATACCAAACGGGCCAACGCGGTTCGGACCGTAACGGTCCTGCCACCAGCCCAGCAGGCGACGTTCGACGAAGCTGAGCAAGGCGCCCGCCACGACCACGGCCAACAGGATCACGATGGCCTTGACCACCGCGATGATCACGTCGATCACTTCAGGGGTGAACCAGGTCATTGAGCTGCCTCCTGCAGACCGTCAACGGTGAGGCCGAAGATCGCTGGAGGAATTCCCGCGAGGCCTTTTGGCAATGCAACCAGGCCAGCACCCAACTCTTCGTTGATGCGCAGTGGCAGACGCAGGGTCTTGCCGGCGACGTTCAAGCTGAGCAGGGCACCGTCGTTGACGCCCAGGCGGTCGGCTTCGGACTTGGCAACAGACACGTAGGCTTGTGGGATGCGCTCTTGTACCGGCGCGGCTTTGGAAGAGGTTTCTTCGCTGCCGAACAGGTGGAAGAACGGCACAACCTGCCAGGTGCCCTGGGCCGGATTGAATGGACGCGGAACGCTGGCGAACCAGTTCAGCGAGTCACCGGTGCTTTCGATCAGGCGGGTGCCCGGGTCGCCAGCGCGGATGTGACCACCGACTTCGTCCTGGAACTTGTTCCAGGCTTGCGGCGAGTTCCAGCCCGGCGACCAGGCAAATGGCACCTGCTGACGTGGCTCGACCGACCCCGAGTAACCTTCCATGGAGAAGGCGAACGCGGTGTCGTTGTCTTGTGGCGTACGTGGCTCATGCACGCTGATGTCAGCACGCATGGCGGTACGGCCGGAGTAACGCAGCGGTTCACGGGCCAGTTTCATGCCCTTGATGCGGAACGAGGCAGACGGTGCCGCGTCGACGATGCGTGCCAGTTGCGGTGCGGCTGCGGCTGTGGCGGCAGTCACGTGGTCGAGCTGGGTCCAGTCGATCGGCTGGTTCAGCAGGGTAGCGCGCAGGGCATGCAGCCAGCGCCAGCCTTCGTGAACCAGGATGCTGGCGTCCATGTACTTCGGATCGAATACCTGGAAGAAGCGCTGGGCGCGGCCTTCCTGGCTGACCAGGGTACCGTCGCCTTCAGCAAAGCTGGCGGCGGGCAGTACCAGGTGGGCGCGGTCGCTGGTGGCGGTTTTCTGGTGGTCGGCAACGATCACCACTTTGGCCGCGTTCAGCGCTGCGTCGATCTTGGCCGAATCAGTACGGGTGTACAGGTCGTTTTCCAGTACCACGATCGCATCGGCGCTGCCGTCGGTCACGGCTTGCAGGGCGGCGTCCAGGGACTCGCCACCGAGCATGGCCAGGCCAAGGCTGTTAGCCTCTGGCACGATCAGGCTGATGGAACCGTTCTTCTCGCGCAGCTTCAAGGCTTTGGCAATGTTGGCAGCGGCTTCGATCAGCGCCTTGGAACCCAGCGAGGTACCGGCAATGATCAATGGACGCTTGGCGGCTAGCAGGGCGTCAGCAATACGCTTGGCCAGTTCAACGGCTTCAGCGTCCAGGCCTTCAACGGCCGGCGCGCTGGCGTCGAGGGCGTGGGCCACGGCGAAACCGATGCGGGCCAGGTCGTCAGGCGCGGCGTGTACGCATTCTTCAGCGATGTCGTCGAGCTTGGTTTCAGCCAGGCTGGCGATAAACAGCGGGTTCAGCGCGTGCTGGCCGATGTTTTTCACCGCAGCGTCGAGCCAAGGCTGGACGCGCATGGCGTCGGCCATGTCTTCGGCCTTGCCTTTTACCGACTGGCGCAGGGACAGGGCCACGCGTGCAGCGGTTTGGGTCAGGTCTTCACCGAGGACGAAGATCGCATCGTGGTCTTCGATGTCGCGCATGTTCGGAACCGGCAGCGGGCTGTCGTTCAGAACTTGCAGCACCAGGCGGATACGCTCCAGCTCACCGGCTTCGATACCCGAGTAGAAGTGTTCGGCGCCTACCAGCTCGCGCAACGCGTAGTTGCTTTCGAGGCTGGCGCGGGGCGAACCGATACCGACGATGTTGCGACCGCGCAGCAGGTCAGCAGCTTTATCCAGTGCTTCGTCGAGGCTCAGCTTGGCGCCACCGGCCAGCAGTGGCTGACGTGGGCGGTCTTCGCGGTTGACGTAGCCATAGCCGAAACGGCCACGGTCGCACAGGAAGTACTGGTTGACCGAACCGTTGAAGCGGTTTTCGATCCGACGCAGTTCGCCGTAGCGCTCGCCCGGGGAGATGTTGCAACCGCTGGAGCAGCCATGGCAGATGCTCGGCGAGAACTGCATGTCCCACTTACGGTTGTAGCGCTCGGAGTGAGTCTTGTCGGTGAACACGCCGGTCGGGCAGACCTCGGTGAGGTTGCCGGAGAACTCGCTTTCCAGGGTGCCGTCTTCAACGCGACCGAAGTACACGTTGTCGTGGGCGCCGAACACACCGAGGTCGGTACCGCCGGCGTAGTCCTTATAGAAGCGCACGCAGCGGTAGCAAGCGATGCAGCGGTTCATCTCGTGGGAAATGAACGGGCCCAGTTGCTGGTTCTGGTGGGTGCGCTTGGTGAAGCGATACCGGCGCTCGTTGTGGCCGGTCATCACGGTCATGTCTTGCAGGTGGCAGTGGCCGCCTTCTTCACACACAGGGCAGTCGTGCGGGTGGTTGGTCATCAGCCATTCGACGACGCTGGCGCGAAACACTTTCGCTTCTTCGTCTTCGATGGAGATCCAGCTGCCGTCGGTGGCAGGGGTCATGCAGGACATCACGATACGACCACGGGTGTCGTTCTCGTCGGTGTACTGCTTGACCGCGCACTGGCGGCAAGCGCCAACGCTGCCAAGGGCGGGGTGCCAGCAGAAATATGGAATGTCGAGGCCTAGCGACAGACACGCCTGTAACAGGTTGTCTGCCCCATCGACTTCGAGCTCTTTGCCGTCTACGTGGATAGTGGCCATGGTTCAAAGTTCTTCGTTGGCCCGGTGTCAGCGGGCGTGGCTAATGGAATCTTGTTATTCATGTGCATCAACACAGCCTTGAAGGCGTCAGCACATGAGGAGGCGAAGGGCACGGACCCTTCGCCTTTTTAAGCGTTACGCGCCGACTACAATCGGCCTTGCCAGAGGCGGGACGGCGGCGCTGGTAGGCGCGATGCCGGCTTCGAACTCCGAGCGGAAGTATTTGATCGCGCTGCCCAATGGCTCCACGGCGCCCGGTGCGTGAGCACAGAAGGTCTTGCCTGGGCCGAGGAAACCGACCAGACCCAGCAGGGTCTCGATGTCACCCTCGCGGCCTTCGCCGTTTTCCAGGGCCATCAGCAGCTTGACGCTCCATGGCAAACCGTCGCGGCACGGGGTGCAGAAGCCACAGGATTCACGGGAGAAGAACTGCTCCATGTTGCGCAGCAACGACACCATGTTCACGGTGTTGTCCACGGCCATGGCCAGGCCTGTACCCATACGGGTGCCCACCTTGCCGATGCCGCCGGCGTACATTTGTGCGTCCAGGTGCTCAGGCAACAGGAAGCCGGTACCGGCGCCGCCTGGCTGCCAGGCCTTGAGGGTGTAGCCGTCGCGCATGCCGCCGGCGTAGTCCTCGAACAGCTCCCGTGCGGTCACGCCGAAAGGCAGTTCCCACAGGCCCGGGTTCTTGACCTTGCCGGAGAAGCCCATGAGCTTGGTGCCCATGTCTTCGCTGCCTGCGCGGGCCAACGATTTGTACCACTCCACGCCGTCGCCGATGATTGCCGGCACGTTGCACAGGGTTTCAACGTTGTTCACGCAGGTCGGCTTGCCCCACACGCCCACGGCGGCAGGGAAGGGCGGCTTGGAGCGCGGGTTGGCGCGGCGGCCTTCGAGGGAGTTGATCAGTGCGGTTTCTTCACCGCAGATGTAACGCCCGGCGCCGGTGTGCACGAACAGTTCGAAGTCGAAGCCCGAACCGAGGATGTTTTTACCCAGCAGGCCGGCTGCCTTGGCTTCTTCCACGGCACGGGTGAGGTGCTTGGCGGCGGTGGTGTACTCGCCACGCAGGAAGATGTAGCCACGGTAGGTTTTCAGTGCGCGAGCACTGATCAGCATGCCTTCGATCAGCAGATGGGGCAGTTGCTCCATCAGCATGCGGTCTTTCCAGGTGTTCGGCTCCATTTCATCCGCGTTGCACAGCAGGTAGCGGATGTTGATGGATTCGTCTTTCGGCATCAGGCCCCACTTGACCCCGGTGGGGAAGCCTGCACCGCCGCGGCCCTTAAGGCCTGCGTCTTTCACTGTCTGGACGATGTCGTCCTGGGCCATGTCGGCAAAGGCTTTGCGCGCGGCCGCGTAACCGTTCTTGGCCTGGTACTCGTCGAGCCAAACGGCTTCGCCGTCGTCACGCAGGCGCCAGGTCAGCGGGTGAGTCTCAGCCGTGCGCTTGATGCGGTTGGCAGGACCGAAGGAAGTCAGGGTCATGGGTAGCCCTCGAGCAATTGGGTGACGCCAGCAGGCTGCACGTCACCGAATGTGTCGTCGTCGATCATCAACGCCGGCGCCTTGTCACAGTTGCCCAGGCAGCACACCGGCAGCAGCGTGAAGCGGCCGTCCGGAGTGGTTTGGCCCAGGCCGATGCCCAGCTTGCTCTGGATTTCGCTGACCACGGACTCGTGGCCACCGATGTAGCAGACCATGCTGTCGCACACGCGAATGATGTGGCGGCCAACCGGCTGGCGGAAGATCTGGCTGTAGAACGTCGCCACGCCTTCAACGTCGCTGGCGGGGATGCCGAGGATCTCGCCGATGGCGTAGAGGGCGCCGTCGGGCACCCAGCCACGTTCCTTCTGGACGATCTTCAAGGCTTCGATCGACGCCGCGCGCGGGTCTTCGTAGTGATGCAGCTCGTGCTCGATGGCCGAGCGCTCGGTTTCACTCAAGGTGAAACGGTCTGTCTGGATAAGCGTGCTATTCATGCTTAGCGGTCCACGTCGGCCATAACGAAATCGATACTACCCAGGTACGCAATCAAGTCCGCGACCATTTCACCTTTGATCACCGAAGGGATCTGCTGCAGGTGCGGGAAGCTTGGCGTACGAATCCGGGTGCGGTAGCTCATGGTGCCGCCATCGCTCGTCAGGTAATAACTGTTGATACCCTTGGTCGCTTCGATCATCTGGAAGGACTCGTTGGCCGGCATCACCGGGCCCCACGAAACTTGCAGGAAGTGCGTGATCAGGGTTTCGATGTGTTGCAGCGTGCGCTCTTTCGGCGGCGGCGTGGTCAGCGGGTGATCCGCCTTGTACGGGCCTTCCGGCATGTTGCGCATGCACTGTTCGATGATCTTCAGGCTCTGGCGCATTTCTTCGACGCGCACGATGCAGCGGTCGTAGGCATCGCCGTTGGCCGCCAGCGGGACTTCGAATTCGAAGTTCTGGTAGCCGGAGTACGGGCGCGCTTTACGCAGGTCGAAATCGCAACCGGTGGAACGCAGGCCAGCACCGGTGACGCCCCATTCCAGGGCCTCTTTGGTGTTGTACTGGGCGACGCCGATGGTCCGGCCCTTGAGGATGCTGTTGTCCAGGGCGGCTTTCTGGTACTCGTCCAGACGCTTGGGCATCCAGTCGATGAATTCCTTGACCAGGCGCTCCCAGCCACGCGGCAGATCGTGGGCAACACCGCCGATGCGGTACCAGGCCGGGTGCAGGCGGAAGCCGGTGATGGCTTCGATGACCTTGTAGGCGCGCTGACGGTCGGTGAAGGTGAAGAACACCGGGGTCATGGCGCCGACGTCCTGGATATAGGTACCCAGGAACAGCAGGTGGCTGGTGATCCGGAAGAACTCGGCCATCATGATGCGGATGGTGTCGACCTTGTCCGGCACCTTGATGCCGGCCAGCTTCTCGACCGAGAGCACGTACGGCAGGTTGTTCATCACGCCGCCGAGGTAGTCGATACGGTCGGTGTACGGGATGAAGCTGTGCCACGACTGACGCTCGGCCATCTTCTCGGCACCACGGTGGTGGTAGCCGATGTCCGGCACGCAGTCGACGATTTCTTCGCCGTCCAGTTGCAGGATGATGCGGAAGGCACCGTGAGCCGAAGGGTGGTTCGGGCCCAGGTTGAGGAACATGTAGTCCTCGTTGGTGCCGGAGCGCTTCATGCCCCAGTCTTCCGGACGGAAGCGTGCAGCCTCTTCTTCAAGCTGTTGCTTGGCGAGGGTCAGGCTGAAGGGATCGAATTCGGTGGCGCGGGCAGGGAAGTCCTTGCGCAGCGGGTGACCTTCCCAGGTCGGCGGCATCATGATGCGCGTCAGGTGCGGGTGACCCGGGAAGTCGATGCCGAACATGTCCCACACTTCACGCTCGTACCAGTTGGCGTTGGGCCAGATACCGGTCACGGTCGGAACGCTCAGGTCGCTCTCGGAGAGGGCCACCTTGATCATCACGTCGCTGTTACGTTCCAGAGACATCAGGTGGTAGAACACGGTGAAATCGGCGCCGCTCGGCAGTCCCTGGCGCTTGGTGCGCAGGCGCTCGTCCACGCCATGCAGGTCATAGAGCATGACGTATGGCTTGGGCAGGTTGCGCAGGAAGCTCAGGACTTCGACGAGCCTGGCACGCGCCACCCACAGCACCGGCATACCGGTGCGTGTGGCCTGGGCGGTGAAGGCGTCAGGGCCAAAACGGTTATTGAGTTCGACGACCACATCCTGGTCGTCTGCCTTATAAGGCGGGATGTACAGAGCACTGCCTGTAGTCATGGTTTTTTATCGCTTTCGGTCAACGTAAAGAATGAAGCCAGGTTTTCGTTCTATAAAAGAAGCGGTTCTGGATCAGACTTCGTCGGGGCTGCGCAGGTTGGTTACCTGAATACGCTGTTCGCGGCGCTGTTCCTTTTGTGACGGCATCTCGGCGCGGTATACGCCTTGATCTCCGACAACCCAGGAAAGTGGGCGACGCTCCTTGCCAATCGATTCCTGCAACAGCATCAAGCCTTGCAGAAATGCTTCAGGGCGGGGCGGGCAGCCAGGCACGTAGACGTCCACGGGCAGGAACTTGTCCACCCCCTGAACTACGGAGTAGATGTCGTACATGCCACCGGAGTTGGCGCACGAACCCATGGAGATAACCCACTTTGGCTCGAGCATTTGCTCGTAGAGACGCTGAATGATCGGCGCCATCTTGATAAAGCAGGTACCGGCGATAACCATGAAATCCGCCTGACGCGGCGATGCCCGGATAACTTCGGCGCCAAAGCGCGCGATGTCGTGGGGCGCCGTGAAGGCGGTGGTCATTTCCACGTAGCAGCAGGACAGACCGAAGTTGTACGGCCACAGGGAGTTCTTACGTCCCCAGTTGACCGCGCCACTCAGCACGTCTTCCAGCTTGCCCATGTAGATGTTTTTGTGGACTTGGTCTTCTAACGGATCGGAAACGGTTTCCCGTTCGCCGATGGGGTACTGCTCGTTAGGAGCATCCGGGTCGATCCTGGTGAGATTGTATTGCATCGCCAAAGCCTCATTGTTTCAGCTTCGCTTGCCGCTTACGACGAGCTTCCGGAGCCCAGTCAAGGGCGCCTACTCGGAATAGGTAGACAAGGCCTGCCAACAGAATTGCTATGAAAACGAGGGCTTCGACGAATCCGGTCCAGCCGCTTTCGCGGACGGACACAGACCAGGCAAAGAGAAAAAGGGCTTCGATATCGAAGATCACGAAGAGCATCGCGACCAGATAGAATTTGGCTGAGAGCCGCAAGCGGGCGCCACCTGTAGGCAGCATGCCGGACTCGAACGGTTCATTTTTGCTGCGGCCCCAGGCTTTTGACCCGAGGAGGCTGGAGACACCGAGCATGAAGGCGCAGAGGCCGACAACACCGAGGAGGAAAATGGCAAAGCCCCAGTTGTGGGCCATGAGTCCTGTCGCTTCGGTCATGCTGGAAATCCTTAACAGAGAGCAAAGGTCTCTGAGCTCGAAAAAGTAACGATGCAGTGACGATATGTCGCAGCGCAATCAATCGCGGTGATTTTATGGCTAAACACCGGGCAAGTAAAATTCCTATAGCGAAATTATTCGATGGAATAAGGACATAGTGCACCTTCTTGGGGCTGTAGCCCTTGTGGGGCGGGCATTAGCGGGCATTTCACCAATTATGTTTTGTTTAAGCTGTAAAGAAGTTTTCATGCTCTAAATGATAATGAATATTGTTTGCGTGGGTTTTAAACAGCTGTTCGGGGTTTAGCGGAGGAAGTTGCTGTTACTTGTGCGGGTGGTGTTAGTTGGTAAAGCGGATCTTTTAACTGACTTTGCGGACGCGGATACCGCTCTGGATCAATGTTTTGGTCGAAATTTGGTTGTGGGGGGGGCTGTGTACATATCCGTTGCTGCGGTAACGGCGGCTTATGGTTCCGCTCTTACAGCGGCTCACTTTGGAAAAGCCCCAAAGTAAGCAAAGGGCTCTGCCCCGCCTGTCGGCGCCTCGCTAGGGCTCGGCGTTCCCTCACTCCGGCATTGCTCCGCGGGCCGCCGCGACGGGCCATCCATGGCCCGGCGCGGCTAAACCGGCGTCCTGCCGGTTTACCCGCTCCGCAATACCTGCGTTCGGCCTCGGGCTTATTGGGGCAGTCAGATCAAGATCAAAAGCAAGAGCACAGCGGCCTACCGGCCGGCTTGAGTGTTAAAAGCAAAGGCTAGATCCAGAGCGAAAGCCAAATCTGAAGCTGATGCAGCTCTGCTTTTCTGTGGGAGCTGGCTTGCCTGCGATGCAGACAACTCGGTGCATCAGGTACACCCAGTTGATGCCATCGCAGGCAAGCCAGCTCCCACATTTGACCGTGCCCGCTTTAGCTTTTGATTTGGCTTTTGCTCTTCAACACTCAAGCCGGCCGGGAGGCCGCTGTGCTCTTGCTGTTGATCTTGATCTTAGGCGCCCCGTTAAACCACGCTGGCCGAACGCAGGCTTTGGAGCGTGGGTAACCCGGCAGGACGCCGGGTTAGCCGTCCTGGGCCAAGGATGGCCCATGACGGCGGCCCACGGTCCAAAGCCGGAGTGAGGGCACACCGAGCCTAGGCGAGGTGCCGAGTGGTGGGGCAAGAGCGTTTTGCTTACTTTTGCGCTGTTCAAAAGTGAGCCGCTGTAAGAGCGGAACCAATAGAGGTCATCACCCAAATAACGGATATACACCCATTTCAGAGCCGCAAAAAAAACGCCCCGAACCAGTCGGGGCGTCAGATCATGCGGCACTGCGGTTAGGTCTTCCTTGGGGCCGCAGTGGCCGTGTACTCAGTATTTAGTGGAACTGCTCTTCTTCAGTCGAACCAGTCAGCGCAGTCACGGACGAGGTGCCGCCCTGGATCACGGTGGTCATGTCGTCGAAATAGCCAGTGCCCACTTCCTGCTGGTGCGCCACAAAGGTGTAACCCTTGGCAGCATCAGCGAACTCCTGCTCCTGCAGCTTCACGTAGGCAGTCATGTCATTGCGGGCGTAGTCATGCGCCAGGTTGAACATGCTGTGCCACATGTTGTGAATGCCGGCCAGGGTGATGAATTGGTGCTTGTAGCCCATGGCAGACAGCTCACGCTGGAACTTGGCGATGGTCGCGTCGTCCAGGTTCTTCTTCCAGTTGAAAGAAGGCGAGCAGTTGTAGGACAGCAGTTGGTCCGGGTATTCCTTCTTGATGGCTTCGGCAAAGCGACGAGCTTCGTCCAGGTCCGGCTTGGCAGTTTCGCACCAGATCAGGTCGGCGTACGGCGCGTAGGCCAGGCCGCGAGCGATCGCCTGGTCGAGACCGGCGCGCACTTTATAGAAGCCTTCCTGGGTACGTTCGCCAGTCACGAACGGCTGGTCGTACGGGTCGCAATCCGAGGTCAGCAGGTCAGCCGCGTTGGCATCGGTACGGGCCAGGATAATGGTCGGAGTGCCAGCAACGTCAGCAGCCAGACGAGCAGCCGTCAGCTTTTGAACAGCTTCCTGGGTTGGAACCAGTACCTTGCCGCCCATGTGGCCGCATTTCTTCACTGATGCAAGCTGGTCTTCGAAGTGAACGCCGGCAGCGCCCGCCTCGATCATGCTCTTCATCAGCTCGTAAGCGTTCAGTACGCCGCCGAAACCGGCTTCAGCGTCTGCAACGATCGGTGCGAAGTAGTCGATGTAGCCTTCGTCGCCCGGGCCTTTACCGGCTTTCCACTGGATTTGGTCGGCGCGGCGGAACGAGTTGTTGATGCGCTTGACCACGGTTGGCACGGAGTCCACCGGGTACAGCGATTGGTCGGGGTACATGGATTCAGCGGAGTTGTTGTCCGCTGCCACTTGCCAGCCGGACAGGTAGATCGCCTGGATACCGGCTTTTACCTGTTGAACTGCTTGGCCGCCAGTAAGGGCGCCCATGCAGTTGACGAAATCTTTTTCGGGACGGAAGGACGGCTTGGCACCTTGGGTGACCAGCTTCCACAGCTTCTCGGCGCCGAGTTTTGCAAAGGTGTGCTCAGGTTGAACCGAGCCACGCAGGCGGACGACGTCAGCAGCGGAATAAGCGCGGGTCACGCCTTTCCAGCGTGGGTTTTCAGCCCAGTCTTTTTCAAGGGCTGCAATTTGCTGTTCGCGTGTCAGTGCCATGGGGGAAAACCTCGTCGCATAGGTCTAGGTGGAAAATTCCATTTGCCAGCCACGTAATCACTGCGTGGTTATGGCTGCTCGCTGACCAGAAGCTTAGGCGGTCAAGTCAGGCTTGGCGGGGAAGGCGACGGGATGAACGAGTGGCGAGAGGGGGAGTTGAGCAGGTAGGGGCGAACTGCGAACAGTCTTCGGGCGTCGTGGGCCTTTGTACGATCCATCAGTGTGTTGCCGGGTTACCTGGTTAGCTTCCGTCCCTCGGGACAACTTCGTTCCAGTCGCAACCTCGTCAAACACACCTTGTGGGCGGTACAGACACGAATCGGCTCAGGTGGGTAGCTTAGAGCGACGATCCGAAGGCCCTTGCCAGGGCCCCTGATTAGCGGGAGCGAGGCCATCATGCCCATGCTTTTTTGGATCGTCAAATGTTTTGTAGTGCTTTTTTTAAAGCACTACATCTTTAGTCTAATACGACTCACCAGTCAGTTTTTGGTGCTTCAGTTCAGGGTCTCGACTTTGACCCGCAATGTCAGATCATCGCGCCCTTGAGTAGAGTAGCTGCGGGTTGTAGTGCTTTTGTCGGCCTGGGTCTGGCGATTGATCCCAGCCAGGGTGATCCACTCGCCCAAGCGTCCGCTGACGGTTGTGTCGGTACTTTGCACGTTCACTACATCGGGACGTTCCTGGCTCATGCGGTCACGATTGGTACTGATGCTCAGGTGAACGGTCTCACCGGTGACGCTGGCGGTGACGTAGAAGCCCTGAGTCACGTTGCGATACTGCGTCTGGTTCTGCGGGCGGCCGTAGGCATCAGGCTGGGTGGTGGTGAGCGGCACGCTCTGGCCGACCTGGATCAACGCGGGCACGCCTTCGCTGGCCTGGATTTGCTGGACCCCACCGTCGCGGCTCTCGGTGCTGTAGGTGATGACCTGAGTTTGATTGTTGCCGTTGCTTTGCTGGTTGTTCTCGTTGGTGTCGACGGTGATCAGCAGGCGCTTGGAAGGTGTATCCAGTTGCGCAAGCAAGGCGCGCAGGCCCTGGATCTTGTCGGGTTCTGCATTCACGATCAGTTGGTTGCCGTAGGCGCTGACGGTGCCGTCCTTGCCGATAAAGTTCTGCGCGACGGGCAACAGGTCAGCGCTGGTGCGGTTGCTCAGGGGCACGACTTCGGTGGCGGCCATCACCGAGAAGCTGGTGGCCAGGAGCAAAGTAGTGAGCAGGGTGCGTAGGGACATGTCCGTTATCTCTGCGAGTCATTAGGCTTGATAGTGCCAGTTTGTCGGCCTGGCGGGGTGCAAGTTGAATCCTAGACGGCAAAAGGCCCTGGCATCGGTGGATGGCAGGGCCTTTTGAGGTATTGCTGATACCGCCTTCGCGAGCAAGCCCGCTCCCACATTTGACCGCATTCCAAGGATGTACTGGATCGAATGTGGGAGCGGGCTTGCTCGCGAAGGGTGCGACTCGGTCTCGGATCAGCCCTCGCGCACCATATCAACGTGAGGAATCCCGACTTCAAGGAATTCATCGCTGACAATCTTGAAGCCCAGGCGCTCATAAAACGGCGCCGCATGGACCTGTGCACTGAGGATCTGCCGGGTCTGGCCGCGTTTCTCGGCCTCGCCGATCACGGCTTCCATCAGCTTGTCGCCGACCTTCAGGCCGCGCCAGTCCTTGAGGACCGACACGCGCCCGATCTCGCCGGTAGGCAGCAGGCGGGCGGTGCCGATGGGGAAGTCGCCTTCGAATGCCAGGAAGTGCACGGCACCGGCATCGTCAGCATCCCATTCCAGCTCCGGTGGAACCGATTGTTCAGCGATAAATACCGCCTCACGAATGCGCCGTATCTCGGCGATATCCTTTTGCCAGTCCGCGACACTTACGTGAATCTTATTCATCGGCAAACCCCAGGCTTCCTTGCTTGACCAGTTCCCACAGCAGGGCGCAGGCATCTTCGTCCGCCAGCCATGGGCCGAGATTGTCGATGTGCAATGCGTCGGCGGCGCACACCAGCTTCAGCAGTTCCCGCAGCTTGCCCGGCAACAGGCGGCTCTGGCCGCTGGCGAACAGCAGCAGGTCGTCGTCCACTTCGGACCAGGCCAGGCGTGCGCTTGGGTTGCGGATCAGCACGGCGCCGTCTTGCAGGCTGCCCAGCAGGTCTTCTTCTTCCACTTCCGGGCCGGCGACCAGTTCCGGGTAGCGCGGCTCCGTCATGAACTGGCCGAACCAGGTCAGCAGCATGCGCTCGTCGCTCATGTGCTCGGCCAGCAGGCTTTTCAGGCGGTCGAGGGCGTCGGCCTGGATCTGGTGCGGGTCGCTGACCGGCTGGGCATCGGCGTCGGTGTAGCGCTCTTCGTCAGTCAGGTACTGGCTGAGGAAGTCGGTGAAGTGGGTCAGCACTTCAGCCGCGCTCGGGGCGCGGAAGCCTACGGAGTACGTCATGCAATCATCCACGGCCACACCGCAGTGGGCCAGGCGTGGCGGCAGGTAGAGCATGTCGCCCGGTTCCAGCACCCATTCGGCGGTTTCTTCGAATTCGGCGAGGATGCGCAGGTCGGCGTGCTGCAGCAGCGGGCTTTCGGAGTTGCACATCTGGCCGATCTTCCAGTTGCGCTTGCCGGAACCTTGCAGCAGGAACACGTCGTAGTTGTCGAAGTGCGGGCCCACGCTGCCACCCGGGGCGGCGTAGCTGATCATCACATCATCGATGCGCCAGCTCGGCAGGAAACGGAAGTTTTCCAGCAGTTCGGCCACTTCCGGCACGAACTGGTCGACGGCCTGCACCAGCAGGGTCCACTCGCGCTCGGGCAGGGTGCTGAAGGCATCTTCGGCGAACGGGCCGCGACGCAACTCCCACGGGCGTTCGCCGTGTTCGATGATCAGGCGCGACTCGACTTCTTCTTCCAGCGCCAGGCCGGCCAGTTCGTCGGCGTCGATCGGGCTTTCGAAATCAGGAATGGCCTGGCGGATCAGCAGCGGTTTTTTCTGCCAGTAGTCGCGCAGGAACTCGCGTGCCGTGATGCCGCCCAGAAGTTGAAGAGGAATATCAGGATTCATGTGTAACCTATTGAAAAAAAGCACTTTTCAGACGGGAATAAAAACGCCCGGCGCTGCCGGGCGTCTCAAAGGGTCAAGCAGCTATCAGATGCGTTTGGCTTGGGCCACAGCGTTGCCGATGTAGTTAGCCGGGGTGAGCAGTTTCAGCTCAGCCTTGGCGGCGGCTGGCATGTCCAGGCCGTCGATGAAAGTTTGCAACGCTTCAGAGGTGATGCCCTTGCCGCGGGTCAGCTCTTTGAGCTTCTCGTACGGGTTTTCGATGTTGTAGCGGCGCATCACGGTCTGGATCGGCTCGGCCAAAACTTCCCAGCAAGCGTCCAGGTCAGCGGCGATCTTCTGCGCGTTGAGCTCCAGTTTGCTGATGCCTTTGAGGCTGGCTTCGTACGCGATCACGCTGTGAGCAAAGCCCACGCCGAGGTTGCGCAGTACGGTGGAGTCGGTCAGGTCGCGCTGCCAGCGGGAGATCGGCAACTTGCTGGCCAGGTGCTGGAACAGGGCGTTGGCGATCCCGAGGTTGCCTTCGGAGTTTTCGAAGTCGATCGGGTTGACCTTGTGCGGCATGGTCGACGAACCGATTTCACCGGCGATGGTGCGCTGCTTGAAGTAGCCCAGGGAGATGTAGCCCCAGATATCGCGATCGAAGTCGATCAGGATGGTGTTGAAGCGTGCAATGGCGTCGAACAGCTCGGCGATGTAGTCGTGGGGTTCGATCTGCGTGGTGTACGGGTTGAAGCCAAGGCCCAGCTCGTCTTCGATGAAGGCGCGGGCGTTTTCTTCCCAGTCGATCTCAGGGTAGGCCGACAGGTGGGCGTTGTAGTTGCCTACGGCGCCGTTGATCTTGCCCAGCAGCGGCACGGCGGCCACTTGAGCGATCTGGCGCTCCAGGCGGTACACCACGTTGGCCAGTTCTTTGCCCAACGTGGTCGGCGAAGCCGGCTGGCCGTGGGTGCGCGACAGCATCGGTACGTCGGCGAAACGGATCGCCAGTTCGCGGATGGCATCGGCCGTCTGGCGCATCAGTGGCAGCATCACGTCATCACGGCCTTCGCGCAGCATCAGGGCGTGGGACAGGTTGTTGATGTCCTCGCTGGTGCAGGCAAAGTGGATGAACTCGCTGACCTTGGCCAGTTCCGGCAGCTTGGCCGCTTGCTCTTTGAGCAGGTACTCGATGGCTTTAACGTCGTGGTTGGTGGTGCGCTCGATCTCTTTGACACGCTCGGCGTGCTCCAGAGCGAAGTTTTCCGCCAGGGCGTTCAGCACAGCGTTGGCTTCGGCGGAGAACGCCGGCACTTCGCTGATGCCAGGGTGAGCGGCCAGGCGCTGGAGCCAGCGCACTTCAACCAGAACACGAGCACGGATCAAACCGTATTCGCTGAAAATAGGGCGCAGGGCCTGGGTTTTGCCGGCGTAGCGGCCGTCAACAGGGGAAACCGCAGTGAGCGAAGAAAGCTGCATGGGGTGTTCTCGGACAGTCGGGCAACGAAATGGGGCGCGTATCATACATGAAAAAATCCGCCGGTCCGTTGCCAACTGACCGGCGTATTACGCGTGGGGCTATAAAAAAATCGGTTGCTGCGACTTATTCGTTGCGCATCAACGGGTAAAGCTCTTTCAGCAATTTGCGACGGCTGATGACCAACTGCCAGCGATGACCGCCCAACTGGCGCCACAACCGCGCCGAACGAATACCGGCCAGCAGCAGGGCACGGATTTTCGAGGCGTTGTTCGGTTGTTGCAGGTTGCGCATGTCGCCGTGCACCTGGATCCGCTGGCGCAAGGTGCTCAGGGTGTCCTGGTACAGCGCGCCACAGGCAGCGATCACGTTTTCGTGGGCCGGGCCGAAGTGTTCGACTTGGGACTGAATCTGCGGCAGGCGCTTGCCGATGGTTTCCAGCAAATCATCACGCTTGGCCAATTGGCGCTCCAGGCCGAGCATCGACAGGGCGTAGCGCAGTGGCTCGCGCTGCAAAGTGCTCGGGTCGCGCTCGAGGGCGCCGACCAGTGCGCGATAACCTTCACGCAGGGCCAGGTCGTCGCCGCCGTACACTTCCAGGGTGTCCTTCGGGTCGCGGATCAGCAGGCTGCCGAGCATGCAGGTCAGGCCCGCCTCAGTGACCTGGCCGGTCTTGGCGATCTTGTCCACCAGCACCGCGGCGAGAAACACGCCGCCCAGTGCCGTCAATTGCTCCTGGGTCGGGCTCATGCCTGGCTGCTCCAGGGTTCGGCAACTTCGATCACGCCGCCCCCCAGGCAAATCTCTCCGTCGTAGAACACTACCGATTGGCCCGGCGTTACGGCGCGCTGGGGGTCGTCGAAGGTGGCGCGATAGCCGGTGGCGGTTTTTTCCAGAGTGCAGGGCTGGTCGCTCTGGCGATAGCGCACTTTGGCGGTCAGGCGGCGCGGGCTGCTGAGGTCCACCGGGTTGACCCAATAGATGTCCGAAGCGAGCAGGGCGCGGGAGAACAGCCATGGGTGGTCATTGCCCTGGCCCACGATCAGTTCGTTGTGCTCCAGGTCCTTGACCAGCACGTACCACGGCTCTTCGCCGGCGTCTTTCAAGCCGCCGATACCCAGGCCCTGGCGCTGGCCGATGGTGTGGTACATCAAGCCGTGGTGACGGCCGATGATTTCGCCTTCGGTGGTCTTGATCTCGCCCGGTTGCGCCGGCAGGTACTGCTTGAGGAAGTCGCTGAAACGGCGCTCGCCGATAAAGCAGATTCCGGTGGAATCCTTCTTCTTGGCGGTGGCCAGGCCGTGTTTCTCGGCAATGGCGCGTACTTCGGGCTTTTCCAGCTCACCCACCGGGAAGAGGGTCTTGGCGATCTGTTCGCCGCCGACGGCGTGCAGGAAGTAGCTCTGGTCCTTGTTGGCGTCCAGGCCCTTGAGCAGTTCGGTGTGGCCATCGATGTCGCGACGGCGCACGTAGTGGCCAGTGGCGATCAGGTCGGCGCCAAGGATCATCGCGTAGTCGAGGAACGCCTTGAACTTGATCTCGCGGTTACACAGGATGTCCGGGTTCGGCGTGCGACCGGCCTTGTATTCGGCCAGGAAGTGCTCGAACACGTTGTCCCAGTACTCGGCGGCGAAGTTGGCGGTGTGCAGCTTGATGCCGATTTTGTCACAGACGGCCTGGGCATCCGCCAGGTCGTCCATGGCGGTGCAATATTCCGTTCCATCGTCTTCTTCCCAGTTCTTCATGAACAGGCCTTCCACCTCATAACCCTGCTCCATGAGCAGAACGGCGGAAACGGAAGAATCCACGCCGCCGGACATGCCGACGATGACGCGCTTCTTTTGTGTGTCAGAAGGGGCTGGATCACGCATAGGATTTCAACGGGTGTCTTTAAAAAGGACGCGATTCTAGCAGGCTCGCGTCTGCAAGGCTAAAGAGAAGGGCGGATCAATTCGAGGCTGTGGCGTTGGCCGGCCAGATAATCGTCGATACAGCGGATAATCAGCTCGCTGCGCCAGTCTTCGCGCAGAGTTATCAATTCATCGCGAGTCAGCCAGCGAGCGCGCACGATACCGTCGTCCAGTGGGTAGTCCGGGTGATGTTTCAGGGCCTTGGCGGTGAAGCACACGCGCTGATAGGTCACGCTATTGCTGGGAGCGGTGTACAGGTAAATCCCGACAATCCCGGTGGCTTCGACGTCCCAGCCGGTTTCTTCGAGGGTTTCGCGCACGGCGGCCTCGGTCAGGGTTTCGTTCGGGTCGAGGTGGCCGGCGGGCTGGTTCAGCACGGCGCGGCCGCCCTTGAGCTCTTCGACCATCAGGAAGCGGCCGTTGTCTTCGACGATGGTGGCGACGGTGATGTGGGGGAGCCAGGTCATAAAGTGCCTCGATTCAAGGTGTAACGCTGTGTTCAGGTGCGATTGCATTCAGTGTGGGAGCGGGCTTGCTCGCGAATTGGGCGTGTCAGTTAAAGAGATATTGACTGACCCACCGCTTTCGCGAGCAAGCCCGCTCCCACATTTTGATTGGGTTTCTTCAATAAAAATGCCATGTTCAGAAACAGAAACCCCGGCACAGGGCCGGGGCTTCTTTGCATCCTTACAACCTTACACCAGCGCAGCGATGGCCGCGTTGAGGGTGTTGCTTGGGCGCATGGCCTTGCTGGTCAGCTCGGCGTTCGGTGCGTAGTAGCCACCGATGTCCACTGGCTTGCCCTGGACGGCGTTGAGCTCGGCAACGATGGTTGCTTCGTTCGCGCTCAGGGTCTTGGCCAGTTCGCCAAACTGCGCTTGCAGTGCAGTGTCTTCGGTCTGGGCGGCCAGGGCTTGAGCCCAGTACAGCGCCAGGTAGAAGTGGCTGCCGCGGTTGTCGATGTTGCCGACTTTGCGCGATGGCGACTTGTTGTTGTCGAGGAACTGGCCGGTGGCCTGGTCCAGGGTCTTGGACAGCACCAGGGCTTTCGGGTTGTTGTAGTTCACACCCAAATGCTCAAGGGACGCGGCCAGGGCCAGGAACTCGCCCAGGGAATCCCAGCGCAGGAAGTTTTCTTCAACCAGTTGCTGTACGTGCTTCGGAGCCGAACCGCCGGCGCCGGTTTCGAACAGGCCGCCACCGTTCATCAGTGGCACGATCGACAGCATCTTGGCGCTGGTGCCCAGTTCCATGATCGGGAACAGGTCAGTCAGGTAGTCGCGCAATACGTTGCCGGTCACCGAGATGGTGTCCAGGCCCTTGCGGGTGCGCTCCAGGGTGAACTTCATCGCGTCGATCGGCGACATGATGCGGATGTCCAGGCCTTCGGTGTTGTGGTCTTTCAGGTAAGCCTGAACTTTCTCGACCACGACGCCGTCGTGCGCGCGCTGTGGGTCCAGCCAGAAAATGGCCGGGGTGTTGCTGGCGCGGGCACGGTTGACGGCCAGTTTGACCCAATCCTGGATCGGCGCGTCTTTGGTCTGGCACATGCGGAAGATGTCGCCGGCTTCAACAGCCTGTTCCATCAGCAGGTTGCCCTTGCTGTCGGTGACGCGGACTACGCCGTCAGCCTTGATCTGGAAGGTCTTGTCGTGGGAGCCGTACTCTTCGGCTTTCTTCGCCATCAGACCAACGTTTGGCACGCTGCCCATGGTGGTTGGGTCGAAGGCGCCGTTAGCCTTGCAGTCTTCGATCACCGCCTGGTAGATAGTGGCGTAGCAGCGATCCGGGATCACAGCCTTGGTGTCGTGCAGCTGGCCGTCGGTGCCCCACATCTTGCCGGAGTCACGGATCATGGCAGGCATCGAGGCGTCGACGATGACGTCGCTCGGCACGTGCAGGTTGGTGATGCCTTTGTCGGAGTTGACCATCGCCAGGGAAGGGCGAGCGGCGTACACCGCCTGGATGTCAGCTTCGATCTGCGCTTGCTGATCGCCAGGCAGGGCCTTGATGCGAGCGTACAGGTCGCCGATGCCGTTGTTCAGGTTGAAGCCGATCTGCTCCAGCACCACAGCGTGCTTGGCCAGTGCGTCTTTATAGAACTCGGCAACGATCTGGCCGAACATGATCGGGTCGGAGACCTTCATCATGGTGGCTTTCAGGTGAACCGACAGCAGTACGCCTTGTTTCTTGGCGTCTTCGATTTCAGCGGCGATGAAGCTGCGCAGGGCTTTCTTGCTCAGCACGGCGGTGTCGATGATCTCGCCAGCTTGTACGCTGGTTTTTTCTTTCAGGACGGTAGCGGTACCGTCTTTGGCGATCAGTTCGATCTTGACGGCATCAGCGCCTTCGATCTGTACGGCTTTCTCGCTGCCGTAGAAGTCGCCGTTGCTCATGTGGGCAACGTGGGACTTGGAGTCGGCAGCCCAGGCGCCCATTTTGTGCGGATGCTTGCGCGCGTAGTTCTTGACCGACAGCGGTGCGCGGCGGTCGGAGTTGCCTTCGCGCAGTACCGGGTTCACGGCGCTGCCCTTGACCTTGTCGTAACGTGCACGGGTTTCTTTTTCCGCGTCGGTGGTTACGGTTTCCGGGTAGTCCGGCAGGTCGAAGCCCTGGGCTTGCAGTTCCTTGATGGCAGCCTGCAGCTGAGGGGTCGAGGCACTGATGTTCGGCAGCTTGATGATGTTGGCTTCAGGGGTGACGGCCAGGTCGCCCAGTTCGGCGAGATGGTCCGGCACGGCCTTGGCGCCCAGTTGCTCGGGGAAGCTTGCGAGGATGCGCGCGGCCAGGGAAATGTCGCGGGTTTCCACGGCAATATCAGCGGAAGCGGTGAAGGCCTCTACGATAGGCAGCAGTGAATAGGTGGCGAGGGCTGGTGCTTCGTCGGTGAAGGTGTAGATGATCTTCGAGCGGGTGGGCATATTCGGATTAACTCTCTTCTTTGCTGAAAGCATGCGCAGAAACTCGAGATGCGCCGGGTAAAGCGCGTTCGTTCAAAGTCATCCATGAGCGAAATGTCGAAGTTTCTTCGCGGTGATGTTGGGTTGCATCAGTCGAGCGTCAAGCGGGTGAGCTACTGTAGTAACTCGGCTTTTCTGGCGGAGGGCGTCTGTCTAGAGCGGTCGGCCGTCGTGACTCTTTGGTCAGCGGCGGCATTATACATAGGTCGCTATGCTTACGCCGAGCCTTCATACAAAAGGTGTGTCGTCCATTGGTCTAAAGGTCGCAGGCAGCGGGTTGCGCCTAAAGTCGCATGACGTGCTCAAGATTGGCGCTTTTCCCTTTGCTTTCAAGCTTGTAGGCCACTAAATGTGCTGTTTTCGACGCAAATGTGCAGGGCCTGAGGTTTCAGTCCTCATTTATCTGGAGTAGGCTCGAACGCAGCCAGATGTTCAATCCATAGATGGAGTTCAGCATGGGATACAAGAAGATTCAGGTTCCGGCAGTCGGCGACAAAATCACCGTCAATGCAGACCATTCTCTCAATGTTCCTGACAACCCGATCATTCCTTTTATTGAGGGTGACGGTATTGGCGTCGACATCAGCCCGGTGATGATCAAGGTTGTCGATGCAGCTGTTAACAAGGCTTATGGCGGCAAGCGCAAGATCTCCTGGATGGAGGTTTATGCCGGCGAAAAGGCCACTCAGGTTTACGACCAGGACACCTGGCTGCCCCAGGAAACCCTGGATGCGGTCAAGGACTACGTGGTTTCCATCAAGGGCCCGCTGACCACCCCGGTCGGTGGCGGCATCCGTTCGCTGAACGTGGCCCTGCGCCAACAGCTCGACCTTTATGTGTGTCTGCGCCCGGTGCGCTGGTTCGAAGGCGTGCCAAGCCCGGTCAAGAAGCCCGGCGATGTGGACATGACCATCTTCCGCGAGAACTCCGAGGACATTTACGCCGGTATCGAGTGGAAGGCCGGCTCCCCGGAAGCGATCAAGGTCATCAAGTTCCTGAAAGAAGAGATGGGCGTTACCAAGATCCGTTTCGACCAGAACTGCGGGATCGGCATCAAGCCGGTGTCCCTGGAAGGCACCAAGCGCCTGGCGCGCAAGGCCTTGCAGTATGTCGTGGATAACGATCGCGACTCGCTGACCATCGTGCACAAAGGCAACATCATGAAGTTCACCGAAGGTGCCTTCAAGGAATGGGCCTACGAAGTGGCGGCTGAAGAATTCGGCGCGACCCTGCTGGATGGCGGGCCGTGGATGCAATTCAAGAACCCGCGCACCGGCAAGAATGTGGTGGTCAAGGACGCCATTGCCGACGCCATGCTCCAGCAGATCCTGCTGCGCCCGGCGGAATATGATGTGATCGCTACGCTTAACCTTAACGGTGACTACCTGTCCGACGCCCTGGCGGCGGAAGTGGGCGGTATCGGTATTGCGCCGGGCGCCAACCTGTCCGATACCGTGGCCATGTTCGAAGCCACCCACGGTACCGCGCCGAAGTATGCCGGCAAGGACCAGGTCAACCCGGGTTCGCTGATCCTGTCGGCGGAAATGATGCTGCGTCACATGGGTTGGACCGAAGCGGCCGACCTGATCATCAAGGGCACCAATGGCGCAATTTCGGCCAAGACGGTGACCTATGACTTCCATCGCTTGATGGACGGCGCCAAGTTGCTGTCGTCATCAGCGTTCGGGGATGCGCTGATTTCGCATATGTAGGCCTATAAGCAGGCATAAAAAAACCGGCCTGTTGATGGCCGGTTTTTTTTGAGCGTTTGCTCAGCGGCTGATCAGGCCGGCTGTTTTTGTGATTTTTGAGCGACGTCTTCTATAGTTGTGCTGGCGCTGACTGGAGCGCCGATATTCACCGCATGCAAGCCTTTGGGTCCCTGAATGATATCGAAGGAAACCGATTGCCCTGCCTTCAGTGTCTTGTAGCCATCCATTTGGATAGCGGAGTAATGCGCAAATAGGTCGTCAGTCTTGCCGTCTTCGTTGATGAAGCCGTAACCCTTGGCATTGTTGAACCACTTGACCTTACCGCTCGCCATGCCCATATCCCTCTGCACCAGACTCCATCACTGGAGTATCATCCAGTTTATCCGTCCTAACCCGAATAAATAAGGTTGACTGCGCGGACCTTTTTTACCCACTGTGGGTTCTATTGGTTGTAACACTGATTTGCCGATAGTCAAGGCGACCAGTCGGTCAGAGTTGAAAATCTGACAGGTCGCCCCCACCACTGTATTTGAACCACTGACGAACCTTTCTTTCCATGCATGCAATCAGCCAGATTCGACTAACATTCAATCAGGATCGCCCGGATCATCAAGAAGACGACGACGGTTCTGCAGGCATTGCTGTTCAGGAGGCCAAGCCTGCTTTACAGGCGCCGCCGATGTACAAGGTGGTTTTGTTTAATGATGACTACACACCGATGGATTTCGTCGTCGAAGTGCTCGAGGTGTTTTTTAACCTGAACCGCGAGTTGGCGACCAAGGTAATGCTGGCCGTTCACACAGAAGGACGGGCAGTATGTGGAGTGTTTACCCGCGACATCGCCGAGACAAAGGCCATGCAGGTCAACCAGTACGCCAGGGAAAGCCAGCATCCGCTACTCTGTGAAATCGAGAAGGACGGTTAACTCCGACCACTTGGGTATGAGGTGAAGCTATGTTAAACCGCGAGCTCGAAGTCACCCTCAATCTTGCCTTCAAGGAGGCCCGTTCGAAGCGTCATGAATTCATGACCGTCGAGCACCTGCTGTTGGCACTTTTGGATAACGAAGCTGCCGCCACCGTACTGCGTGCGTGTGGTGCCAATCTCGACAAACTCAAGCATGACCTGCAGGAGTTTATCGACTCCACCACGCCGTTGATCCCCGTTCATGACGAGGACCGCGAGACCCAGCCAACCCTGGGCTTCCAGCGGGTACTGCAGCGTGCCGTTTTCCACGTACAGAGCTCCGGCAAGCGCGAAGTCACAGGGGCCAACGTGCTCGTGGCGATCTTCAGCGAGCAGGAAAGCCAGGCCGTATTCCTGCTCAAGCAGCAAAGCGTTGCCCGTATTGATGTCGTCAACTACATCGCCCATGGCATTTCCAAAGTGCCGGGGCATGGCGATCACTCAGAAGGTGAGCAGGATATGCAGGATGACGAGGGCGGTGAGTCTTCTTCTTCGAGCAACCCGCTGGATGCTTATGCCAGCAACCTCAACGAACTGGCGCGCCAGGGGCGGATCGATCCGCTGGTAGGGCGTGAGCTGGAAGTTGAGCGCGTGGCGCAGATCCTGGCGCGTCGTCGCAAAAACAACCCGCTGTTGGTGGGTGAGGCGGGCGTGGGTAAAACCGCGATTGCCGAAGGCCTGGCCAAGCGCATTGTTGATAACCAGGTGCCAGACCTGCTGGCCAACAGCGTCGTCTACTCCCTTGACCTGGGCGCGTTACTCGCCGGGACCAAGTACCGTGGCGACTTCGAGAAGCGCTTCAAGGCGTTGCTCGGCGAGCTGAAAAAACGCCCGCAGGCGATCCTGTTCATTGACGAAATCCATACCATCATCGGTGCCGGTGCAGCTTCCGGTGGCGTGATGGACGCTTCGAACCTGCTCAAGCCGCTGCTGTCTTCGGGCGATATCCGTTGCATCGGCTCGACCACGTTCCAGGAATTCCGCGGGATCTTCGAGAAAGATCGCGCCCTGGCGCGCCGCTTCCAGAAAGTCGACGTGTCCGAGCCTTCGGTTGAAGACACCATCGGCATCCTGCGCGGGCTCAAGGGGCGTTTCGAAGCACACCACGGTATCGAGTACACCGATGAAGCGCTGCGTGCAGCCGCCGAGTTGGCGTCGCGTTACATCAATGACCGGCACATGCCGGACAAAGCCATCGACGTGATCGACGAGGCGGGTGCCTACCAGCGCCTGCAGCCGGTGGAGAAGCGTGTGAAGCGCATCGACGTGCCTCAGGTCGAGGACATCGTGGCGAAGATCGCGCGGATTCCGCCAAAACACGTCAACACGTCCGACCGGGAGCTGCTGCGTAACCTGGAGCGCGACCTCAAGCTGACGGTGTTTGGTCAGGATGCGGCCATCGACTCGCTGTCCACCGCGATCAAGCTGTCCCGTGCGGGCCTCAAATCGCCGGACAAACCGGTCGGTTCGTTCCTGTTCGCCGGGCCTACCGGTGTCGGCAAGACCGAAGCGGCGCGGCAGTTGGCCAAGGCCATGGGTATTGAGCTGGTGCGTTTCGACATGTCCGAGTACATGGAGCGTCACACTGTGTCGCGCCTGATCGGTGCGCCTCCGGGCTATGTCGGCTTCGACCAAGGCGGCCTGTTGACCGAGGCGATCACCAAGCAGCCGCATTGCGTTCTGCTGCTCGATGAAATCGAGAAGGCGCACCCGGAAGTCTTCAACCTGCTGTTGCAGGTGATGGACCACGGCACCCTGACCGACAACAACGGGCGCAAGGCGGACTTCCGCAACGTGATCGTGATCATGACCACCAACGCCGGTGCCGAAACGGCCGCGCGGGCTTCCATTGGCTTTACTCATCAGGATCACTCTTCCGACGCCATGGAAGTGATCAAGAAGAGCTTCACGCCGGAATTCCGCAACCGCCTGGACACCATTATCCAGTTTGGTCGCCTCAGTCATGAGGTCATCAAAAGTGTGGTGGACAAGTTCCTCACCGAGCTTCAGGCGCAGTTGGAAGACAAGCGCGTGCAGTTGGAGGTTACGGACGCGGCGCGCAACTGGCTGGCGGAAGGTGGCTACGACGCGGCAATGGGCGCTCGGCCAATGGCTCGCCTGATCCAGGACAAGATCAAGCGCCCACTGGCGGAAGAGATCCTGTTCGGCGAACTGGCAGACCACGGTGGCGTGGTGCATATCGACCTGAAGGACGGCGAGCTGACCTTCGACTTCGAGACCACGGCTGAAATGGCCTGATAGCTGACGCAACAAAACAAAAAGGCGCCGAGAGGCGCCTTTTTGCTGTCTTGAAACCGATGGAGATCAAATGTGGGAGCGGGCTTGCTCGCGAATGCGGTGTGCCAGTCGACACAATCAGTCACTGACACGCCGCATTCGCGAGCAAGCCCGCTCCCACAAGGGATTTCTGGTTTCAGGTAAATCGCGCGCGCACAAAAACGCCCGGCATAACCGGGCGTCTTGTATTGACTTGATTAACGGGCGCGGTAAGTGATGCGCCCTTTGCTCAGGTCATAGGGCGTCAGTTCGACGCGCACTTTGTCACCGGTAAGAATACGGATGTAATTCTTGCGCATCTTGCCGGAGATATGCGCGGTTACGACGTGCCCATTTTCCAACTCCACACGAAACATGGTGTTGGGCAGGGTGTCGACGACAGTGCCTTCCATTTCGAAGCTGTCTTCTTTCGACATGCAGTAAAGCCCTCGGTATCCAGTGAATGGCCCGGTGCAACTGCGCCAGGCAAAAGCGGCGTGCATTGTGCCCGAAAAAGGGTGTTTAAGCCAAGAGGTTCTAGTTCAAGGTGACCCATCTTTGGTTAATTAACAGCTCAATGGGCCGATATTGGGTCTTGTAGTTCATCTTTTTGCAGTTTTTTATCCAGTATCCGAGGTACACCGCCTCCAATTCCATGCGCAAGGCTTCGCCGATTTGCCACAGGATCGCAAAGCGTCCCAGGCTGCGACGCTCTTCGGCGGGCTCATAAAAGGTGTAGACCGCCGACAGGCCATTGGGCAGCAGGTCGGTGACGGCTACGGCGACCAGGCGCCCTTCAAGGCGGAACTCGTAGAAACGCGAGAAGGGCAGGTCGCGCACCAGGAAGGTGGAAAACTGGTCGCGACTGGGTGGGAACATGTCGCCGTCGGCATGGCGCTGTTCGATGTAGCGTTGGTAGAGGTCGAAATATTCTTCACTGAAGCCCGGTTTGGCAGCGGTGACGGTCAGGTCGGCATTGCGCTTGAGGATGCGTTTCTGATTACGGTCCGGCAGGAACTGCGCCACCGGGATACGCGCCGGTACGCAGGCGTTGCAGTTCTGGCAGTGCGGCCGGTAGAGGTGGTCGCCGCTGCGCCGGAAGCCCATTTCCGACAAATCGGCATACACATGCACGTCCATCGGCTGGCTGGGGTCGAGGAACAGCGTGGTGGCCTGCTCATCGGGCAGATAGCTGCAAGAGTGGGGTTGAGTGGCATAAAACTTCAAACGCGCCAGCTCGGTCATGATCAACCCTCGGATAAGCTTTGAAATAAGTGTAAGCCAGGTGCGGGGAAGTCGCCTAGGAAACCCATGGCGCAGAGCTGGTTTGGTCCAAATGGTCGCGCAGGTAGTTGGCAAAGTCGCTGCGGGGAATGGCGCGGGCGCCGAGGCTGTGCAGGTGGTCGGTGGGCATCTGGCAGTCGATCAGCACAAAGCCCCATGCCTGCAATTGCCTGACCAGGGTCGCAAAGCCGAATTTCGAGGCGTTGTCGGCGCGACTGAACATGGACTCGCCGAAAAACAACTGGCCCATCGCCAGGCCGTACAGGCCGCCAACCAGTTCGCCTTCGTCCCAGACCTCCACCGAGTGCGCATAGCCGCGCTGGTGCAATTGCAGGTAGGCGCTCTGCATGGCTTCGGTGATCCAGGTGCCATCGGCATAGCTGCGTGGCGCTGCGCAAGCCTGGATGACGGCGGCGAAATCCTGATCGAAGGTCACCGTGTAACGCTGCTGGCGCAACAGTTTGCCGAGGCTGCGGGAAACATGCAGCTCGTCGGGGAACAGCACGGTGCGCGGGTCGGGCGACCACCACAGGATGGGCTGGCCCTCCGAGAACCACGGAAAGCAGCCGTGGCGATAGGCCTGGATCAAGCGGTCGGCCGACAGGTCGCCACCGGCGGCGAGCAGGCCATTGGGTTCGCGCATGGCCTTTGCCAGCGGTGGAAACGTCAGGGTGTTGCGTTGTAACCAGGTCAGCATGGCATCCAGGCTTACGGAAGGGGAGGGCGGTAACGGCGATGTTGCCCGTTGCAAGAGCTGTGATTATTGTCGACGAAGCGCTCTGGGGCTACCCCGAACATGGGATCGGTGCAGATAAGCATGAACGGGTGTTTCTGCAACTCTATGCCGGGGGCGTGGTCGTAATCGCGTACGTCGGTCGGCAAGCTAGCCTGGATTGGCAAAAACAGCTCATAAGCCTTTGTCAGCAAAGACAATGCATGCTCAAATTGAACGTTATGAAACCGAAGATTGGCTATGCTATGTAACGTAGGTCCAAGTGCGTGGCATAGCGCACACAAACCCGTACAATGCGGCCATTCAGGCGTTATCGCCGTTTCATGAATCAGTTGCAGAGTGTTAAAAGTAGCTTCACTGGCACTCGTTCATTTTTTACCTGCTCGGATTGAGCAGTATTTTGCAGTCATTCAACAGATGGACGCGCTAAAGGCGCAGGAATAGACCCGTTTTGAAGAAATCCGCCGCAACACCTAAAGCCGCAGTCGTGCCCGCCTGGCGCCAGCACCTGCACTATCGACTCAAGGAAGGTGCACTGATCGCCATCGGCGCCCTGTGCCTGTTCCTGATGATGGCCTTGCTCACCTATGGCAAGGACGATCCAGGCTGGAGCCACAACAGCAAGATCGAAGACGTGCAGAACTTCGGTGGTCCTGCCGGCTCCTACAGCGCCGATATCCTGTTCATGGTGCTGGGTTATTTTGCCTATATCTTCCCGTTGTTGCTGGCCATCAAGACCTGGCAGATCTTCCGCCAACGTCATGAACCTTGGCAGTGGAGCGGCTGGCTGTTCTCCTGGCGTCTGATCGGCCTGGTGTTCCTGGTGCTGTCGGGCGCGGCCCTGGCCCACATCCATTTCCACGCACCTACCGGCTTGCCGGCCGGTGCTGGCGGCGCACTGGGCGAAAGCCTCGGCGACCTGGCCCGCAGGACCCTGAACATCCAGGGCAGCACCCTGATGTTTATCGCGTTGTTCCTGTTCGGCCTCACCGTGTTTACCGACCTGTCGTGGTTCAAGGTCATGGACGTGACCGGCAAGATCACCCTCGACCTGCTCGAACTGTTCCAGGGCGCCGCCAATCGCTGGTGGTCGGCCCGGGTCGACCGCAAGCGCATGGTTGCGCAACTGCGTGAGGTCGATACCCGCGTCAATGAGGTGGTGGCCCCGAGCACGCCGGACCGGCGTGAGCAAGCCAAGGTCAAGGAGCGCCTGATCGAACGCGAGCAGGCGCTGACCAAACACATGTCGGACCGCGAGAAGCAGGTACCGCCGGTGATCGCGCCTGCGCCGCCGAAGGCGCCCGAGCCAAGCCATCGCGTGCAGAAAGAGAAACAGGCGCCGTTGTTTGTCGACAGCGCCGTGGAAGGCACCTTGCCGCCGATCTCGATTCTCGACCCGGCGGAAAAGAAACAGCTCAACTATTCCCCTGAATCCCTGGCGGCCGTCGGCCACCTGCTGGAAATCAAGCTCAAGGAATTCGGCGTCGAAGTCTCGGTGGATTCGATCCACCCGGGCCCGGTGATTACCCGCTACGAAATCCAGCCGGCTGCCGGCGTGAAGGTCAGCCGCATTTCCAACCTGGCCAAGGATCTGGCGCGTTCGCTGGCCGTGACCAGCGTGCGGGTGGTGGAAGTGATTCCGGGCAAGACCACCGTCGGTATCGAGATTCCCAACGAAGACCGGCAGATCGTGCGCTTCTCTGAAGTGCTGTCGACCCCGGAATACGACAACTTCAAATCGCCGGTGACATTGGCCCTGGGCCACGACATCGGCGGCAAGCCGGTGATCACCGACCTGGCTAAAATGCCGCACTTGCTGGTCGCCGGTACCACCGGTTCCGGTAAGTCGGTGGGTGTGAACGCGATGATCCTGTCGATCCTGTTCAAGTCTGGCCCGGAAGACGCCAAGCTGATCATGATCGACCCGAAAATGCTCGAGCTGTCGATCTACGAAGGCATTCCGCACCTGCTGTGCCCGGTAGTGACCGACATGAAGGACGCCGCCAACGCCCTGCGCTGGAGCGTCGCCGAGATGGAGCGCCGCTACAAGCTGATGGCGAAGATGGGCGTACGTAACCTGTCGGGCTTCAACGCCAAGGTCAAGGAAGCCCAGGACGCCGGCACGCCGCTGACCGACCCGCTGTACAAGCGCGAAAGCATTCACGACGAAGCGCCGCTGTTGACCAAGCTGCCGACCATCGTGGTGGTAGTCGACGAATTTGCCGACATGATGATGATCGTCGGCAAGAAGGTCGAAGAGCTGATCGCCCGTATCGCCCAGAAGGCGCGGGCCGCCGGTATCCACTTGATCCTGGCGACCCAGCGTCCGTCGGTGGACGTGATCACCGGCCTGATCAAGGCCAACATCCCGACCCGCATGGCGTTCCAGGTATCGAGCAAGATCGACTCCCGTACCATCATCGACCAGGGCGGCGCCGAGCAACTGCTGGGCCACGGTGACATGCTCTACATGCCACCGGGCACCAGTCTGCCGATCCGCGTTCACGGCGCCTTCGTCTCCGACGATGAAGTGCACCGTGTGGTGGAGGCCTGGAAGCTGCGCGGCGCCCCGGAATACAACGACGACATCCTTGCGGGCGTCGAAGAGGCCGGCAGCGGCTTCGACGGTGGCAGCAGCGGTGGCGACGATGATGCCGAGACCGATGCGCTCTACGACGAAGCGGTGCAGTTCGTCCTTGAAAGCCGCCGCGCCTCGATCTCCGCCGTACAGCGTAAGCTGAAGATTGGCTACAACCGCGCTGCCCGCATGATCGAAGCCATGGAAATGGCCGGCGTGGTCACCTCGATGAACACCAACGGCTCGCGCGAAGTGATTGCGCCAGCGCAGATGCGTGACTGATTACGTGCCGCGTGGCAACACGCGGCACGCCTTGCAAACGAATCTAAGAGGACTCCCATGCGTCTTATCCGCATGCTGTTGTTGCCTGCATTGGCCCTGACTGCTGTTTCGGCTCATGCTGACCCGGCTTCCGTCGCCAGCCTGAAGAACCTGTTGGACAAATCCCAGACCCTGACCGCGCGCTTCTCCCAGCTCACGCTGGATGCCGGTGGCACCCAATTGCAGGAAACCGCCGGCGAGATGGCTGTGCAGCGCCCAGGGCTGTTCTACTGGCACACGGAAGGCAAAGCCGAGCAGACCATCGTCTCGGACGGCCAAAAAGTCACCCTGTGGGACCCGGACCTGGAGCAGGCGACCATCAAGAAGCTCGACCCGCGCCTGAACCAGACGCCAGCGCTGTTGCTGTCGGGCGATGTGTCGAAAATCAACGACAGCTTCGACATTACCTCCAAGCAGACCAGTAACGTGATTGAGTTCACCCTTAGGCCGAAATCCAAGGACACGCTCTTTGACACGCTGTCCCTGTCGTTTGGCAACGGCGTGATCAACAACATGCGCCTGGTTGACAGCGTCGGCCAGCGCACCGATATCCTGTTCTCCGGGGTCAAGGCCAACCAGCCGGTACCGGCATCCAAGTTCAAGTTCGACATCCCGAAGGGTGCCGACGTGATCCAGGAATAAACTGCCCAGAGGTTTCAAACGCTGCCCATGGACCTGTTTCGAAGTGACCCGATTGCTCAGCCTCTGGCGGCGCGCCTGCGCTCGACCAACCTGGACGAGTACGTCGGGCAGGAACACCTGCTCGCTCGCGGCAAGCCTTTGCGCGAAGCCCTGGAGCAGGGTGCGCTGCACTCGATGATTTTCTGGGGGCCGCCGGGCGTGGGTAAGACCACCCTGGCGCGGCTCCTGGCAAAAGTCTCGGATGCTCACTTCGAGACGGTTTCGGCGGTGCTCGCCGGGGTCAAGGAAATCCGCCAGGCGGTGGAAGTCGCCAAGCAGCAGGCCGGGCAATACGGCAAGCGCACCATCCTGTTTGTCGACGAAGTGCATCGCTTCAACAAGTCGCAGCAGGATGCGTTCTTGCCGTATGTCGAAGACGGCACGCTGATTTTTATTGGCGCCACCACTGAAAACCCGTCTTTTGAACTGAACAACGCCTTGCTGTCCCGGGCGCGTGTCTATGTGCTCAAGAGCCTCGATGAAGCCGCGATGCAGAAGCTGTTGCAGCGCGCGCTGACTGAAGACAAGGGCCTGGGCAAGCGCCAACTGAGTGTCAGCGAGGAAGGCTTCAAGATTCTGCTGACTGCGGCTGACGGCGATGGTCGACGTTTTCTCAATCTGTTGGAGAACGCGTCCGACCTGGCCGAGGATGGCAGCGAAATCGGTGTCGACTTGCTGCAAAGCCTGCTGGGCGACACCCGCCGGCGTTTCGACAAAGGCGGCGAAGCGTTCTACGACCAGATTTCCGCGTTGCACAAGTCGGTGCGCGGCTCAAACCCCGACGGCGCGCTGTACTGGTTTGCGCGGATGATCGACGGCGGTTGCGACCCGCTGTACCTGGCCCGGCGCGTGGTGCGCATGGCCAGTGAAGACATCGGCAATGCCGACCCGCGCGCGCTGAGCCTGTGCCTGGCCGCCTGGGAAGTGCAGGAGCGCCTGGGCAGCCCGGAAGGCGAGTTGGCGGTGGCCCAGGCCATCACCTATCTGGCTTGCGCGCCGAAAAGCAACGCGGTGTACATGGGCTTCAAGTCCGCCCTGCGTGCCGCCGCTGAGCATGGTTCCCTGGAAGTGCCGCTGCACCTGCGCAATGCGCCGACCAAGCTGATGAAGCAGCTGGGTTATGGCGATGAATACCGTTACGCCCATGATGAGCCGGACGCCTATGCGGCTGGCGAAGATTACTTCCCGGATGACCTTGCGCCGCAGCCGTTCTACCAGCCGGTGCCCCGCGGCCTGGAACTGAAGATCGGCGAAAAGCTCAATCACCTTGCCCAACTTGACCGGCTTAGCCCGAAACAGCGGAGAAAGTAGTGCTCAGAACGATTCTTGCCGTGTCCGTGGCCGGCATCGCTGGTACATTATTGCGTTTCGCCACCAGCACCTGGGTCAGCGCCAATTGGCCGAAGCATTTTTATGCGGCGACCCTGGCGGTCAATCTGGTGGGCTGTTTGATCATCGGCTTGTTGTACGGGTGGTTTCTGATTCGTCCGGAAGTGCCGATTGAGATTCGGGCCGGCTTGATTGTCGGCTTTGTAGGCGGTCTGACGACCTTTTCATCCTTTTCACTGGACACGCTGCGCCTGCTGGAAAGCGGACAGGCACCGGTCGCCTTCGGGTACCTGGCCATCAGCGTGTTCGGCGGGCTGCTCGCCACCTGGGCTGGCCTGTCCTTGACCAAACTTTGATAAACGAGAGACCGACATGCTCGATTCCAAACTGTTACGTAGCAACCTTCAGGACGTAGCGGACCGCCTGGCATCCCGTGGCTTCAGCCTGGATGTTGCGCGCATCGAAGCGCTGGAAGAACAGCGCAAGACCGTCCAGACCCGCACCGAAGCACTGCAGGCTGAGCGTAATGCGCGTTCCAAATCCATCGGTCAGGCCAAGCAGCGCGGCGAAGACATCGCGCCGTTGATGGCGGACGTCGAGCGCATGGCTGGCGAGTTGGCTTCCGGCAAAGTCGAGCTGGACGCGATCCAGACCGAGCTGGACTCGATCCTGCTGGGTATCCCGAACCTGCCACACGAGTCCGTGCCGATTGGCGAAGACGAAGATGGCAACGTCGAAGTCCGTCGCTGGGGCACGCCAAAAGCTTTCGATTTCGAGATCAAGGACCACGTTGCCCTGGGCGAATTGACCGGTGGCCTGGACTTCGAGACAGCGGCCAAAATGTCCGGTGCGCGCTTTGCTTTGCTGCGCGGCCCGATCGCGCGCATGCACCGTGCTCTGGCGCAGTTCATGATCAACCTGCACACCGGCGAACACGGCTACGAAGAGGCTTACACCCCGTACCTGGTTCAGGCGCCGGCGTTGATGGGCACCAGTCAGTTGCCGAAGTTCGAGGAAGACCTGTTCAAGATCAGCCGCGATGGCGAAGCCGATCTGTACCTGATCCCGACCGCCGAAGTGTCGCTGACCAACATCGTGGCCGGGGAAATCCTCGACGCCAAGCAACTGCCGATCAAGTTTGTCGCCCACTCGCCGTGCTTTCGCAGTGAAGCCGGTGCATCGGGTCGCGACACCCGCGGCATGATCCGCCAGCACCAGTTCGACAAGGTCGAGATGGTGCAGGTGGTCGAGCCGTCGACCTCCATGGAAGCGCTGGAAGGCCTGACCGCCAACGCCGAACGCGTCCTGCAGCTGCTGGAGCTGCCGTACCGCGTTCTGGCCTTGTGCACCGGCGACATGGGTTTCAGTGCCGTGAAGACTTACGACCTGGAAGTGTGGGTGCCGAGCCAGGACAAATACCGCGAGATTTCGTCGTGCTCCAACTGCGGTGATTTCCAGGCCCGTCGCATGCAGGCGCGTTTCCGTAACCCGGAAACCGGCAAGCCTGAGCTGGTCCACACCCTCAACGGCTCGGGCCTGGCGGTAGGCCGTACCTTGGTGGCGGTGCTGGAAAACTACCAGCAGGCTGACGGTTCGATCCGTGTACCTGAGGTGCTCAAGCCTTACATGGCGGGCGTTGAGGTCATCGGCTAAATGGAATTTCTGCCGCTGTTTCATAACCTGCGCGGCGGTCGTGTGTTGGTCGTTGGTGGCGGGGAGATTGCCTTGCGCAAATCCCGGCTGCTGGCCGACGCCGGCGCGTTGTTGCGGGTGGTTGCTCCCCAGATTGAAGACCAGTTGCGTGAACTGGTGCAGGGCAGTGGCGGTGAACTGATTTTGCGCGGTTATCAGGAGGCCGACCTCGACGGCTGCACTCTGATCATCGCCGCGACCGACGACGAGCCGCTGAACGCGCAAGTGTCCAGCGATGCCCGGCGTCGTTGCGTACCGGTCAATGTGGTGGATGCGCCGGCCTTGTGCAGCGTGATCTTCCCGGCGATTGTCGACCGTTCACCTTTGGTGATCGCAGTGTCCAGCGGCGGCGATGCGCCGGTGCTGGCACGCTTGATCCGCGCCAAGCTGGAAACCTGGATTCCGTCGACTTACGGTCAATTGGCCGGGTTGGCAGCGCGGTTTCGTAGCCAGGTCAAAGGTTTGTTTCCGGATGTGCAGCAGCGTCGCGCGTTCTGGGAAGACGTGTTTCAAGGTCCGATTGCTGACCGGCAACTGGCCGGGCAGGGCGATGAAGCCGAGCGTTTGCTGGTGGAGAAAATCAACGGCGCGCCGCCTCACGCACCGGGCGAAGTCTACCTGGTGGGGGCAGGCCCGGGTGATCCGGACCTGCTGACCTTCCGCGCGTTGCGCTTGATGCAGCAGGCCGATGTGGTGCTGTACGACCGTTTGGTGGCGCCGGCGATTCTTGAGCTGTGCCGCCGAGATGCTGAGCGGGTGTACGTCGGCAAGCGACGCGCTGACCATGCGGTGCCGCAAGACCAGATCAACCAGCAGCTGGTGGACCTGGCCAAGCAAGGCAAGCGCGTGCTGCGGCTCAAGGGTGGCGACCCGTTCATCTTTGGTCGTGGCGGTGAAGAGATCGAAGAGCTGGCGGCCCATGGCATCCCGTTCCAGGTGGTGCCGGGCATTACGGCAGCCAGTGGTTGCGCGGCGTATGCCGGTATTCCGCTGACCCATCGCGACTATGCGCAGTCGGTTCGCTTCATTACCGGGCACTTGAAGGACGGGACTTCGGACCTGCCATGGAGTGACCTGGTAGGGCCGTCGCAAACCCTGGTCTTCTACATGGGGTTGATCGGGTTGCCGATCATCTGCGAACAACTGATCCAGCATGGCCGTTCAGCGGATACGCCGGCGGCGTTGATCCAGCAGGGCACCACGTCCAACCAGCGGGTGTTTACCGGCACACTGGCTGACCTGCCACGCATGGTGGCGGAGCATGAAGTTCATGCACCGACACTGGTGATTGTGGGAGAAGTGGTGCTGTTGCGTGAGAAGCTGAAGTGGTTTGAAGGCGCTCAGTCGCAAGTCTGACAAGCGCGACGCATTCCAACTGTAGGAGCGAGCTTGCTCGCGAAAAACTCAAGGTCACCGCGCTCATTCAGCATGAGCGCGTTATCGTTGACGGCCTTCGCGAGCAAGCTTGCTCCTACAGGGCTTGGATCAACTCCAAATCCCTTTCCCGCTCAACCGCTCCCGATCATGCTCCGCCTCAAACGTCTGCAACGGCCCCTTCGGCACAATCCCCGTCGGATTAATCGTGCGGTGACTGGCGTAGTAATGCCCCTTGATGTGGGCAAAATCCACCGTCTCGGCAATCCCCGGCCACTGATACAGCTCCCTTAGCCAGTTCGACAAGTTCGGATAATCCGCAATCCGTCGCAGGTTGCATTTGAAGTGGCTGTAGTACACCGCATCAAACCGAATCGCCGTGGTGAAAAGCCTTACATCGGCTTCAGTCAGGTACTCCCCCGCCAAGTAACGATGCTTACCCAAGTGCTGTTCAAGGTGATCCAGTTCGGCAAACACATCATCAAATGCCGCTTCATACGCTTTTTGCGACGTGGCAAAACCTGCGCGGTATACACCGTTGTTCACGGCGGGATAGATCCGGTCGTTCAGTGCATCGATGGTTGAACGCTGGGCCTCGGGATAGAAGTCCAGTTGATTGCCGGTCAGTTCATTAAACGCACTGTTGAACATGCGAATAATCTCCGCCGATTCATTGCTGACAATCCGCTTGAGCTTCCTGTCCCACAACACCGGGACGGTAACGCGCCCGGTGTAGTTGGCGGAGTCGGCGGTGTAGCGTTGGTGCATGTAGGTGAAGTCGTCGAGTCTGTCGCCGCTGGAGCCGTGGGCCTTGTCGAAGGTCCAGCCGTTCTCGAGCATTAGCCAGCTGACCACGGACACATCGATCAGGCTTTCCAGGCCTTTTAGCTTGCGCAGGATCAATGTGCGGTGTGCCCAGGGGCAGGCCAGGGAGACGTACAGATGATAGCGACCGGCTTCAGCCGCGAAACCGCCTTCACCGGTCGGGCCGGGCTCGCCATCGGCGGTCACCCAGTTACGGCGTTGCGCCTGCTCCCGTTGGAAGGCGCCGTCTGCGCTACTTTCGTACCACTGGTCATGCCAGCGTCCTTCGATCAGCAAACCCATGACTGACTCCTTGGCTAATAAGCGTAGGAGTGCAGTCTAAAGGTCTGAGTTCGAACAAAAAGCGCAAAGGCTGGGGGTTAATGATCGACTAAATCGATTTGTCCCGGGCGTTCCAGTATTGCTGGGCCAGTTCAAACGCTTGCTCCCGCGGGTGACCGAGGCCGCGCAAGGCCAGGGCCATGGTGGCGATCAATGCCAGTTGCGGGTAGCTGTCCTGCACGTCGCCGCGCCATAACGCCTTGAGGTGCTCGGGCTCCAGGGCGGCAGGTTTGACGTGGCGCTGAGCGGAGAGGGCAGGCCACTCTTCATCCCAGCTTTCGCCGCCGGTGGTGCCGTACAGGTGGCTGATGGTGTCCGGGTTGATCTCGATTTCGCCGCCGTCACCCTTGACCACGATGGTGTTGTCACCGAGCAAGCCACTGGCATCGCGGTGCACGCCCTGGTAGCCCGGGTGGAAGATGCTTTGCAGGCCGCAGCGGGCGCTCAACGGGTTGAGGATGCGCGCCAGGGAGTGGATCGGCGAACGCAGGCCCAATGTGTTGCGCAGGTCGATCATGCGCTGCAGCTGTGGCGCCCAGTCTCCCAGCGGAATAAACGCCAGGTTGCCCTGTTCCAGGGCCGCTTCCACCTGTTGCCAATTCCGGCACAGCGGAATCTGCAAGCCGTCCAGCAATTGCTCGGTGTAGAGCCGACCTGCGGTATGTGCGCCGCCGCCGTGCATCAAGATGCGCACGCCGTTCTGTGCCAGGCACTTGGCTGCCAGCAGGTACCACGGCAGGTGGCGTTTTTTACCGGCGTAGGTAGGCCAGTCGACATCCACATTGAGTGACGGTGCATTCAAGCGTTCGCGCACGGCTTCGGTGAAACCGGCGAGTTCTTCCGGGCTTTCTTCCTTGTGCCGCAACAGCATCAGGAAGGCGCCGAGTTGGGTGTCTTCGACCTTCTCGTCCAGCAGCATGCCCATGGCTTCCCGGGCTTCCTCGCGGGTGAGGTTGCGGGCGCCGCGCTTGCCTTTGCCGAGGATGCGCACGAACGGCGCGAACGGGTGCTCGGCAGGGGTTTCAGTGATCAACGGGGCAAAATCAGTCATAAGCAATTCGTCGGCCTGGGCAGGCCCGCCAGCTTGGCGGCGAGTTTGGCGGGAGTGCCTTTGAACAGTCGGTTGAGGTGCAGGCTGTTGCCCTTTTCCGGGCCCAGCTTCAAGGCGGTGTACTTGATCAGCGGCCGGGTGGCGGGCGATAGCTGGAATTCGCTGTAGAAGCCCCGCAGCAGTTCGAGGATTTCCCAGTGTTCCGGGGTCAGCGCCAAGTCTTCTGAGGTGGCGAGGGCGTTGGCCACGTCGCTGGACCACGCGTTCAAGTCGACGAGGTAGCCGTCCTTGTCCAGTTCGAGGGTGCGTTCGCCTACGGTCAGGGTGTTCATAGCCAGGTGTTGACCTTGTCGTAATCGATCGACAGCTGGACGAAGGCCGGGTAATCGACGCTGGCGACCCAGGCAGGCACGGCGAGACTGCGCGCCTGTCTGTCTTCGGCCAGTACAAACACCTTTACGCCCTTGGCTTGCAGGGCCTGGCAGGGTGCGCTGGCGGGTTGCAAGGCGTAGGCACCGTCGCCACACAGCAGGATTGCATCCTGTGCGCCACAGAGGCGCAGGCAGCTGTCCAGCCGGCTATCGGTAAACGGGGAGTGGGAGACCACATGCAAAGTCGACATCAGAGGGTAATCACCTGGTCGTAACGGTCAATCATCTGTGAGATCTGTTCGCTGCTCAGCGGCTGCGCGTTGCCGGATGCGGTCAGGCCACGCTCGGTGAGGCTATGGCTGCAGGCAAACACATCCTCAACCCCAAACAACTCCAGGGCCTGGAGGTTGGCGCTGAGGTCTTTCTGTTGCACGGCCTTGGCGTCCTGGCTTGCGGCCAGTTGAAACACGCCGTCGTCCAGAAACAACAGGCCAATCGGCAAATCAAACGCGCCGCCAGCCAACACGATATCCAGCGCTTCGCGGGCACTGGGGCCGGACCACGGCGCCTGTCGGCTGATCACCAGCAAGGATTTCGACATGTCACGGCCCTCCGAAGCAGATCAAACGGTCAGCGGCCTGGGCGGCGTCATGCAGTTGCCCAAGCCCGGATAACGCCCAAGGCGCCTCCAGGTTCACCGCGCTGCGTTGATAGCGGGTGGCCTCTTCGGCATTCAGCACCCCACGGCGCAGGGCCGCGGCGATGCACACCACGCCATCAAGCTGATGCTCGCTGACAAACTCGCGCCACTGACGGGCGATATCCTGCTCATCCTGCGGCGCAACAATGTTGGTGGATGCGCTGTAGACGCCATCCTGATAAAAAAACAGCCGTACAATTTCATGCCCGCCCGCCAGCGCTGCCTGGGCGAACAGCAAGGCACGGCGCGAGGAGGGCGCATGGGCGGCGGAAAAAAGCGCAATCGCGAACTTCATGGAACACTCTGAAGGCAAAACCTGTGGCAATGATAAAGCCGCAGACAACAAAAAGCCCGCCGAAGCGGGCTTTTTGCATGTGGCTGCGATCAGTCGTCGCGGCCCATGATGCCGAAGATCTGCAACAGGCTGATAAACAGGTTGTAGATCGATACATACAGGCTGATGGTGGCCATGATGTAGTTACGCTCGCCACCCTGGATGATCGCGCTGGTCTGGAACAGGATGCACGCCGAGGAGAACAGCACGAAACCGGCGCTGATCGCCAGTTGCAGGCCGCTGATCTGGAAGAACATGCCTGCCAGCACGGCAGCCAGCAACACGAAGAAACCGGCGGTGATGAAACCACCCAGGAAGCTCATGTCCTTGCGGGAGATCAGCACGTAAGCCGACAGGCCGCCAAATACCAGGGCAGTCATGGCAAATGCCGAGCTGACCACTTCCGCGCCGCCGGCCATGCCGAGGTAACGGTTAAGGATCGGGCCGAGGATAAAGCCCATGAAACCGGTCAAGGCAAACGCCGACACCAGGCCCCAGGCCGAGTCGCGCAGCTTGTTGGTCAGGAAGAACAGACCATAGAAGCCGATCAACACGACGAAGATATTCGGGTAGCCGACGCGCATTTGCTGGGCTACGAAGGCCATCACGCCGCTGAAAGCGAGGGTGAGAGCGAGCAAGCCGTATGTATTGCGCAGGACGCGGCTAACTTCTAGCTGCTCAGCCTGCGCGTTTCCATTCACTGCGTAATTTTGTTCGCGCATGTCGACACTCCTTCAGTTTTGAAACATTCAGTCGCAAGGATCATAACAGACGCTCTGTAACAAGCTATGGCGAGAGTTTGACAGTGTGTTTCATTCGGGTATTATGGCGCCCGCTGAGACAGGATGGGCTACGCTAATCCTGTGTTGCACAAGGGAAATTGGCAGAGTGGTTGAATGCACCGGTCTTGAAAACCGGCGAACGTTAATAGCGTTCCCAGGGTTCGAATCCCTGGTTTCCCGCCAAGATTTACTCAAGAGCCCCGCTATTGCGGGGCTTTTGCGTTTTTGGGGTTCAGGAATATTGGCAGTGAAACATCTAATCGTTTCCGCATCATTTCAGGCAGTTTCCGCAATTCTGCAAAAAGTGGGAGTCAACGGGTAGGTTTCACGATCTCACCCACGCGCCGATAAACCGTCTCGGTTATCAGTTCACGCTGGATAAGTCAGGCGCCCAAGCCGGCTGGCGTGATTCGTTACTGAGAAAAGGCGCAATTACAGGTGGAAGTCGCCCGCAGCCTCCGGCTGGTAAAGCACTTTCTTGATCTCAATCCGGCGGGTCCGATCCGAAATTCGCCAGTCGATGGCGTCTCCCTCCTTATAGCCAAGGATGGCGGCGCCTATGTCGGAATACACGGAATGCTTTCCTGCGTTGCTGTCCGCGTCTTCAGGGTAGACCAAGGCCACTTCGAACTCTTCGTCGTCCAGTTGCAGCAACGCCCTGGAGTTCATCGTGATGACATTACGCGCCACCTGCTGCGGCTTGACGACAATGGCTCGCTCGAGCTCATGTTCGAGTTCAACAACCGCCGGGCCTTGCTCGAACGCGATTAGTTCCTCGAGCCTGGCCTTGTCGATTTCAGTGATGTAGATCCTGGTGGAGTCGCCACCGGCGCCTTCGCGCAAGAACTGGAAATAGCGCGCCGCCGTCATGGAAAATGACTTCAATGTCGGCGTTTCGCTCTCAAGCATAAAGCCGCTGCGCAGAAAGGCTTTCAGCGAGCGCGAGTTGTCCGGGTGGATCTTGGCGATGAGCTTCTCGGCCCGCATGTCGAGGAAGGCCAGTTTCATGCCTTCGCGGATCGTGCGGGCGCCTAGGTTTCGGCCCCATTTGTCGCTGTCTCCGATGACCAGGACTATCTCGCAATTTGAACCTGTCTTAATGAGACGGACAAAGCCCACCGGGGCGTCATGCCGGTCATAGGCCATAAAGAATCTGCCGCCCCGGTTGAATAGATGAGTCAGGATCGGCAACTGAGTCCGATCAATGACTTGCTCAATGGAGCGGGAGACATGACGCGAATCGCTCAGATAGCAGGTGATGCGTTCATCCTCTAACCAATCCACCAACGTTAGCGCGTGCGCCCGAGTAATTTCAGGGCACAGCGAAATGAAAGGCTTGTTCATCTTAACCACACTTATTTGTAAAGGATTGAAGCCCTTCATGGATATGTCATGGCGGTTCTTCAGCAACCGGATATTTTAAGACATACCGCGAGTAATGGCGAACATGCCAGAGAGTTCCAAGAAGCCACCGCTTGCTGAACCCGACCCAGGCAAGCACTCAAGAGAAAGGTGGGCTGACTACGCATCGCAGCCTGAGGGCGGGCCAGAATCGGATTCATCACTGGCTTGTGCTTCGGGCCGAATTTTTTCGCATCTCGTCGCTGTGCGAGCCTCAAAATTCCTCGAACAGGAAGCCAGTATGATCCGCCGCTGTCATCCAGGCTGGCGGCTTTTCAACGGTTGCTGAGTCGCTTGATCCAGTGACAGGCCAGCAACCGTTCCCGGCTGGCACTCAAATGTAAAATTTTTTATCTGCCCTCTTGAAAATTTTTCCGGCGAACATAAGTTTTCATCACGCGACGCCGAATGCGGGTCGCGCACTTAATCACTTGGATTTAATCAGGAGATTTTGAGATGGCTACTACCCTTTCGTTGGCCCCTTTGTTCCGTCAATCCGTGGGCTTCGATCGCTTCAATGACCTGTTTGAGTCGGCGCTTCGCAGCGAGGCTCCGAATACTTATCCGCCTCACAATGTGGAAAAGCACGGTGATGACGAATATCGCATTGTCATTGCAGTCGCCGGGCTTACTGAAGCGGATCTGGATATTCAGGTCGAGAAGGACGTTTTGACAGTCGTGGGCGACAAGCGCGAAACCGAGAAAGCAGTCACTTATCTGCACCAGGGCATCGCGCAACGAGCATTTCGGTTGTCGTTCCGGCTGGCAGATCACATCGAGGTGCGCGGTGCTTCGATGAACAACGGGCTGTTAAGCATCGACTTGCTGCGCGTGGTTCCTGAGGAGGCCAAGCCCAAGCGCATCACGATTGGCAGCGTGAAAGAGCCCGAACTGCGTCAGGTTAGTTTGCAATAAGTCAGCGGTAGCAAAAAAGGCGCTCTTGGTAGCGCCTTTTTTGTATTTGTGGAATCAGAACGAAGACTTGGCCCCATTCCGGGCATTTCGGCGTTCTGGAGTGGTTTCATAATGCTACAGTCCCGCCAAACCAAAGAGGGAACGACATGCGGATTTTGATGGCAGGGATGACATTGGCTGTGCTGACACTGTCTACCAATGTGGCGTTGGCGGCGAAGCCATCCGATGAGACTCTCAGCTACTGTAAAACTCTTTCTGACATGGCCGGATCAATCATGAAGAGTCGTCAGGACGAAATGCCTATGGCCGAGATGATGAAGGTCATCTCAGGAGGAGAACCCGATCTTGCTTCGCTAGGGGCAGTGATTGTCAAGGATGCGTACAGCACATCGGCATTCCGTACTGAAGAAGACCGAAAAAGAGCGGTAAGCGAATTTAAAGAAAAGTGGTTTTCGTTATGCGTGAAGGTAAGAAGTAAATGACAGCTCTAATCGTATTACGAAAATTAAGCCTGATTGCGGTCTTTTACTCTTTGGTAGCTCTGCTGGCGGGGTGCGTGTCACCGAGTGACCTGCGTACCAACACACCAACCATCAGTGCTACAACGAAAAAAGATCCGAAGAAGTATGCCCTGTGCGTATTCCCTCAATGGCAGGACGCAAGGTCTGAGGCGACGATGTCGGAAACCGAGAACGGTTACCGCCTTGTGATCGGCGCGATGCAGCTGACGGACGAACTACTGGAAATCAAGAAAACACCAGCTGGAAGTGCCGTGGCTTTTTATCAGCGAGTCGCTTGGATGCCAGGCGTTGGGCGGACAGCAATTGAAGCGGCAGTGCGTAACTGCCTTTAAGGTGTTCAATGCGTAGGAACGAAATGAAACCGTTCATAGGGGCGCTGGCGTTGGTTGCGCTGGCGGGGTGTGCGACTTCGCCAATGTCTGCGTGAGATGCGAAACCAGTACCGAGTGACGAGCTCACGCATTTCAAAGCAAGACGGCGAATACGTCATCCCGCATCACCGTGGTCACCACAGGAAAACTCGGTCTTCATGCGCTAGGGGCGCAGATCATTAAAGATGCGTACAGCACATCTTTCCGTACTGAAGAAAACCCAAAAAGAGCAGTAAGCGAATTTGAAAAAAGGTGGTTTTCGTTATGCTTGAAGACAAGAGATAAATGACAACTCAGCTCCGCACCGGACGTTTGTAGACGACCTGGTTCAGCCACCTACATTGAAGCCTACTTTCTCGCACTTTAGCCGAGCAAATGCTTTTGGGTTGCCACCCACACGAGCGCTATTGGTCTCCATTACTTGGTCTCCGCGCAGCATGAAAAACCACAGCTCCTGCCCTGAATAGCCACCGTAAATATTCTTTGCATTCATGATGAGACATATCCCATACCCGAATCGAAGCCCAAAGATTCCGTTCCACATCGGAATAGGGTCACCCAGAAACTGATACTTTGTTGAGTCGGGATCCGGCTGAGTCCGCGCCATATACGCCTTGATCGTGCGTTCATATTCGAAGGGATACGGGCCGTAGTCCGGGTTTTCAAGCTGCTCTGGAGTGGGTTTGACGCACCCGGTGAGAAGAAGCGAGGCGGCGCAGGCCACAAGCAGTTTCTTAAGCATGAGGTTCCCTCTCTGGCTGATGCCGCACTTTACCATTCGTGGCGTACCGCCACCATTGGGGGCAGAGCGGCTCGGTAGGTCGCACAAAAAACCAGATTCCGTAAAGCTCTTTTTGCTGAAGATGTCCAAATGCCATCATTTCGCTACAATGCGCGCCGGCTGAGCGTCAGCCATGCCAATGAAGGCGCAACGGAGTGATGGTATGAAGATGGGGAAGGTGGCGGGCGCCACGCTGCTTACAGCAATAACAGTCTTGGGCGGCTGCGCAAGCATCGTGAGCGATAGCAAGCCAAAGGTTGGGCTGTACAGCCTGCCGACAAATGCCAACTATGTCATCAAGGACAGCAAGGGAAGCGTACTGCTGAAGGGCGTCACTCCAGGCACGGCGCTTTTGGAGACGAGCAGAGGCTACTTTAAAAGCCAGAGCTATACAGTGACCTTCCAGAAGGACGGATACACAGAGACGACTGTTCCTCTGAAATCTACCGTTAGCGGCTGGTACTGGGGAAATTTGTTGATTGGCGGTTTGATCGGCATGCTGATCGTAGATCCGCTGACAGGTGCCATGTATACGCTGCCTGAAGACGCTACAGGAAATCTGTCGGCTGTTGCATTACCTCAAGCCTCGTTAGAACCATCACCAAGCGCACCCCAGTAGTTAAGATGTCACAAAGAAGCCCGCGCTTGGCGGGCTCTACGATTGAAGAGGCCCGAGTTTCACCCAGGGGAGGTGGCCAGGTTTGGGTTGACCCCTGGCAAGCATATCCTTGGCGTTTCGAAATACACGATCTCTGGTACGTCAAGAATCATCGAGTCAGAAATTGATGTGAAACCGGGTAATCTGGTTCGCCGTAGAATTTCTCAACATGGCAGCAGCTTTTCTTTCATCCCGACGGCCTACTAAGAGCGTTCGGGACGCAGGCCGCGTACGGAGTGCCCGGTTGATTCATTCACCGGGCACGCCTGCCCGTTAGAAGATATTCAACGGATACTCGGTAATCAGCCGCGTCTGCACCAGATGCCCCCCGGTGGACGCATCACCATCGTGCCAAGCTTCCCGCAGGCGGAAGGACAGCTTCTTGGCCGGGCCACTCTGCACCACGTATTTCACTTCGGCGTCGGTTTCGTGTTCCTGGTCGTTGGCACCATAGAAACCGGTGTAGGCCGAATTGCCGGGGGTATGCGTACCGTCGATGCCAGCACCGCGAATATGACGGGCCATGAAGCTCAGGCCGGGGGCGCCAAAGGTGCTCATGTCCAGGTCATAGCGCATCTGCCAGGACCGCTCGCCCGGTCCGTTGAAGTCGGAGTATTGCACCGAGTCAGCCAGGTTGATCGAGTTGCCGTAGCGGCCGGCACCGACACCGGCATTGGTCTCCCCAAAGCCGACATAGTCGAACGGCTCGTCACCATGAACTTTCTGTCCGGCCAGGGTGAACGTCTGCGCGCCCAGGGTGTAGGCAGCCGCCAGCGAGGCTGCGGTGGTGTCGATGGTCCCGGCCTTGGCGCTGCCGTCGTCCAGTGTGCGATAGAGGTTGAAGTCCAGCGCGACGGATTGGTCATCGGTCAGTGGATGAACAAGGTTCAAGTTGACGTAGTACTGATTCCACACGTCTTCCAGGTGCGCCCCGTACAGCGACGCGGTGAATTCCTTGCTGAACTGGTATTTGCCCCCCGCGAAGCTGGCCGACGACGCAGCCACGCCTGCATAGCTGGCGAGAATGTCGCCGCTGCGCGAGGTGGTGGTGGTCCCGGTGCCGGAGGTGTAATGGCCGGCCTCCAGGTTCAGGCCGGAGATTTCATGACTGTCGATCTGGAAGCCTGTTGCGGTCTGGGGCATCAGGTAGTTATCGGCGGTGGCGAACACCGGCGATGTAGGCTGCAAGTCGCCGACCTTGAGCGTGGTATTGGAAATGCGGAACTTGACGTCACCACCAGCCTTCGCGAAGCCGTGATCCGGATTGCCATTGGCGTCGGACGGAATGTTCGGGCCACCGGCACGATCGGTGTCCCCGTCGATGCGCAACGCCAAGTCGGCAAACGCATCAATGCCGATGCCAACGGTGCCTTGAGTGAAGCCCGAGCTGTAGGTCGCCATCAGCGCCTGGCTCCAGTCACGGGTGTGGGCACCGTTGCCGTTCTGGTTCCAGAACAGGTTGCGGTTGAGGATATTCAAGCTGCTGTCGGCGACAAAGCCCTTGGAGTCGGACTGGTCGCTGGCATAGCTCATGGCCGGCAAGGCAAATGCCAGCGCCACGGCCAAGGTATTAAGCTGAAGTAACGGTTGACGTTTTTTCATTATTTTTTGCTCCTGTGCACGCGTTCGTGTTGGAGCATTAAGGCGACAGCCCAGGCCATCAACAAATGAAACTGGATGAAGGTTTTGATATCCCCTTTTACTGAATTCCAGGCAAAGAAAAGCCCGCGATGGGGAGTGCGGGCTTAAAGGTGTTCACTTAGGAGCTGGGGTAACCATAAGCGCTCAACTGTGAAAGGGATGTGAAAGAATGTTGGGGGCGTAGCGTATTGACCACTATTGATCCTCCCCACGCACAATCCTTCCCGCCTTCACCTCATCCGCGTACCCGCTGAGCTTTTCCTGCTGAGCAGCGAGCAGGGCGCCCATCTTCATCAGAGCGACAGCTTCGTCGGGTGATTTGGCGACCCCGGCGATACTGGCCAGCTCATTGACCGACCAGGCGATAACAGCCATCGCATCTTCGAGGTCGTAGAACAGCTCCTGCTGTGCGGTCCTTGGGCCGTCGAGCATTTCCATCAGTTCTGCCATTTACCCGTGCTCTCCAAAGAAGTGGTTCAGTGCGTTCAGCTCAAGCACCGTTGCGCCAATCCTCCTGTAACTCGGAAGACACGGCAATCGCGATTTTCCCTTGGGTGCCGTTGTTAGGGCTCTCCAGCCGGGAATGGGCGAGTGGGATGTCGGCAAGCGAATAGACCGCGCCAAGATGTGGGCGCAGTTTACCGTTGGCTATCAGTGCGCTCATTTCATCCAGTTTGCCGCGGTTCTGTCGTGTGAAAACGAAGTGATAACTCGCGTTCTTGCCCCAAGCCTGAACCAGGTTTTGCGGGTGTGCAATGTCCACAATCGAGACCACGCGCCCCAGCTGCGCAAGCGCGTCCGGGCTGCGCGACAACGTGTTGCCGCCGATGGTATCGAACACGACATCGACTCCACGACCAGCCGTTTCTCGCTGGATGACGTCGACATAATCCTCCTTTTCGTAGTCGATGATCACATCGGCGCCCATGCTTCGTGCGAACTCAGCGTTCGCTTCGCGCACCGTTGTGAACACCTTGGCGCCCATGGCTTTTGCCAGCTGGATCGCCACATGGCCGACGCCTCCTGCGCCGCCGTGCACCAGAATGCTTTCTCCCACTTTGAGCGCCCCACGCACCACCAGCGCTTCCCAGGCTGTGCCGCCGACCAGGCTCAGGCTTGCTGCTTCAAGATGACTCAGCGAAGAGGGCTTCTTCCCGATAATGCTTTCGTGCGCCACGTGGTACTCGGCATAACTGCCCGGGCCTTCGAAAATTTGCGGGGTATACCAGACTTCGTCGCCTGGCGCGAAGGTCGTAACCCCCGGCCCGACTTCTTCAACAACACCCGATACGTCATGCCCGGTAATGGCTGGTAACGGCACCAAGCCGGAATAGTCGCCACGCCGGACCTGATAATCCAGAGGGTTGATGGAGGTTGCGTGTACGCGCACCAGGACTTGTCCTGCGTGTGGCACTGGCTTGGGCACGTCGCACAGTTCGAACGATTCCGGGCCGCCAAATGAATTGAGTATCAACGCTTTCACTGTATTTCCTTATTTCGATAAAAAGGGATATCGCGAAATCTAGATATTGTGGGGCAAAAATTTACAGCTCTTTCCCCATAACCTCGGCAAGCATCCTGATGGTTGCTTCATTGCGCTTGTAGTAGGTCCACTGGCCGATACGCCGGACTTCCACCAGGCCCACTCGCTGCAGGGTTGCAAGGTAACCGGACACCGTCGATTGCGAGAGTCCGATACCTTCTTGGATGCTGCTGACACACACACCCACCGTGTGAACGTCACCTTCATCTTGAGGCGGGAAGTTCTTTTCGGGATCTTTCAAACCTTTCAGGATTTCGAGGCGTGTCTGGTTTGAGAGTGCTTTGAATATTTCGAGTAAGTCCATGGCGCGATCATATCGAGAATTACCGATATGTCAATGTGCGTCTCTGCCATTGCTACCATTTCGCCGTAAACCAATACCTGGCGAGCTTTACCTGGTTTCTGAGACTTGACTGACCTTTGAGACACAAATCCTCCGTTCCTCGGCGGACCTTGGAGGGTCTTTCTTCACGCTAGGCTTCAGGCCATCTTGATAGGTTGGGCCAAACTCCGCAGAGGACTCTGAAAGGAGTCGAATCGCTTTGGCGTAGTCGTCTTCAAGATCCTGGGGCAGGGTGCCGCAAGCTGTTTTAGTGCGCTGATAAACCTGTCCCCACATGAAGCCCGATTTGTCAGGGGTGTTGAGATCCGAATAGGTATCGGCGGCTACGGGAGCGCAGATAAAAATCAGCGCCATTGCAGCCATTGACGTTTGCGTGAGCATCGCGAGTCAGCCCTTCCTTGCTTGCTTGAGGCGCACATAAATACCGGCAACCCGTCACCCTTTCAAGTCCTGTACGAGCGAGCATTCGTCCCCTTTCAAGCAGAAATTACCCCCACCGTTCGTCTATCCCCCGGCACTCGCGACCACGCACCGTTTCTCATGTTCAAGCACGGACATCCCGCGCGCCAGAACGGAGAGCCAGCATGGAAATTGACGAGAAGGCCCCTGGAAACGTATCCCAACAGGGCGTAACCCGTGGTACAGACAATGAAACCGGGCATGACCCTCGGCGCGATCAACCTGAAGTGCCTCTACCACCGGACGATGACGCCCCTCTGGAGGAGGATATGTCGGACGTAGACGCCGCTGATTCTGTCGCGAGTGAACACCCCGACAACTGACGCATCCGAACAAGCCCGACGCGCAATGCGCCGGGCTTTTCGGTGTCGAGCGGCGATTACGGCATCAGCACCGAATCAACCACATGAATCACGCCGTTGGACTGCATCACATCCGCAATGCTGATGCTGGCCTTGCCACTCTTGGCATCCACCACCCACAGCTTGCCGTCGTGCAGCTTGATCGTCAGCGACTCACCCTGCACGGTTTTCAACATCACCATGCCGCCGTTCTTCTTGGCGTCGGCCATCAGTTGCGCAGAGGTATGGGTGCCAGGCACCACGTGATAGGTCAGGATTTTCGTCAGGTCGGCTTTGTGCTCAGGTTTCACCAGCGTATCCACGGTGCCTGCGGGGAGCTTGGCGAAGGCTTCGTTGGTCGGTGCGAATACGGTGAACGGGCCTTTGCTGTTAAGGGTATCAACCAGTCCGGCTGCCTTGACCGCCGCTACCAGAGTGGTGTGATCCTTTGAGTTGACGGCATTTTCGACGATGGTTTTCGTCGGATACATCGCCGCGCCGCCCACCATCACGGTGTCGGCGGCAACGCTGAGGGTGGTTGTGATGGAGAGGATCGTGAAGCAGGCGACGGCAGCAATTTTTTTGTAGATGGCGTGCATGATGTATCTCCTTGGTTCTTGTTCCCCCGGTTGAGGGTATTGAATCTACGTACCAAGGACCAAAGTGGATGCATGCCTCGAAAAATTATTCGTTTGCGGCCCGTGCCGCACTTTTTCCCATTCTTCCGATCTATCTCTGTCCCGACCACACTAATTTCCGGCGTGGACAGAAGACCCAGACCTGGTGCCGATGGATCGCACGTTACCTGTTTTTATCACCCGATGGATGCGTCAGCCGCTGTGGCTGGCTGCGGTTTTGATGCTTTGCGCCAGCGGTTGCAGCCAGCAGCAGGGGCGCGATATTGCCCAGCAGTTCAGCAACGGCAAGCCCGACGAGTTCTTCCAGACCAGCGTCGATCGCATGGCCACCCTGAGCATGCGCGACAACCTGCAAAGCCTGTATTTGCTGATGAGCAAGCTCTACCTGCGCAACCCTAACCAGTGGCGTCAATCGGGTTACGCAGACGCTGTAACCGCCGCCCGGCAAATCCGCCAGGCCATCGAACTTCGCCAACCGCTGCCCGCCCTGGGGGATCGTCGCGACCTGGCGGCGTTGAGCTACTCCCTGAGCCCGGAGTTCCGCGGCGACCGGGTGGGCGCCTTCATCTACGCGATCGGCAGCATGCTGGTGACGGCACACGGCGGGCGCACCGAGTTTTATATAACGGACTCGATCAACCCTCAGTTCGTCAGCAATGCCGCGCGCAATATCGAGAAGGCCACCTGGCTGCTCAGTCAGCGCCAGGATGCCAATGGCTCGCTGTTGCTGTTCTCCAATGAGATCTCGGAGGCGGGTAGCAACCTCAGTTTCGCCGTCGAATTCGGCAAGATCGTCGCGCGCCTCGACCTGTTGACCCAGATGCTCGACGAACGCTACCGACGCATCGGTCTCAACTATGCGCAAAGCCTGCTGCTGATGAATTTCCTGCCGGTGCAGTAACCGGCTGGCGCCCTCAGCGCCGTCCCGTCCGCGTACTCACGTCCACCCACACCGCCAGCACCAGGATGCTGCCCTTGACGATCATCTGCCAGTAGCTGTCCACATCCAGCATCGACATGCCGTTGTCCAGGCTGCTGATCACCAGCGCACCGAGCAGGGCGCCGTACACCGTGCCCGAACCGCCTCGCATCGAGGTGCCGCCAATAAAGCACGCCGCGATGGCATCCAGTTCGCCCATGTTGCCCGCCGAGGGTGAACCGGCCGCCAGGCGCGCGGTGTTGACCAGCCCGGCGAGGGCGCACATCACGCCCATGATCCCGAAGATCCACAGCTTGACCGCCTGCACGTTGATCCCCGACAGGCGCGTGGCTTCCATGTTGCTGCCCACCGAGTAGATGCGCCGGCCAAAAACGGTCTGGCTGGTGACGTAGCTGAACACCCCCAGCAGCACCAAAAGCAGCAGCACCGGCACGGGAATGCCGTCGTAGCTGTTGAGGGTGTAGACGAAGCCGGCCAGCACGAAGCCGATCAACACCACGCGCACGCTGTCCCGCAGCATCGACGGCAGTGCCAAGCCGTGCAGGGCGCGGTTGTGGCGTTGGCGCCAGGTCAGGAATACCGTCAGCCCGAACAGCAACACGCCGAGGATCACACCCACCACCGTCGGCAGGTAGCCCTGCCCGATGTACACCAGCTCCGCCGACACCGGCGCAATCGTGGTACCTCCGGTAATGCCCAGCAGCACCCCGCGAAACGCGAGCATGCCGCCCAGGCCGACGATGAAGGAGGGGATGCGCAGGTACGCGGTCATGTAGCCGTTGCCCAGGCCAATCAACAAGCCGCAGAGGGCGACAATGGCCAGGTTCAGCGGCAGCGGAATGTGATAAACCACATCCAGGATCGCCGCGACGCCGCCGAGCAAACCGAGCATCGAGCCCACCGACAGGTCGATCTCGCCGCTGATGATCACCAGCACCATGCCGCACGCCAGAATGCCGGTGATGGACATCTGCCGCAGCAGGTTCGACAGGTTGCGCGGGGTCAGGAAACCGCCTTCGGTCTGCCAGCTGAAAAACACCCAGATCAGCACCACGGCGATCAACAGGGCGAGCATTTTGTAGCGGGTGAAGAGCTGTTTGACCTGGTTCATTTACGCGGACTTCCGATCATTATTATTGTCATGCCCGTTCGGTTGGCTGAGGGCGGCGGCGAGTACCTGTTCCTGGGTCAGGCCCTGGTTGATGAAGTCCCCGCGCAGTTGGCCTTCGCCGATCACCAACACCCGGTCGGACACCCCCAGCACCTCGGCCAGCTCCGACGACACCATGATGATCGACACGCCTTCGGCCGCCAGTGCGCCCATCAATTTATAGATCTCATATTTGGCGCCCACGTCCACGCCACGGGTCGGTTCGTCGAGGATCAGCACCCGGGGTTTGGCCAGGAGCATCTTGGCCAGGACGGCTTTCTGCTGGTTGCCACCGGAAAGGCTGGTGATCGGCAGGAACGGGTTCGCTGTCTTCAGGTGCATGCGTTTGATTTCCTGCTCTACGCTGCCCAGTTCCGCCTCGGCATCGATGCGCGTCAGGTGCGAGAAACTGTCGAGCACCGCCAGGGTGATGTTTTGCCCAACGCCCAGGTCCGGCACGATGCCTTGGCGTTTGCGGTCTTCCGGAACCATGCACAGCCCGGCGCGTATCGACTTCAGCGGCGTGCGCGTATCGATGGGTTTGCCGTCCAGCCACACCTCGCCTTCGTAGCGCCCGGGGTAACTGCCGAACAGCGCCGACACCAGCTCCGTACGGCCCGCGCCCACCAGCCCGGCGATACCGAGGATTTCGCCACGGCGCAGGCTGAACGAGACATCGTCCACGCGTTTGCGGCTCGGGTTGTCGACGTCGTAGCAGGTGATGTGGCGCGCCTCGAACAGCACCTCGCCGACGGCGTGGGGTTCGGTGGGGTAGAGGTTGCTCATCTCACGGCCCACCATCTGCGTGATGATGCGCGACACGTCCATGTCGGCCATGGCCGTGGTCGCGATGTGCTTGCCGTCGCGGATCACCGCGATGGTGTCGCAGATGGCCGAGACCTCATCGAGCTTGTGGGAGATGTACACGCAGGCGACACCCTTGGCCTTGAGCCCACGGATGATGTCCAGCAGCACCTCGATTTCCGAGCGGGTCAGCGCCGAGGAGGGTTCGTCGAGGATCAGCAGGCGCGCCTGCTTGTTCAGGGCTTTGGCGATTTCCACCAGTTGCTGGTAGCCGCCGCCGTACTGAGAAACCGGCAGGGCGACGTTGATGTCCGGCACTTTCAGCTCGCGCATCAGGCCTTCGGCGCGGTGCATCATGGCGGGGTAGTTCATGCGCCCGCCAGGCAGTGTCAGCTCGTGGCCCATGAAGATGTTTTCGGCCACCGAGAGGTCGGGTACCAGGGTCAGTTCCTGGTGGATGATCACGATGCCGCAGGCTTCGGTTTCGGCGATGGAATGGGCGCGCAGCGGCTGGCCGTCCCAGATGATTTCACCGTCCCAGGTGCCATGGGGGTACACCGCCGACAACACCTTCATCAGGGTCGATTTGCCGGCGCCGTTCTCGCCGCACAACCCCACGCACTCCCCGGGCTTTACCTTGATGTCGATGCCATTCAGGGCTTTGACGCCACCGAAGGTTTTGACGATGTTGTTCATTTCCAGCAAGTAATCGGACATGGCGGGCACTCATTCCACAGCGAAAAGGCAGGAGCGGCCTCAAGCCACCCCTGCAGTGAGCCGTACGCTTACTGCCCGGCGATTTGCGCTTTGGTGTAGAACCCGTCTTCTTCCAGAACGTTGACGTTGTCTTTGGTCAATGCGGTCGGCTTGAGCAGGATGCTCGACACCTGTTTGCTGCCGTTGTCGTACTGCGAGTTGTAGGCCGGTTTCTCGTCGCGTACCAGTTGCACCGAGAGCTTTGCCGCCTCGGACGCCAGCAGCTTCAGGGGCTTGTAGACGGTCATGGTCTGGGTGCCGGCGATCACGCGCTTGATCGCGGCGAGGTCGGCGTCTTGCCCCGAGACCGGCACCTTGCCCGCGAGTTTTTGTGCCGCCAGGGCCTGGATCGCGCCGCCCGCGGTGGCGTCATTGGAGGCGACGATGCCGTCGATTTTATTGTTGTTGGCGGTCAGGGCGTTTTCGACAATGCTCAGGGCTTCGGTGGGGTTCCATTCCTTGACCCATTGCTGGCCGACAATCTTGATGTCGCCCTTGTCGATCGAGGGCTGCAGCACCTTCATCTGGCCCTGGCGCAGGATCTTCGCGTTGTTGTCGGTAGGCGCACCGCCCAGCAGGAAGTAATTGCCTTTAGGCTGCGCGTTCAACACGCCCTGGGCCTGCATCTCGCCGACCTTTTCGTTATCGAAGGAGATGTAGGCGTCGATATCGGCATTTAAAATCAGCCGGTCATAGGACAGCACTTTCACCCCGGCTTTCTTGGCTTCGGCCACCACGTTATTCAGCACCGTGGCGTTGAACGGCACGATCACAATCACGTCGACGCCTCGGGAGATCAGGTTTTCAATCTGCGAGATCTGCCGCTGTTCGTTGGCGTCCGCCGATTGCACATAGACCTTGGCGCCCAGTTGCTCGGCGGCGGCGGTGAAGTAATCACGGTCGCGGGCCCAGCGCTCAAGGCGCAGGTCGTCGATGGAAAAGCCGATTTTCGGATGGGCCGCGTCGGCCATGACCGAATTGGAAAGCAGTGCCAGAACGCTGGTGATCAAGACGGTTTTCAAGTGTTTCATGATGGTGAGTCCCTTTTATTGTTGTTTAGACGCACTTCTGGACCTGGAGCGTAGCGGTCATGGATAGATAAAGCGATTCACCACGCCTTCGAGCATCTCCTGGCGGCCGCTTACCGCTTGAGGGTTGAGTTGGTGGCTGAAGGCATGCTCGGCCAGCGATTCCAGGCTGAAGTCACCGCCGAGTACGGCGCGTCCGAAGGATTGATCCCAGCCGGCATAACGCTGGGCCTTGAACTGCTCGAGGGCATCGTTCTGCACCATGGCGGCTGCACGTTCCAGGGACAGCGCCAGCACGTCCATCGCGGCCACGTGGCCATGGAACAGGTCCACTTCATCGAGGCTTTGGCGACGCACCTTGGAGTCGAAGTTGTAGCCGCCACCTTTGAAACCACCGGCCTTGAGTACCTCGTAGGTGACCAGGGTCAGTTCCTCGACGCTGTTTGGGAACTGGTCGGTGTCCCAGCCGTTCTGGGGGTCGCCGCGGTTGGCGTCGATGCTGCCGAAAATTCCCAGGGATGCGGCGGTGGCGATTTCATGGTGGAAGCTGTGGCCGGCGAGGGTGGCGTGGTTGGCCTCGATGTTGACCTTGATCTCTTTCTCCAGGCCGAACTGATGCAGGAAGCCAAACACGGTGGCGCTGTCGTAGTCGTATTGGTGCTTGGTGGGCTCCTGTGGCTTGGGCTCGATAAACAGCTCGCCGGTGAAGCCGATCTTGTATTTGTGCTCGACCACCATGCGCATAAAGCGCCCGAGTTGCTCGCGCTCGCGCTTGAGGTCGGTATTGAGCAGGGTCTCGTAGCCTTCGCGGCCGCCCCACAGCACATAGCTGGAACCTTTGAGACGGTGGGTGGCGTTCATCGCGCTGAACACCTGGGCCGCCGCATAGGCAAACACCTCGGGGTTGGGATTGCTCGCGGCACCAGCGGCAAAGCGCGGGTTGCTGAAGCAGTTGGCCGTGCCCCACAGCAGCTGGATGCCGGTCTCTTCCTGATGGCGTTCGAGTTCGTCGACCATCTGCGCGAAGTGGTTGCGGTACTCCGCCAGGCTTGCGCCTTCGGGGGCGACGTCGGTGTCGTGGAAGCTGTAGTAGTCGATGCCCAGCTTGGAGAAAAACTCGAACGCTGCGTCGGCTTTGCCGCGTGCCACTTGCATGGCTTCTCCCGGTTGCTGCCAGGGCCGCTGGAAGGTGCCGGAACCGAACATGTCACTGCCCGGCCAGACGAAATTGTGCCAATAACACGCGGCCATCCGCAGGTGCTCACGCATCGGTTTGCCGAGGATCAGCTTGTTTGCATCGTAGTGCCGGAAGGCCAGGGGAGAGTCGCTTTGCGGGCCTTCGTAAAGGATTTTATCGACAGCGGGAAAGTAGGGCATCGCCAGATCCTTGTTGTTATGAGTGCACGTTAACCTTGCCTCGATACTAGCAACGGCCCTCGGCCAACCGATTATGAAAATCACCAGAGCCGGGTTCGATTTTGAGTAGGTTTGGGCGCATAGTTGATCGACACCTCCCATGGAGCCGTTCCTGTGAAAACCGTCCCGCCTGTGCACCGGATTGCCCTGCTGTTCAACGGCAACAAGATCTACGATCGCGGCATCATCACCGGGATCGGCAACTACTTGAGCAGCACGCGGGTATCGTGGGATTTGTTTCTGGAGGAGGACTTCGTCTGCCGGCTCAAGGGCATCGAGCGCTGGCATGGCGACGGGATCATTGCCGACTTCGACGACCCGGCGATGGGCCCCGCGTTGGCGGGTGTGCATGTGCCGGTGGTGGCGGTGGGCGGCTCCTACGAAGATGAGCGGGCTTACCCACGGCATATTCCGTACGTGGCCACCGACAATTTCGCCCTGATCAAGCTGGCGTATGAACACCTGATCGAAGCCGGGTTGACGCGTTTCGCCTGTTTCAGCTTGCCGGAGGCCGATATCAACCGCTGGGCCCAGGAGCGCGAAAAAGCCTTCCGCCGGTTGCTGGAGCGCGATGGCTTGCCCGTGGAGGTGTATCGCGGGCTGGGCACCAGCGCACCGCTGTGGGACTCGGCGGTGGAACAGCAGATCGCCTGGTTGCACAGCCTGCCCAAGCCCATCGGCATCATTGCAGTCAGCGACGCCCGTGCCCGGCAGTTGCTGCAAGCCTGCCTCACCGCCGGCATCCCGGTGCCGGAGCAAGTGGCACTGATCGGCATCGACAATGACCCGCTGACCCGCACCCTGACCCGCGTACCACTGAGCTCGGTGATCCAGGGCACCGAAAAAATGGGCCGCACTGCCGCGCGCTTGCTGCACCAGATGTTGCACGGCATGCCCTCGGCCGGCAGCCAGATCCTGGTGCCGCCGGAGGCAGTCAACGTGCAGACCTCAAGCCTGCATCAACCCCTCGGCCATCCCTACGTGATGCAGGCGCTGCACTTCATTCGCCAGTACGCCTGCCAGGGCATCAAGACCGCCCAGGTCGCCAACTACGTCGGTGTGTCGCGGTCGTCCCTGGAAGCGCATTTTCGCAGCGAACTGAACCGCAGCGTCCACGACGAAATCCTGCGCTTCAAACTCGCGGCGGCGGTGGCGAGCCTGGAAAATACCGGGGCGGGGATTGCTGATATTGCCTACGACTGCGGGTTCAAATCGGCGCAGTACCTGCACACGGTATTCAAGCGCGAGTTCGGGTGTACGCCGAGGGAGTATCAGGTGGGGCAGCTCGAACGCGATTCGAACGATGTCATTTCTTTGTCGCCTTGAGTCCCTATTTTGTCCTGAGCCTCGCTCCAGAACCTCAAGGGATTGAATCGTCTTATGCCGACTCTTACACGCAGAAAGCTGCTGCAGGCAGCTGCCATCGGATCCGCCTACACCCTGTTGCCCGACTCCATTCGCCAGGCCCTGGCGATCCCCGCCAACAACCGCACCGGCACCCTCATGGACGTCGAACATGTGGTGATCCTGATGCAGGAAAACCGCTCATTCGATCACTACTTCGGCACCTTGCCCGGCGTGCGCGGGTTCAGCGACCGCTTCACCATTCCGCTGCCGGGCGGGCACCGGGTGTGGGAGCAGCAGGGCGTTGGGCGGCGGATTTTGCCCTATCACCTGGACAGTTCCCGTGGCAACGCACAGCGGGTCAGCGGCACGCCCCATTCCTGGATCGATGAGCACGCCGCGTGGGCCAGTGGCCGGATGAATGCCTGGCCGACGTACAAGACGCCCACCTCGATGGGCTACTACCGCGAGCAGGAAGTGCCGTTCCAGTTTGCCCTGGCCAACACCTTTACCGTGTGCGATGCCTACCATTGTTCGGTGCACGCCGGCACCAATCCCAATCGGCTGTTCCACTGGACCGGCACCAACGGCCCCACCGGCGCGAATGTGGCGGCGGTGGTCAACGAATGGGACGGCCCCGGTGCCGTGAGCGTGGGCTACACCTGGAAAACCTATCCTGAGCGCCTGGAAGAAGCGGGCGTGAGCTGGAAGGTTTACCAGTACTTGCCGGATAACTTTGGCGACAACCCCTTGGCCGGGTTTCGTCAGTTTCGTGCGGCCAGCGTCGCGGCCGGCAACCCTGCAGTGCCACCGAAAGACTTTAAAGACTTCGTGCCCTACAGCGACCAACTGAATGCCCGGGTGCCGTTGTACAAAGGCAATGGCAACACCCTGCCGGCGGTCAGCGGCAGCGACCTTGAGGCGATCATCCAGGGCTTTCGTAAGGACGTGAACGACGGGCGTCTGCCCCAGGTCAGCTGGCTGGTGGCCCCGGCCGATTACTCCGAACACCCAGGGCCTTCCAGCCCGGTGCAGGGTGGCTGGTTCACCCAGGAAATCCTCAAGGCGTTGACCGCCAATCCGGACGTTTGGAGCAAGACGGTACTGCTGGTCAACTACGATGAAAACGATGGTTTCTTCGACCACGTGCCGTCGCCATCAGCCCCATCCAAGCGCCTGGACGGCAGCTTTGCCGGCAAGTCCACGGTAAAGTTCGACAGCGAGATCTTTACCCACCCGGCGCCCCCCGGTTCTAGCCAGCAACCCGCGCCCGACGGCGGCGTGTACGGGCCCGGCCCGCGGGTACCGATGCTGGTGCTGTCGCCGTGGAGCCGTGGTGGTTGGGTCAACTCCCAGGCGTTTGATCACACCTCCGTGCTGCAATTTCTGGAAAAGCGCTTCCACGTACGCGAACCCAATATCAGCGCCTGGCGCCGCGCCGTCTGCGGTGACCTCACCTCAGCCTTCAACTTCGTCAACCCCAACACCGAGACCCTGCCGCCGCTGCACACCATCAGTCGCCAGGCCGCAGACTCCCTGCGCCAACGCCAAGAGCAACTGCCCCAAGTCGCCCTGCCAACCGTGGGCCAGCAACAGGCACCGTTCCAGGCGCGAATGGCGCGGCCATCCCGGGCGCTGCCGTACCAGTTGAACGTCGAAAGCTCGGTTGATCGTCGCGCCAGCTCAGTGAGCCTGGACTTCTTCAACAATGGCGAACAAGGCGCGGTCTTCCACGTCTACGATCGCTTGCACCTGGACGAGGTACCGCGCCGCTACACGGTAGAAGCGGGCAAACACCTCAGTGACACCTGGCAAGTCGCGGGGGCCTACAAGCTCTGGCTGTTGGGGCCGAATGGGTTCCACCGGTCGTTCAAAGGGCACCTGCAGCGTCGCGAGCCGGAGTTATCCCTGGCGTGTCATGGCGACACCTTGCTGCTGACTCTGGCCAACCCTGGCAAGCGTGCTGCCTCGGTGACCATCGAGCGCTGCCCTTACACCAAACAGGGGCCTTGGCTGCTGGAGATTGCGGGCGGCAGTACCGTGCAACGGACGTTTTCCTGCCAGCCGAATGGGGGCTGGTATGACTTCAAACTACGTGATGAGCATGGTTGGGTACGGCGCGTGGCGGGGCGCATCGAGACGGGGGCGCACAGTATCAGTGATCCGTTGATGGGTAAGCGCGGGTAAAAGGCTGTTGATCGCTGGGGGGATTTCGTAAGCCCTTTCCCTGTTTTCCGTAGGAGCAGGGCTTTCTCCCCATGCAGTGCTTGAAACACCACCCCCCGCGGCCATAGCCTCACGTTTTTCCTGACACTGAGGCCCGGCATTGGGTAAGCGAAAAACGGTATGGCCCACGGAGCGGGAAGTTCGACTGCGCTTTATCCTGCTGGCAATCATTGAAACCGCCTCCAATCGAGGCGTTCCCATCGAGCGACTTTTGCTCTCGTACATTCTGCTGCGCAACAAGCCGACCCAGGCGCAGCTGTGGGAGGCCATCAGCGACTGCCTGCTCCTCGATGAGATGAACGGCTTTCGATTTGAACCCGGGTCGGAAGCCGATCGGTTGATGCGCAAAATCAGCAGCGAAACCGATCAGGCCTGACGAACCACCAACACCGGCGTACGCGGCGGTACCAGACGCTTGCTCCCTGTCGACTCATACGCCGACGCCAATCGCAGCAACGCCGAGTCGTCATAAGCCCGTCCGGCAAAGGTCAGCCCCACCGGCATGCCGATGTCCGCCATGATACCCATGGGCACCGTCACTGTCGGCACGCCCAAATGGCGGATGGCGAGGTTACCGTTGGCCACCCATACACCGTTGCTCCACGCGATATCCGCCGACGCGGGATTCACATCCGCATCCGCCGGGCCTACGTCGGCGACGGTCGGAAAAATCACCGCATCCAGCCCCAGCTTATCCATCCAGTCTTCAAGGTCGATGCGCCGAGTTTGTTCCAGGCCGCGTAGGCCATCGGGCACGGTGCTGATCTTGTCCCACGGCGTGATACCGCGCTCGGCCATGCGCACGTATTCGTCCATGCCGGCGGCCAGGTCGTCTTCGCGGTTGGGCAGGGTGCCGGGGTCGTGGGGGAAGATGTTCGGGCCGTCGACATCGGCCAGGCGGTTCAACGCAGGGTCGTTGTTGGCGCGCAGGAAATCATCGAACGCCCAGGCCGACAGTTCCCACAATTCGTCGTGGAGGAATTCTTTCGACACCAGGCCTCGGGTAAACACTTTCGGTGCGCCCGGGCGATCGCCTTCGCAATTGGAAACCAGCGGGAAATCCACCTCGACCACTTCTGCACCGGCCGCTTCGAGTGCCTTGCGCGCGGCTTCCCAGAGGTCAATCACCGAGGCGCGGGTTTTGATTTGCTGGCCAGTAGGGCCGCCGATTCCCGGCTCGTTGCTGGTGCCTGCCTCAGGGTCGGCGTTGATGTACATGCGTGGCACGCCGAAGCGTTTGCCGGCGAGTGCATCGCCGGTCGCGGCCAGGTCTGCGTAGGACTGCGGGCGTACCGAGGCGACGCTCGGGATCGGCACCCAGGGTTGCATCCGCCACAGGTCGCCGCGCGTGTCGGGGTCTTCTGCGACCACGACGTCGAGCACTTCAAGCAGGTCGGCCATGGTCCGGGCGTAAGGCACGACCACGTCCATGGTCGGAGTCAGCGGCCAGTTGCCGCGTACCGAGATCACGCCACGGGACGGGGTGTAGGCACACAGGCCATTGTTGGAGGCCGGGCCGCGCCCGCTGGACCAGGTCTCTTCCGCCAGGCCAAATGCCGCGAAGCTCGCCGCAGTGGCCGTGCCGGCGCCGTTGGAGGAGCCCGACGCGAACGGTGCGGTCAGGTAGTCGGCGTTATACGGGCTCTCGGCCCGGCCATATACACCGCGCTGCATACCACCATTGGCCATGGGCGGCATGTTGGTCTTGCCCAGGCAAATGGCGCCGGTGGCGCGTAGCCGCTCAATGGTGAACGCGTCGCGGTAGGCAATCAGGTTCGCGAAAGCCGGGCTGCCGGAGGCGGCGGTGAGGCCTTTGACCAGGTAGCTGTCTTTGGCTGTATAGGGAATGCCGTCGAGCGGGCCCAGGGTTTTGCCGCTGGCCCGACGTGCATCGCAAGCGCGCGCTTCCTCCAGTGCTTGAGGGTTGCGCACCACCACGGCGTTGAGGGCAGTGGCGGTGTTGGGCGCGTCGTAGGCGTCGATCCTGGCGAGGTAGGCCTCTACCAACTCAACTGCCGTGGTCTGGCCGGACTCGAGCGCAGCGCGCAGTTGGGCAATGGAAACTTCGGTTACTTCGATCACGTGGTTATCGCCGGGTGCAGAAAAGGGGGAGGGGGTTGAGTGCTGACTCAATCCATTCAGTGAAAGTAGCTTACTGATAGATTTTTCATAGCGCCAGAGAATGGCATCCCTTACTGTGGTCCCTCAATTTCCTTATCGATAACGGTGCGGTTTATGTCCGATGAAGTGCGGCTTGTCGTCATCATTAATACCCAGCCTGGGCGGGGGGCGGACCAGTTGGCCGCGTTTGCCAGACTGGCGCCGCTGGTGCGGGCTGAGGCGGGTTGCATCCAGTACGACCTGCATCCGGTTGAGGGCAACAGCGACAGTTTCGTGTTGATCGAGACGTGGGCTTCAAAGGCGGCGCTGAAGGATCACCATGCAGCTCCTCACATGCTGGAAGCCGCCAAGCACAACCCGACATTCCGTGCGGGCCCCTCCAACGTATTGGTGCTGGAACCGGCGGTCCAGGTACGCTGATTTCAACCCGGTGGCTCTAGGGTTTATCATTGGCCCTTCATTTTTTGCTGCCCGGAAAGATTTCGATGTTGTTTACAAGGACTGTCATGGCGAGCGCACTGCTCGCCGTTCTGGCCACCCCGGCCCACGCATTCAACCTGGACCTGACCTACGAGGCACCGATCCTCAGCGCTGTCCCCCTCACGCCGCAGGCTGAGCCGAAGCCGCGTTTCCCGGTCAAAAGCGTTGCGCCCGTGACCGTGGAAAACAGCTGCACCGGCCGCGAGTGCACCTACGAAGGCGACATCAGCCTGCCCCGCGAGGAGCAGACTGTGCGGCGTTTTTCCATCGGTATTCAATAAAACCAACGGGCGCCTCAGACAATCCCATACCGGGGCGCCGGCTTACCCGTCTGCGTTGCCGCAAACAACGCACCACGCGCCGCGTCATAGGTATCCCACAACGAACCATCGGCCACCGATGGCCAGGTGATCGTCTCGCCCTGATCCAGCCCGGCCAGTGCCGCGTCCACCAGGTTTTCTGTGGTCATGACCGACTCCTGTTGCAGTGCCGAAAGCGGAATGCCCGAGGCGTCCCAGATCTCGGTAGCGGTAGACCCCGGCAACACAATCTGCACCTTCACCCCGGTTTCCGCCAGTTCCGCTTGCAGGCCACGGCTGAATGCCAGGACATAGCTCTTGGTGCCGCTGTACACCGAGCTGACCGGCAGCGAGTGCACGCCCAACACCGACGCCACGTTGATGATCAAGCCTTCATTGCGCACGAGCATGCCCGGCAGCGCCGCGTGGGTCAGGCGGGTGAGGGCGGTGATGTTCAGGGCGATCTGGGTCGTGGAATCTTCGACCGAGGATTGAGCCAGCGGGTGCAGGCGGGCCAGGCCGGCGTTATTCACCAGCACGTGGATTGCCGGGTTGCTGGCGAGCAGGCTTTCGACACGGGCGAGGTCGGCGGGGTTAACCAGGTCGGCGCCGAGGGTCTTGACCTGGCGCCCGTGGGCTTGTGTGATCTTCGCCGCCAGGGCTTTGAGGCGGTCTTCACGACGGGCGACCAGGATCAAATCGTAGCCGCGAGCCGCCAATCGGTCGGCATACACAGCGCCAATACCGGAAGACGCGCCAGTGATGAGGGCAATTTTTGTGGAAGCGGGGGTCGACATGAACGGCTCCAATAGATGAGTACTCAACCAATATTGTTGAGGGCTCAAGTTATAGGCTTGGCGTTTGTCCTTGTCAATGGTTTAGTACTCAATCATTCTAGGGGCATGGAGGAGCTGAAAATGCCCATTGAGAAGACTGACAAGCCTGATGCTCGCGCCGACCTTTTGAGTCTGCTCGGCGATGTGGCGTGCACCAACAACGCACTGCGCCGTGCCGCCAGGCGACTGGGCCAACTGTATGACGAAGCACTGGCACCGATTGGCCTGAAGGCCACACAGGTCGGCTTGCTGGGTGAAATCACCCGGCTGTCTGCGGTTGACGAGCAGGCGGGGCCGACGTTGCAGGAGCTGGCCGGACGCCTGGCGATCCTGATGTCGGCGCTGACCCACGCCATGAAGCCGCTGGTGCGCGACGGGATCGTCGAGCTACGTCCGGACGCCCTGGACAAGCGCACCAAACGCTGTGTGCTCACGCCCAAGGGCGAAGCGCTGTTCAATGAGGCGCTGGTGTTCTGGGCGTCTGCCAACAACCGGGTGGAGGAGGTGCTGGGGCATGATTCGGCCGCGCAGTTGCGCGGCATGGCAGACCATATCGCCTCCGACGCGTTTTTGGCGGACTACAACAGCCAGTCCGCGCAGGCATAAGCCAGATCCTTTCGTTATTAGACAGACGCCGTTCGCGCATCCGATGCTGAGCCCCTCTCGATCAGGGGCTTTCCATGACCACTCCACGCCAACTGAAACTGGGCGCGTTCATGCGCCCGGTCAGCATCCACACCGGCGCCTGGCGCTATCCCGGCGCTTACCGTGACGCCAATTTCAATTTCACGCACCTCAAGGCTTTTGCCCAAACCCTGGAGAAGGCACGTTTCGATGCCTTCTTCATGGCCGACCACCTGGCCTTGCTCAACATGCCCATCGACGCGTTGAAGCGCAGCCACACCGCCACGTCATTCGAACCGTTCACCTTGTTGTCGGCCCTCAGCCAGGCCACCGAGCACATCGGCCTGGTGGCCACGGCCTCGACCACCTACGACGAACCGTTCCACATTGCCCGTCGCTTTGCGTCCCTGGATCACTTGAGCAATGGTCGCGCGGGTTGGAATATCGTCACCACCGCCAACCCGGATGCCGCGCAGAATTTCGGCCTGGAACAGGCCTACGCTCACGACGAGCGTTACGCCCGTGCGCGGGAGTTCTACGATGTGGTGACCGGGCTCTGGGACAGTTGGGCCGATGATGCCTTCATCCGCGATGCCGACAGCGGCGTGTACTTCGACCCGGACAAACTGCACACCCTCAACCATCACGGTCGCTACCTCAACGTGCGCGGCCCGCTGCACATTGCGCGGCCAGTGCAGGGCTGGCCGGTGATCGTGCAGGCCGGTGCCTCGGAGCCAGGCCGGCAATTGGCGGCGGAAACCGCCGAGGTGATTTTTGTCGCGCCGGGCACCCTGGAAGAAGGGCGCAAGTTCTATGGGGATATCAAGCGCCGGATGCTGGCGGTGGGGCGGCATCCCGACCACCTGAAGATTCTGCCCGGGGCGTTTGTGGTGGTCGGCGATACGCGGGAAGACGCGCGGCGGATTCGTGCGCACCTCGACAGCCTGGTGCATTACGAAAGCGCGATTGCCTCGCTGTCGATAGCGCTGGGTACCGACGCGACCAAGTTTGATCCCGACCAATACCTCCCGGCGATTCCCCAAACCAACGCCAGCCAAAGCTCCCGCGAACGAGTACTGGCGCTGGCTGACCGCGAGCAGTTGACGGTGCGCCAATTGGCCCAACGCCTTGGCGGGTATGCGGGCTTGTCGTTTGTCGGCACGGCCCGCAGCATTGCCGATGAGATGCAGCAGTGGCTGGAAGAAGAGGGCAGCGATGGCTTCAACATCATGTTCCCGTGGCTGCCCGGCGGGCTTGATGATTTTGTCGCCAAGGTGGTGCCCGAGTTACAGGGACGCGGGATTTTCCGGCGGGAGTACGAAGGCTCTACCCTGCGGGAAAACCTCGGACTGCCGCGTCCGGCGAACCGCTTCTTCGCCGAATGAGCGGGTATTTTCAGCGTGGTTAGATCGTTTATTTCCTTCTGATTGGAGCCCATTCCCCAATCGCATATCCATCACGCCGGTTCGGCCCTGATAACAGAGCGGGTCGGCGTGATCGCTTCATTAACGCTGTCATCACGGAATTATCGGCTGTCTCGCTCCGATAAACCCCCATGCAGCGTCTATTTCTGCTGCTGGGCCAAAGCCTTGCGCCGTTGCGTCGCATCTCTAGAATCGGCCCCAGAACTTACTCATTTCCTGTCGATTACGGAGTTTCGAACATGATGAACGCCATGCAGATGCCAATGAACAACGCGATGCCAATGATGCCGATGATGGGTATGCCGATGATGATGGCCACCATGACCTGCACGATGACCGACGAGGCCATGATGTGCACCATGAAGCCGGCCGCCGGTATGGACATGGCGATGTTCAAGAACAACGCCGAAATGATGGCGATGATGATGAACTGCGGCATGCCGATGATGATGCAGTGCGCCAACATGTCGATGATGTGCATGTCGCAGGACGGCATGGCGATGATGAACAGCATGTCCACCCTGAACATGCCGATGATGATGCCGATGGGCATGCCTATGCCGATGATGAAGTGCGTCATGGAATGCAAGATGGAAGCCGACTGCATGACCTGCACCATGATGCCGATGCCAGGCATGAGCATGGACATGATGAACAACTGCTGCATGCTGATGATGAAGATGATGAGCGACTGCGCCATGCCGATGATGATGAGCTGCAACGGCATGCCGATGATGTGCTGCACCTGCTGATTCGTTTGGCGTGAAACCAGAAAGCCCCGGCGAGTGCCGGGGCTTTTTGCGTTTCAGTCCAGGCGTTCCGGGTAGGTGATTACCAGGAACGCCACCGCCTCACTGTCCGCCGGGTTTCGATAGCGGTGGGGCTGGTCGGCGTAGAACAGGATCGAATCACCGGTGGACAGCAGGTAGCGTTCGTCGTTGACGCTGACTTCCAGCACGCCCTGGGCCACAACCAGATTTTCTTGAATCCCCGGCCCGTGACCTTCAGAAACTTCTTCGCCGAGTGCCTTCAGGCGTATCTCGTAGAACTCCGACTGGCGTGCCATATCGTAGGGAAACAGCGCACGGCTGATGAAACTGCCGTCGGCACTCACCAAGCGTTTGCTCTGTTGTGCCGGCAGCAGTTCAACCCCTTCGAACGCACGGTTTTCCAGGAAGGCGGCCACCGAGACTTTCAAGCCTTTGGCAATCTTGCACAGCACTTTGATCGACGGCACGCTGCGCCCGGATTCAATCTGCGCCAGCATCGCCCGGCTCACGCCGCAATTGCGCGCCAGGGCGTCCAGCGACAGGTAGCGTTTACTGCGCAGGCGTTGCAGGTTCTGCGCGACGCACTGGCCGATGGCGTCATCGTCGCCGCTGTTGCAGTCTTTGGGTTTGGAGGGGAGGTCGGGCACTTCGGGAAGCGCGTGCAGGAAATTCATTGCCTCACGCCCGGCGGGTATCGCTGGAGGTGGTGACGTGTGCGGTAAACACCGCGACCCCGGCCCGTGCCGCGTACATCGCCCACATCAGTTCAGCCGCTGCGCGAGCCTGGCGGCGTTTGCGGTGGAGGGTGAAATCGATGACGGTGGCGGATGTTTGCATGACGTAAATCTCTGGGGACTCAATGGCCCTACAGTAATCCGTGGCGCTTATTTCCATAAATACTGAGTTTGCATTTGGTAATTCGATTTCGGACTTAACGCCGATTGGGGCCTGTACGTCCATCAGTGGTGACCCGCCGGGCTTCACAGGCTTCCCACCACAGACCTTGTGCCGGACCGAGCCCGTCGCAAAAACGAATTCCAAGGATTTACCCCCCATGCCCCCCGCGTTTCCGTTCCCCGCACGAAAAGCCTGGCCCTTGCTGGGCTTTGGCGCCGCCCTGAGCTTCAGCCCTGTCACCCAGGCCGACGACACGCTGCAACTGGCTCCCGTCGAAGTCAGCAGCGCTGAACTCAGCGCCGATGAACTGGCCCAGGTCCAGCTCAAGAGCGTTCCCGGCGCCACCAACTACATCGACATGGGCAGCGTCGACCAGGGGCGGGTGAGCACCAACGAGGACGTGTTCAAGTACCAGGCAGGCGTGTACGCCAAGGCCGCGAACAACGAAGGGGTGAAGCTTTCCATTCGTGGTTCGGGCATCAACCGGGGCCCCGGCGCCCACGCGTCCGGCCTGTACGAAACCTTCGACGGCCTGCCGCTGACCGGCCCGGGCGGCACGCCCTACGAACTCAAGGACCCGTTGTGGCTCAGCCGCGTTGAAGTGCTGCGCGGCGCCAATGGTTTTGACCAGGGCGCATTGGCCCTGGGCGGTGCGGTCAACTACGTCACCCACACCGGCTACGACGCCCCCAAGCTGCAAGTGCGCTACGAAGCCGGCAGCCATGGCTACGCCCAACGGGAAATCAGTTCGGGGCAGGTGCTGGGGGATGCCGACTACTACATCAGCCTCACCGATTCGCACTACGACGGTTTCCAGAACCACAGCGCCGGCAGCGGCAAGGGCATGGCGGCCAACTTTGGCTACCGCTTCAACCCCGACCTGGAAACCCGCTTCTACTTCCGCTACCGCGAAACCGACAACGACTCCCCCGGCAAGCTGACCCGCGACCAGATCAGCCACGACCCACGCGCCGCCGCCGCCCTCAACGTGACGCGCGACTCCAAGCGCCTGCAACCGGGCTCGACCTGGATCGCCAACAAAACCACCCTGCGCCTGGACGACAGCGCCCGGGTCGAGGTCGGGCTGGCGTATCACGACTATCCGATGGACCTGCGTGAAGGCACCAACCGTCTCAAGGTCGCCTACACCGACGTCAGCGGCACTCTGAACTACATCCGCCAGGACACGTTGTTCGGGCGCGACAGCAAGACCACTATCGGTTTGCGCACGACTCAGGCGATGCCTAACAACGGCGGCTCGGAATTCGTGCGGATCCCGACCGGCAATACCGCCATTTATGCACCCGGCACCAAGACCCGCGATTACAGCTACCTGGGTTCCGACACCGTGCTGCATATCGGCAACGACCTGGAGTTGGTGCCGGACCTTTGGCTGACCACCGGGTTGGCGGCGATCTACACCCGCCGTGAAACCGAAGTCAGCTATCCGGAAACCCACACACCGGTCAGCCAGCACGATTGGGATTACGCGCCACGGGTTGGCTTGCGTTATGACTTCAGCCCGCAACTGCAGGTGTATGGCAACCTGAGCCGCTCGGTTGAGCCGCCCCATGCATGGTCGATGATCTGGGGTTCCAACAAGTATTTCCCGGCCAACAGCGGCCCGGCGAGTGGGTTGCAACGCGAAGGCGTCAAGCTGAAAAACCAGACTGCAACCACCCTGGAAATCGGCGGCCGCGGTGAAGAATGGTTCGGCCAATGGGACCTGGCGCTGTACCGTTCCGAGGTGCGCCACGAACTGCTCAGCGTCGAAACCCAAGCCGCGACCTCCACCACCTCTGCAATCATCGCCGAATCCAACGCCAGCCCCACGGTGCACCAAGGCGTGGAACTGAGCCTGATCAGCCCGCTGTGGGACGGCGGCCGCACCGGCCAGTTAGCCCTGCGCCAGGCCTACACCTACAGCGACTTCCACTACCGCAACGACGACCGCTTCGGCGACAACACCTTGCCCGGCATCCCCAAGCACTACTACCAGGCGCAATTGCGCTACAGCCATCCCAGCGGTTTCTACACCAGCCTCAACGGCGAGCATTCGTCGCGGGTGGCGGTGGACTACGCCAATTCCTACTACGCGGCGGCCTACACGCTGCTCGGCGCGACGGTCGGGTATGACGCGCCGATGCACGACTGGCAAGCCTGGGTCGACCTGCGCAACCTGACCAACCAGCGCTACGCCAATACGGTCACGCCGGGTTATGACGACAAGGGGCTGGACGTAGCGCGGTCCACGCCGGGAGATGGCATGGGCGTGTACACCGGGGTTTCCTGGAGCTGGCGTTAATCAGCCAAGCAAAGATCAACTGTGGGAGCTGGCTTGCCTGCGATAGCATCACCTCGGTGTAACTGAAACACCGAGTCGCGTGCATCGCGGGCAAGCCCGGCTCTCACATTGGATCGGGTTTACGGGCTGATTTTTTTGATTTTAACGCTGGTTTTTTTGTAACAATTACGTGTATAAGATAAAGCCTGCTCAACCGAAAGATGATTTTTCATGAGCAGTTAGTTGCTTGCGCCACTGGCGTGGGTAATTAAGTGTGTACGCACATGGAATGTCGCGTTACGCGCAAATACAGTTATCCAACTGTCAGCAATCAACTTGATAGCGTAGTCATCTCATCACGAAGTGGCTTTTGCGCTGTCGGGACCCGTTGCGCCTGTTTTATCGCCTTAAACTTAATTAATCTGCTGTAAATGGAGTATTACCATGCAAAGGAAAGCATTGTTCAAATACGTCGCGTTGTTGTGGGTGCCGCTGATGGCGGGCTGTATCAGCACCCCGCCTTCACAGGCACCGGAGCGCGCCGTCCAGGCGCCGCTCGAACAGGCCGTCACCGTCGATAATTGTTCCCAGGGCTGCCCTTCGGGCGGTGGGCCGCTGACGTTGAATCGCCAGGCCTACAGCCTCAATAACAATGCGTCGACCAAGTTCGCCAACTGGGTGGCTTACCGGATCACCAAGTCCACACCGGCCAGCGGGCGCCCGCGTAACTGGCAGACGGACCCGGCGATTCCGGCGGGTGAAACCCTTGACCCTGTTGACTATAACGGTGCCAACGTGGCGCTCAAGGTCGACCGTGGACACCAGGCGAACCTGGCGTCGATGGCGGGCGTCTCCGATTGGCAGACCCTCAATTACCTGTCCAACATCACCCCGCAAAAGTCCGATTTGAACCAGGGCCCTTGGGCACGCCTGGAGGATCAGGAGCGCAACCTGAGCCAGGACGCGGCGGTGGATGAGGTGTATGTGATGACTGGCCCGCTGTATGAGAAATTTATCGGCACCTTGCCGGGGACCAACAAGGTCCACACGATTCCCAGCGGCTACTGGAAGATTGTTTCCGTGGGCAAGTCGCCGCAAGACGGTCTTTATGCCTCGTTCATCATGAATCAGGAAACTCCTAAGGGTGCGAACTTCTGTGATTACCGCGCGACGGTCGAACAGATTGAACAGCGTTCCGGGCTGACATTCTGGAATGAGTTGCCCCAAGCGGTACAAACTGCACTTAAGTCGAAGCAAGGGCAACTTCCGCAGAGGATTGGCTGCAAGTAACCGTCGCACTTTAGACGTTCGTCATTAATTGTCATGCGTCCATTAAGTTGGCAGGTACGCAAGTGCCTGTCGACTTTTGCTGTTTCTAACTAAGTGCAGTGTTAATACTTCAGTTAAAAGGTAGTTGCCCTCTACCTGCATCCCGTTAACCACCCATCACCGTGACGGCTTCGATCGGCGAGCCCCTTGCTCCCCCTCCGTTTTACTGTCATCGTTTGCGCAATTGGTAATCTTTCTTGTTTGAGAAATTTTTGCGCATGCATGACTTTCCTGTAGCCAAGGCTGATACAGCCCGTCGCCAGCAGACCCTCACCGCCCTCTACAGCGACCACCATTCCTGGTTGCACGGTTGGCTGCGCAAGAAACTCGGCTGCTCACAACATGCCGCCGACCTGGCCCACGACGCGTTTATCCGCATCCTGCTGCTGGCCGAACCCCACACCATCAAGGAACCCCGGGCTTTCCTGGCAACGACGGCGGGGCGCTTGATGATTGATGGCGCGCGTCGGCGGCGGATCGAGAAGGCCTACATGGAAGCCCTGGCGATTCAGAGCGAGGACGCCGGTATGCCGGATCCGGCGGCAATTCATGTGGCACTCCAGGCCCTGGAACGAATCGCCGACATGCTCACCGGCTTGCCCGCCAAGGCCCGCGAAGCCTTTCTGCTCAGCCGCCTCGACGGGCTGACCTACAGCGAAATCGCCGCACAACTTCAGGTGTCACCCAGCACCGTGAAGAACTACATCTCCAGCGCGCTGGTGCACTGCTATCACACCCTGCACGGGGCGGACCCGCTGTCGTGAGTTCCGAGCAGATCATCAGTGAAGCCGCCCGTTGGCTGACGTTGTTGCACGACGATCACGTGACTGAAGCCGACCGTGCCGCATTCGATGCTTGGTGCCAGGCCGACCCACGGCATGCTGTCGCAATCGAACGGATGCGCAGCCTATGGGGCAGCCTCGACGCATTGCCCGCCGCTCCGGCGCGCCTTGCCCTGAACCGCGCGTTTGCCCCGCAAAAACCAAGGTTTGCCGCCCGTGGTACCCAGGCCGTTGCGCTGTTGGGTGTATTGCTGTGCGGTTGGGCCGGGATTGAGCGGCTGCCGGTATGGATGGCCGACCAACGCACCAGCGTTGGCGAACGGCGTCAGGTGGCACTGACCGACGGCAGCCAGGTGCAGCTCAACAGCAACTCTGCCCTGGACGTGAAGTTCGACGGCCACCAACGGGTGATCGAACTGTTGCAGGGCGAGATGTGGGTCGAGGTGGCCAAGGACGCGCAACGGCCGTTCGTGGTGCATACCGACCAGGGCACGGCCACGGCGTTGGGCACGCGGTTCCTGGTGCGCAAGGCCGAGAACGGCTCGACCGTAGTCACCGTGATCGAGTCCACCGTGGCCGTCAAAGGCAACAGTGCAGGCGACGTGAAAGTGCCGGCAGGGCAGAAGTCCACACTCAAGGACGGACACGCCAGCGACCCGCAACCCATCGGCAATGCCGACCCGGACGCCTGGACCCGTGGCCTGCTCAAGGTCGACGACCAACCCCTGAGCGAGGTGCTGCAAACCCTCGCTGGTTACCGCCACGGGCTGGTGCGCTTTGATCCGCAGGCACTGCAAGGGATGCGCGTGTCGGGAGTATTCAAGCTCGACGACACCCGCGCGGCCCTGGCTTCACTGGCGGATAACCTGCCGATCAAGGTGGAGTACTTCACCGATTTGGTGGTGGTGATCAAGCCTCGGTAAAAAGTCTGAATAAAAACTGCTCTCATTCATACCCGATTTTCCGACATGGCCGTCATGACTAATAGAACCCCCATTTCCCAGGACTTCTCATGTCGCGCCTTGCTCGTCCCTTACAGCCACTGGCCCTTTCAGTGGCGATGGCTTTTGCCGCCGTACCCCTGCTGACCGTTCAAGCGTCCTTCGCGGCTGAAAGCGCCGCGTTTTACATTCCGGCCGGTGACCTGAGCCAGGCCCTCAACAGCCTCGCCGAACAGGCGGGCCTGGTATTGGCCTTTGATCCGAGCCTGACTCGGGGCAAACGCAGCAATGGCCTGAACGGGCAGCACAGCACCGACGCCGCCCTGGCCCAATTGTTGGCTGGCAGCGGCTTGCAAGCCCTGAAGATTGCCGACGACCGCTACCGCCTCGAAGCCATCCCGCACACCGACGGCGCCATGGAGTTGCAGGCCACCACCATCAGCGGTGCGTATCAGTCGGAAAACCCCACCGGCCCGGTGTCGGGTTACGTGGCCACCCGCAGCCTGTCGGGCACCAAGACCGACACCGCGCTGATCGAAACCCCACAGTCGATCTCCGTGGTCACCAAAGACCAGATGCGCGCGCAGAACGCCGAGAGCCTTAACCAGATCCTGCGCTACAGCGCCGCCGTGATCCCGGAAACCCGAGGCTCCACCGCGTCACGCCTCGACCAGTTGACCATCCGTGGCTTCGCCCCGGCGACCTACCTCGATGGCCTGCGCATGCCCTCGAGCCGGGATGCCTTGCCGCAAAAAGACGCCTTCGACCTGGAGCGCGTCGAAGTGCTGCGTGGGCCGGCGTCGGTGCTGTACGGGCAGGGCACCCCCAGCGGCGTGATCAACATGGTCAGCAAGCGCCCGCTGGATACGCCGTTCCATGAAGTCGGCGTCGAGTACGGCACCTTCAACAAGAAGCGCACCACCTTTGACTTGAGCGGCCCGCTGGACGATCAAGGCGTGTATTCCTACCGTGTCGCCGGCCTTTTTGACGATGCCGACGGCCAGATCGACCACACTGAAACCCGTCGCCAATCCCTGTCCACCGCCTTCACCTGGCGCCCGGACGACAACACGTCGCTGACCTTGCTTGGGCATTTCCAGAAGGATCCCAAAGGCGCGTCCTACGGTTCAATGCCGGCTTGGGGCTCGGTGATGCACAGCCCAACCGGGCGCAAGATCGACGTGGATTTCTACGACGGCGAGAAAAGCTTCGAGAAGAGTGACCGCGAGTATTACTCCATCGGCTACGCCTTCGAGCATCACTTCAACGATGTCTGGACCGTGCGTCAGAATGCCCGCTATCTGCGCAGCGAAGGGCAATACCGCAGCCTCTACAGCAACTACCTGGAGAGCGATTACCGCACCATCCGCCGCTCGACCATCGCCAGCGACGTGAACATCGACGCCTATGCCCTCGACAACCAGTTGCAGGCCAAATTCGACACCGGCCCGCTGCAGCACACCGTGCTGATGGGCGCCGACTACCAGAACACCAGCACCGATACCAAGTCGGGCAGTGGCGTGTACACGGCAGGGCCTACGCTGGATATTTTCGACCCGGTCTACGGCGCGGCCGTGCCGGTACCGGCCTACACCAGCGACGCCACCTCGCGCAGCGAGCAAACCGGCGTGTACTTGCAAGAGCAGATGAAGTGGGACAAATGGGTGCTGTTGATGGGCGGGCGTTATGACTGGGCCAGCACCGACAACAGCACCCTGGCCATGACGACCCAGAAGAAGACCAAATCCAGCCAGGACAGCAAAGCCTTCACCGGCCGCCTGGGCCTGGTCTATCTGTTCGATAATGGCTTGGCGCCGTATGTCAGCTACTCGGAATCCTTCCAGCCGCAATCCGGCACGGGCTATGGCGGCTCAACGTTCCAACCGACTGAAGGCAAGCAGACCGAAATCGGCATCAAGTACCAGCCGCCGGGCAGCAACAGCTTCATCACGGCGGCCATCTTCGACCTGCGCCAGACCAACGTGCCGACACTGGACCCGGACGCTTCCCACCTGTGCAACGGCTCGCGCTGCCAGATCCAGGACGGTGAAGTGCAATCCCGAGGGTTTGAACTCGAAGGCAAGGCCAGCCTGAACGACAACCTGGATATCACGGCGGCCTATGCCTACCTGGATAACCGCATCAGCAAGTCCAACAACACCGTGCGCTATGCGCCCATCAGTGACATCGGCGTCGGCCCGGCCGTGGCTGCCGAGGGCACTACCACCTATGCCGTACCGCGTCATACCGCATCGGCCTGGGCGGATTACACCCTGCACGACGGCACGCTGAAGGGCTTCGGCGTGGGGGCTGGTGCGCGGTATGTCGGTTCGTCATGGGGCGATACCGCCAACACCTTGAAGGTACCGGGCTACACCTTGTTCGATGCAGCGGTGCACTACGACATCCCGCACATCAATCGCCAGGGTGACAACCTGCGCCTGGCGGTGAACGCCACCAATCTGGCGAATAAAGAGTACGTCGCGTCCTGCTATTCCTACTCGTGGTGCTGGTATGGCTCACAGCGCACCGTGCAGGCCAGCGCGACGTATCAGTGGTAAATAAAAAAGCCTTGGCGAAAGGATTCGGGAGCAGCATCGCCAAGGCCAAAAACAGTTAGTTCGCCATCGGCCCAATCAGTTTGGAAACCACCGGCGCCTGCCACTGCTCCAGGGCATCAATCAGGGCGCCGGGGTCTTCGTTGAAGATCAGCATCTGGCTGTGCTCGACCTTCATGAAGCCTTCCTTCACGGTGTGATCCAACAGGGCGCGCACCGGGTTGAAGAACCCCTCCGTATTCAGGCACGCCACGCCCTTTTGGTGTTCGCCTACCTGGGTCAGCGTGGCTGCTTCAAACAATTCTTCCAGTGTTCCCAGCCCGCCGGGCAAGGCAATGAACGCGTCGGCGCAGTCGCTCATACGTGTCTTGCGGCTGCGCATGTCGTGGGTCACTTCATGATGGGTGAGCCCGGCGTGGGAGTGGCCGCGCTCATGCAGCAGCCGGGTGATGATGCCGACGACCTCGCCACCTTCCGCCAACACCGCATCCGCCATCACGCCCATCAAGCCTTTGTGGGTGCCGCCGTAGACCAGGCGAATGCCGCGCCGGGCGATTTCCCGGCCCAGGGCCTGGGCGCCTTCCGCGTACTGCGGGTTGAAGCCGAAATTGGTACCGCAGAAAACCGCAAGGCTGCGCAGGGGAGTGGGCATGGAGATTCCAGGCTGGTGAGTACAAGCCGTCCAGCATGGCGGCCCCGTCTTGAGGGCGAAAGAGCCAAGAACCGGCTTGCGGATCAGGCCATGAGTGCATCCAGGATGCGTTTTCCAAGGACCTCGGCGACGGTCTCCGATTCGATATTGGCAAAGCCCAGCAGCAGGCCGGGGCCGGTCTGGCCCTGAATATTCCAGTCGCTCAAGGCTTCGGCATAAATGCCGGCCTGTGCCAGTCGCTCCACGCACAGGCGGTCGGACTGGTGCGCGTTGAGTCGCAGGATCAAATGCATCCCGCCCGGTTGGGCATCAATCGAAATACGCTCGCCCAGCGCTTTGCGCAGGCCCCTGGCCGTGGCTTCCCGACGCTCGCCGTAGAGTTTGCGCATGCGTTGGATATGCCGCGCAAAATGCCCTTCGGCCATAAACGTCGCGACGATCGCCGGGGTCAGTTCCGGGCAACCACCGAGGAAGGTCTGGCTGACGTGTTCGAAGCGTGCCACTTGAGCCGCAGGCACCACCAGATATGCGAGGCGGATGCCGGGAAACAACACTTTGCTGAAAGTCCCGGCATAGAGCACCCGGCCGACGCGGTCCAGACTCTTGAGGGCCGGCAGTGGGCGGCTGACGTAACGGTATTCGCCGTCATAGTCGTCCTCGACGATCCAGGCCTGCTGGCGGCTCGCCCAATCCAGCAGTTCCAGGCGCCTGGGCAAGGACAGCGAGACACACAGCGGGCTTTGATGGGCCGGCGTGACCACCACGGCGCGGGCGCCTTTGCCCTGTTGCACGGCTCGGGACACCTGCATGCCGTCCTGATCCACGGGTACCGGTATGGCCTTGATATTCAGGTAATCCAGCAATGGCCGGGTGAACAGGTAGCCCGGGTCCTCCACCAGCACCCGATCGCCCGGTTCCAGCAGTGCGTGGGCGATCAGCCCCAGCGTGTTGCGGTAGCCCGAGGTGACGAAGACTTGTGCCGGCGAGCAGTGAATACCCCGGGCAACCTGCAAGTAGCTGGCAATCGCCGTGCGCAGCGAGTGCAGGCCGAACACGCAGGGGTTGGCCATGTCGGCGACCTGGGTGGCCCGCACGCAACGGGCGGCGATTTTCGACCAGATCTTGCGCGGGAACGCATCCAGCGCCGGCAGGCCCATTTGAAACGGCAACACGGCGGCCTTGTGCCGGACGGCATTGTGGTCGCTGGCCGTCATGGGGCGTTCCGGCAGGCTGGACTTGATCCCTTCCGCCACCACGGTGCCGGCCTGGCCACGGGCCTGGATATAACCTTCGGCCGCCAGCAGCGAGTACGTTGTGTCGATGGTGCCTCTGGCCAGCCCAAGTTCCTTGGCCAGGGCCCGGGCTGCGGGTATGCGTTCCCCCGGTTTGAGCAAACCTTCGGCAATCGCGCTGCGGAAGCGCCAGTAAAGTTGCCGGTAAATCGGCTCGGCAGCGCCGGCGTCCAGCGGTGAAAAGGCCTTGATCGAGGTGCTCATCCGGCGGCGGGTCCTGTTCAGGTGGCGAAATAGTCGTGCAGCGCCTGGTCGGTCTGGCGGCGCGTCTGGGCCAGTGCCTCCGGGCGTGAAGCGGTGCCTTCAACGGTGAAGAAGGTCACGTCATGCAGGCCGATCATGCCGAGTAGGGTTTTCAGGTACGGCGTCAGGAAATCCGGCTGATGCGCACGCTCCCCGGAAAACCGTCCGCCCGAGGCGATGGCGACAAACACCGGGCGGTCCTGCAACAGGCCGATCTTGCCCTGGGCCGAGATATCGAAGGTGCGGCGTACCCGCGCAATATGATCAAGCCATAGCTTGAGGGCTGCGGGTACCGAGTAGTTATGCATGGGGGTGGCGATCACCACAATGTCGGCCATCTCCAATTCCCGCACAAGCCGCTCGGACTGGGCCATCGAACCTTCGGACGAGACATCCATGAGGGACTGCTGGGACGTCGCATAAGGCTCGTCCAACGGTGCCAGGGCGTTCCCGGCGATGCCGCGCTGGATCACCTCGGCGGCCGGGTTCCGCTGGCGCAGGCATTCAATGATCTTGAGGGAGAGGGCGTTGCTTTCTGACGCTGGCCCGCGAGGGCTGGCACTGACATGGAGGATATTCATGGTGCGCTGCTTCCTGGATGGATGGCCTTCAGTCTACGAACCTCATGACCCAGGCCAAAGAGCCAAGAATCAAGATTCAGAGTAGGCCATGTCCGCGCATTCATGGTCTGGTGTTCAAGCCAGATCATGGATCTTTTGGGGTAGGCCATGGCGTCGCAAGATGGCGGCTTCATCCAACCGCTACAGGACTTCACCATGACAACGCGTCTCGACTACTCCAAAGCTTCCCCTGAAGGTTACAAGGCGTTCGGCGGGGTTTACGTCTACCTGCAGAACAGCGGCCTGTCCAAGGAACTGATCGACCTGGTCTACCTGCGGGTTTCGCAAATCAACGGCTGCGCCTTTTGCATCGATATGCACTCGCGGGACTTGCTCAAGCAAGGCCTGGCCGTGGGCAAGCTGGTGCTGGTGCCCGTATGGCATGACGCTGGCGCGGTCTTCACCCAGCGTGAGCGCGTGGCACTGGCCTTTGCTGAAGCAGTGACCGCCAGTGATGTTTCGGACGCTGACTACGCGGCAGCGACCGGCGAGTTCAGTGACAAGGAACTGGCCGATCTCACCTACGGCATCGCACTGATGAATGCCTTCAACCGCCTGGGCATCACCTTCCGCACCACGCCGGCGGCGGCCGCCAAGGCATAAGCCAACGCGGATTCGTTGTGGCGGGTTCCCTCGCCACACACTCACTGTATTTCCTGAGGGTTCACCCCATGGCATGGCTACTGCTCGGCTTGGCCGGCATTCTTGAAATCGCTTTCGCGTTCGCGATGAAGGCTTCGGATGGCTTCACCCGATTCACCCCCGGATTGCTCACCGTCGTGACCGGCGTCTCCAGCGTCATCCTGCTGTCGACGGCGTTGCGCACGCTGCCGGTGGGCAGCGCCTACGCAGTGTGGACCGGAATCGGCGCAGCGGGCACCGCGATCCTCGGCATGGTGTTGCTGGGCGATTCCACCGCACCGTTACGAGTGCTGTGCATCGTACTGATCCTGGCCGGCGTGATCGGCCTGAAACTGGTCTCCGCCAACTAGTGCTGCCTGCGAGCGGGTATTTCTCGGAGATGGCCTTTTAACATTGTTGCTCACTCTTTATCATCCGCCCCCAGCAACTCCGGCCATGGAGACGCTCCATTCACTAAGGAAGTCGTAATGCACATTGGAAAAATGCTGGGGTTGGCCCTGATCACGTTGTCGATGGGCGGCTGCGCCAGCTTCACGAAGGACGAAGTCGCACCTGTCACGCTGCCATCGAAGGCCAGCTACGCCAACAAACCGAACGTCTACGTAGACTTCAAGTTCTACCAGGGCGAGCCGACAAACGCCGCCGCTACGGAATTCCCACAAGCGCGGGACATGCTCAAGCCACAGCTGCAGAAAGTCCTGACCGACTCCGGCCTGTTTGGTCGTGTGACCCTGGATGAGTTCCAGAAACAGCCCGGCGATTACAGCCTGCGCCTGAAGGTCTACAACCATCCACCGGGTGGCGGCCAACTGGCAATGGCCTTTATCAGCGGCTTTACCTTCACCATCATCCCGGCGCTGGGGACTGATCAATACACCATGAAGCTGGAGTCGGTGGACCCGCAAGGCCAGGCGCTGAGCACCGGCACCAACCACGACTCGATCAATACCTGGATGGGCATCTGGTTTATCCCGTTGATGGCCAACACGCCGAAAGAGGCGGTGACCGATACCTTCACCCGCCAGGTCAATGCCTTGCTCAAGCAAATGGTCGACGGCAACAACCTGAAGTACTCGGCACTGGATGCCGGCGTGCTACGGGCGTGACACGTAACTGAAGGTTTGAAACAGCTGCGAGGGTAGGGCGACCCGCCCTCGCAGCCTGGGCCTTACTTAAGCGCCTTGATGAACAGCGGGTCGCTGTACAACGACTTGAGCAAATCCCGCACCATCGGGTTGTAGGCGTTGGCGGCATTCGGGATCGCAATGAACCCGAAGAACGAACTGGACCAGGTGTGATTCACTTCCTTGGTCGCGTCGTACACCACGTCATTGCCCTTGAGCAGGGTAAACCGCGCGGCCAGCGTGCCGTTGCCGGAGCCCATGCCTGCCGACAGCGAATTCTTCACCACCAGCACTTGCAGATGACGTTCCGCTTGCGGGTTCAGCAGGCCTGCGAGTTGCAGTTCTTGGGTGATCGCAGCCTGGATATGCGCCGGGATGCTGCCACTGGGCGAGCGGATCGGGTTGGCACGTACGGACAACGAGCCTTCGCCCGACGCAGCCGTCACCTGGGCATTGCTGACGGGTTGCAGCGGCGCTGCGCGCTTGAGGACCTGGACGTTGTCGAAGTTCGGCTCGTATTGCGTCATGGTGACGCCGCAGCCTTGCAACAGCAGCGCGAGCAATGGGGTCAACAGTAGAAGCTTTTTCACGGCGTTTCCTTGCGTGAGTGTGGGAGAGCGCGGCGATTATCGTCAGACGCTGGCAGGTCGGCAACAAATAGTGGCAAAAGGCCTTAAGGGATGCGTAGCTTTTTGCCTCTGGTACCTGTCGGAAAAATCATCAAGAAGGCAATTTGCTGGCCCCTTTGTAACAAAATTCTCGCCAAAATCACTTTTATTTTCAGGTGGTTAGGCGGGATGCAAATGCGCAATGTTGGAATCATGCTGATGGCCTGCGCAATGGCGGGTGGGGCGGTTTCGGTTGAGGCACGGGAGCTGCGGGACAACGACAAGTACATGTGCAGTTGGGGGGCTGGCACCGCCGCCCGGGCCCAGGAATTGAAGCTGTCGGGCGTCTCGCTGTACGCCGCGCGTCAGAAGCTCAAGACCTACCAGTTCAAGAAACCCTGGATGCACATGATGGCCATGGGCATCACCGAGCAGACCTACGACAGCCGCTCGCGGGTCAAGCCCGAGGTGATTCGCCAGAGTTTTTATCAGGACTGTTTGCGCTACAAGCTGGCGCGTAAATGATTGCACCGCCCAGTACAAAATCTGCGTAAGCCTGTCCAACTTCGCCCCGGAGCCCGTCCGCATACTGGCCCCAGGTAATCGAAGAGGCACATGCCATGACCCGCTACGTCATCACCCCCAACGAAACCCCGTCCCTTGCCATCCACGGCGACGACGCTCGCTTCCCGCTGCGTCGGGTGTTCTGTGTCGGGCGCAACTACAGCGAACATGCCCGCGAAATGGGCCACGACCCTGACCGCGAGCCGCCGTTCTTTTTCATGAAGCCGGCCGATGCCGTGGTGCCTGCCGAGGGCGTGATCGCCTATCCGCCATTGACCGCCGACCTGCACCATGAAGTCGAGTTGGTGGTGGCCATCGGCAAGGGCGGCGTGGACATCGCCCCGGAAGACGCGTTTGCGCATATCTGGGGTTACGGTTTGGGCATCGACCTGACCCGCCGCGACCTCCAGGCCCAGGCGAAAAAGCTGTCGCGGCCGTGGGAATGGGCCAAGGCCTTCGATGAGTCGGCACCTTGCACTCCGCTGCGGCCGGTGAGTGCCGTTGGCCATCCGGGCAGCGGGCGTATCTGGCTCAAGGTCAATGGCGAGCAACGCCAAGTGGGCGACCTGGCGGACCAGATCTGGTCGGTCAGCGAAGTGATCAGCCATGCCTCCAAATCGGTGGCATTGAAGGCCGGCGACCTGATCTTCACCGGCACCCCGGCAGGTGTCGGCGCCTTGCAGCCGGGCGATGTGGTGACCGCCGGAATCGACGGCCTGGCGGAGCTGAGCTTCACCCTCGGCCAGGGTTGACGCTACAGTGGTGCCCAGGCCCTCCGAGAAGTACGTATGCCCGGCACCCGCATCACCACCTATGGCATGGAACAACGCAGCGACCGCTCCGACTTCTACATCCGCGACAAGCGGGGCAGGGCGGCGCTGACCAGTCCCCATCGCCACGAATACTTCCAGATTCAGATCAACCTGGGCGGCGACACCGTGCAGCACATCGGCGGTGCGGTGCGCCCGTTTCCGAAAAAGGCCCTGGCCTTTATCCTGCCCCATCGCCTGCACGTGATTCCCCATCCCGAAGACGGCGACTTCATGCTGATCAATTTCAGCCAGGGCTTTTTCCTGCCGCAACTGACCTGCGACCCGCTGGACCTGGAAGACATCCCCATCGGCCAGGCCCCGGAGCTGTCGCCGTTCCGCTTCCAGGAGCAGCTGGATTTCATCCTCGACGACGCGGCCTTCGAAGAAGTCAAAACCTGGCTGGAACACATGCGCAGCCTGGACGCCCACCGTAGCTTCGGGGCCCGGGAGCGGCTCAAGGGTTACCTGTTCCAACTGATTGGGCTGGTGTGCCAGCAGTACGCCGAACCGCTCCAGGCCTTCGCCGCCAACAACGCCACCCGCCGTGGCCGCAAGGACGCCCTGGCTCGGGTGCAAGGCTACATCCGTGAGCATTTGCACGAGCCGTCGTTGAACCTGACCGATGCGGCGGCGGCAGCCTTTCTGTCACCCAACTACCTGACCCACCTGTTGCGCAAGGAAACCGGCAAACCCTTCTCGCAACTGGTGCTCGACCGGCGCATGCAACTGGCGCGCACGCTGCTGCTCAACAGCCCGCAGATGATCGGCGCAATTGCGCACCGCTGCGGGTTTACCGACGAGGCCTATTTTTCCCGGTGTTTTCGCAAGGCCCACGGGCTCGCGCCGGGGCAGTTCAGGCGGCGTGAGCAGAATTAACGCGCAATCCGGTGAGTGTTTTACAAATCCAACACAACCGATGTGTTTCAATTTACATACAATTGAGCGTCTCACCGGGAGGCGGTGCACATGGGTACGGTTATACGGTTGGCAACGCCGGGCGATATCAATGCTATTTTCGATATTCGCACCGCGGTGGTGCAAAACCATCTAAGCCGCGAGCAGATGGCTGAGCTGGGGATTACCCCGCAGGTCGTCGCTGACTGCATGGGTGAAGCGCCCTGTGTGTGGCTGGCCGAAGTGGACGGTGCGCCTGTGGGGTTTTCAATGGTCGATCTTGCCGAAGGCGAGGTGTTCGCGCTGTTTGTGTTGCCGTCCCACGAAAACCTCGGGTTGGGCCGCCAACTGATGGCGGTGGCGGAGGCGGCGCTGTTCGAACGCCACGACACACTCTGCCTGACCACTGACGGGCGGGAACAGATCCGGGCCAATGGCTTTTACCAACGGCTTGGCTGGTCGGTGGTCGGCACGGCTGAGGGCGACGACGTTCGCTATCAGAAACACAAGGTGCAATGAGTGTATGAGTGAGCTGGAACCCCCTCAATCCAACGCCTTCCGCTATTTTGTCGTCGGGGTTCTGTGTGTCGCAGTGTTGTTGGGGGCCTATTTCGTTCGGCTCAATGCCCAGGTAGACCGGCAGCGGGAAGAGGCGGCGGAGCGCCTGGCGTTATGCCGCCAGGCAGCCAGCGTTTCGCGCGGCACGGCTCAGAACGAACTTGTGCTGGTGGATCCCTGCAAACACCTGTTTGAGCATTATTTGAAGAAGCCCACGCACTTCTAATCAATAACCTTATTTTTATCGCGGAATTAAACCGAGCAAGTGTGTTTAATGCAGGGCGTTATTGCACCAAAAAGTGGCACTTTCAATAATCGGATCCATTAAAAATGTGTGGTTATTGAATGACTTAGCGCTGTTTTAATCCGACGAAAGGTTGAAAATTATCTTGTTACAAGTTTTGCCGCTCGGTAATATAGCCGGGCGTTCACCTCCCACGGTTTATGCATTTTTAAATCCCAAGTTTCCATCAGCTACTTGGGATTTTTTTTGCCCGCGATTTGAGGGATGTATCAATCCTCTACGTCGGCAAACTCTGCGCGCATCCGGCCATTGCGCTTGGCCTGGTACAGCAACTTGTCGACGGCTTCGACAAAGGCCAGCGCCGCGCTGCCCGGCTTTACCGTGCAAGTCCCCACCCCCAGGCTCAATGTCAGCAGGTTCGACACCGCCGAATGCCCGTGCTCGATCTGCTGCTGGCGGATCAGGTGCAGGCAGCGTTCGGCCACTCGGCGGGCGGATTCGGCATCGGTTTCCGGCAGCAACCACACAAACTCCTCACCGCCGATACGCGCGATGAAGTCCCGTGGCCGGTTGGCCGCCCGGGAGAGCGTATGCGCCACTTGCCGCAGGCATTCATCACCCTTGATATGCCCGTAGAGGTCGTTGTACTGCTTGAAATAGTCGATATCCAACAGGATCAACGACAGCGGCAACTGGCTGCGCTGGGCACTGGTCCATTCCCGCGCCAGCACGGTGTCGAACATGCGCCGGTTGGCGATACCGGTGAGGCCGTCCTGGAACGAATATTCCTCTAACTGTTTTTGCAGGCGGATCAGGTGTTCCTCGGTCTTCTTGCGCTCGCTGATATCGAACATGAAGCCGATCAGCGCCTGCACCTCGCCGTCCTTGCGCTCCACGTGCACCACGTCGCGAATCCACACGTACTCGCCGCTGGCGGTCAGCGCCCGGTAATCGGCTTCGTGGTCGACCCCGGCCCGGGACTGGGAGACGCAGAAGTTGACCACATACTCGCGGTCGTCCGGGTGCATGCGTTCCACCCAGTCATCGACGGTGGCCCAGCTCTGCGGCGTCCAGCCCAGCAGCGCCTCGATCTGCGGGCCGATGTAGCTGAAAGTCATGGTTACCCAGTCGATACGCCAGGGAATGGCCTTGGTCGATTCCAGCAACGTCTTGTACACAGCACTGTCGGGTTCGATCAAAGGTTCGATGCTCATGCGGAGTGCTCTCGGTGTCGGAAAAAACCAGAGCATCTGGCCATCATCACCAGGAAGCAAGCCCTTCGCGCGGCATCGGATAAGAGGGTGTCGGTGTGGTTTTTTTGGCGTCAGCCGGCCAGCGGTTTTAGCCGAAATGCGCACCAAGTATCACTTTTGCATTAATTCCCGGGCAGTTTGAAAAAGCTCATCTACCCTAGACGGATCACGTCCTCCGAGCCCCGTACAGGGAAGGGTGCCCGCATGGTTTCGATCGCCGAGTTTCGCCACATCATGGAGTCCGGCTTCCTGCCGCTCGCCTGCGACTGCTCGCTGAACAGCGATGGTTCGCTGCGCATCAACATCTTCGACCCGGCGTGCGGGCGCGTCGACCTGCTGCTGACCCGCGTGTCCCCCAAGGTCTGGACAGCATCCGTTCCATCTCAAACCTGATTGGCGAACTGCGCACCGAGATCAAGGCCGGGCGCAGAGGGTTTGCGGCGGTCAGCTAGAGGCTCAGGAAATGGCCTGTGCTGTCGGGGTCGTTACCACCCCGTAACCGCGCCAGCAGCAGTGATCACGGTGGCCCGGCAGGAACACGCAACCGCCAAGGTTCATGAGCAGGACTGCGGCAACCAGCAGTGAAATTCGACGAGTCATGGTGATTTCCTCAAGGTAGTGAACGTTGCCAATCGACAAAAAGTGCTTGCCGATTGCCAACGGTTAACCCTTGAACGCGACCGCCTGGCCAAATCCGTCGCAGCTTTTTGCATATTTCATCAATCCCCCGCAAACCCTGGGCAATACTGGCCCTGTCTGCTGTCCTGAACGGTCGCGAAAAAAGTTGATGTCGACGCGACGGATTATTCGGACACCCGCCGTTCAACCCTACAGCTGCGATCACTGGCGATCGCCGATGAAGGAGTTGTCATGAGACTTGCACGACCGCTGGCCAAATTACGTTATGCCCTGTTGATCCCGCTGGCACTGGCCGCCCTGGTCAGCACGCCGACCTTTGCCCAGACCGAAGTCATCATCCGCGAAGCGCCACCGCCGATGCGCGTCGAGGCCGTTCCCGTCGAACGCCCTGGCTATGTGTGGGACCGCGGGCACTGGCGCTACGAAGGGCGCGGTTATGCCTGGGTGCCGGGCCACTGGCAGCCGGTGATGCGCAACGCCCGTTGGGAACCTGGCCACTGGGAGTCGCGCGGCCCCAACTGGTACTGGATCGAAGGGCACTGGGTCCGCTGACCATCCCGTCAACCTGACCCTTAGCCACCGGACCGAGACTTGCCCTATTGAAAGACACTGATCCGGACGTTGAGCTGTTGGCCCGCATCGGAAACAACGAACCGGCGGCCATCAACGAAATGGTGACGCGCAAACTGCCGCGTTTGCTCGCGCTCGCCAGTCGGATTCTCGGGGATGCCGACGAGGCCAGGGACGTGGCCCAGGAAAGCTTCCTGCGTATCTGGCGCCAGGCTGCGAGCTGGCGCAGCGGCGAAGCGCGTTTCGACACCTGGTTGCACCGCGTGGTGCTCAACCTGTGCCATGACCATTTGCGTCGGCGCAAGGAGCGCCCGTTGAACGATGAGGAGGCCATGAGCGAAGTGGTCGACACGGCGCCTGCGCCCGATGAACAACTGGAAGCCGCCGCCCGCAGTGAGCATATGGCGGCGGCGCTGGCGTCGCTGCCCGAACGCCAGCGCGAGGCGATTGTGTTGCAGTATTACCAAGAGCTGTCGAATATCGACGCTGCGGCGCTGATGAACATCAGCGTCGAGGCACTGGAGAGCTTGCTGTCACGGGCCCGGCGCAACCTGCGCAGTTACCTTGACGACACACCCGGGCCCGCCCGCCCAGGAAGGGGAAAACCATGACGCCTGAACGATTTGCCCAACTGGCCGAGGCTTACGGCGGCCACCTGCACCGTTGGCCCCGTGCCGAACAGGCGCAGGCCCAGGCACTGCTGGACGCAGGCGAGGCCGGCGTACGTGAGGTGCTGCACCAGGCGCGATGGCTCGATGGCCAGTTGGACGCCTATCAACTGGCGCCCGTCGACCCGGCGCTGGCGCGGCAGATTCGCCAGTCGTTCCCCCAGCGCCAGTCCTTTTGGGCACGCTACGCCGGCTGGCTATCGCCCGCCGGCTTCGTCGGCGTGGGCATCGCCGGGATTGCCGCCGGCATCCTGGTAGCGTCCTTGAGCGTCCCGCTGCCCACGCTCGGTCCTGAAGTACTGCCCAGTGTCTTCGACCAGGGCGACGCCGAAGTCGTCTTCACCGTCAACGCCGAGGAAAGCGAGCAATGACCCCGTCACCCAAGTACCTGAAGCCGCTGCTGGTTGTGTCGGTGTTGTTCAACGTGTTTTTGATCGGTGGTGTCGGCGGTGGCCTGTACCACTGGCTGGCGAATACCAAGCCCGCCGAAGCGGTGGTGAACCAACATGGCCTGCGCCAGGCGATGGTCAAGCTGCCGCCGGAACGGCGCAAGGAACTGCGCCAGTTGCTGCGCCAGAACCGCGCCGACAGCCAGCCGCTGGTGCTTGCCGGGCGTGAGGCGCGGCTGGATGTGATCAAGCAACTGGAAGCGCCGACCCTGGATCGTGCGGCGCTGGTGACGGATCTGGGCAAGGCCCGGGAGGCGGACATGGCGCTCCGGGCACTGGTGGACAACACCCTGGCGCAATTCGCCAACACCTTGCCCCGGGATGAACGCCAGCGGTTGGTGGAAGCGTTGTATATGAAGGGGCAGACGAAGGGCAAGGCCGCCAAGAGCCACTGATGATCGTTCCCACGCTCTGCGTGGGAAAGCCGCCTCGGACGCTCTGCGTCCAGTTGGCGATGCAAGGTTCAAGTCTTGCGCAGTGGTGACGCAGAGCGTCACGGGATGCGTGCCCACGCAGAGCGTGGGAACGAGCATTAATAACCGAGACGGGCGACGGATTTCCCGGTTGGCCGCGTTTAACCCGGGTAGGCCCGCCACTCAGGCGAAGGCCAGTCTCATTGGGGAACCGTGCCATGTCCCGCATATTCAAGGCCACGCTGGCCGCCATGTTGATGGCGGCGGCGTTATCCGGTTGTATTGTCGAACCTGTTCATCCGCGGCGCCCGCCGCCGTTGGTTGAGGTAGTGCCGGTGGCGCCGGCGCCGGGGTATCAGTGGGTGCGGGGGCACTATCGCTGGGGGAACGGGCAGTGGTTATGGGTGCCGGGGCATTGGCGGTATTGAACCCTCCACATTTTCGACTGAGACACTGAAACCCTGTGGGAGCTGGCTTGCCTGCGATGGCATCACCGCGGTTTTACTGACAGACCGAGCTGCCTGCATCGCGGGCAAGCCCGGCTCCCACATGTGATAGGGGCTCTGTCAGGACTTTCCTGAACGTCTCCACCAACGGCCGCAAATTGATCCGATGCCACGCCGCCCACAGCGGCGTGGTGTAGGTCAGCCACGGCAGTTCCCGCAGCACCACGCCCGGTGGTGCATTGCGGCTCAAACCCTTTTGCACCATCGCCACACCCAACCCCGACGCCACCAATCCCAACGCGGTAAACGGCTCGCTGGCTTCCATCGGAATCTGCGGGGTAAACCCTGCCCGAATGCACGCAGCAACAAAGTCATCCGCCGGGTTCGCCCCGGGTTTGCGTTGCACGCCAATCCATTGCTGCTCGGCCAGATGTTCGGGCAGTAATTCGCTGACGCTGGCCAGCGGATGATGTTCGGGCAGCGCCAGCAGCATCGGGTCGTCCAGCACTTGCAGGGCGATCAGGTCCGGGTCATCCGCCGCCGGTGGCTCACCCACCAGAGCGATGTCCAGGCTGCGTTGGCGCAAGCCTTCCAGTTGCTCAGCGGAGGGCAGGTTGTACAGCGCGATATGCACGTTGGGCCGCGCATCGCGCAAGACTTTCAAGGCATTCGGCAACACGCCCGCGTGCATGGCGTTTTCGATGTAGCCGATGCACAGCCCACCTTCTTCGCCTTTGCCCAATCGCCGGCCCAGGGATTCCAGGCGGTTGGCGTGGGTCAGCAGCGCCTTGGTTTCGGCGAGGAACGTCTGGCCGTCGCGGGTCAGGCGGATACGTTGTTGGCTGCGTTCGAACAGGGTCAGGCCCAGGCGTTCTTCCAGTTGCGCGATCTGCCGACTCAGGGGCGATTGGGAGATGTGCAACCGTTCGGCAGCACGCCCCACGTGTTCTTCTTCAGCGACTACAACGAAGTAGCGCAATTGGCGGAAATCGATCATGTCAGACCTTCAGGGACTCAAGTTGGTCGCAGTATGTCTTGGACGGTCCGATCTCTGCAATCTACGATCTGCTCAACGGTCAACACAGCGACCTTGAACAATCTTGAGGATTCACCCCATGAGCTTGAAAGACAAACTGCCCGGCGTGCTGGGTTTTGGCACCGCCCCATTGGGCAACATGTTCCGCGCGATTCCGGAAGAAGAGGCGCAAGCCACCGTTGAAGCAGCCTGGAACCAGGGCGTGCGCTACTTCGACACCGCACCGTTCTACGGTTCGGGCCTCTCGGAAATTCGCCTGGGCCAGGCCCTGTCGAAATACAACCGTGATGACTATGTACTGAGCACCAAAGTCGGCCGCCTGATTCTCGATGAAGTGGAAGAAAGCGCCCGCGACCTCGGCGAGAAGAGCGGTGTGTTCGAACACGGCCGGCCGAACAAGATGGTCAACGACTACAGCGCCGACGCCACCCTGCGTTCCATCGAAGACAGCCTCAACCGCCTGCAAACGGATCGCCTCGACATCGTATGGATTCATGACATCGCCCAGGACTTCTACGGGGACCAATGGCTGGACTACTTCAATCAGGCGCGCACTGGGGCTTTCAAAGTGCTCACCCGCCTGCGTGAAGAAGGTGTGATCAAGGCCTGGGGCCTGGGCGTCAACCGTGTCGAGCCGTGCGAGTTGACCCTGGACCTGACCGAAGCCCAGCCCGACGGTTTCCTGCTCGCCGGTCGCTACACCTTGCTCGACCACGAACGTGCCTTGCAGCGCCTGATGGACGCGGCCCTGGCGCAGAACGTCGAGATCGTGGTCGGCGGCCCGTACAGCTCCGGCATCCTGGCGGGCGGTGCGCATTTTGAGTACCAGAAAGCCAGCCCGGCGATCATCAGCAAGGTCGAGCAGATCAAGGCGATTGCCGCTGCTCATGGCGTCAGTGTGAAAGCCGCTGCACTGCAATTCTCCCTGGCCCATCCGGCAGTGGCGGCAGTGATTCCGGGTGCCAGTCGTCCGGGGCGAATTGCTGAAGACGTCGCGGCGTTGTCAGAGAAGATTCCCGCAGCCTTTTGGCAGGCCCTGCGCGACGCCCGATTGATTTCGGCCCGTGTACCGCTGCCGCTCTAACCACAGGAACGCGAACATGAAAATTGATATCAGTGGCAAAGTCGCAATCGTCAGTGGCAGCACCGCCGGCATCGGCCTGGGCATCAGCCAGGCCCTGGCGCAATCCGGCGCCACGGTGGTAGTGATCGGGCGTGAATCGGGCAAGGTCGACGAGGCGCTGGCGACGATTCGCCAGGCAGTCCCCGGCGCCGAGCTACGTGGATTGGTGGCAGACCTGGGCACGGCCGAGGGTGCGGAAAAGCTGTTCGCCGCCGAGCCGCGGGCCGACATCCTGGTGAACAACCTCGGGATCTTCAACGACGTCGATTTCTTCGACGCCCCCGACAGCGAGTGGACGCGCTTCTACGAGGTCAACGTGATCTCCGGCGTGCGTTTGTCGCGGCACTACACGCCGGGCATGGTCGAGAAGGGCTGGGGGCGAGTGATCTTTGTATCGTCGGAATCGGGTGTGGCAACGCCCGCCGACATGATCAACTACGGCGTCACCAAAAGCGCCAACCTGGCGGTGTCCCATGGCTTGGCCAAACGCCTGGCGGGCACCGGGGTGACGGTCAATGCGATTCTGCCGGGGCCGACCTTCACCGATGGCCTGGAGCACATGCTCAAGGACGCCGTGGCCAAGTCCGGGCGCAGTGCGCGGAACGAGGCGGATGTGTTTGTGCGCAATGCGCGACCGACGTCGATCATCCAGCGCGCAGCGAATGTGGATGAAGTGGCGAATCTGGTGGCGTACATTGCTTCACCGCTGTCCTCTGCAACCACCGGTGCCGCGTTGCGGGTCGACGGCGGTGTTGTCGACAGCATGGCGATCTGATTTTCTTGAATGGTTTGGAGTGTTAATCGTGGCAAAAGCATCTGCTGTTATTGAAATCCCGGTTTCGGCCGAACAGGTTTGGCAATTGGTCGGCGGCTTCAACTCGCTGCCGGACTGGCTGCCCTTTATCGCCAAGAGCGAGCCGAGTGAAGGCGGGCGTGTGCGCCATCTGCAAACGGCGGATGGTGGTGTTGTGGTGGAGCGGCTGCAACGCTTTGATAACGCGGCACGTACTTACAGCTACTCCATCAGCGAGTCGCCGTTTCCGGTGAGTGAGTATCTGGCAACGTTGAAGGTTGAGGCGTTGACGGACAGCACCGCCAAGGTCACCTGGTCGGGCGTGTTTACTCCGGTGGCCGGTGTGACGGATGCGGCGGTGGAGGAGCTGTTTACCGGTGTCTACAGCGGCGGGCTGGAAGCGTTGCGCGGCAATTTCCCAGGCTGAAGTATTGGCTTGGGGTCAATGAGGTCAAATGTGGGAGCTGGCTTGCCTGCGATAGCATCAACTCGGTGTAACTGATAAACCGAGGTGCCTGCATCGCAGGCAAGCCAGCTCCCACATTTACAGCGGTGTTCTTCAGGCTTCAGGCATCAACTGCTGGCGGCATTCGAGGATCAGCTTCGCGCCGCCTCGTTCGCTGCTGCCGACTTCCAGTTTGAACCCGTGCAGGTTGATGATCGCGGCCACAATCGACAGTCCCAAGCCAAACCCGCCTTGCTGTTGATTGCCTTCGTCCACCCGATAGAAACGCTGGAACACTGCGGCCCGTTCCGCTGCCGGAATCCCGGGGCCGGAGTCGAGCACTTCGATGCGGGTGCTACCGGCATCGTTCACGCCTCGCAGGATCACTTCGCCGCCCGGCGGGGTGAATTTGATCGAGTTGCTCAGTAGGTTAGCCAAGGCTTCGAACAGCAGCGCGCGGTCGCCGGTGATCCAGGGCAACGAGTCCGGCACTTGCAGCAGCAGTTCCATCTGGCCTTCTTCCGCCAGGGGCAGGTAGAAGTCGTGGAGTTCCTGCAGCAAGGGCAGGGGATCAAGCACCAGGAAGCCTGAACGGCGCTGATGGTCTTCCAGTTCGGAAATCCGCAGCAGGCCGCGAAAGCGCGCCATCAAGGTGTCGGTTTCGGCGATGGCCGCGTCCAGTTGCAGGGCGTGGGGTGCGTCTTCGTCGGCCTGCTGCTGGATCCGGTACAGCTGCGCCCGCAGACGGGTCAGCGGGGTGCGCAGGTCGTGGGCGATGTTGTCGCACACGCCCTTGACCTCGTTCATCAGCTTCTCGATGCGGTCGAGCATCGCGTTGACGATGGCCGCCAGCATGTCCAGTTCGTCGCGCCGATCAGACAACGGTAAACGGTGGGTCAGGTCGCCGGCCACGATGGCTTCGGCACTCGCCTGGATCCCGCGAATCCGCCGCAACGGGCGCCGGCGCAGCAGGTGCCAACCCGCGGCCCCGGGAATGATCGTCAGGGTGATCCCCCACAGCAAGGCGTGCAGGATGATCCGGGTCACGCCAAACAGCGAGCCGTTGGCGCGCACCAGGATCAGCCAGCGGCCGTCTTCGGTGTGGGTGGCTACGGCGTCGCAGCTGTCGCGGGGCAGTTTCGGATCATCGGAGTCGATGCAATTGGCCAGGGCGTGGATGTGCCCGTCCATTGGCAGGTCCGGCGGTATCACGCGGATCGGGCCGCTGATGGGGTTGAACTGGTCGTCGAACAGGCCGTAGGCGTCAACGCCCTTCATGTCGAAGGTCATGCTGGTGGTCAGGGCTTCTACCAGCTCTTCGCCGTCAAAGCGCTGGAACAGGTGCTGGCGCTGCATCAGGGAGTGGCGCGAGAGGTCTCCCAGGTAACCGGAGACCTCGTAGTAGAGCACACCCATGAGGATGCAGCTCCAGGCCACGAACAACGAACTGTAGAGCGCCAGCAGCCGGCTGCTGGAGGAGCGCCAGCCTTTAGAGGGGTTCAGCAATGACATACCCGGAACCTCGTACCGTGCGGATCAGCGGCGTGAGGCCCGGCGGGTCGATTTTTTTACGCAGGCGACCGATGTGCACGTCGATCAGGTTGGTGCCCGGGTCGAAGTGATAACCCCAGACTTCCTCGAAGATCATCATCCGCGAGAGGATTTGCCCGGTGTTGCGCATCAGGAATTCCAGCAGCTTGTATTCCGTCGGCAACAGGCTCAGGGGTTGTTCGGCACGGCTGGCCTCACGGCTGATCAGGTTCAGTTCCAGATCCGCTACGCGCAGGGCGGTTTCGAACTCCTTGACTGTGCTTTTGCGCCGCAGCAGCACTTCGACGCGGGCGGCCATTTCGTCGGAGGCGAACGGTTTGGTCAGGTAGTCATCACCGCCGGCGCGCAGGCCGCGTACCCGTTCATCTACGTCGGAGAGGGCGCTGATCATCAGGATCGGTGTGGATACGCCGATGGTGCGCAGGGTGGTGACGATGGCCAGGCCATCCAGTTCCGGGAGCATGCGGTCGAGGGTGATCAAGTCGTAATCACCGCTGACGGCACGGACCAGGCCTTCGCGGCCATTGTCTACCCAGTCTACGTCCAATCCATGGCTACTCAGCTCTGCAACGATCTCGCGGGCCGTTACGGCGTCGTCCTCGATGGTCAAAATGCGGGTCATAAGGATTACCTGGTGAGCGATTCACACTGAAGTGCGGGCATTTTGCCAAGAAATGATAGCGCGCTTCCTAAATAAAAATTTATGTAGGTACAAACGACACAATTCACCTTACCCCGCTGAATCTGAACGAACGCTGTGCATGTAGGATTTTTTGCACACCACCGCTTGCTCAAGGATTGTTTCCTACAAGGAATGCATTACGCCCGCCGCTTCAGGGCATTTCTTGCAAGTTGCATGGTTCAAATTAGTTCAAATTACTTAACTTATTGAAATATATGAGTTTTTAATTTTATGGCTTCTGGCACGTCGCCTGCACTGTCCCTTTTGAGACTTGTAACACTATTTTTCATGCCTGGAGCAAAACAACAATGATCACATCCTCATCCACGCTGCAAGAGTCGAGCACGCTCTCCGGGGTTTCCTGGGGCGCGATCTTTGCCGGGGCTGCTGCCGCGGCTGCGCTGTCCTTGATCCTGGTTCTGCTGGGCTTCGGCCTGGGCTTTTCGGCGGTTTCGCCGTGGGCCGACAGTGGTATCAGCGCCAAAGGGCTTGGCATTTCCACCATTGTCTGGCTGGCGGTTACGCAAATCATCGCGTCGGGGATGGGCGGTTACATCGCCGGTCGCCTGCGGGTGAAATGGGCCAATATGCACGGCGATGAGGTGTACTTTCGCGACACCGCCCATGGCTTCCTGGCCTGGGCCGTGGCGACACTGGTGACGGCGGTGCTGATCGTCGGTTCGGTCAGCAGTGTGGTCAGCGGTGGTGTGAAGGCCGGTGCCAGTGTGGCATCGGGTGCCGTCAGTGGCATGAGCCAGGTGGCTGGCGCTGCCTCCAAGGGCGAAGACTTCGGCTACTACGTCGACAGCCTGTTCCGTGATGACCGCCCGGCAGCCGTCAGCGATGACGCCGTGCACGGTGTGGTCGCCCGCATCTTCGCTCGCACCGTGAGCAACAACGGCCAGTTGGCACCTGAAGACCGTGCGTACCTTGCACAGTTGATCAGCCAGCGTACAAACCTCAGCCAGGCCGATGCCGAGGCGCGTGTTGACCAGGTCTACGGCCAAGCTCAAAAAGCGCTGGATGATGCCAAGTTGAAAGCCAAGCAGGCTGCCGACACGGCTGCAAAAGTGGCTGCCTACACCTCGCTGTGGACCTTCGTGGCGCTGTTGATCGGTGCGTTTTTCGCCAGCCTCGCTGCAACCTTTGGCGGTCGCCGCCGGGATGCCGTGGTGTACCTGGAAACCACTCCCCACACCACTTCCGTTCGTTAATTCAAGGAGAACCTCATGCGCTCATTACTGCTGTTTTTCCTCGGTGTGCCTATCCCGGTCATCATCCTGATCGCGATCTTCATGCACTGATCCTCAGGCTTGCTCGGTCCCCATGTGGGAGCGGGCTTGCTCGCGAAAGCGGTGTATCAGTCACATATGGATTGGCTGATACACCGCTTTCGCGAGCAAGCCCGCTCCCACATTTTGTTTTGTGTCGTTGCTGCATTCCGGGCGAAGGCGAAATCTCCGGATTTTGTTAATTGTTGCTTAACCTCCTTTTGGCTAAGCTCCCGTCCCATGAGCCGCTATCTGCGTTTTTTCCTGGTCCTGCTGTTGAGTCTTGCGCTTCCCCTGACCGGGATGGCGGGTGTGCCGTCGAGCACCGAGCCGTGCCCGATGCAGATGTCCGGCATGCAGATGATGAGCGATATGTCCCCTGACTGTTGCCAGGACGGCGCCACGCCCGCTGACCACGGCAAAAGCTGCAAACCCGGCCAGGAGTGCAAGACTGGCGGCATGCTGCAATTGTCGATACCGGTGCTCAAGGCACCGGTGACTGTTTCCAGTGCGCAGCTGGTCAGCGTCTCTTCTGACTTCATCCCCGACCGCACGCCGTCCGGCGTCTGGCGTCCGCCCCGCACCTGATTCCTGTTGCACCTGAAGACTCGTCCCTGACCCGGGACGGCCTTGCTGTGGGCCGCGTAAAGCGGTGCGCAGCGCAACAGAACAGGACACTTCAAGATGAATTTCCTATGCGTGTGTGCCCTGGTGATGGGCGTGCTGGCGTGGCCGACGCTGGCGTCCGCGCTGACCCTGGATGAAGCCTTGCGCCTGGCGCAAAACAACGCGCCGTCGCTGACGGCTGAATCCTCCAAATTGCAGGCTGCCAGCCAGGCAGCGATTCCGGCCGGCGAACTGCCGGACCCGAAACTGGTAGTCGGTCTGCAGAATTTCCCCATTGGCGGGCCCAATCGCGGCACGCTGTATGGCGATGACATGACCGAGCAAATGATCGGTATCCAGCAACAGGTGCCCAGCCGCGACAAGCGCAAGGCGCGGGTTGAGTTGGCGTCGGCCACCGTGGACACGGCAGCCGCCGAAGGCCGGATCGAACGTTTGAACGTGCGGCAGGCCACCGCCCAGGCGTGGATTCGCGCCTATGCGGTGGAACGCAAAGAGGCACTGTTCAAGGACTTCTATCAGCAGAATCGCCTGCTGCAAGACACTGTGCGTGCGCAATTGGCCGGTGGTCGCGGGCAGCCTTCCGACGCTGTGATCCCGAAGCAGGAAGCGGCTGACCTGGCCGAGCGCGAGGATGAGCTGACCCAGCAACGCGCCCAGGCTCGGGCCGCCCTCAAGCGCTGGATTGGCCCGGCCGCCAGCGAAGCCCCCAGCGGGCAATTGCCGAACTGGAAAATCGACACCACCGGCTTCACCCACAACCTGCACCAGCACCCGGTTCTGCAAGCCTTTGCACCGCGCACCCGCGAGGCCGAAGCCCGGCTGAACGAGGCCAAGGCGCAAAAAACGTCGGACTGGAGTTGGGAAGTGGACTACCAGCACCGAGGCCGTGAGTACGGCGACATGGTCAGCCTGCAATTTACCTTCGATTTGCCAATCTTCCCCGGTCGCCGGCAAAACCCCGGTATCGCCGCCAAGCAGGCCGAACTCGACCAACTGGAGGCCGAACGCGAAGCCAAGACCCGTGAACACACCCAGGCACTCGAAGACGACCTGGCCAACTACCAGCGCCTGGACCGTGCCGTGCAGCGCGGCCAGGACAGTCTGGTGCCGCTGGCCGAGGAGAAAGTGTCCCTGAGCCTGGCGGGGTATCGCGCGGGCAAGGGCGACCTGATGAACGTGGTCAACGCCCGCCGCGAGTGGGTCGAGGCGCGCTTCAGACAGATTGATGCCATTGAGCAGCGCGCCCTGATCGGCGCCCAGCTGTATTTCGCTTACGGGGAACCCTCCAATGAATAACCGAATCGTGAACGTGGCCCTGCTGGGCGGCGTGCTGCTGTTGGGCCTGGGCGGCGGCTACTGGCTGGCGCAGATGCGCGAGGCACAGCCGGACATGGCCGGGACGATGCAGGCGCCGGACGATAAAAAGGCGCTGTACTGGTACGACCCGATGTACCCGCAGCAGAAATTCGACAAGCCGGGCAAATCGCCCTTCATGGACATGCAACTGGTGCCGCGCTACGCCGGTGGCGCCGAGGAGAGTGCGGCAATTCATATCGACTCGAGCCTGACCCAGAACATCGGTGTGCGCCTGGCGAGCGTCAGCCGTGGGGTGCTGGCGTCGAGTCTTGAGCTGTCGGGAATCCTGGCCTTCAACGACCGCGATGTGGCGGTGGTGCAGTCGCGGGCTGCGGGGTTTGTGGAGCGGGTTTACGCCCGTGCGCCGGGGGATGTGCTCAAGGCTCAGGCGCCCCTGGCTGACATTCTGGTGCCCGAATGGGCCGCCGCTCAGGAAGAGTTCCTTGCGCTGCGACATAGCGATCCAGGTTTGTTGGCTGCCGCCCGCCAGCGCCTGCGCTTGAGCGGAATGCCTGCCGGGTTGATCACGCAAATGGAGCGCAGCGGCCGGGTGCAATCGGTGATGACCATTACCACCCCGTTAGGCGGCGCGTTGCAAACCCTGGATGTGCGCGAGGGCATGACCGTTGCGACCGGACAAACCCTCGCGCGGGTCAACGGCCTGGGCACCGTATGGCTGCAAGTCGCGGTGCCTGAAGCCCAGGGCGCCGCGTTGGCCGTTGGGCAAACCGTCGAGAGCCGTTTTGTCGGGCTGCCGGGCCAGGTATTCAAAGGCACCGTCGCCGCAATCCTGCCCGCTACCGCCATGGATAGCCGCACCGTGCAGGTGCGAGTCGAACTGCCCAACCCTGACGGCGCGTTGCGTCCCGGCATGACTGCCCAAGTACGTTTGGCCCAATCGACTGGGCAATCGGTGCTGTTGCTGCCGAGCGAGGCGTTGATTCGTACCGGCAAACGCGTGCTGGTGATGGTGGCTGAAGAGGGCGGACGTTATCGACCGGCGGAAGTCCAGGTCGGCGCAGAGAACCAAGACCAGACCGTCATTGTTTCTGGCCTGCAGGAAGGCCAGCAGGTAGTCGCCTCGGGTCAATTCCTGCTGGACTCTGAAGCAAGTTTGAAGGGAATTACCACTCAGGCGTCCGACGGTTTTTCAAGTGAAGACTCCATGGGCGGCATGAGCATGCAACCGGGAGCTCGGCCATGATCGCCCTGTTGATCCGCTGGTCGGTGGCCAACCGCTTTTTGGTGTTGTTGGCGACTTTGTTCGTGACCGCCTGGGGCCTGTGGTCGATCCAGAACACCCCGGTGGACGCCTTGCCGGACCTGTCGGATGTGCAGGTGATCATCCGCACGCCATACCCGGGCCAGGCGCCGCAAATTGTCGAGAACCAGGTCACTTACCCGATGACCACCACCATGCTCTCGGTGCCGGGTGCGAAGACCGTGCGCGGCTTTTCGTTCTTCGGCGACAGCTACGTCTATGTGTTGTTTGACGAAGGCACCGACCTGTATTGGGCGCGCTCGCGGGTGCTGGAATACCTGAGCCAGTTGCAGGCGCGCTTGCCGGCGTCGGCCAAGCCGGCGCTGGGCCCGGATGCCACCGGTGTTGGCTGGATCTATCAGTACGCGCTGGTGGACCGCACCGGCAAACATGACCTGGCGCAGTTGCGCTCGTTGCAGGACTGGTTCCTCAAGTTCGAGCTCAAGACCCTGCCCAATGTCGCCGAAGTGGCGACCATCGGCGGCCAGGTCAAGCAGTACCAGGTGCAGATCGACCCGCTGGCCCTGGCCAGTCGCGGCATCACCCAGGCCCAGGTGGTGGAAGCCATCGGCAAGGCCAACCAGGAAACCGGCGGTTCGGTGCTGAACATGGGTGAGTCGGAATACATGGTGCGTGCGTCCGGCTACCTGAAAACCCTGGAGGACTTTCGCGGCATTCCCCTGCGGCTCGACACCCACAACGTGCCGGTTACCCTTGGGGATGTGGCGACGATCCAGCTGGGCCCGGACATGCGCCGAGGCATCAGCGAGCTGGATGGCGAAGGCGAGGCGGTGGGCGGCGTGGTCATCCTGCGCAGCGGCAAGAACGCACGCGAGGCCATCGCGGCGGTCAAGACCAAACTGGAGCAACTGAAAACCAGCCTGCCCCCCGGTGTGGAAATCGTCACCACCTACGATCGCAGCAAACTCATCGATCGCGCCGTGGACAACCTCAGCCACAAGCTGCTCGAAGAGTTTCTGGTGGTGGCGCTGGTGTGCGGGATCTTCCTGTGGCACCTGCGCTCGTCTCTGGTGGCGATCATCTCGTTGCCGGTGGGGGTGTTGATTGCCTTTATCGTCATGCGTTTCCAGGGCATCAACGCCAACATCATGTCCCTGGGCGGGATTGCGATTGCCATCGGCGCGATGGTCGATGGCGCGGTGGTGATGATCGAGAACGCCCACAAGAAAATCGAGGCCTGGCACCACGCGCATCCGAACCAGGCATTGAAGGGTGAAGAACACTGGAGGGTCATCACCGATGCGGCGGTGGAGGTGGGGCCGGCGCTGTTTTTCTGCCTGCTGATCATCACCTTGTCGTTTATCCCGGTGTTCACCCTGCAAGCCCAGGAAGGCCGCTTGTTCGGGCCGCTGGCCTACACCAAGACCTACGCCATGGCCGCTGCGGCGGGGTTGTCGGTGACCTTGATCCCGGTGCTGATGGGCTACTGGATTCGCGGGCGTATTCCGGATGAGCAACGCAACCCGCTGAACCGCGGCCTGATCAAGCTCTATCAACCGGCCCTCGAAGCGGTGCTGCGCTGGCCACGCATGACCTTGCTGGTGGCGCTGCTGATGGTCGCCAGTGCACTGTGGCCGGTGTCGCATCTGGGCGGTGAATTCTTGCCGCCGCTGGATGAAGGCGACTTGCTGTACATGCCTTCGGCGCTGCCGGGGTTGTCGACGCAAACCGCAGGCGCGTTGCTGCAGCGCACCGACCGCTTGATCAAGAGCGTGCCGGAAGTCGCCCATGTGTTCGGCAAGGCCGGCCGTGCAGAAACGGCCACTGACCCGGCACCGCTGGAAATGTTCGAAACCACCATCGAGTTCAAGCCACGAGATCAATGGCGCCCCGGCATGACCCCGGAAAAACTGGTGAAGGAACTCGACCGGGTGGTGCAGGTGCCGGGGCTGACCAACATCTGGATTCCGCCGATCCGCAACCGCATCGACATGCTCGCCACCGGGGTAAAAAGCCCGATCGGCGTCAAGGTTGCGGGCACCCGCCTGATGGATATCGACGCGGTGACCCAGGCCGTGGAAAAGGTCGCCAAGCAGGTGCCTGGCGTCAGTTCGGCACTGGCGGAACGCCTGACGGGCGGGCGCTACATTGACGTGGATATCGACCGCCCGGCCGCCGCGCGTTATGGCCTGAACATCACAGATGTACAGTCCATCGTCTCCGGGGCCATTGGCGGTGAAAACATCGGCGAGACGGTCGAAGGGCTGGCGCGTTTCCCCATCAACCTGCGCTACCCGAAGGAGTGGCGCGATTCGGTGAGTGCCTTGAGCAACCTGCCGATCTATACGCCGTCGGGCAGCCAGATCACCTTGGGCACCGTGGCCAGCATCAAGGTTACCGAAGGCCCGCCGATGCTCAAAAGCGAAAACGCCCGACCTTCCGGCTGGGTGTACATCGACGTGCGGGACCGTGATTTGGCGTCGGTGGTGAAGGATTTGCGCGAGGCGATCAACCAGCAGGTGCAGTTGCAACCGGGCATGAGTCTCAGCTACTCGGGGCAGTTCGAGTTCCTGGAGCGGGCCAATGAACGCCTGAAGCTGGTAGTGCCAGCGACCTTGCTGATCATCTTCGTGCTGCTGTACCTGACGTTCCGGCGGGTGGATGAGGCGCTGCTGATCCTCGCCACGTTGCCGTTCGCACTGACGGGTGGGGTGTGGTTGCTGTACTGGCTGGGCTTCAACCTGTCGGTGGCTACGGGTGTTGGATTTATCGCGTTGGCGGGGGTGTCGGCGGAGTTCGGCGTGATCATGCTGCTGTATTTGAAAAATGCCTGGGCCGAACGCCAGGGAGGAGGGGACCAGGCCTTGCTGGAAGCCATCACCGAAGGTGCCGTATTACGCGTGCGGCCCAAGGCGATGACCGTGGCCGTGATCATCGCAGGCTTGTTACCGATCCTTTTAGGTGGAGGCACCGGCAGCGAAGTCATGAGCCGGATTGCCGCGCCCATGATTGGCGGCATGCTCACAGCACCCTTGCTCTCCCTCTTCGTCATCCCGGCGGCCTACCGCCTCATGCGCAAAACTCAAAGCTGACAAAAATCAAATGTGGGAGCTGGCTTCTGTGGGAGCTGGCTTGCCTGCGATAGCGGTGTATCAGTCACCGAATATGCTGACTGACACACCGCTATCGCGGGCAAGCCCGGCTCCCACATTTGACCTCCTCTATCCTTCAAACCTCATTCAGCTTGACCCACCGCTCTTCCCGAGCCGCCACCCGAATCGCCGTCGCCAACCGCTCAACCTCCCAAGCCGCCGCAAAATCCGTCCCGTCGCTGCCCTTGCCAGCCAACGCCATCACCAACTCATGCACCTCCAGCGTCTTCAACTCGTTGTACCCCAACTGATGCCCCGGTGCCGGGCTGAACGCCGCATACCCGGGCAGCGAAGGCCCCGCCAGCAGCCGCTGAAACCCCTCCTGCCCAACCCGAAACAGCTGCAATTCATTCAACCGCTCCTGATCAAACAACAACGTGCCCCGGGTGCCACTGATTTCAAAGCTCAGGTGATTCTTATACCCATGCTTCAGCCAACTGCTGCTCACCGTCCCCCGCGCACCATTGGCAAACCGCAATAACGCATGCACCTGATCATCCACCGCAATGTCCCGCAGTGCTTCACTCCCCGCCGTAGCAGGCCGCTGCCCATGCACCGTCTGCGTATCGGCGCACACACTCAGCACATCCCCCACCAAATACCGCGCCATGGACAGCAAGTGACTGCCCAAGTCCGCCAAGGCACCGCCGGCATGCCCCACCTCACAGCGCCACGACCACGGCGACGATGCATCCGCCATGAAATCCTCGCTGAATTCCCCCTGAAAACTGATGATCTCTCCCAACTCACCACTGGCGATCAACTGCCGGGCCAAACCAATCATCGGGTTGTGCTGATAGTTATAACCCACCCGCGTCACCACCCCGGCCTTGCTCGCCGCGTCACGCATGGCGGCCGCCTGCTCCAGGCTCACCGCCAGCGGCTTCTCGCAATACACCGCCTTGCCCGCCGCCAGCGCAGCCATGGCCATCGGGAAGTGCAAATGGTTAGGGGTCGTGATGGCGACGACATCGACCTTGGGATCGTCGATCAACTGCTGCCAGTCGCCATGGGCCTGGGCAAACCCCCAGTCCGCGGCGCAGCGTGTCGCGCGTTCGGTATCGGCATCGGCCAGGGCGGCCAGTGTGAGCTTCACCGGCAGTTCAAACACCGCCCGTGCGTTATTGAATGCCAGAGCGTGGGCACGCCCCATAAAGCCTGTGCCAATCAGGCCAATTCCGAGTTCGCGCATAGCCGGGTTCCTTCGAATTATTGTTTTGAGAGGGCTATTTATGGAATAAATATTCCCAAAACTCAACACATAGAATAAAAATTCATTTCAGGGCTCCCCATTCACCCTGTGGCGAGGGAGCCCCCCTCTACGATCACCGCTGCTGATAGCGCTACATTCAGCACTGGCTCAAACCCCCTCCAGTTAACAAAACATAACGTAGCGCCGATTGTCAGACGATTCCAAAGCCCGCTAGGATGGCCCAGCTTGCTCAAGGCGCTCTAGATTGCAGGTTTCAGGGCTCCCCACGGCAAGACGACCTAACAATAATAAATGGGAGAAAGGTCTATGAGTGAGCCTGTCATGGGTGTGGTGTTTTTCCGCCCGAAGGCCACGCGCAGGGTCGCATTGTTGGCCACAGCGCTCTCGTTGCTGGGGGTTGTCGCGTTGTCGACACCGGCCCACGCCGCCACTGAAACCACCGCCGCAGCGGTGTTTGCCATTGAATCCCCCAAGGCGGCCAAAAGCCTGATGATCGACGTGGTGCACGCAGGCAAACGCCTGGTCGCGGTCGGTGATCGCGGGCACATCCTCTATTCCGACGACCAGGGCACCACCTGGACTCAGGCCAAAGTCCCCACCCGGCAACTGCTGACCGCCGTATTTTTCGCCGACGACCAACACGGCTGGGCGGTGGGCCATGACGCACAGATCCTCGCCACTACCGATGGCGGCGTGACCTGGACGCAACAATTCCAGGACTTGAAGCGCGAAGCGCCGCTGCTCGACGTCTGGTTCAAGGACGCCAGCAACGGCTTTGCCGTGGGCGCCTACGGTGCACTGATCGAAACCACCGACGGCGGCAAGACCTGGGATGACGTCAGCGACCGCCTCGACAACGAAGACCAATTCCACCTCAACGCCATCGCCCAGGTGAAAGACGCCGGGCTGTTTATCGTCGGCGAGCAGGGCAGCATGTTCCGCTCCCATGACGAGGGGCAAACCTGGGAAAAACTCGAAGGCCCCTACGAGGGCTCGCTGTTCGGCGTGATCGGCACCGCCCAGGCGCAGACCCTGTTGGCCTACGGCCTGCGCGGCAACCTGTTTCGCTCCACGGATTTTGGCAGCACCTGGGAACCGGTGGAGCTGAATGCCACCCGTGGCGCGCTGGAGTTCGGCTTGTCGGGGGCGACCCTGCTGGACGACGGCTCCATCGTGGTGGTGGGCAACGGCGGCAGCGTGGTAGTCAGCCACGACGACGGCCTGACCTTCAGCGTATTCAATCGCCCGGACCGCATTTCTCTGTCGGCGGTCACGGCGGCGGGCAACGGCAACTTGATTCTGGCGGGGCAGGGCGGCGTTCGCGTGGCCAGTCCAACTGGCGCCGAGCCGACAAAACAATAAGAAGGCGGGGACACCATGAGCAGTCATCACAACGACAAGGCCACGTTTCTCGAGCGCCTGATTTTCAATAACCGCCCGGCAGTGATCACGATCTGCCTGCTGGTGAGTATTTTCCTGTTCTGGCAGGCGACGTTGATTCGCCCGTCCACCAGCTTCGAAAAAATGATCCCCCTCAAGCACCCCTTCATCGAGAAGATGATGGAGCACCGCAATGACCTGGCGAACCTGGGCAACACGGTGCGCATCTCGGTGGAGGCCAAGGACGGTGACATCTTCACGAAGGAGTACATGGAGACCCTGCGCCAGATCAACGACGAGGTGTTCTACATCTCCGGCGTCGACCGCTCAGGGCTCAAGTCCCTGTGGAGCCCCAGCGTGCGCTGGACCGAAGTCACCGAAGAGGGCTTTGCCGGCGGTGAAGTGATCCCCCAGAGCTACAACGGCTCGCCGGAAAGCCTCGACCAGTTGCGCAACAACGTGCTCAAGTCCGGGCAGGTCGGGCGGCTGGTGGCCAACGATTTCAAATCGAGCATCGTCGACATCCCGCTGCTGGAGTCCTACCCGGACCCGCAAGACCAGGGCAAGCTGCTGGCCTTGGACTATCGCAAGTTCTCCCATGAACTCGAAGACAAGATCCGCGACAAGTTCGAAGCCCAGAACCCCAACGTCAAGATCCACATCGTCGGGTTTGCCAAGAAGGTCGGCGACCTGATCGACGGCCTGGTGATGGTGGTGATGTTCTTCGGTATCGCCTTCGTCATCACCCTGGTGCTGCTGCTGTGGTTTACCAACTGCCTGCGCAGTACCGTCGCGGTGTTGAGCACCACGCTGGTGGCGGTTATCTGGCAGCTTGGGTTGATGCATGCCCTGGGTTTCGGGCTCGATCCCTACTCGATGCTGGTGCCGTTCCTGATCTTCGCCATCGGTATTTCCCACGGTGTACAGAAGATCAATGGGATCGCCCTGCAATCCAGTGATGCCGACAACGCCCTGACCGCCGCCCGGCGTACGTTCCGCCAGTTGTTCCTGCCGGGAATGATCGCGATCCTTGCCGATGCGGTCGGCTTTATCACCCTGCTGATCATCGACATCGGCGTGATCCGTGAACTGGCCATCGGCGCCTCGGTCGGTGTGGCGGTCATTGTATTCACCAACCTGATCCTGCTGCCGGTGGCGATCTCCTACGTGGGCATCAGCAAACGCGCCATCGAGCGCAGCAAGAAAGATGCACACCGCGAACACCCGTTCTGGCGCCTGCTGTCGAAATTCGCCAGCCCCAAAGTCGCGCCGGTGTCGATTGCGTTGGCACTGGTCGCCTTCGGTGGCGGCCTCTGGTACAGCCAGAATCTGAAGATCGGCGACCTCGACCAGGGCGCACCGGAGCTGCGCCCGGACTCGCGCTACAACAAGGACAACAACTTCATCATCAACAACTACTCCACCAGCTCCGACGTGCTGGTGGTGATGGTCAAGACGCCGCCGGAAGGCTGCTCGCGTTATGAAGCCATGGCGCCCATCGACCAGTTGATGTGGAAGATGCAGAACACTGAGGGCGTACAGTCGGCCATCTCGCTGGTGACCGTGTCCAAGCAGATGATCAAGGGCATGAACGAGGGCAACCTGAAATGGGAAACCCTGTCCCGTAACCCTGACGTGCTGAACAACTCCATCGCCCGTGCCGATGGCCTGTACAACAACAATTGCTCCCTGGCGCCGGTACTGGTGTTCCTCAACGACCACAAGGCCGAAACCCTCGACCGCGCGGTGCATGCGGTGCAGGACTTCGCCAAGGAGAACAACAAGGACGGCCTGGAATTCATTCTCGCCGCCGGTAACGCCGGGATCGAAGCCGCCACCAACGAGGTGATCAAGGAGTCCGAGCTGACCATCCTGATCCTGGTGTACCTGTGCGTGGCCACCATGTGCATGATCACCTTCCGCTCCTGGGCGGCGACCCTGTGCATCGTGTTGCCGCTGGTGCTGACCTCAGTGCTGGGCAACGCACTGATGGCGTTCATGGGCATCGGCGTCAAGGTTGCGACCTTGCCGGTGGTGGCCCTGGGCGTGGGGATTGGCGTGGACTACGGCATCTACATTTACAGCCGCCTGGAGAGTTTCCTGCGGGCCGGCCTGCCGTTGCAGGAAGCCTATTACCAGACCCTCAAGTCCACCGGTAAAGCCGTGCTGTTCACCGGCCTGTGCCTGGCCATCGGTGTGGCCACGTGGATCTTCTCGGCCATCAAGTTCCAGGCCGACATGGGCTTGATGCTGACCTTCATGCTGCTGTGGAACATGTTCGGCGCGCTGTGGCTGCTGCCGGCGCTGGCACGCTTCCTGATCAAACCCGAGAAGCTGGCGGGGCAGAAGGGCAATTCGCTGTTCGCTCACTGATCCAACGCTGTTCGTCAAAACGCCGTGGCCTGTGCCACGGCGTTTTGCTTTGCGCGGGCTTAGGCCGATGCAACGATTTGACCTATCATGAGGTCTTTCCCCTTGATGATTGATGGTTATGACTGCCGACACCGCTACCTTGCTCAACGCTTTTGAAGACTGCCAGATGGTCGAAATCGATGGCCTGCACACTTTCGATTTCAGCCTGGATGACCAGAAGTTACTGATCATCTGCATGGACGGTCGTGCCGAGAAGCGCTGGAGTTTCAGCCTGGAGCAAGTCAAGGCGGCGACCTTTGATCAAACCCTGCAAAGCTGGACCCTTACCGGTGACTCGGGCGAACACCGCCTGGTCTGCATGAGCGGCGTCACCGGCAACAATAATGACGAGGATGAAGCGGATGATGATGCGTAAATTCTGGCCCCTGCTGATGGCCGGCAGCGTAGGCGCAATGTCGGTCCAGGCCGCGCCGGTGGACACCTATGAGTTACTGGTGGGCAGCTACACCGCCGGCACCAGTGAAGGTATCTACCGCTTGCAGTTCGACAGCCGTACCGGGCAGTTCAACGGCCAGCCAGTGCTCGCTGCCAAGGCGGCCAACCCGTCGTGGCTGACCCTGTCCAAAGACCAGAAGCACCTGTTTGTGGTCAATGAAAACGGCCCAGGCCAAAAAGACCCGGTGGGGCGCGTCAGCAGCTACAGTATCGACCCGAAAAACCATCAGCTGACCCTGATCAACCAGGTGCAGAGCCTGGGCAACGAGCCGACCCATTCCAGCCTGGCCAGTGATGGGCGCTACCTGTTCGTGGCCAACTATTCCGTACTGGAAGACCCGGGCGGCAGCCTCGCGGTGTTGCCGGTAGACGCCGAAGGCAAGCTGTCGCCGCCGGTGCAGTTGAGTGGGCATCCGGCCAGCCGGGTCAACCCGGAGCGTCAGGCGTCCAATCACGTGCATTCGGTGGTGTCTTCGCCAGACGGCAAGTACGTGTTTGTCCAGGACCTGGGGGCGGACAAGATCTTTGCCTACCACTACGATCCCAAGGCCAACCATGAATTGCCGCTGACCCCGGCCGATCCTGCGTTTGTGCAATTGCCACCGGGCAGTGGCCCACGGCACTTGCTGTTCACCGCAGACGGCAAGCACGCCTGGCTGACCACTGAGATGAGCGCGCAAGTGGCAGTGTTCGACTACAACGATGGCAAGCTGACCCAGAAGCAACTGGTCAACTTTGCGGACGGCCAGCCGGTGTCCGACAAGGCCGGCGCCGCGCTGCATGTCTCAAGCGACGGCAAGTTCCTCTACGTCAGCAACCGTGGCACCGCCAACCAGATGCTGGTGTTTGCCATCGACCCGGGAACTGCGCAGTTGAAAGAGATCCAGCGCCGCTCGGTGGAAGGTGACCATCCCCGGGAGTTTGCCCTGGACCCCAGCGGCAAGTTTCTGCTGATCGCCAACCAGAAGAGCAACGAGATTGTGGTCGTCGAGCGCGACCCCAAGACCGGTCTTTTGGGCAAAACCGTGCGGAAATTGGCGATTGATGCTCCCAGCGACCTCAAGTTCTTGCCGCGACAATAAGCCACAGGCCCCGCATTGCGGGGCCTGACTGGTTGTATTAATCGTATTAATAGCGGCTAGTGTTTCAATGAATTTCTAAGGCTAACCCCTCGGGCGTAAGTTTGGTTCCAAGGCCAACACAGGCCACTCAGCCAACCGAACACAAGGGTTACCGACATGAACTTCAATCTCTTCTCGATCATCGCCGCTTCCGCTGTTTCCGCCACCGTTGCATTGCCAGCTGCGGCCAGCGTTGAAATCAGCAGCAAAAAAACCAGCACCAGCGCCTACACCCAGAAGTACCTGCAACAAAGCGCCAACTTCTACGCAGCGCTGGACCACAAAATCCAGAACTGAGCGTTAGTTTCATCAAACGCTGAAGATCAAATGTGGGAGCTGGCTTGCCTGCGATAGGGGTTTATCAGTAACAGATTTGTCGACTGATGCACCGCTATCGCAGGCAAGTCAGCTCCCACATTAATAGTGTTGAGTCTCAGGGTTTTGCCATTATGGCGATGAATAACGGCGACTCCAGAAACCGCTGCAACCAAGCCTGCAACCGCGGATAGGGAGCCCGTCCAAACCACTCCCGATCCACATGCGCAAACTGCCGCACAAACGGTGCCAGTGCCACATCCGCCAGGCTCAAGTGCCCGGCCAGCAAATACTCCCGCTGCGCCAGCAACCCCTCCAGCTTCGACAAAAACACCTCACCCTCGGCCCGATAATGCTCCATCGGCTGCTCCGGATAGCGCTCGGCATACTTGTATCGATCCAATTGATATTTGAAGCCCTGATCATTCTCTTCAATCAGCGCCTGCGTCGCTCCATCATCCTCAAGCAACCAACCCTCAGGGTCGTTCTGCGCCAGGGCCCAGCGCATGATCGCCAGGCTTTCATCGACCACCCGGCCATCCACGCTCAGCACCGGCACCGTGCCTTTGGGTGACAACGCCAGCATCTCAGCCGGCTTGGCCTTGAGGCTGACCTCGATGATCTGCACCGCCGCCCCCGAATACCGCAGGGCCATCCGCGCCCGCATCGCATACGGGCAGCGGCGGAACGAATACAACACCCCCTCGCTCACTTGACCTCCAGGGTGCTCAAGCCATTGCCTTGGCGCTTGACCTGAATCTGCACCGGAATCCGCTCGTGCATTTCCTGCACATGGGAAATCACCGCCACCTTGCGGCCCTGGGCCTGCAAGCCGTCGAGGGCATCCATCGCCAGTTGCAGCGACTCGGGATCGAGGCTGCCAAAGCCCTCGTCGATAAACAGCGACTCGATCTTCAGCGTACTCGACGCCATCGACGCCAGGCCCAAGGCCAGGGCCAGCGAGACGAGGAATGTCTCGCCCCCCGACAACGAATGCACCGAGCGCAGTTCGTCGCCCATCTCCGTGTCGAGCACCAGCAGGCCGAGCATACTGCCGCCGCGTTTGAGGCGGTAGCGGCGCACCAGTTGGCGCAGTTGCACGTTGGCGTGGTGCACCAGCAGGTCGAGGTTGTAGGCCTGGGCGATCTTGCGGAAGGTATCGCCAGTGGCCGAACCGATCAGCGCATTCAGGCGTGCCCAGCGCTGCCATTCCTCGTAAGCCTTGGCGATCTCCGCCGCCAAGGCCTGGTTGGCATCCTGGCGGCGCTGGTCGTCGGCCTGTTGGGCGCGCAGTTCGGCGCAGTGTTTTTCGCCAATGACCAGCGCGGCATTGAGTTCGGCCAGGGCGCTGTCCAGTTGCTCAGCTTCAAGGTTGCCATTGTGCAACGCCTGGTGATCCTTGAGCCGCTGTTCGCGTTCTTGCAGCAACACCTTGGCTTGTTCGACGGCTTTTTCGCCGTGTTGCAGCTGCTGGCGTAACTCAACCACCTGCGGCTCATCGAAGGCCACCAAGCGGGCCAGGCCTTCGTCATCGAGTTCCGGGTGCAAGGCGCGCCAGTCGCTGAGGCGCGTAGTGAGGGCCGCGTGTTCGGTTTCCAGAGACTGTTGGCGCTCTTGCAGCGACTTGAGGTCGGCTGCCACTTGGATCAACTGGTTGCGGGTGTCCTGCAACTGCTGGTTGGCCTCGGACTCATGCTGGCGCGCCTGGTCGACGGCCTTGTCCAGTTGCTGCTGCCAGTGCTCGGCGCTGGGGTTTTCGCCCAGCAGGCCGGCGAGTTTCTCCTCGGCGGCGTGTTGCAGGGCGCTTTGCTCGGCGAGCTGTTTTTGCAAGGTCTCCAACTGCTGCTGGCGATGTTGCTGGCGGTCCTGTTCTTTCTCGATGGCTTGCTGACGCTGCAGCTGCTCGGCCAATTCTTCCTTTTGGTTATCGAGCTGTTCCAGGCGTTGGCTGACCTGCTGGTCGAGCAGCATGAAGGTCGCCGCCGGCTCGCTGCGCAGGCCGTCGAGGGTCTCGCTCGGCAACAGGCTGGCGAAGGCGTTGAGTTCTTCGTCCAGGCGTTCGCGGTCGTTGGACAGTTCCCGTTGCTGGTCAATCAGTAACTGGCGCGCCTGTTGGCTGGCGTCCTGAGCGGCTTGCAGTTGTTGCTGCATACGCCCGGCGTTTTGTTGCAGGTTGAGCAGGGCGCCTTGGCGTTGTTCATCCTGGGTGAGGCTCTGGCTCAGTTGGCTCAGTTGCTGGGCGAGCCAGGCATCACGCTTGGCCACGTCCTGGTTGAACAGCGAGGCGGACAGAGGATGGGCTTCAAGGCTTGGCAGCAAGGCCTGCAACTGGCCGGCGAGTTGCTCCTGTTGTTGCAGGAATTCCTTTTGCTGGGCGATCAGGCCGCCCACTTCGCCGCGTAGCTCGGTGAGTTTCTCCTTGAGCACATCCACGGCTTGCTGCGCGTTGGCTTCTTCGCTTTCGTCGTGGCGAGTCAGGCTTTGCAGCATTGCTTCGGGCTGGTGATACGGGTGCTCGACGCTGCCGCAGACCGGGCATGGTTGATCATCCTGAAGCTGGCCGCGCAATTCCTCGACACTGGCACTGCGGGCCAAACGCTGGCGCTCCAGCAGTTGCTTGGTGACGGTCAGGGTCTGCTCGGCGACGGCCAGCTCGGCCTTGGCTTGCAGGCCGCTCTGGTTCAACAGTTCGCGTTGTTGCTGGGCGAGGGTTTGCTTTTGCGTCAGGGCCTGGCTCTGGCTATCCAGTTGCTGATGGCTGTCCCACAGCCGCGCCAGGTCTTCAAACGCGCGATGTTGCTTGCGGTTGTCCTGGAGCAGGCTGCCCAGCAACTGGATCTGCTCGGCCACCGCATGGGGTTCGGCGCCGGCTTCGTGGTACAGCAAGTCCAGGGCTGCGCGTTGCTCGGTCCACTTTTCACCGAGGCGGGTGGCGCGCTCTTCCAACTGCGGCAGTTCAGCCTGGCCTTTATTGAGGCGATTGCCGATCAGCATCAGCTGTTGCAAGCGGTCACGGTAGGCGTTCCATGCATCGCTCAAGGGGGCAAGTGCGGCACTGCGCTCAAGTTCTGCGGCCAGCCGGTGCAGGCGCTCGGCGACGAGTTTTTGCTTGTCGAGCAAGCCGGTCAACGCCGCCTGGCCTTCCACGCAGGCGGCTTCGCCCAGCTGTTTTTCTTCGCTGCGCCTGGCCAGTTCACGGGTCAAGTGGGCGAGGGTGGTTTGTTCCTCGAAAGCCTGACGCAGCAGGGGCACCGCATCGGCTTGTTGTTTCAGGGCCTGAGCGAGAGCGGTTTGCACCTCAGCCTGCTGCTGTTGCAGTTGGGTCTGGCGGGTGTGCAGCACGGTTTGTTGCTCAAGGTGCTGCTGGATCTGCGCGGCGAGGGGCTGCAACTGCGTGGTCAGTTCAGCCTGACGCGTGAAGTGATGACGTTGCGGTGCCAGTTGCTCCAGGCGGCTGAGGTCCAGGCGTTGTGGGCCCAGGCTTTCCCAGTGTTGCTGGGCCTGCTGCAGTTGCTCGACCGCGCCTTGTTGGCGCTCCTGCCATTCCCGCAGTTCCTTGAGCCAGGTGTGCTGCAGCTCAAGCTGCTTGAGCTGCGCCTGCTGGGTCTTGAGCTGCTGCTGGGCGGCAGTCAGTTGTTCGTCCAGCTCGGCGCGGGCTTCAGGGGCCAGCGGGGTGACGCCGGTGGCCTGGTCTTGCAGGTGTTTGTGGGCGTCCCGTGCATCCTTGGCCTTGTCGAAGGCGCGGCGACCGAGTTGGGTGTAGAGCGCAGTGTCGGTGAGCTTTTCCAGCAGTTCGCTGCGCTCATTGTCGTTGGCTTTGAGGAAGGCGCTGAATTCACTTTGCGCGAGCAATACCGCGCGGGTGAACTGCTCGAAGTTCAGGCCCAGGGCCAGTTCCAGCTGGGTCTTGTATTCGGTTTTCTGGCTGGCCAGCAGTTGCTCGCTGTCCAGGTCGATCAAGCTTTGCCGGCTGGCTTGCAGCTTGCCGCTGGCCTTGTCCCGGGCGCGGTTGGCTTCCCAGCGGGCGCGGTAGCGACGGCCGCTGACGCCGACAAAATCCACTTCGGCATAACCGCCGCCAGTGCCCCGGCGAATCAGGGTGCGTGGGTCACCGATGGAAATATCGGTGTCGGCATCCGGCATTTTTGCCTGGCCGGTATCCCCCAGGCGTGGCACGGCGCCAAACAGCGCCAGGCACAGTGCATCAAGCAAGGTACTTTTACCGGCACCCGTGGGCCCGGTAATCGCGAACAGCCCGGCACTGGCCAAGGGCTCGGCGGTAAAGTCGATTTCAAACGGCCCGGCCAGGGAGGCAAGGTTTTTCAGGCGAATGGCGAGGATCTTCATGGCTGTTCGCCCTCCTGTTGCACTTCCTGGAGCAGCACGGCGAAGTCCTTCAGGGTCTGTTCGTCCACTTCACTGCCGTAACTTTCCTGCCAGGCGCGGCTGAACAATTCCTGGGGCGTGAGCTGGTCGAGTTCGATCAGGCGGTCTTCCTGGCTGTCTTCACGGCCTCCGCTGCCTGCGTATTCAGCGGCGATGCGCACCAGGCGCACGGCCTTGCCTTGCAGGGCGTTTTCCACTTGCTGGCGCAGGTCGGGTTGCGGTTCGTCGAGGCGCACCCGCACTTCCAGCCACGGTTGGCGCTGGGTTTCGGCCAGCAGGTCAATGTCGGGCAGCTCGGCCAGTTGCTTGAGGATGTCGGCCAGGGGGGCGGCTTCCAGACGTTGCAAGTTGACCGAGCGCGGGATCAGGCGGGATTCGACGCTGACCAGGGTTTCGCCGTCCAGTTGCACATCGAGGATCTGGTGCTGGTAGCCGATTTCCGAAAACGACAGTGGAATCGGCGAGCCGCAGTAGCGAATACGCTCCTCGCCATTCACCCGCTGGGGTTTGTGCAAATGGCCGAGGGCCACGTAGCTGACGCTGGCATCAAACAGGCTGGCGGGCAGCGCTTCGGCATTGCCGATGATCAGGCTGCGCTCGGAATCTTCCGACACCGAACCGCCGGCCATGTGCGCATGGCTGATGGCAACCAGTGCCTGGCCCGGTTGGCGCTTGGCGTTGGCAGCGGCGATGAGCCATTCATGAACCTGGCCGATGCCCCGCAGGTAATCGTCCCCCAATTGCGCGCCGGTCACTTCGGCCGGGCGCAGGAAGGGCAGGGCCAGGCACCAGCCGGCGATTTCACCGTCGGCACTGGGCAACGGAATCAGCAGGCGTTCGACATCCAATTGCCCGTCATCCAGCCACAGCACCCGGCCCAGGGCGTGGGTACGCAGGCGGCGCATCAACGGCGCCGGCAGTTCGATGCGCGAGCCGGAGTCGTGGTTGCCGGCGATCATCACGATGGTCAGTGCGGGGTTTTGCTCGTGGGCGCTGATGATGAAGTCATACAGCCGCTCCTGGGCCTTGAGCGGCGGGTTGACCGTGTCGAAAATATCGCCGGCGATCAGCAGCACATCCGGGCGATGCAGGCCCAACTGGCCCAGCAGCCAGTCGAGGAAGCAGGCGTGTTCGAAGTCGCGTTCCTGGCCGTGCAGGTTTTGCCCAAGGTGCCAGTCGGAGGTGTGAAACAGACGCAAGGCGATCTCCGTAAAAAAGAGGGTGACCGCTCAAGACAGGGTGGCGGTACGCATAACCGCCAATTCTACTGTGCTAATGCTTAAACATCCCGCATCAAAAGCCCGAATCTCAGGTCCATTTCCGCCGGGATCGGCAGATACACCGTATGGCCGTCGCCCGGCGCCACCTCGATAGCCTCGCCCTTGGCGTTGTGCAGCGTGGCCAGGTCAAAGTGGAAATTCCCCGTTGGGGTCATCAGTTCCAGGTGATTGCCCACGGCAAACCGGTTCTTCACCTTGACCTCGGCCAGCTCACCGCGCCGTTCACCGGTCAGCTCGCCGACGAACTGCTGACGTTCAGACACCGAGCTGCCGTTTTGGTAGTTCTGGTATTCATCATGCACGTGTCGGCGCAGGAAACCTTCGGTGTAGCCGCGCTGGGCCAGGGATTCGAGGTTGGTCATCAAACCCCGGTCAAAGTCGCGCCCGGCCACTGCGTCGTCGATGGCCTGGCGATACACCTGGGTGGTGCGGGCGCAGTAGAAGTGGGATTTGGTGCGGCCTTCGATCTTCAGCGAATGCACGCCCATGCGCGTCAGCCGCTCGACGTGCTGCACCGCTCGCAGGTCCTTGGCGTTCATGATGTAGGTGCCGTGCTCGTCTTCGAAGGCGGGCATCTGCTCGTCAGGGCGGTTGGCCTCCTGCAACAGGAACACCTGGTCAGTGGGCGCGCCGAGGCCCAGGGTCGGCTCGGGCGCGTACTGCTGAACGATGTCGCCAACGGCGTTTTCCACCGCAGGTGTGGCCTGGTATTTCCAGCGGCAGGCGTTGGTGCAGGTGCCTTGGTTGGCGTCGCGTTTGTTCATGTAGCCCGACAGCAGGCAGCGCCCGGAATAGGCCATGCACAGCGCGCCGTGCACAAACACTTCCAGCTCCATGGCGGGGACGTGCTGGCGGATTTCCTCGATCTCCTCCAGCGACAGCTCCCGGGACAGGATGATCCGGCAGATGCCTTGGGCCTGCCAGAACTCGACGCTGGCCCAGTTCACCGTATTGGCCTGTACCGACAGGTGGATCGGCATGTGCGGGAAGTGCCGGCGTACCAGCATGATCAGGCCCGGGTCGGACATGATCAGCGCGTCCGGGCCCATGGCGATCACCGGGGCGAGGTCCTTGAGGAAGGTTTTCAGCTTGGCGTTGTGGGGCGCGATATTGACCACCACGTAGAACCGCTTGCCCTGGGCCTGGGCTTCCTGGATGCCGAGGGCGAGGTTGGCGTGGTCGAACTCGTTATTGCGCACCCGTAGGCTGTAGCGCGGTTGCCCGGCGTAGACGGCATCGGCGCCGTAGGCAAAGGCGTAACGCATGTTTTTCAGGGTGCCGGCGGGGGCGAGCAGTTCGGGGGCGATAACGGGAGGCATGGGTTCGGGTCGCAAAAGGGCGGCAGGGTAGCCGGGGCGAGCACGGGGTTTATTGATCCAGGTCTAATAAGTAGGGCACTCGCGGGATTTGCAGCGGACTAAACATCAAGGCGCACATGAGCGTCTGGTGTTTTAGACATGGATCGGACATGAACCAAACCAACTTGCAATTCAAAACCCTGCTGTTACTGCTCGCCCTGGTGACCATCGCGTTTATCTGGATTTTGCTGCCGTTCTACGGCGCGGTGTTCTGGGCGGTGATCCTGGGGATCATCTTTGCGCCCATGCAACGGCGCTTCCAGCAACGTTTTGGCTGGAACCGCAACTTCACCTCCCTGGCAACCCTGACGGTGTGCCTGGTGATCGCGATTTTGCCGGTGATCATCACCAGTGCCTTGCTGGTGCAGGAGGGCGCGACGCTTTACAAGAACGTCGAGAGCGGCAAGCTCGACGTTGCCGGTTACATCGAGCAGTTCAAGAATTTCCTGCCACCGTATTTCCAGCATCTGCTGGACCGCTTCGGCATGGGTAACCTGGAAGGCCTGCGGGAGAAGATCGTCAAGAGCGCGATGCAGGGCAGCCAGTTTTTTGCGACCCAGGCGTTCAGCTTCGGCCAGGGCACGTTTGATTTCCTGGTGAGCTTTTTCATCATGCTGTACTTGCTGTACTTCCTGCTGCGCGACGGTCCGGAGCTGGTACGCAAGGTGCGCACCGCAGTGCCGCTGGCCGAACCGCAGAAGCGTCGCCTGCAATTGAAGTTCAACCGGGTGGTGCGGGCCACGGTGAAAGGCAACGTGCTGGTGGCGGTCACGCAAGGGGCGTTGGGTGGTTTGATCTTCTGGTTTCTGGACATTCCCAGCGCGTTGCTCTGGGCGGTATTGATGGCGTTTCTGTCGCTGCTGCCGGCGGTGGGCGCGGGGATTGTGTGGGGGCCGGTGGCGGCGTATTTCCTGCTCAGCGGGTCGACCTGGCAAGGCGTGGTGCTGGCGCTGTTCGGGGTGTTTGTGATCGGGCTGGTGGACAATGTGTTGAGGCCCATCCTGGTGGGCAAGGACACCCGTATGCCGGATTACCTGATCCTTATCTCAACCTTGGGCGGCCTGTCGATCTTTGGCCTGAACGGGTTTGTCATCGGCCCGTTGATTGCTGCGTTGTTCATGTCCAGCTGGGCGCTGTTTGTCGAAACCAAACCGCGGGTTCAATTGCCTTAGGCATGAAAACAATGGGCCATCCTGACCGACAGGGCCTGGGCGGCTGGCAACGAGGTGAGTGGGCCGCTGATGGGTTCGCCATCGCGTACCAGGTACCAGCAGGCGAGCAAACCCAGCTCCCGGAGAGGGGCGGGAACGGCACTGCCGATAACGGACATGATTTGAATAGTGGGCATGATGACCTCCAAGACGCTATGGAGGTGACATTACGGTGTGCAGGCCTTAAGTGAAAATTAACCCGCTCGATAGTCGACATCACTGTTATCGAGCGATCAATCAGTCGACAACCTGGTCGAGCATGTGCACCACTTCCTGTTCACTGAGCAGACCCTTGCGCACCAGGTTTTCCGTCAGCAAGGACAGGAACTTGGCGTTGCGATGGCCTTCCAGGGCCTTGAGTTCGGTCAGTACGCTATAGACCTTGCTTGAGGTGCAGAGGCCGGCGGTGCGATGGGGGTTTTGCGTGGGCATGGTCAATCGTCCTTGTTGTTATTGACTGGACAGTGTTGATAGTGGAGGCCTTTTAAGACACAAACATGACAGCGCAGACCCGGTTCGGGCAAGCGTCAATTGAGATCAATGATGTGGGATTTGGCCACAGCCATTGTCCTTATTACGACCTTGGCGAGATTTATTCAGACCAACAGGCCAAAAAAAGGCCCCGCTTTTAGGGCGGAGCCTGTTCAGGTGTGTCAGTTCATGCTTACCAACCGCGACCATAATAGCCGTGTGGATGGCCGTAGTAGCCCCGCGGTGGGCCGTAATAGACCGGTGCCGGGCGGTAATAAACCCGTTGCTGCACATACACCGGCGGTGGCGGAGCGTAATAGACCGGCGGCGGAGCGGCATACACCGGCTGCGGCTGGACATACACCGGCTGTTGCACGTAGACCGGTTGCTGCTGGCTGGCAACGATCGAGCCGCCTACCACTGCACCGACAACGGCACCCAGTGCAAGCGGAGCACCCCAACCACCACCGTGGGCGGAGGCTTGTCCTGCTATAGCGAGTGCGCCGATAAGCAAGGCGATCTTGGGGAGTTTACGAATCATGGTCATTCCTCGGTTAGCCCCAGCGCTCATGGTCTGCAATCAATAGACTCAAGGATTGTCGCGGGGATACTTTTAAGACAGCGTATTTCTAAAAAACAGCACGGCCTATAGGTAAAGGTTGTGTAAGGTCTGTATCGGTTGGCTTACACAAGCGGCCGGGCACAGTGCGTATGATCCACGACAACCCGCCGGCGCGGGTATTCCGTCTATCCGAAACCGCCTCTGGAAGGGCTTCAAGGAGTTACCGATGCAGATGAACCCCAACAAGGACACCCAACTGTGCATGTCACTGTCGGCGCGCCCCGGGAACTTTGGCCTGCGTTTTCATAACCACCTGTACGAGCAGTTGGGGCTGAATTTCTACTACAAGGCCTTCAGCAGCCAGGACCTGCCAGGCGCCGTCGGTGGCATTCGTGCGTTGGGCATTCGTGGGTGTGGCGTGTCGATGCCGTTCAAGGAGGCGTGCATTGCCCTGGTGGACGAGCTGGATGATTCGGCGCGGGCCATTGCGTCGATCAATACCATCGTCAACACCAATGGGCATTTGAAGGCCTACAACACCGACTACATCGCCATCGAGCAACTGCTGCGCAAGCACGAAGTGCCCAAGGACTCGACTTTCGCCCTGCGCGGCAGCGGTGGTATGGCCAAGGCGGTGGCCAGTGCGTTGCGCGATGGCGGTTATGCCAAGGGCGTGATTGTGGCGCGTAATGAAGTGGCGGGCCGGGCGCTGGCCCAGAGCCTGGGGTATGAGTGGCAGGCGCAGTTGGGTGTCTTGCGCCCGCAGATGCTGGTCAACGTGACGCCGATTGG